>NZ_SMAR01000016.1 GCF_004342225.1 Martelella mediterranea | reverse complement strand
GAAAGAGCTCGGGTCATCGGAAATCTCCTTTGACACAAGGAATCACAAATCACACAAAAACGGAATCCCATACGATTCATTCATCGCGCCTGACGTTCTAGCCAAACATGTCATATCGGTTTTTCATGAAGAAGAGCACTCGGTAAGACGCTTTTCGAATTTAACCGGAACATCAAAGAGCCGTCGTAAATGCACTCCGCATGCTTGTCCGTAAAGGCTATCGGGCTGGCAGGCATTCAACTGAAAAATTTTCAGTTAAACGCAGAAGGTGCCGGTGCTGGCCTCAAAGAACAGCCTGTCCGGCGATCTCTCTGGGTGGTTGCGCCGAAATAAAAAGGGCGACCCGAAGGCCGCCCTTAAAATATTTGCCGGATTGGGCCGGACTGGTCATTTCATAACAGGCTTTCGCCTGATTACATCATGCCGCCCATGCCGCCCATGCCGCCCATTCCACCCATGCCGCCCATGTCGGGCATGCCGCCGCCGGCGCTTTCCTTCTTCGGAAGTTCAGCGATCATGGCTTCGGTGGTGATCAGCAGCGAAGCGACCGAGGCTGCGTCCTGCAGAGCGGTGCGAACAACCTTGACCGGGTCGACGATGCCCATAGCGATCATGTCGCCATATTCACCGGTCTGAGCGTTCCAGCCGTAGTTGAAGTCGTTGTTTTCCAGAACCTTGCCAACAACGATGGAGGCTTCGTCACCGGCGTTCGTGACGATCTGACGGGCCGGAGCCTGCAGAGCGCGGCGAACGATGGCGATACCAGCGTCCTGGTCTTCGTTTTCGCCCTTAACCGAAACGGCATGCGAGCAACGCAGAAGAGCAAGACCACCACCGGGAACGATGCCTTCCTGAACAGCAGCGCGGGTTGCGTTCAGGGCGTCGTCGACGCGGTCCTTCTTTTCCTTCACTTCGACTTCCGTGGAGCCGCCAACGCGGATCACGGCAACACCGCCAGCAAGCTTGGCAAGACGTTCCTGCAGCTTTTCGCGGTCATAGTCGGACGTGGTTTCTTCGATCTGAGCCTTGATCTGGGAAACACGTGCTTCGATGTCAGCCTTCTGGCCGGCGCCGTCGACGATCGTGGTGTTTTCCTTGGTGATCGAGACCTTCTTGGCCGTGCCGAGCATGTCGAGGGTAACATTTTCGAGCTTGATGCCGAGATCTTCGGAAATGACCGTGCCGCCCGTCAGGATGGCGATGTCTTCCAGCATAGCCTTACGGCGATCGCCGAAGCCAGGCGCCTTGACGGCAGCAATCTTCAGGCCGCCACGCAGCTTGTTGACGACGAGGGTCGCAAGCGCTTCACCTTCAACATCTTCAGCGATGATGAGGAGCGGCTTGTTGGACTGAACAACCGATTCCAGAACCGGCAGCATGGCCTGCAGGTTGGAAAGCTTCTTCTCGTGCAGCAGGATGTAGCAGTCTTCCAGCTCAGCAACCATCTTTTCAGAATTGGTTACGAAGTAGGGCGACAGGTAGCCGCGGTCGAACTGCATGCCTTCAACGACTTCCAGCTCGGTTTCAGCGGTCTTGGCTTCTTCAACCGTGATAACGCCTTCGTTGCCAACCTTCTGCATTGCGTGGGCAATGTCTTCACCGATCTGCTTTTCACCGTTGGCGGAGATGGTGCCAACCTGAGCAACTTCAGAGGAGGTGTTGATCTTCTTGGCCTTGGCAACAAGTTCCTTGGCAACTTCAGCAACAGCGAGGTCAATGCCGCGCTTGACGTCCATCGGGTTCATGCCGGCAGCAACAGCCTTTGAACCTTCCTTGACGATGGCCTGGGCGAGAACCGTTGCCGTCGTGGTGCCGTCACCGGCCGTGTCGTTGGTCTTCGAAGCAACTTCGCGGACCATCTGGGCGCCCATGTTTTCGAACTTGTCTTCGAGTTCGATTTCCTTGGCGACCGAAACACCGTCCTTGGTGATGCGCGGCGCGCCGAAGGACTTTTCGATAACAACGTTACGACCCTTGGGGCCGAGCGTGACCTTTACAGCATTTGCGAGAATGTCGACGCCGTCGAGCATCTTTTCGCGGGCCGTGCGGCCGAATTTGACTTCTTTGGCAGCCATTTGAAAACTCCTGGTTTATCAAACCTTTATGGGCTCATAAGCCCGGCTGAATGGAATGGTAAGCGTCAGAGGCGTGTGCCGATCAGGCGATAACGCCCATGATGTCGGCTTCCTTCATGATGAGAAGGTCTTCGCCGTCGAGCTTGACTTCCGTGCCCGACCACTTGCCGAACAGAACGCGGTCGCCGACCTTGACATCGAGTGCAACAACGTTGCCGCTCTCGTCACGTGCGCCGGTACCGACAGCGACGATTTCGCCTTCCTGCGGCTTTTCCTTGGCGGAGTCAGGAATGATGATGCCACCCTTGGTCTTTTCTTCAGACTCTACGCGGCGAACAACGACGCGGTCGTGCAGGGGGCGGAAAGAAATGCTTGCCATTGTCTATACCCTCGATCAAATGACATTCGCGGTCACTTTCGTGACCACCTGGATACTGTTAGCACTCCTGTCTGGGGAGTGCTAATGACGGAGACTTAGGTGGGGGGTGACACAGTGTCAAGAAAACGGTGAAAAAAAATCTGACCGTTTTGCGAAAATCATCGACGGATTTCACACAACCTTTGTGCCAGCCGTGTAGCGGCTTTCAGATTGCCGCGTCAATGAGAGAACAATGTGACAATCGAGACAAACAAAGTGGATAAACCGGATTTTTCAGAACTGGTCTCCGTTTTCGCCCGTATCGGCTGTCTGTCGTTTGGTGGCCCGGCCGGTCAGATCGCGCTGATGCATCGCGTCGTGGTCGACGAAAGGCGCTGGATCCGCGAGGACCGGTATCTTCATGCCTTAAACTACTGCATGTTGTTGCCGGGCCCCGAAGCACAGCAACTGGCAACCTATCTCGGCTGGCTTTTGCATGGCGTGCGCGGGGGCGTCGTTGCCGGTCTGCTTTTCGTTCTGCCGGGGTTCGCCGTTATTGTCGCCTTGTCTGCGCTCTACGCTTTTCTGAGTGATACAAGCTGGCTTGAGGCCATCTTCATGGGGCTGAAGTCTGCGGTCCTGGCGATTGTCATTCAGGCGCTCTGGCGCATGTCGAAAAAGTCCCTGAAAGGGCCGGTTTCGCTTGTTTTTGCTTTGGCCGCCTTTCTCGCACTTTTTGTCTTCGGTGTCGCGTTTCCACTCGTTATTCTGATTGCGGGTATCGGTGGCTATTTCCTGGTCCGGGCGCCTACTGTCGGTGATGACGTTGCTGACATTGTAAATCCGCGGTCGCGAAAGGGCTTGCGCGCGCTAGCCACGGTTCTGATCTGGTCGTTGATCTGGCTTCTGCCTCTCTTTCTGCTGGTCGCAATGAGCGGGCCGCAGACATTGACCGAGATTTTCGGATTCTTCGTCAGGATCGCTTTGTTTTCCTTTGGCGGAGCCTACGCCGTTCTTTCTTATGTGGCGCAGGAAGCGGTCGTGACTTATCACTGGCTGACACCCTCGGAGATGCTGGATGGGCTCGCGCTGGCTGAAACCACGCCGGGGCCGCTGGTCCTCGTTCTTTGCTTTGTGGGCTTTCTTGCCGCCCATGCGTCTCCTGTGTTTGCCGCGCCGGTAATATCCGGCCTGATCGGTGCATTTTTAACCGCGTGGGCAATTTTCGTTCCTAGTTTTGTTTTCATTTTCGCTGGAGCGCCGTTCATTGAAGATCTTCGCAGAAGCCCGAAACTGGCTGGTGCAATGGCCGGTATCGGCGCTGCGATTGTCGGTGTGATTGCCAATCTTTCGCTATGGTTCGGACTTCATGTTCTTTTCGATGATGTCGGGCGGATGGAACTTTTCACGTTGAAACCTTTCGTCGATGCCGGGCCGGTCTGGCCAGACTGGTCCAGCCTTCATGTCTTTTCGTTGGTGCTGAGCGTTTCAGCTACGATTGCACTGCTGAAATTCCGGTTGGGCGTCGTTCCGCTGCTCATTGTTGCAGGTGTTGCGGGGCTTGCCTTTGAAGCGGTGTTATGAGCATTTGGCCGCACAACAATCAGCCTTTTCCGGCAACTGCCAAAAACAATTTTCAAAAGGATCCCGTATGGCCGAATCCATTCAGGCGTTGAGCACCGTCACGAAACATTATGATGTTGTCCTCTGTGATGTCTGGGGTGTCCTGCATAATGGCGTCAGTGCCTATGACGGCCCGAAAGAAGCGCTGAAACAAGCGCGTGAAGACGGGAAAAAAGTCATTTTGCTGACCAATTCGCCGCGGCTTTCGACCGGTGTTGCCGGCCAGCTTCTCACCCTTGGTATCTCCGACGAAAGCTATGATGCGATCGTGACGTCCGGCGACGTTACGCGGACGCTGGTTGCTGAAGGTCCGCGCAAGCTGTTCTTCCTCGGGCCAGATCGCGATATCGATCTGATTGAAGGCACAGGCGTGGAACTTGTGCCGGAAGAAGATGCTCAGGGTATTCTGTGCACCGGACTGATTGATGACGAGACAGAAACCGCGGAAGATTATCGCGAGATGCTGTCAGCCTTTCAGAAACGGGCTCTGCCCTTTATCTGTGCCAATCCGGATCTGATCGTTTCGCGCGGCGATAAGCTTGTGCCGTGTGCCGGCGCACTTGCCGCCCTTTACGATACGCTCGGCGGCGAGACCCGTATAGCCGGAAAGCCGCACAAGCCGATCTATGATGCGGCCTGTGTCAAAGCCAAGGAGCTTGGCGCTGAAGCGGATAAGGCACGCATTCTGGCCATCGGTGACGGTATGCCGACAGATGTGAAAGGTGCTCTGGATTATGGCCTCGATCTGCTCTTTGTCGCAGAAGGCATTCATGAGGCTGAATACAGCGACAACGGAACAGTTGACGCTCAGTTGCTGGATCGCTTCTTGACGCAAAAGAATGCACATCCAAAATACTGGATGCCGAAGCTGGCCTGAAGGGCGGCTGAAAAAGGGCTTCCAAGCATCCAACTGGACACGACGCATGACCGTATTCCATCGCAATGAATTCCGTGAACCGCTGCCGGAAGGGCTGAAAGGCGGGGTTGTCGCCATCGGCAATTTTGACGGCGTTCATCGCGGACATCAGACCGTGCTCAATCGGGCGCTCGAAATCGCCGAAGCACGCGGTGTGCCTGCACTCGTGCTGACGTTCGAGCCGCATCCACGCACGGTTTTCAATCCGCAGGCACCGGTTTTCCGGCTGACACCGGCGCCGATGAAAGCCAAGCTGCTGGAGGCGATGGGCTATCATGCTGTGATCGAATATCCATTCGACCGCACATTTTCTCAGCGCTCGCCTGAGGAATTCGTTACCACGGTTTTGATGGACTGGCTGGCTGCCAGCGAAGTTGTGACCGGCTTCGATTTCCATTTCGGGCGCAATCGCGAGGGCGGCCCGGCCTATCTGATGGAGGCTGGCAAACGTCATGGCTTTGGCGTAACGCTGATGGATGCCTTTCGTGACGAGAATGCCGAGGTTGTCTCCTCCAGCCGGATCCGGGATCTGCTGACACGGGGGGAAGTGGTGGAAGCTTCCGGCTTGCTCGGTTATCGCTACACGGTCATGGGCGAGGTGATCCATGGTGAGAAGCTGGGGCGTACACTCGGCTTCCCGACCGCAAATATGGCCTTCGATCCCGATGCCAAGCTCAGGCCCGGCATTTATGCTGTCCGTTACCGCCGCCCTTGCGGCACGCTGCACGATGGTGTTGCAAGTTTTGGTCGCCGTCCGACTGTGGTCGAAGACGGGCGCCCGCTTCTTGAAACCTATATTTTCGATTTCAAGGGCGACCTTTATGGTGAGACGGGCATTGTCTCACTGTTCGGCCGCCTGCGTGACGAGATCAAGTTCGACGGGCTGGAAGCGCTCGTGGCACAGATGCATCGCGATGCCGATCAGGCGAAAGCTTTGCTTTCAGCGGTTCAGCCGTTCTCAGAGCTGGATGGTAAGTTTGCATTCTGAGCCTTTGAAAACGCCCTGCTGCCGACAACCCTCTTTTCATCCCGGACAAAAAGCCGTAAAGACGGGCGCATGATAACTGGGATACGGTTTCGCATCATTCGAATTATTGGCCCGGCTTTCCGCGCAGCCTGAACTGAGGCGCCGGAAGGTCCGGGATTTCGGCGTTTGTGACGCCCTTGCCACCGACAGATTCCCTAACGATTTGCGAAAGCACGCCGCACGGCGCAGCACCAGAGAAAAAGCCGCGATATCATGAGCGACAAAAAAGATACCATCGATTATTCTGAAACGCTTAATCTGCCGAAAACCGATTTTCCCATGCGTGCGGGCCTGCCCAAGAAAGAGCCCGAAATTGTTGCGCGCTGGGAGGAAATGAACCTCTACAAGAAGATGCGCGAGGACGCCAAAGGTCGCGAGAAATTCGTGCTGCATGATGGCCCGCCCTATGCCAACGGCAATATCCATATCGGCCATGCACTGAACAAGATCCTCAAGGACGTGATCACCCGCTCTTTCCAGATGCGCGGTTACGATTCGAACTATGTGCCGGGCTGGGACTGCCACGGCCTGCCGATCGAATGGAAGATCGAGGAAGCCTACCGCGCCAAGGGCAAGAACAAGGACGAAGTGCCGATCAACGAATTTCGGCAGGAATGCCGTGATTTCGCTCAGCACTGGATTGATGTTCAGACCGCTGAGTTCAAACGGCTTGGCATCGAGGGCGATTTCGAAAAGCCTTACACCACGATGAATTTTCATGCTGAGGCCCGGATTGCAGGCGAGCTTCTGAAAATTGCCAAATCCGGTCAGCTTTACCGTGGCTCCAAGCCGGTCATGTGGTCTGTGGTCGAGCGCACCGCGCTGGCTGAGGCGGAAGTTGAATATCACGAGGTTCAGTCGGATACGATCTGGGTGAAGTTCCCGGTGACGGAAGGTCCAGATGATTTCAAAGGGGCCTTCGTCGTCATCTGGACCACCACGCCCTGGACGATCCCGGGCAACCGCGCCGTGTCGTTCTCCTCGCGCTTTGCCTACGGGCTTTATGAAGTCACCGAAGCGGTCAACGATTTTGGTCCGCAGCCGGGCGAGCGCGTTCTCTTTGCCAAGAACCTAGCCGACGAATGCGCTGCGAAAGCGAAAGTGACACTGAAGCTCGTTCGCGATCTTGATGCACACGAGCTTGCCGGCGTGACCTGTGCTCATCCACTCGTCGATCTCGGCTATGACTTCAAAGTGCCGCTGCTTGATGGCGACCACGTGACCGATGACGCCGGTACGGGTTTCGTCCACACTGCGCCGGGCCACGGTCGGGAGGACTTTGACGCATGGATGGATCAAGCGCGTCAACTGGAAGAGCGCGGCATCTCGCCGAAGATCCCGTTCACGGTCGGCGACGATGGTTTCTACACCGACGAGGCTCCGGGTTTCGGTCCGTCGGCTGAAGGCGGGGCTGCCCGTGTCATGGATGACAACGGCAAGAAGGGCGATGCAAACGACCGCGTTATCAAGGCCCTGATCGCCGCTGACCGCTTGTTTGCCCGTGGCCGCATCAAGCATGATTATCCGCATTCATGGCGTTCGAAAAAGCCCGTCATCTTCCGCAACACGCCGCAATGGTTTGTCTATATGGACAAAGACCTCGGTGACGCTTCCACACTTCGTTCGCGTGCTCTCTCAGCCATTGATGATACGCGCTTTGTGCCAGCTGTCGGCAAGAACCGGTTGCGCGGCATGATCGAGGGGCGGCCCGACTGGGTGCTTTCGCGTCAGCGCGCCTGGGGCGTGCCGATCTGCATCTTTGCCGACAAGGCCGGAAACGTGCTGGTGGACGATGCCGTGAATGCCCGTATCCTCGAGGCCTTTGAGGCAGAAGGTGCCGACGCCTGGTTTGCCGAAGGCGCGCGTGAACGCTTCCTCGGCGAGCGGGCGTCGGAAGACTGGGAAATGGTCACCGACATTCTCGATGTCTGGTTCGACTCAGGCTCGACGCATACCTTCGTTTTGGAAGACCGCCCGGACCTGAAATGGCCGGCCGATGTCTATCTCGAAGGCTCCGACCAGCATCGCGGCTGGTTCCATTCCTCGTTGCTGGAAGGTTGCGTCACGCGCGGCCGTGCGCCTTACAATGCCGTCGTTACCCACGGGTTCACCATGGATGAACAGGGCCGCAAACAGTCGAAATCGCTGGGTAATCAGGTCTTCCCGCAGGATGTGATGGCCAAATCCGGTGCCGATATCCTGCGTTTGTGGGTGATGACCACGGATTACTGGGAAGATCAGCGTCTGGGCGACACGGTTATCAAGACCAATGTTGATACCTATCGCAAGCTCAGGAACTCGCTGCGCTGGATGCTCGGCACGCTTGCCCATGACGAGGGCGAGGATATCGCCGTTGCCGATATGCCGGAGCTGGAGCGGCTGATGCTGCATCGCCTTGCCGAGCTGGATCATCTGGTGCGCACCGGTTATGACAACTTCGATTTCAAGAAGATTGCCCGTGCATTGACGGACTTTGCCAATATCGAATTGTCGGCGTTTTATTTCGATGTCCGCAAGGATGCGCTTTATTGCGATGCGCCGTCTTCGCTGCGCCGTCGTTCGGCACTTGTTGTTATCCGCAAACTCTTCGATTGCTTGGTGACATGGCTGGCGCCGATGTTGCCGTTTACCATGGAAGAAGCATGGCTGTCGCGCAATCCGGATGCCGTTTCTGTTCATCTGGAGCAGTTTCCGGACGTTCCCGCCGACTGGCTGAACCCTGAATTGGCCACACGTTGGGAGAAGGTCCGGGCGGTTCGTCGCGTCGTAACCGGTGCTCTCGAAATCGAGCGCCGCGAAAAGCGGATTGGCGCCTCGCTGGAGGCCGCACCGGTGGTCTATATCGCTGACAAAGCGCTTCTTGCCGCGCTGGAAGGCCGGGATTTCGAGGAGATCTGCATCACATCGGGCATTACTGTAAAGGAAGGTGAGGGGCCGGAAGAGGCTTTCCGCCTTGGTGAAGTTGCCGGTGTTGCTGTTGTGCCTGCTCTGGCAAAGGGCACGAAGTGCGCACGTTCCTGGCGCATTACGGATGATGTCGGCTCCGACCCGGACTATCCGGATGTATCCGCCCGTGATGCAGCGGCGCTGAAAGAGCTGGCTGCATTGAAAGCCTGAACTTAGTCCGCTGGATTTTAAGCGCCGAAATACTTTACGTTCCGGCGCTTTTTGTCTTCTCCGATAAGGTATTGTGTGAAGAATTGCGAAAATGATAGATTTACGTTAGTGCTATCGCGGTTTCGCCGGATTTATGTCTGATAGATCACAGGCCGGATGTCCTGTTGAAGGCGCTGTTATGAAGCGCAGAGGAATGGTTTAGAGCGCATGTCATTTGTTTCCAGTTCGTTGAAGATCGCGGTCGCTCTCGTTGGCGTCGCCTCGCTTTCGGGATGTCTCAAGGCCCCGACCTATGGCACCGGAACATCTGCGACGACGCAGCTTGTCGAAGATCTGGGCGAGGCGGTTCTCATCGTCAACCCGGACAATAACAAGGACATCAGCTATAAGCCGCGCCCCGAGCTGGTGCGCCCTGCAAAGGGGCAGACGACGACCGCGCTGGTGCAGCCGCAGAAATCAGTGGCAACCACCGATAATGCCGAGTGGATCGAATCGCCCGAAGAGCAGCGTGAACGTCTTTATGCCGAGATTGAGGAGAACGAGGGCAACCTCAATTATCAAAACCCTCTGCTGACGGGCAAGGATCCGTCAAAGATGACCGAGAAAGAGCAGCTCGAAGCATTCCGCAAAGCCCGCAAGGAAGCGACGACCGTCGATATCACGCAGCGCCGTTATCTTGTCGATCCGCCTGCACAATATCGTGAGCCCTCCAGTCCGGAAGCGTTGAGCGACCTTGGTCAGTCCGAGCGTGTGAAAGAGGCGCGCCGCAAGAAGCTTGCCGAGGGTAAAGATCCGGACAAATGCTTCCTGTTCCTGACATGCAACAATGAGAACACGACCTTGCTGGACAAGTAAGTGACGGTATCTGCGGTTTAAACCGGGGCTTTGAAGTGTCTTACATAATCAGAAGAGCGGAGCGGAAAGACGCCGCGACGATATATCGTTTTGTTTGTGAACTGGCAGACTTTGAAAAAGCGCTGGATCAGGTGCAGACGACTGAAGATGGCCTCGCTGAGGCGATCTTTGGCCCAAACTCTGTTACAGAAGGGTTGATTGCCGAGGTCGATGGCAAACCGGCGGGTTTTGCCTTGTATTATTTCAGCTTTTCAACCTGGCAGGGTCGCAATGGTATTTATCTGGAAGACCTTTATGTTTCGCCGGAATTTCGCGGTTCCGGACTCGGCCGGGCACTGATGCAGTCGGTGGCTCAGGTCGGGATTGAGCGCGGTTGCGGGCGTATGGAGTGGAGTGTTCTCGACTGGAACGAAAATGCCATCCGTGTTTATGATGGCGTTGGCGGCAAGCCGCAAAGCGAGTGGATCCGGTATCGTCTGGAAGATGCCTCTCTGACAAATTTTGCGGATGACAAGGCTTGCTGAAGATCAGCGCTTTTTGGTGAAAAAGGATTTCAGCAGAGCAACCGATCTTGTTTCGGATAAGCCGGAATAAACGTCGGGTGCGTGGTGGCAGGTTGGCTGTGCAAAAAAACGTCCGCCATGATCAACGCCGCCGCCCTTTGAATCTTCTGCGCCGTAGTATAACCGCTCGATGCGGGCAAATGAGATGGCTGCAGCACACATTGCGCAGGGTTCCAGCGTAACGTAAAGCCAGGCACCCGGCAGACGTTCCGAGTTGACATGCCTGCAGGCTGCCCGCAGCGCCAGAATTTCAGCATGGGCTGTCGGGTCAGCGAGTTCGCGCGTTCGGTTGCCGGCTGAAGCCAGAACCTGATTGTCTTTCACGACGACGGCGCCGATGGGGACTTCGCCCCGTTCCGCAGCCTTCTCGGCTTCTTCGAATGCAAGTGCCATGAAATCTGAGCCAACCGGCATTTTATCAAGATTCCTCTTAACCCTTTTCGTCCGACCTGATAGAGGATCGGAACCAACAGGCAAAGCGAAATGACCGAAAAAGACAAGTTCAATAAACGCGGCCCGAAATCCGCCAGCAGCGGAAAGCCGAAAAAAGATGGTTCGCGTTCGGGCGAAGCAACCAGAAAATCTGCGCCTGCAGCGCCCGTCGTGGCTGGCGAGCGGCCGCCGGAACGTATCTCCAAGATCATGGCGCGCGCTGGCGTTGCCTCGCGGCGCGATGCCGAGCGTATGATTTTCGAAGGGCGCGTCAAGCTGAATGGCAAGGTGCTTGAAAGCCCTGCTATCAATGTGACGCTTGCCGACAAGATCGAAGTTGATGGTGCTGAAATCCGCGGGATCGAGCGTACGCGCATGTGGATCTACCACAAGCCTGCGGGGCTGGTGACGACAAATTCTGACCCGGAAGGCCGGCCGACGGTCTTTGAACGTCTGCCGAAGGAACTGCCGCGCGTCATTTCTATCGGCCGTCTCGATATCAATACAGAAGGCCTTTTGCTGCTGACCAATGATGGCGGTCTCGCCCGCGTGCTGGAGCTTCCGGCGACCGGATGGCTGCGCCGTTACCGCGTGCGCGCCCACGGGAAGATTGAGCAGGCGGATCTCGATAAGCTGAAGGACGGTATTGCCGTCGAGGGCGTGCTTTACGGCGGCATTGATGCCACGCTGGACCGCGTGCAGGGGTCGAATGTATGGATCACGATGGGGCTGCGCGAAGGCAAAAACCGTGAGATCAAAAATGTCCTCGGTGCGCTTGGTCTGGAAGTTGGCCGTCTGATCCGTATTTCTTACGGCCCGTTTCAACTGGGCGAGATCCCTGAAGGTCAGGTCATGGAAGTGCGTGGCCGGACCTTGCGCGATCAACTGGGTCCGCGCCTGGTTGAAGAGGCGGGCGCTAATTTCGATGCCCCGCTTTATAATGAAAAGCCCGGCGATGCCGATGACAAGGCCGAAGCGGCTGCAAAGCCACGTCGCGAAAAGCTGAAGCTTGCCGACAAGCGTGAACGTGGACGCGACAAACTGGATACAAAGCGGGATCGTGACGCGGAAAAGCCCGAGGCCAAGCCGGTTGAACGGCGTCCGCGCTCATCGAATGTCTGGATGGCGCCTGGTGCGCGTCCCGTCGGTCCGAAGGCCAAGAAAAAGGCGGAAGATCGCGCCCGGCAGGATGAGCGCCGCGATGCCCGCAAGGCTGGACGCACATCAGAAGGGCCGCGCAGCGAAAGCAGCAGGGGCAAGCCATATGAAAGCCGGAGTGATGATCGCCCTTCGAAGGGGCCGGCCGGTGGTCGCGGAAAACCTTTTGAAGGCCGCGGCCCGAAGGGTTCGGGCAAAGGGCCTGCCGGTGGGCGCGGTAAACCCTCAGGGGCCAGCCGTGGCGGGCCCTCGGGCGCAAAACCGCGTGGCGATGGCGGAAACAAAGGCAGAAGAGGCTGATCAATGCGCATTGTCGGCGGTGAATTTCGCGGACGGACGCTGACGGCGCCGAAGACAAGTGCGATCCGGCCAACAACGGATCGCACGCGTGAAAGCCTGTTTAACATTCTGGCCCATGCCCACCCCGAAATCCTGAACGGCGCGAGAATGCTCGATCTTTTTGCCGGAACCGGGGCTATGGGGCTGGAAGCGCTCTCGCGTGGCGTCAAAAGCGTTGTTTTCGTTGAAAGCAGTATCGAGGGCCGCGGACTTTTGTGGTCGAATATCGAAACACTCGGGCTGCAGGGCCGCACACGGATTATGCGCCGAGATGCCACGAAACTTGGTCCCATTACCAAAACCGACCCGTTCGATTTCCTGTTCGCTGACCCACCTTATGGCAAGGGGCTCGGCGAAAAGGCCCTCGCCGCCGCGCATGAGGGCGGTTGGCTGAAACCAAATGCACTGACCATTCTTGAAGAAAGTGCCGAAGTGGTGCCCGACGTTCCGGCATGTTTTCGTGTGCTGGAATCTCGGGAGTTTGGTGAGACAACCATGCATTTCTATCGCTACTCTGCCTAGAGCGCCGTGCATCCATACGGATGCACAAGGGACGCTCTAACCTATTGAATCTACGCATCGTGCTTTCCGAAAATCGTTTCCGATTTTCTAGAGATCGGAACGACAGGCAGCCGTCTTTTTCTGGTCATCTGCACGGAGTAAGAGCAAGCCCGTGTTCGTGCTTTTATGGATTGGCACATGATGGAAACTCTGACCGGTCCGGAAACCTTGCCGGAAGCTGAAAACCCTGCAGTGACAGAGCCTGCAGGTGACATCCGTGTCGGTTTGGCGCTTGGCGGCGGCGGGGCCTGCGGCATTGCCCATATTCCACTGCTTGAGGCTGTTGATGAGCTGGGACTTTCACCGGCGATCATAAGCGGCACGTCGATCGGTGCGATTTTTGGCGCTGGGCTGGCTGCGGGTATGTCGCCACACGACATTCGTGAAGCGATGCTGACGAAGGTCGGCAGCAGTATGGCTTTTGCCGGTGTGGTCTGGAAGAGTATGTTGCCCGCATCATTCCTGACCGCACTTTCAAAAGATCAGGGATTTGCACCGTTCAATATAGAGCGGATCATCCGGACGATCCTGCCAGAAACCATGCCGGAGCGGATCGAGCAATTGAAGCTCCCGTTCCGCTGTGTGGCGACAGACTATTATGGCCATCGCGAAGTTGTGTTCGAAAGAGGCTCTTTGCATGCTGCGTTGTCGGCTTCATCCGCACTTCCGGGTCTGTTTCTGCCGGTTGTTGTCAATGACCGCGTTATGCTCGACGGCGCGATCATGAATCCGGTGCCATGGGATATCCTTCAACCCGACTGCGATGTCACGGTTGCAATCGATGTCAGTGGTGGGCCGGAAGGTGAGATGAATGTTCCGCCGGGCCGGTTTGATGCATTATCCGGAGCAGCGCAGCTGATGATGCGTTCGAACATTGCATTGAGAGCGCGCATTTCGCGTCCGGATGTCCTGTGGTTACCGGATGTCAACCGCTTCGGCCTTCTCGATTTCGGCCATGCAAATGAAATCCTGAAAGCGGTCGAAACCGAAAAAGATGCGTTTAAGCACGCTGTTGAAAAAGCCGTTGAGGCTTTCTTGCAAAGTTGCTGATGCGGGTCAGGCCGCACTGTGCGGCAGCACGAACGGCGTATCATCTGCTGGTGTGGCATTGACCGAAAGGCGGGCTCCGAACACTCTGTAGAGAATGTCGTCAGTTAACACCGCCTGTGGTGAGCCGCTCGCCGAGACAGCGCCGTTTTTCATCAGCACCATATGGTCGGCAAAAAGGGCCGTCAGATTCAGGTCATGCATGACGGCGATGACACCACCACCGGCTTTGCAGAAGTTGCGCGCCAGTCTCATGATTGCGAGCTGATGCAGAATATCAAGGCTCGACACCGGCTCATCCAGCAGCAACCAGCGCGGTTGGCCTTCTTTGACAGGCGCCTCGATCTGACAGAGAACGCGGGCAAGCTGAACCCGTTGCTGTTCTCCCCCGGAAAGCTCCTGATAAAACCGCCCTTCAAAGCCATGAAGATCAACGGCAGACAGCGCCTTTTGCATGATCGCCCGGTCTGCTTGTCCATCGGTGCGGGTCCGACCGGAAAGTCCCATGCGAAGAACTTCGGTAACGGTGAAGGGGAAGGCGAGTGTGGAGGCCTGCGGCAGCACACCGCGCATTTCCGCCAGCCGCCAGGGAGCAAGTTCAGAAATTGCAGACCCGTTAATGATCACGTTGCCGCTTTCCGGCCTGATGTCGCCGGAAATTGCCTTAAGCGTCGTCGTTTTTCCCGAGCCATTCGGACCGCAGATGGCCGTTAGCTGCCCGGCAAGCGCTTCTAGTGACACCGCCTTGAGGATCGGGCGACCGGAAAGCGCCACGGTGAGGTTATGAGCTTCGATCATGGATGTCACAGGTTCAGGCGTGAGCGGTTTCTCAGCAGGATCCAGAGGAAAAATGGTCCCCCGAAAACTGCTGTAATGATGCCGATTGGCAGTTCTGCCGGTGCGACGATCGTGCGGGCGAAAAGATCGGCAAGCACAAGAAGTGCGCCCCCAAGCAGTGCAGAACATGGCAGCAGATAGCGGTGGTCCGGACCAATGACCAGACGCAAAAGATGGGGCACGACAATGCCGACAAAGCCAATGCCGCCGGAAACGGCAACACCGGCGCCCGTGGCGGCTGCAACGGCTATGATCGTGACGTTTTTAAGTTTCTGGACCGGGACGCCCATATGAAAGGCTGTGGCTTCGCCAAGAGTGATTGCGTTCAAACCTTTGGCCATGAAAGGCAGAACGAGAAAGGCGGCGGCCATGATCGGCGCAATCGCCCAGACTTTCGTCCAGGTTGCACCGGCAAGTGAGCCCATTGACCAGAAGGTCAGGTCGCGCAATTGCTGGTCATCGGCCAGATACACAAGAAAGCCGGTTGCGGCGCCTGCGAGCGCAGAAAGTGCAATCCCTGCCAGCAACATCGTCGCAACGGAGGTTTGACCGTGGCGTGTCGCGACCTTGTATAGAATGAGCGTTGTCGCCAGACCACCAAGGAAGGCCGCCGCAGGCAGGGCGTAAAAACCCAGCAGATTGTACAAAGGTGCAGCAACGGTGCCACCCAGGACGATCATGATGACGGCGCCAAGCCCGGCGCCTGCCGAAACGCCGACAAGCCCCGGATCTGCCAGCGGATTGCGAAAGAGGCCCTGCATGGCTGTGCCGCAAACCGCCAGGGATGCGCCAACCAGAAAGCCCATTATGGCGCGTGGCAAACGTATATCAAAGATGATGATCCGGTCGCGCGCGGCCAGCGCATCACTCGCATTTCCGGACAGAAGAGCCGAAGCGACATCGAAAACGGAGGCGTCTGCCGCACCATTTGCCACCGAGACCAGAACGGCTGCAACAGATGCAAGCACAAGCATGAAAATGGTGACAATCGCAATATGCGACCTGTCGCCGGTCTGGCGCCAGTGGTGCATTTTCGAACGTCCGCTCAGCGCTTCGATGACGGTCATTTGCGCCTCATTTTCCGTAAATCTGCTCAGTGAGTGCTTTCAGATGATCGGCAAAACGCGGGCCGAAATTCATCATCCCGACGGGGTCAATCCGGTAGAGACTATGGCTTGCACCAGCCGGTGTCAGGGTCAGTGCAGGCTGCCCCCAGACATCTTCGTCTTTTGGAACATGATTTCCCGCCGCGCCATCCATCATCAGGATGACATCCGGAGCGGCCGTGATGACGGCTTCGTCGGAAAGCGTTTTATATCCTGGAAAGTCGCCAATCGCGTTCGTCAGCCCCGCGGCCTTGATCACGCCATTGGCGGCTGTGCCAGTGCCGGAGGCCATAACCTTCCCACCACGCAGGCTGAGGATGAAAATGGCGCTTTTGCGGGCATCGGCCGGGCGCTTTTCATTTTCTTCCAAAATCGGATCGAGCTTTGCCGCAATCTTTTCGGCCAAAGTCGCAGCTTCCTGATCTTTGCCGAGCAGCGCCCCAACGGTAGTCACTTTTTTGAGGATACCGTCACGATCATAGCTTTCAGGGATGATGGCCAGGTCGACATTCGCCTTGCCCAGAACATCCAGAGTTTCGGGCGGGCCTGCGCCTTCAATGCTTATGATTGCCGATGGATTGACCGAAAGGATCCCTTCCGGCGAAAGCTGACGCATGTAGCCGATATCCGGCAGAGCATTCGCTTCTGGCGGAAAGGTGCTGGTGGTATCACGTCCGACGAGTTCACTTCCGGAACCAAGTGCATAAACGATCTCTGTGATTGAGCCGCCGATTGTCACCAGTCGTGATGTGTCGTCCAGCCGGGTCTCATTCTGCGCATGCGCAAATGGTGACATCATCAGGCCAGCAATGAGACCCGACGTTGCAACGAAACGTGTCAGAAAACCGGATTTTCGTGAAAAAAGATGCGAAAACATAAGCAGACCTCACGCGGCTTGTGTTGCCTGATGGCGTGGCAAGCTTTCGGTCAGTTCCCGCCATAGCGGACGTTCGGCATAGCCTTCAAGCCGCTTGCCGAAGAACTGGATGATCATGTTGCCGCTGGCGTCGAATGCCTCGATCGAAGTGACATGCCCGTCGCTGGTGGGTTTACGCACCAACCATGTCTCGGCGATCCGGTCGCGACGCAGATGCAGGTGGAAGGTCGGATCCATGACATTGATCCATGGTCCCATTTCAACGATCCTCAAAACCGGGCCCGAATGAATCTGCACGATGCCGTTATTGGCAACGAAAGCCATGATCGGCAGTTCAGGCAGTTTTGACGCTTCATGCAGCAGGGCCGGGACGGCCTCGTCTGCGAGGCGGAAGGCATAATCGTCGCCAACCGATGCAATCGCTGTCTGCCGATGAACCTTGAGGTCGTTCAGCATGCCGAAGAACTGATGTGTGTCGGTCAATGCCGTCCAGCGATCGCGCAGCAGCTCGACGTCGACGGCATCGCGATCACGCGTGTGATCAGTGTCATGCGCGGTGATTGCTTGCGGTTCTACCGTACGGATCTGGTCGTCAAGCCTGTAAGTCTCAACGAAGTGATGATAGGCTTCAAGGTTTGATGCCGGACGCATATGCAGTTTGAAAACAGCCGTGCCGCTTTGATCAAAATACTGAAGGCTTAGCTTTTCATTGCCGTCCTTGTCTGTTTTCGTGACTGCAAAAGCATGTGCCCAGCGGCTGGGAAAAATTCGCAGATCAATATTTTCGCCCAGTACAATCGCAGACTTCTTGCCGCTGCGAATGTTTTCAAAAACGCCGATTTTCTCGTGAACGGCATTTTCGTTGCGCGACAGCGCCATAATCTCGCCTAAGCGCTCAGCGTGCGCGAGGAGATGCGCGGGATCGGGGGAAATGCGCGTCGCTGAGAAACCAACTTCCGCCGCCACAAGAGCGGCTTCGGAAACACCAAGTGCAGCGGCAATATCGCGCTCGCGCATCGTGGCATTTTCAGCGCGGTAGGCGCGAATCTGGTCGGGTCCGGGCAAGGGGGTCGTGTTCATGTTTAAAAGCCTGCTTATTTGTTCAGTATGAGTTTGCCTTGGCGCGTAATCTTCATACGATAATCTGCGCCATGATGACGGATGACGATCTCGTTGCTGCCGCGAAACAATGACTCGCTGTCGACGATTGGTGCCTTTGTTGTCTCATCGTGCCTTCGGTTCATGTCTGAACAAGCAGGCTTGGTGTCGCTGGTCATGTTGGGCGTCATTCTGCTATGCAATAAAGTTGATGATAAGAATCATGTTTTAATAACTTGACTCAATAAATCATCTTTGTCTATCCACGCAATAGACGTTTTTTTGGTCAGGCATTAGAGTCGTCCCAGTGGACGCCGCCTTCCGCTTCTTTCGCAATGAGTTTTCAAAACCGACCGGGATTTTAAAAGATGAAGATCATCGCAAGTGCTGCCGCCCTCACACTCGCTCTGGCCCAGCCTGTTCTGGCGCAGGAGACAAGCTCTGAAGCGACAACGGATATCGAGGCGAAGAGCAAACCACTGTCGATCTCGCTCAACGCACTTGATACGACCGAAAATGGCTGCAAGCTGACCTTTGTAATTGATAATGAAATGCCGGAGACTGTGGAAAGTCTGAAGGCTGAAGTGGCCCTGTTTGATGCTGATGGCGTGATTGATCGCCTTACCATGCTCGATTTTCTGACGTTGCCGCAGGGCAAGATGCGGGTCCGTCAGTTTGAGCTTCCGGGCGCTGGCTGTGATCAGATCGGCGGGTTGCTGCTGAACGATATCAAGGTTTGTGAGGCAGGCGGCGCAGACTGCATGGCCTATCTTCAAACAAGTTCCAAAGCCGGTGTTGAGTTCAACGGCTGAGTGCCTGATTGATTCTGCACGCACTAAAGATTTTCTCTTCGGTGGTGCTTCCCATTTAGTCAGTTTCCGCGAGAGTACGGGTAGTTTGATGGACAATGACAGGGCAATTTCGGCGTTTGACCTGCCCGGCGGTGCGCGGAACGCCGAGCCTGTCGAGACGCCGATTGATCTTGAGCTTGATGATGGCGATGGTGCCTGGACTGCGCCGGACGTTGAAATCGATGCCGGATCAGATCATGCCTTTGATGCAGCTGTTTTTCGCGTGCTTGAAGAGGCAAATGCAACGCGCGATAATAGCGGCGGGACAGAAGGCGAAGACGATGGTGACGTTCCATCCAGGTCTGAACTGTTGCCCGATGACGATCTTTCTCCGGTCTCTGAGCGCATTTCTTCTGAGACAGCCCGTACAGGGCGCAAACGTCTTTCTTCGGCTGCTCTCGTCTCTGTCCTGTTTCATTCCGTTGTTTTTGCTGCAGCCGTTCATATGGCTCGAACAATCCCGGAGCCACCACAGGAAGCGGGCAGTATCACGGTCAGTGTTGTTTCCATCGGCAATGGTGACGTCGATGCACTGGCTGAGGGAAATGAGGACATGGTTGCCAACCCGGTTGAGGTTGAGGCGGAGCCGGTAGAGGCGGAGCCGATTGCAGCCTCAACGCCTGTTGAGCAGGCGGAAGCGCCGTCTGTGTCAGAAGCCGAGCCGCTGCAGCCACAAACGACCGAAACTGCAGCGCTGGAAGAGCCTGTCGCGGTTGCTCCCACGCCGGAACCGGAAGTGCTGTCGGTTGCCCCCACGGCGGAAGAAATACCGCAAAGCGTTGCACCGGCTGCAGCAACCGTTCAGCCGGAAATGGCAGAGCCGGTTGAAAGTGCAACCGTTTCTGCGGCTGAACCTGTGAGTGACGCTCTTGAACCTCCAGAACCGGAAGTCAGTACTGCAGCTTCTGCCGCCGAGCCAATTGATCCGGAGCGGCCGGAAACCGAAACCATCAGGGCTCAGGAAGATAATCCTGAGGTGGCGCTCGATATAGAGGCGCCTGTGCCTCAGCCCTCGCCCTGGCGCAGTGAGCCAGTGCCTCAGGATCAGGTCGAAACCCGTCAGGCTGCTCAGCGCGAGCGGCAAGTCAGACAGCAAAGGCGGGAAACTGCCACAGGGGCAGGGGGGAACGCCAGTGCCAATGCTGCACGCGGGGCATCAACCGGAACCAGCCAGTCGGGCTCTTCCAGCGGCGCGGAGGCGACCGCACGGGCATCGGACGATGGTGCTGCGGCGATGGCCAACTATGCCGGCAAGGTCGGCAGCCGCATTCGCCGTTCCGTTGGTAATTCGCGATATTATCGCGGTGTTGGCCGTTTGAGCACCACCGTCACCGTGAATGTAACGGTCAGTCGTTCGGGGCAGATCGCAGGGGTTTCTCTGGCCCGCTCATCCGGCAACGGTCAGGTTGACACCATCGTGATTCAACGCGCCCGCGCTGCCGGGCCATTTGGTGCGTTTCCGTCCTCTTACCGGGGCTCGAGCCATTCCTTCAGCCTGCCCATCAGGCTGAACCTCCGATAGGCGTTAGAGCGACCTTCCATGATCTGGCGGGATCAGCAATGAAGGGGCTTAAGCGCCACCGCCCAGAACCCGCTGAACGCCCTGAACAGCGGGCTGATAGTTCGGGTTCAGAGCCTTCGACTTCTGATAATAGGAGGCTGCCTTCTGATAATCGCCTTCCCGCTCAAAAATCAGGCCGAGATTGGCCCAGGTTTCGGCATTTGACTGATCCAGCGCCAGTGCCTTGTCAAAATCAGAACGCGCATTCTTATCGTCGCTGAGTGCGAGGTAGGAAACGCCGCGGCCATTATAAGGCTGCGCTGATTTTGGTGCCAGCGAAATGGCTTTGGTGAAATCGCTGATCGCCTGCTCCTGCTGGCCGCGACGCTGATAGATCAGGCCGCGATTGTGATAGGCGCGTGGGTCCGTTGTGTTCAGCTCGATCGCACGGGTGTAATCATTAAAGGCGTCATTGGTCTGTCCGGCTTCCCGGTAAAGGTTGCCGCGACCGATATAGGCCACATCATAATCGGGGTTGATCTGCAATGCGCGGTTATAGTCGTTCAGTGCATCCATCTGACGGCCAAGGCTGCGCTCAATGAGGGCGCGATTAGCATAGGCCTGATAGTAATTCGGGTTCAGCTGAAGTGCCTGATTGAAGTCTTCCATCGCCTTGCGGGTATCACCGGCACGGCCGTAGGCGGCGCCGCGCACATTATAACCTTCCGGATCATTCGGATTGGCGGCAATCACGCTGGTCAGCGAAGCAATGTTCTGCTGCGAGCCCTGAGTTGCATCGAGCGCAACCACATCCGGGTTCATCGTTTGAGTCTGGCAGGCTGCCAGAAGGCCGAGCGTTCCGGCAAAAAACACCGAACGCAGAAAGCGGCCATGGACTTTAACGTTGAAATCACTGCTGATGGTCGTCATTGCGTTTCCTTCGTGACCGTGTTGTCGCCGGAACAGGCTCTGCAAAAGTGAAGATCGAAAGTCGGAAGATCAACCGCTAAGAGTGCCGGACCATTAAATAACAGGAAAAATGGCGGACGCATCAGCCCCCGCCATTAAAATATCCTGCATGTGCCTGGAAAGCGACAATCAGCGCGAAATCAGACCTTCGCGGATAGCGCGCTTACGAGCCAGCTTGCGAACGCGGCGGATGGCTTCAGCCTTTTCACGCGCACGCTTCTGCGATGGCTTTTCGTAATGATCGCGCATTTTCATTTCGCGGAAGATACCCTCGCGCTGCATCTTTTTCTTCAGAGCGCGGAGAGCCTGATCGACATTGTTGTCGCGGACAAGTACTTGCACGTGAATCCCGTTCCTTTAACGTTGTTGTTGGCGGCCTGAGCAAGTGTCGCGCATCAGGCATCAAACATAAGCTTCGCAAAGCGCCCGCTTTGCAACTTGCGCCGCCAATAACAGATTGCAACACGTGAGTCCAGTGCCACCTGTATCGAAGCGATGCGATATTGAAGTTTGAAGGTGGAATAGAGCAACGTCGGGTTATATTCAAGTCATTACGCCCGAAAAGCCTGCATAGCAGCGAGTCGTTCAAGTTGTATGAACATGACGTAAAGGCATCACAAAAATGCCGGTTGTGCCGTCGGGCGATTTGCGATTTCATGATCAGATGATGCCGCTGGCAGATGCCGTGATTGAGGGAGTTGGCTGATGCGCAAATATTCCGTTTTCGCTCTGGCGCGTGAAGCGCTCAGGCACCACAAGGGCTGGGACAGGCACTGGGACTCTCCCGAGCCAAAATCGGAGTATGATGTCATCATCATTGGCGGCGGCGGTCATGGCATCGGCGCGGCCTACTATCTCGCCAAAGAGCATGGAATAACCAATATTGCTGTTCTGGAAAAAGGCTGGATCGGTGGTGGGAATACCGGGCGCAATACGACGATTGTGCGCTCCAATTACCTCTACGGCGAAAGTATGGATATTTACGAGCATTCGCTGAAGCTTTGGGAAAATCTCTCCATCGATTTGAATTACAACGTCATGTATTCGCCGCGCGGCGTGCTGATGCTTTCCCACAATGAGCATGACCGCCAATCTTTCAAACGACATGTCCATGCAAACCGGCTTTACGGCATCGATAACGAGTGGCTGACGCCTGAGCAGGCAAAGGACGTCTGTCCCCCGCTCGATATCGCAAAAAACGCGCGCTACCCGATCAATGGGGCCGCACTTCAGCGCCGCGCCGGTACAGCCCGGCACGATGCTGTGGTCTGGGGCTATGGCCGGGCTGCCTCGGATTATGGCGTTCACATTATTCAGAACTGTGAGGTGAAAGGCATCCGGCGTGGTCCGGATGGCGCTGTCAGCGGTGTCGAGACTTCGCGCGGCTTCATTGGTGCAAAGAAGATCGGTGTTTCCGCTTCCGGGCACAATTCGGTTGTCATGTCGATGGCGGATGTGCGGTTGCCGCTCGAAAGTCAGCCCTTGCAAGCGCTGGTTTCAGAGCCTTTGAAACCGGTTTTCCCCTGCGTTGTCATGTCGAACTCGGTGCATGCCTATATCTCGCAATCCGATAAGGGAGAACTGGTTATTGGCGCAGGCACGGACCAGTATAATTCCTATTCCCAGACCGGCGGACTTCAGATCATTACCCATACGCTGGACGCGATCTGTGAACTCTTTCCTGTTTTCCGGCGCGTGAAGATGATGCGCCAGTGGGGCGGCATCACCGACAACACGCCAGACCGCTCTCCAATCCAGAGTGTAACACCGGTGCCGAACCTTTATGTCAATTGCGGCTGGGGAACCGGCGGCTTCAAGGCAACGCCCGGATCCGCCCATCTTTTCGCCCATCTGATTGCCAAAGGTGAACCGCACAGGCTGGCTTCCGGCCTCACACTGGACAGGTATCGTACAGGTCGTCTGATTGATGAGGCCGCCGCTGCTGCCGTAGCACATTGAGGTGTATCATGCTCTGGAACGTAAATTCGAAAGCAGAAACGAGCGCCGGAACAGTTGCCTGGGGCAAAGCAGGAGAGGGGCCGCCACTGGTGCTGGCACATGGATGGCCATGGTCATCTTTTGCCTGGCACCGCGTTTTACTGCCTTTGTCGCACGTCTACACGGTTTACTGGTATGACATGCCTGGCTTCGGGCGCTCGGCCAAAGACCCCGAACAGCCAACCGGCCTCGATGTTCAGGGCCGTGTTTTCAAAGAGATGCTTGATTTCTGGAAATTGGAGTCACCAGCCGTTTTTGCCCATGATTTCGGAGGTGCCGTTACGCTGCGCGCTCACCTTCTCCACGGCGCTTCTTATGAAGAGCTTGTGCTGATGAATGCTGTTGCGCTCAGCCCTTGGGGATCTGAATTTTTCAATCATGTCAGCCGGCATGTTGACGCCTTCCTTCCTCTGCCGCTTCATATTCATGCAGCGATTGTCGAAGCTTATATTCGCGGTGCTCTGGCGGATGATATCGATCCGCAGGATGTGCATGATCTGGTGTCGCCATGGCTGACAGTGGAGGGGCGTATCAGCTTCTATGGGCAGTTTGCACAGGCTGATGATCGTTTTACCGATGAGATTGCCGATAAACTTGGCAGTACCGATTGCCCGATCACGGTGCTGTGGGGCGAGAAAGACCCCTGGATTCCCCTTGAGCGCGGTCGTGCGCTGGCCGACAAGATCGGCACGCCGCTCCATCCACTCAAAGACGCCGGGCATTTGCCGCAGCTGGAGGCACCGCGTGAACTCCTGCAGTTGATTATATCATTGCCGGGAACGCTGCCCGAACTGGAGAAAGTCTGAGACATGCTGCTGATCTATTGCCCGTATTGTGAAGAAGCGCGCAGCGAACTGGAATTTGCCGCCGCCGGTGAAGCGCATATCGCCCGTCCGCAAAACATGGCCGAAACCTCAGACGAGGCATTCGAGGCCTATTTCTTCTTGCGCAGTAATCCCAAGGGGATTCACTTTGAACGCTGGCGTCACACGCATGGATGCGGCCGTTTTTTCAATGCTGCTCGTGACACGGTCTCAGATCGCTTTCTCAAAACGTATAAATCCGGGGAGCCGCGTCCCGACCTCTCGGTGCTGATGGGCGAGGAGGCAGGCCAATGAGCGACGCATACCGTATTGCCGGGCATGGAAGACTGACACCTGCCAAAACCATCCGGTTTTCCTTTGATGGCAAGACATATACAGGCCTGGAGGGCGACACGCTGGCATCAGCATTGCTGGCCAATGGCGTGCATCTTGTCGGCCGTTCTTATAAATACCATCGACCGCGCGGCTTTCTGACGGCAGGCTCGGAAGAACCGAACGCGCTTTTTGATATTGCGCGCGACAGTGCCCGGCGTCAGCCCAATGTGCGGGGCACGGTGCAGGAGGTTTTCGATGGTATGAAGGCCACCTCGCAAAATCGCTGGCCATCTCTGTCCTTCGATGCCGGTGCGATCAATGATGTGCTTTCGCCGTTTTTTATTGCAGGGTTCTACTACAAGACCTTCATGTGGCCGCGGGCGGCCTGGAACAGGCTTTATGAGCCGCTGATCCGCAAGGCCGCAGGGCTTGGTGTTGCACCGACAGAAGCCGATCCGGATACCTATGCCAGCCGCTATACCCATTGCGACGTTCTGGTCGTCGGGGCCGGGCTTGCCGGTCTGACGGCGGCGTTGACGGCAGCGCGATCCGGCAAAGACGTGATCATCTGTGATGAACAGGCCGAAGCCGGTGGGGCGTTGCTTTATGAAACCGGCACCCGGGTTGACGGAAAAGACGGGTATGACTGGGCACGAAGTGTGACAGCTGAACTGGCCGCGATGAAGAATGTTCGCCTGATGACGCGGACAACGGCTGCGGGATATTACAACCACAATTTTGTCAGCCTGGCGGAAAGACTGACAGACCACCTGCCGGGGGCAGAAGCATCCGGGCCACGCGAGAGGCTGTGGCAGGTGCGGGCAGGTCAGGTCATCCTTGCCACCGGTTCGATCGAGCGGCCGATGGTGTTCGCAAACAATGATCGCCCCGGCATTATGCTGGCTTCGGCGGCGCGCCGCTATCTCCGCCAGTATGGCGTCGCGGTGGGCGAAAGCGTTGGTGTCTATTGCGCCCATGACAGTGCTTATGAGGCTGCATTCGATCTGAAGCGTGCCGGTGTCAGGATTGCAGCGATTATCGACAGCCGTGAAGCGCCCAGTGCCGGCCTGGTTGATGAAGCGCGGTCGCTTGATATCAAGGTTCTGACCGGTCATGCGGTTGTAAACACGAAAGGGCGTCTGCGGGTTAAGTCCATGCAGGTGAAAGCACTTTCGAGCGGCAAGAAACGCGATTTTGCAATCGATGCGCTGATCACGTCTGCCGGCTGGACGCCTTCTGTCCATCTGTTCTCGCAGTCGCGCGGGAAACTTATTTTCGATGCCGAGAAAGAGCGTTTCGTGCCGGGGACCTATGCTCAGAACAGCGTCTGTGTCGGTGCATGTTCCGGCACCGATGCCATTCATGCTGTCATTGGCGAGGCGGCTGCCGCTGGCGGCGGAGAAGCAGGTTATACCGGTGAGAACGCATGGCGCTGGACCGGCGGAATGCTGGGTGCCGGTGAGGGCGCAGGCGCTGATGATCATGTCAAAGCATTCATTGATTATCAGCACGATGTTTGCGCGAAAGATATCCGGCAGGCCGTGCGCGAAGGCATGGCATCAATCGAGCATATAAAACGCTTCACGACCAATGGTATGGCGTCGGATCAGGGCAAGCTTTCCAACATGCATGGCCTTGCCATTGCCGCTGAAATGCTGGATCGCCCGATTCCGCAGGTTGGCCTGACCACGTTCCGCCAGCCTTATACACCGGTTACATTCGGCACTTTGATCGGGCATTCCCGCGGGGCCTTGTTCGACCCGGCGCGCAAAACGCCGATCCACCAGTGGGCGGACGAGCAGGGTGCAGCCTTTGAAGACGTCGGAAACTGGAAACGCGCCTGGTATTTCCCGAAGGTCGGGGAAACCAAGGAAGATGCCGTTGCGCGTGAATGCCGGACAACCCGCGAGACTGCCGGGATATTCGATGCCTCAACACTCGGCAAGATCGAGGTTGTGGGACCGGATGCCGAAGCGTTTATGAACCTGATGTATTCCAATGCCTGGTCGACGCTGAAACCCGGTAAATGCCGCTATGGCCTGATGCTTCGCGAAGACGGTTATGTTTACGATGACGGTGTTGTTGGCCGGCTGGGACCGGATCGGTTTCACGTAACGACGACGACGGGTGGTGCGCCGCGTGTGCTCAACCATATGGAAGACTACCTGCAGACCGAGTTCCCTCATCTGAAGGTCTGGCTGACCTCAACAACAGAACAATGGGCCGTGATTGCGGTTCAGGGGCCAAAAGCGCGGGAAATCGTTGAGCCCTTCGTGGAAGGAGCAGATATTTCTGCCGAGGCCTTTTCGCATATGAGCGTGCTGGAATGCCGGGTTTGCGGCGTGCCTGCGCGCCTTTTCCGCGTGTCTTTCACAGGTGAACTTGGTTTTGAAATCAACGTGCCGTCTGATTTCGGGCTGTCGGTCTGGAAGCAGATCTATGCGCGCGGCGAGAGCTTGGGTGCGTGTGTCTACGGTACGGAAACGATGCATGTTCTGCGCGCCGAAAAAGGTTTCATCGTTGTCGGACAGGATACCGATGGGACGGTTACGCCATTTGATCTCGGCATGGGCTGGGCTGTTTCGAAGAAGAAGACTGATTTTGTCGGTATGCGTGGCCTGAAGCGGCCTGACCTGATCGCAGAAAATCGCAAACAGCTTATCGGGCTGGTGGCAAAAAGCAATGCGCGGCTGGTGCTGGAGGAAGGCGCACATGTGATCGTCGATCCTGACACGCCCAAGCCCGTTTCTGCTCTTGGGCATGTCACCTCTGCTTATTGGTCGGGATCCCTTGGCCAGGGGATCGCCTTTGCGCTGATTGAAAACGGCCACAGCCGGAAAGGCGAAACACTTTACGTGCCCATGCCCGAACGCAATATCGCCGTCGAAGTGGTTGATACTATTTTCTATGACAAGGAAGGAGCCCGTCTTCATGGCTGATATTCAGGTTGCAGACCGTGCCCTGCCGTTGGCGGGAGCCTTCGGGGGATCATCTGTTGCCCGTCTCGTCGTTGCAGAACCGGCGACGCGGCTTTTACTGCGTGCCGGGGAGGATGCGCTTCAGGTGCTTTCGGGAGCACTGGAACTCGATCTGCCCCGGTTGCCGTTAAGTTCTGCCGGTGGTGATGGCCGTTATGCTTTCTGGCTTGGACCGGATGAATGGCTTGTGGTTGACGAGTTTGGTGAAGACCTTGTCGCGCGTCTTCAGAGTATCGATGCAGCGTTTTCCGCTGTCGATATTTCACACCGTAATGTCGCGGTCATGATCGACGGTCCCGGTGCCGCCGCAGCCCTGAACATCGCGTGTCCGATGGATTTGCGGCCAGAAACATTTACAGTCGGCAAGGTGGCGCGGACCGCTTTTGGCAAGACAGAAATCATTCTTCATCGCAAGGACGACAATACGTTCCGCGTCGAATGCTGGCGATCGTTTGCACCTTATGTATTCAGCCTGCTGGATGAAGGCGCAAAGGATGCTGCCCTTCGCCTGTGAGCTTCTTAAGTGTTATTCCATCCCTGCCAAGCGATCCACCGGCCGTGAAAATCGGCTCTGCCGACGTGTCGTGTTTCGCCTGCTGGCCAGATTGTCAGTGTCAGACCGGCACCCGGTGTCTGCTCATCTGCTTCCATGGCAAGGCGGCAGATCGGAGCATCGGTGCCTGCTTTTTGTCCGGCTTCATCAATCAGACGGTCGCCCTCTCTTCGGGCTTCATCCGGCAGGTACTGCCAGGCGATCGTATGATAGATCACATGAACCATGCCGGGACGTGGCTTTAAAAGACGCTGCTGAAGCCAGACGAGAGCGTCTTCCCGGTCGACTGAGAGCTTCGCGTCGCGCGCGAGAGCCAATGCTTTTTCCGTTCGTTGAAGCCGGTCGGTCTGGTCGGCCCAGATATAAGACATCAGCCGTTCGCAATGGTCCTCATTGCTGGCATCAAGCGGATTGAGGTCGCATCCTGCACGCTCGGCAACGTCAACCGGGTGGTCGGGCGGCAATGGTCCCTTCCATTCTGGCACAATTTCGAAACGCACTTCGCCATTCGGCTTAAAGCGCTTTTCAGATAGTTTATAAGAGAAACGGTCCCAAAGCAGGTTTAACCCGGCAGACGCTCCAATCTCCGAAAGTACCAGAGGTTTTCCGGGAAAGCGCGCTGCAATTTCGGAAAATGCCGGAAAAAGAGCAGCTGAACGGCGCACTTCATTGGTTTGTGGTGCAAACCGCATACGCTCCGCGATGAAATCGGCTTTCTCATCAATAGCCCGCAGAACCGCGTCCCAAAGGATATGGTCTGATGGCTGCTGCGGCGGGTAAACCTCGACCAGCGGTGCAAAGCCCTGCCGCTTCAGGGCATGAAGCGCTCCACAAAACCGAAGTGCCAGCGCATCGGCAACAACACGCTCTTCCGACCAGCTATTGATCAATGCACCAATCGACGAAGAAGGATCCAGCTTTTCAATCGCGATGCGGCAAAGCCGCGCGGTGAAGGGCGAACCAAGCTCACTACATGCCCGTGCCTGCCTTTCAAAGCCTTCGCGAACAGCTTCATTTTCGATCAAGGATCGCTCCTATTCCGGCCGGTCTTCTGCGTTGAACTGAATCAGCGTGATCCAGTCTGCTGTGAGCGCTGGCTTTCGTTCGTCCTCAATCTCGATACTCACACCGTAGCTGATCGCCAGAAGCTCGCCGCCGCGAAACCGGGCCTCATTGAGTTTGAAATGTCCACGTACCCGCGCACCGCATTTCACCGGTGTCATGAAGCGAACTTTGTCAAAGCCGAAATTGATGCCCATCGTTTGCTCGCGCACCTTCGGTACACAGTCGAAATTCATCGCCGACAATAATGAGAGTGTCAGAAAACCATGCGCGATAGTTCCGCCAAAAGGACTTTCCGCACGTGCGCGTTCCGGGTCGGTGTGAATGAACTGGTGGTCCAGCGTGGCATCTGCAAAGGTATCAATCATCGTCTGGTCGACGGTGAACCAGCGCGATACGCCAACTTCATGGCCAACATAGTTCTTCACATCGGCAAGCGAAATTTCTATGGGCATGGGGGCCATCTTTCATTGTTTTGATGCGTGGCCTCTCGCGCAGCCGCGCTCAGGCTTCGGTGTCTGAGAGTTCCTCGGCATAAAACGATACCGAGCGGGGTTCAAGCGCGATCTCGACAGTGCCCTGTCTTTCGCCGGTAATCATGTGCCAGCCATGGCGATCATCTTCAGGCAGATCAAAGGTCTTTTCATCGTGGCTGCGATTGATCAGAACGGCCAGCCGTGTCTTGTGACCTGTGGTCCGGTCTTCTGTGTTGAGCACGATGCTGAGGCTGTCACATTCCGGCGCTTCCCAGTCTGCAACCTCCATGACTTTGCCGTCAGGGCGGAGCCACGTGACGTCGTTCTCCGTGAAAAACGCCGTTTCGGAAAAAACGGCAAAGCGTTTGCGAAGTGCTGAAAGGCTGGCAGTGTGGTCGATAAGGTCTTCATCCATATCTTCCCAGTTCAGCCACGTGATTTCATTATCCTGACAATAGGCATTGTTGTTGCCGTTCTGGCTGTGTCCGCCTTCGTCTCCCGCCTTCAGCATGATGGCGCCGCGGCTGGCAAACAGGGTTGAAAGCAAGGCCCTCATGTCGCGTTTACGGCTATCGACGACCTTATGATTATCGGTGTCGCCCTCCACGCCATTGTTCCACGAGTAGTTTTCGTTATGGCCATCGCGATTATGTTCGCCATTCGCTCCGTTATGCTTGTGCACATAGGCTGTCATGTCGTGGAGCGTCATGCCGTCATGCGCTGCGATAAAGTTCACGGTCCGCGTTTCGTTGGAATCACGGGTCGAAAAGATATGCGATGAGCCGGAAATGGCATCAGCGAGGCGTCCGGTCATAGACTGGTCACCACGCCAGAATTTTCTCAAATCGTCGCGCGCGCGGTCATTCCACTCCAGAAACGGTGCGGGAAAGTGCCCCAGCTGATAGCCGCCAGGGCCGATATCCCAGGGTTCGGCAATCATCGTACGGTTCTTCAGCACAGGATCATTCAAAATCGCATTCAGCGTTTCCGCATGGGTTTGGAAGCCGTCTCGCGTGCGCCCCAGAATAGGAGCAAGGTCAAAACGAAAGCCGTCAACACCGGCCTGTGTGATAAAATGTTTGAGGCTGTCGACGATCATCTGCCGGACATGCGGATGATCGCAAGCAATCGTGTTGCCGCAGCCGGTATCATTGATCATCACCGAGGCGTCGTCCTCTGCCAGCCTGTAATAGACTGCGTTATCAAGGCCGCGAAAGCTTAAGGAACCGCCGAACTGGTCACCTTCACCTGTGTGATTGAAGACAAGGTCCAGTATGACGCCGATCCCCGCCTGATGCAGCGCGTCTACCGCTTCTCTGAGCTCCTTCAGGCCACCGGGACAAATGCGCGGTTCAAGAGCCATAAAGGTGACCGGGTTATAGCCCCATGCATTTCTCAGATTGAGGGGTATGAGGTGGCGCTCGTCAATCCATGCGGTCACGGGCATCAGCTCGATGGCATCTACGCCCAGCTTTTGCAGGTGTTCAATGACTGCCCTATGTCCAAGCGCGGCGACTGTGCCGCGAATGGATTCGGGTACATGCGGGTTCATCTGGGTCAGTGCCTTGACATTCGCCTCATAAATCAGGCCGCCGGAGGGGAAGTCGATATGGTTCGTTGCTTCATCAAGGTCTGCGGTGACGATGCCTTTGGGAACAAGGTGAGCTGTATCTGTCCCGAAATCGCTGAGTATCGGATCGAACTGGTAGGGCCGGTCGATCTGCTTGGCATGAGGATCGACCAGCAGTTTTGAAGGATCAAACCACTGGCCGTGCATCGGATCGAAGTTGCCGAAGGCGCGGTATCCGTAGCGCTGTCCCGGCTTAAGTCCGTCAACAAAGAGTGTGTAAACATTCTTGCCGCCATGGGACATTGGCAGGCGTCTGGTCTCATGCTCACCTTTGTCGTCATAAAGGCAAAGCTCAATGCCGGTCGCGTTCTCCGAATAGACAGAAAATTCAACGCCCCGATCGGTGACCCGGACGCCTGGCTTGTTTTCGATACTGCTCATCAAATCCCGTTCAGGTCGCATCCACGAATGGTTGACCAATGGATACGGCCTGACCTTATGTTTCTGGGCATGTCCCTTGAAGGTGAACGATGGAAATCAGGTGATCACGGTCGGTGCATCGCGACCGGTGCGCTCCGCAATGCCCGCAATGTGTTCGGCGTAGGCAATCAGGCCGGAAAGCGTTCCCTGTGTATCCTGCTCATGCTTGCTGGCATCCGGCTCATAATGCTCCAGATAGACGCGAAGTGTTGCACCGGATGTTCCTGTGCCTGAGAGCCGGAAGACAACGCGCGAACCATTTTCAAACAGAATGCGCACGCCCTGATGCTTGCTGACGGACCCATCGACCGGGTCGTGATAGGCGAAGTCATCCGCCTTTGCCACCGTCAGATCTTCGAATTTGGTGCCGGGCAGCGTTGCAAGCTTATTGCGTAATTCGCTCATCAGGCTGTTTGCTGCATCGGTTTCAATGGCTTCGTAGTCATGGCGGGAATAGTAGGTGCGACCGAATTCCGCCCAGTGCGACGTGACGACCTCGTAAACACTTTCGCCGCGCGCGGCCAGAATATTGAGCCAGAGAAGAACTGCCCAGAGCCCGTCCTTTTCGCGCACATGGTTGGAGCCGGTGCCAAAGCTTTCCTCACCGCATAGCGTTGCCTTGCCGGCATCGAGCAGGTTTCCGAAAAATTTCCAGCCTGTTGGCGTTTCATAGGCACCGATGCCGAGCTTGCTGGCGACCTTGTCTGCAGCCTGACTGGTCGGCATGGAACGAGCGATCCCCGCGAGACCGCCTTTGTAGGCGGGGGCGAGATGTGCGTTTGCTGCCAGAATAGCAAGACTGTCGGACGGGGTTACAAAAATCTGCTTGCCGACAATCATATTGCGGTCGCCATCGCCATCCGAGGCGGCGCCAAAATCCGGGCCGTCGGGCCTCATCACGTCGTCATAAAGTACTTTGGCGTGAACGAGGTTGGGATCCGGATGGTGCCCGCCGAAATCTTCCAGCGGCACGAAATTGCGCACCGAGCCTTCAGCGGCGCCAAGCCGGTTTTCGATGATTTCTTTTGCATAAGGGCCGGTCACTGCGCTCATGGCATCGAAGGCAATGCGGAAACCGCCTGCAATCAGGGTGCGAATGGCGTCGAAATCGAACAGTTCTTCCATCAGCGCCGCATAATCGGCGACAGGATCGAAAACCTCGACCTCCATGCTCTCGACCATGAATGTACCAATCTTGTCCAGAGGCACATCATCGGCATCGCAAATACGGTAGCGGTCGATGAGCTTCGAGCGTTCGAAGATCGCATCGGTAATGCGCTCAGGCGCCGGGCCGCCATTACCGGCATTGTACTTGATACCGAAGTCTTCATTCGGTCCGCCGGGATTATGGCTGGCAGACAGAATGATGCCGCCAAATGCTTCATATTTGCGGATCATGTTTGATGCGGCAGGCGTGGACAGAATTCCGCCCTGACCGACCATAACCTTGCCAAAGCCGTTGGCCGCAGCCATTTTGATCGCGGTCTGGATAACAGTCCGGTTGAAGTAACGGCCATCACCGCCAATCACCAGCGTTTTGCCCTGAAAACCATCCAGCGAGTCGAAAACAGACTGAATGAAATTTTCGGCATAGTGCGGTTGCGCAAAGGTCGGAACTTTTTTGCGCAAGCCTGATGTGCCCGGCCTCTGATCGTCAAATGGTGTCGTCGAAATCGTTCTGATCATGGTTTAATGCACCATATTATAGAGTTTTGAATAAATCTCGGCGTAGCGCTCGGCACTGGCGTCCCACGAGACATCAGTCTTCATGCCCTGCTTTTGCATCTGCAGCCAGACTTTCTTGTCCTTATAAAGGCGGACAGTACGGCGGATAGCCTGAACAAGCGATGTACGCTCGACGGGCGAGAACTGTATGCCGGTTGCGGCCTTGGCTTTCAGGGCCGCAGGGTTCGCATCGATAATTGTATCGGCAAGCCCGCCGGTTCGTGCGACAACCGGAACGCAACCATATCTGAGGCCGTAAAGCTGGGTCAGCCCGCAGGGTTCAAAGCGGGAGGGGATCAAAATGGCGTCTGAGCCAGCTTGCAAAGTGTGCGAAAGCGTTTCGTCATAACCGATAATGGTGCCAACACGTCCCGGATAGAGCCGCACGGCTCTTTCGAAAGCGTGTTCCAGATGGTGGTCACCGGTGCCCAGTACGGCGAGCTTTCCACCCATGGCAACGATATCGCCGACGGTTTCTGCGAGAAGGTCCATGCCCTTTTGCCATGTGAGACGCGATACAACGCAAAAAATCGGTGAATCGTCATTATCAAGGCCGAACCGCTCGCTCAGCGTTTCCCGGTTTTGTGCACGTTGCCGCAGTTTGGCACAGCTATAGCGCCGGGCGATTGAATCATCTGTCTCCGGGTCCCAGACATCTGTATCAATGCCATTGACGATGCCGTGAACAGTTTCCGAACGTGCGGAAATCAACCCCTCCATCCCCATGCCATATTGCGGGGTCTGAATTTCATCAGCATAGGTCGGGCTGACGGTGGTCACGGCCCAGGCGGCTTGCAAACCGCCCTTGAGGTAGCCAACCGTGCCGTAATATTCCACGCCATCGACAGCCATGGCGTGCGCCGGAAGCCGCAAGGCGGGGAAAATTGCAGGGTCGAACTGTCCCTGAAACGCGATATTATGAATGGTGATAATTGAGGGCTTTTCCGGTGCTTCGGCATAGCGCATATAAACCGGGGTCATCGCTGCCTGCCAGTCATGGGCATGGACGATGTCAGGCTCCCAGTCCGGCAAGGCACCAGCCGCAATATCGGCCGCGGCTTTGGCTAGCGCACCGAAGCGTCGCCAGTTGTCGGAATAACCTTCGCCTGTCGATGAATTGTAGGGATTACCGAACCGATTGAAATAGGCCGGAGCATCGAGGACCAGCAATTCAAGCCCGGCATGTCTTGCATAAAGCAGGCTTCCCGTTTCTCCCAGAATATCCGGGAAATCCATCAGCTTTTCAGCTTTGTCGCCAATGGCTTTCATCACGGCCGGGTAGCCGGGGATCAGTGACCGGGTCTGAACGCCGAAGCCGTGGAGCGCCAATGGCAGGGCGCCTGCGACGTCAGCCAGTCCACCGGTCTTGATCAGCGGGTAGATTTCCGATGTGACGGAAAGAACCTTCATGGATTAGTCTTCCAGTTTGTCGATCATGGATTGCGTGATCAGGCACACACCACTTTCAGTTCGCCTGAAGCGTTTGGCATCAAGCTCGGAATCCTCTCCGACCACGAGGCCTTCAGGAATCCGCACGCCATGATCAATAATGACGTTTTTCAGCTGCGCGTAGCGGCTGATGTAGACATGCGGTAGAATGACGGCACCTTCGAGGCGGGAATAGGAATTTGCCCGCACACCGGTAAACAGCAGGCTTTTATAAAGCTGGGAGCCGGAAATGATGCAATCGCCTGAAACAACGGATGAAATGGCCGATCCACGGCGGTTTTCATCATCATGGACAAACTTTGCCGGTGGCGTGGCTTCCGAATAGGTCCAGACCGGCCAGGATTTGTCGTAAATATCGAGATCCGGAACAATGCCTGTCAGATCGATATTGGCCTGCCAGTAAGCATCCAGCGTTCCCACATCGCGCCAGTAGGCCCGGTCTTCGCGGCTGGATCGAACGCAACTGCTGGAAAAGCGATGGGCGACCGCTTTGCCGTTTTTGACGATGTAGGGAACAATATCCTTGCCGAAATCGCGGCTTGAGGTCGGATCTGCGGCATCCCGTTCGAGGCAGTCAAACAGGAATTTGCGATTGAAAACGTAAATGCCCATCGATGCGAGCGACATTGTTTCGTTTCCGGGAATTCCGGGTGGATCGGCTGGCTTTTCGACAAAATCGACGATCGTGTCATTGCCGTCAACATGCATGACTCCGAAGCCGCGCGCCTCTTCCACCGGGACTTCAAGGCAACCGATCGTGATGTCTGCACCGGAATCGACGTGCTGCTGCAGCATCGGTTCATAGTCCATCTTGTAGACGTGATCACCGGCGAGAATGATCATGAATTCCGGTGCATAGGATTCGATGATGTCGATATTCTGGTAAACAGCGTCGGCGGTTCCTTCATACCACTGCGTTTCAGAAACGCGCTGGGACGCGGGCAGAATATCGAAGCTCTCATTACGTTCCGGGCGAAAAAAGTTCCAGCCAAGCTGCATATGCCGGATGAGGGAATGTGCCTTGTACTGGGTGGCAACGCCAATGCGGCGGATACCGGAGTTGAGTGCATTTGAAAGGGCGAAGTCGATAATGCGCGCCTTGCCACCGAAATAGACGGCGGGTTTGGCGCGGGTATCGGTCAGCTCCTTCAGACGGCTGCCGCGTCCGCCAGCCAGTACATAGGCCATGGCATCACGCGCCAGAGGTTGGTGTCCAGCCTTTTGTTTCATCCTTCCCTCCCACTTTTCATTCCGGTTCCAGCATGATGGTCGCAAGCGGCGGCAAGGTCAGGCCGGCAGTGATCGAGCCATTATCATGGAGATCTGCGCGTACGCGCCCGCCATTGCCCATTCCGCTGCCGCCATAGATTTCGGCGTCGGTATTGAGAATTTCACGCCAGATACCGGCTTTGGGAAGCGGTACATGGTAGCCCTCGCGGGGCACCGGCGTCAGATTGCATACGATAATAACAGGCTTTTCACCGGGCGCCTTGCGCTGCCAGGCGAAGACGGAGTTATCGGCATCATCGACGATGACCCATTCGAAGCCCTCGGGTTCGCAATCACGGGCATGAAGAGCCGGTTTGGCGCGGTAAGTGAAGTTGAGGTCACGCACCAGCCGCCGGATGCCTTCATGAGTCTGATATTGCAGCAGGTTCCAGTCCAGGCCCCGTGCTTCGCTCCATTCGCTCCATTGGGCAAATTCCTGCCCCATGAAAAGAAGCTTCTTGCCCGGATACCCCCACATGAATGCGTAATAGGCTTTGAGATTGGCGAATTTCTGCCAGTCGTCTCCCGGCATCTTTGCGATCAGAGACCCTTTTCCATGCACGACCTCGTCATGTGAAAGCGGCAGAACGTAGTTTTCCGAAAACGCGTAAAGCAGGCCGAAAGTGATTTCCTGATGGTGATGTTTGCGGAAAATCGGCTCGCGGGCAAAATAGGAAAGGGTGTCATGCATGAAACCCATATTCCACTTGAAACCGAAACCAAGTCCCCCTTCATGCACCGGCTGGGAAACCTTTGGCCACGCCGTTGATTCCTCGGCAATCGTCATCATTTCCGGATGCTGACCGTAAACCGCCTTGTTGGTTTCCTGAATGAACCGGACAGCGCCGAGGTTTTCATTCCCGCCATATTCATTCGGCACCCATTCGCCGTGTTTGCGGGAGTAGTCGAGGTAGAGCATGGAGGCTACAGCATCGACACGCAGGCCATCGACGTGGAATTTTTCACCCCAGTAGAGCGCATTGTTCAACAGGAATGACGCGACTTCCGTGCGCCCGAAATTGTAGATCGCAGTGTTCCAGTCAGGGTGAAAGCCCTGCCGCGGATCAGCATGTTCATAGAGCGCTGTGCCGTCAAACCACTTCAGGCCATGCTGATCTGTCGGGAAATGTGCCGGGACCCAATCCAGGATCACACCAAGACCAACCTTATGGCAGCCATTGACAAATCGGGCAAAGCCTTCCGGTTCTCCAAAACGCGCCGTTGGCGTATAAAGCCCCGTCGTCTGATAGCCCCATGAGGGATCGTAGGGGTACTCTGAAACCGGGAGGAATTCGATGTGGGTGAAACCCATATCGGCACAATAGGGGATCAGCCGGTCTGCCAGTTCGTCCCAACTCAAAAAAGAACCATCATCGCCGCGTTGCCATGAACCGGCGTGAACTTCATAAATCGAAATTGGCTCGCGGCGCCGGTCGCAGGTTGACCAGTGCTCACGGTGGGCTTCGTCGTTCCATTCCTGTTCCAGATCCTTCGCAGTGATCGAAGCGGTCTGTGGACGAAGTTCCGAGCGGCGGGCAAAAGGGTCTGCCTTAAGCGGCAGCAATGTTCCGTCCGCGCCGATGATCTCGAATTTATACGCCGAGCCGGGCTTTACGTCGGGAGCGAAAATCTCCCAGACGCCTGAATCGGTACGAAACCGCATCATATGGCGGCGACCATCCCAGCCGTTGAAGTCGCCGACGACGGATACACGTCTTGCGTTGGGTGCCCAGACAGCGAAATGAAATCCGTCCACGCCCTGATGAGTAATCGGGCGTGCGCCAAGTTTATCGAACAGTCTGAGGTGCGACCCTTCGCGAACAAAATAATCATCCATCGGGCCGAGTACGGGCCAGAAGCTATAAGGGTCTGTCACATCCCATTCGTCACCGCCGCGCTTCGCATGAAAACGGATCGGTACAAATCCTTCAACTGAGACTGGTCCTGAGAAAAAACCTGAATCGTCGATCCGATCAAGTTTACCGATTGGGGAACCTTTCAGATCGAAAGCTTCAACGCTTTCAGCACCGGGCAGAAAACATCGGGCTACATGTGCCGTTCCTGTGTCCTGGATGCCGAGCACGGAAAACGCATTCCCGTGGGTCGCGTTCAGAATACTCTCGATTTCCTCCCGAGGCGGGGCATGGCCCCGCCCGCCGTCCGGATTATTGGATTCCGGCAATTTCATCACGCTCTCCAGATGTCGCGCGCATACTCCCTGATCGTCCGGTCAGACGAGAACCATCCCATGCGCGCAGTGTTTCGAATTGCCTTAACGTTCCATAAGGTACGATCGTTCCAGATCGTGTCGACTTCACGCTGTGCTGCAGCAAAGGCATCGAAATCAGCAGCAACCATGAACCAGTCATGATCATAAAGACCGCCAATGAGGTCGGTGTAGCGGCCCGGGTCATCGTGTGAGAAAACGCCTGAGGCAATGGCTGAAAGGGCCTGCGAGAGTTCTTTAGAGGACTCGATGATCTGACGTGGGTTGTGGCCGTCTGCGCGAGCCTTTTCGACTTCCTCAGCCGTCAGACCGAAGATCACCATATTTTCCTCGCCGACCCAGTCTCGCATTTCGACGTTGGCACCATCCAGTGTGCCGATCGTGAGTGCGCCGTTCAGGGCGAATTTCATATTACCTGTGCCTGACGCTTCCATACCGGCTGTCGAAATCTGTTCAGACAGGTCCGCAGCCGGGATCATCACTTCCGCTGTGGAGACGTTATAGTTCGGAATGAACACGATCTTCAGAAGACCACGCACCGCCGGGTCATTGTTGATGACCCTGGCGACATCATTGGCCAGTTTGATGATCAGCTTGGCATTGTGGTAACTCGGTGCTGCCTTGCCCGCGAAAAGCTTGACGCGCGGCACCCATTCCATTTCCGGATGCGACCGGATCTGATCGTATAGGGCAATCGCTTCAATGATGTTCAGAAGCTGGCGCTTATATTCGTGAATGCGCTTGATCTGAATATCAAACATCGCTGCCGGATCTATGCGGGTGCCAAGCCGTTCACCGACAAGGTTCGAGAGTTTGACCTTGTTTTGATATTTGATTTCAGCGAAGCGCTCCTGGAAGCTGGAATCTTCGGCCAGATCATTAAGAGCCTGAAGCTTTTCCGTATCATCCAGAAATGCATCGCCGATTGATTCACGAATAAGGCCGGTCAGGCCCGGGTTGCATTCTTTCAGCCAGCGACGCGGCGTAATGCCGTTGGTCTTGTTGTTGATGCGATCCGGATGAAGGCGGTGCAGATTGTAGAACACCGTGTCTTTCATCAGTTCCGTATGCAATGCCGAAACACCGTTGACGCTGTGCGAACCGAGGAAGGCGAGATTGCCCATGCGCACGCGGCGCTGGCCACCTTCATCAATCAGAGAAATCTGGCGAATGGCGTCATCATCGGTTCCTGCTTCCTTGCGGGCTGAAAGCAGGATTTTTGCGTTGATCGCATAAACGAGCTGCATATGCCGCGGAAACAGCCGTTCAAACAGCGGTACAGGCCAGCTTTCTAGGGCCTCAGGCAGCAGCGTGTGGTTGGTATAGGCAAACGTTCGCGTGGTCAGGTCCCAGGCGGTGTCGAACTCGACGCCATGAATGTCGATCAGCAGTCGCATCAGCTCAACGACAGCGATCGACGGATGCGTATCGTTCATGTGGATTGCGACTTTTTCCGGCAGAAGCGAAAGATCGCCGAACTGTTCCACGTGGCGGCGGAGGATGTCCTGCAGCGATGCCGAGGAGAAGAAGTATTCCTGGCGCAGGCGCAGCTCCTGCCCGGCCTCGTTGGCATCGGCGGGGTAAAGCACGCGGGTTAGTGTTTCTGCCTTTGTGCTTTCTTCCAGAGCGCCGATATGGTCACCGGCATTGAATTTGTCGAGAAGTATCGGGTCGATCGGGTCAGCCGACCAGAGGCGAAGCGTATTCACGCGCTTTGCCCGCCAGCCAACAACCGGTGTGTCATAGGCCTCGGCAATCATGCGTTCGGAAGGCTTCCATTCATAGCGTGGCTCTTTGCCACCTTCCTCGATAATATCGACTTTGCCACCAAAATTGATCTCATATGTGCTTTCGCGGCGGTGGAACTCCCAGGGATTGCCATGCGCAAGCCAGTTCTCGGGAAGCTCGACCTGCCAGCCATCGGCGATTTCCTGCCGGAATAGTCCGTTCACATAGCGAATTCCGTAACCATAGGCGGGAACATCAACCGTCGCCAGGCTTTCCATGAAGCAGGCGGCGAGCCTGCCAAGGCCGCCATTTCCGAGCGCTGCGTCTGGCTCCAGTTGTGCGATTTCGACCAGGCTGACGCCCATCTGTTCAAGGGCCTCATTAATCTCTTCCATCAGTTCAAGGTTAGAGATTGAATCGCGCAGAAGCCGTCCGATAAGAAATTCGAGCGAGAGGTAATAAACGCGTTTTGAACCGTCTTCGTAAGTTCTGCGTGTCGATTCCATCCAGTTGTCGATGATGCGGTCACGCACGGCAAGGCTGATTGCGCGCAGCCAGTCATGCGGGCGGGCGACAATTGTGTCCTTGCCCACTTCATAGGTCAGCTTTTCGAGAATGGAAGCAGCAAGTCCCTGAGCGTCGTTGGCGCGGGGTGCGGGCAGAGGGAGGTCGGGATTCGTAACTTTGCTCATCGGTGGTTTCCGTTAAAAAGCGCGGTTAAAATTGAGATCGTCTGCCATAAAGTACTAATCAGCCGGGAATAAGTCGGGTCACTTGTCCGGCCTTATGCTTCACAGTTTATGCACTGATGTGACGCACTTGCAATAAAGCGATGTGAAACAAGGGAAATTAATTTTTACAGCAACAAAAATGCGCCGTCACGCCCTGCACCAGTGGAACCACTGTGCCAGAGTTGTAACTTTTCTGGCATTCCTGTCAGACCGGAATGACGTCCACTGCCTGAGTGGCCTGATGCTCGCCATAGGTCTTCATGACACCGACGACAGGAGCGACATCAGAATAGTCGCGCCCGTAACCCACGACGATATGATCGGCACCTGCTTCGATATTATTGGTCGGATCAAATTCGATCCAGCCAGCTGATGCGCCGCACCAGACCCGGACCCATGCATGCATGGCATCAGCGCCTTCCAGCCGTGGCTTGCCGGGCGGCGGTATAGTGCGAAGGTAGCCACTGACATAGCCTGCCGGAATTCCAAGTGCCCGGAGGGCTGAAATCATCACATGCGTAAAGTCCTGACAGACCCCGCGTTTTAAGGTGAATGCCTCTGCAGGCGTGCTGTCAACGGTCGTTGCCTCGCTGTCATAGGTGAAATCTTCGAAAATCCGTGCGCACAAAGCGCTTGCAATCTGATGAACGCTCGCTGCGGGTTTGAAGCATGCGTATCCATAAGCCGCGATTGCGCGATTGAACGGAATGCGCGGGCTGACACTTAAGAAATGGTGCGGCGAGTCCGGGCCGAGATCCATGACCCGTTCATATTCTTCCCGCAGCTGCTCAGCGGATGGTGCCAGTTCAAATGTCATGCGCGGGGCATCAACCTGAACGCGGGCTTTCATACTGATTTCGAAGCGGTCATGTGGCGGCGTGATCAACGTTGCGATGGCGGGGTGGCCGAAAAAGTCGGTGAAACCACGCTCTTCCGTTGGTTTCGGATCAAACGAGACATGTCCGGCGATAATGCGCTGGCGCGGCGTGGAAGCGAGCGGCAGAACGCGCGTTATATGCCGGGCCAGCGAGGCCGGCGTGTCGTAATGATATTCCATCTTCAGGGAAAGGTCGTACAGCATGGTCCCTCAAAGATAGTTCTGTGCCAGACAGTCTGACAGCGCTTCTAGATCGTTGACGAGGCGGGCATAGTCATCGGCTGAAACGGTGTCGGCTGTCATAACGGCCAATCCGGCCTGAAGGCGCATGGTTTCACGATTGAGCGGCGACATCTGAACGTGAGAATTGCGGTCAGGCAGTCGTTCGACTTCCGCCAGGATGGCATTCAGTTGAAACAATACGGAGCGCGGGTTTTGCGGATCCAGCGCCAGAAGGTCCGTGATCGTGAGACGATCTGTGTTGACGTTGTAATGTCGCCGATGCGTCATCACGTTGTCGCCGATTTCCAGCAGGATATCGAAGGCACCGTCCGGGGCATCCTCGCCGGAAAGTTCGCCCAGAAGTCTCGTCATATGAAGGCCGCGCTCGAGATAACGGCCGATGGACAGAAACCGCCAGCCGGTTGAACGATACATGTTCTCATGCACAAGCCCGGCAAAACCGGCCAGTTTGCGCAACAGCACTGTTGCCGCGTGGGCTGCATCATCTCCGGGCTGAACCACATCGACGAAGCGGCGGGCAGATTTGGAAAGGTCAGTCAGTGCCAGCCAGCCATCCGGTGAGAAGCGGTCGCGGATGTTGCCGGCTGAAAAGACGGCACTGTCGATATCGCGCAGCAGGCTTGGCGGAAGCGCGCCATCATCAAGGTCTATGCCGGTCTTACCAAGATAGGCTTCGACCTGCGCCAGAAGCGGTTGTTCGCGGTCATCGACCTCGGCAAAACGGCCGTGCCATGCCCGCAATATCCGCAGATTTCCTTCAGCCCGTTCAATGTAGCGGCCAAGCCAGAACAGGTTGTCGGCAGCTCGGCTTGGCAGGTTCGCGGGTTTGTGGCGCGGCACGCGGCTTTCCTGGGTCAGCAGTGTCGGGCGCGCCACGGGCGTGTCACTGACCACCCAGACATCGGCGGCGCGGCCGCCCTGCTGCATCGCCATGGCTGTGACGTCGTCACTCGCACCGATCCGGGCAAAGCCGCCGGGCATGATCCGCCAGCCATCACGCGTGCGGGCGGCAAAAACCCGCAGCGAGAACGGATGCGGTTTCAGCCTGCCATCAACGAAAGCCGGAGCGGTCGACAATGTCACCGCCTCCTGCCCGACGAGGCCTGAACCGTACTGCTTAAGCCAGCGTTCAACTGCACCGGGCCTGCGGGCTCTCAGTTTTTCTCCGGTAAAGGATTGTCCGGCGTCATCGAAGAATGGCATGCGCGAATAGGCCGGGCCGATTACCATTCGGTCCAGATGGTCTGCGACGTGACTGCGCTCTTGTTCCTGTCCGCACCACCATGTCGCGATCGACGGAATCTTCAGGTCTTCATTCAGAAGACGGCGGCTGAGAGATGGCAGAAACGCCAGCAGTGCGCGCGTTTCAAGGATGCCGGACCCCAATGCATTGACCATCGTCAGATTGCCAGCCCGGATGGCCTGCACCATGCCTGGTGTTCCCAGTCTGGAACTTTGATTGAGCTCCAGCGGATCGGTAAAACTGGCATCCAATCTGCGCCAGAGGACGCTGACCGGCATAGGGCCAGCCACAGTGCGCACCATCAGTTTGTCATTTACGACAACAAGGTCTTCGCCCTCAAGCAGTGAGATGCCAAGGTAACGCGCAATATAGGCATGTTCATAGTAGGTTTCGTTGGCGGGGCCGGGCGTCAGAACGCCGATCCGGCCATCGCCGCCTAAAAGGTCGGACTGGAGTGCATCACGAAAAGCGCCGAAGAACGAGGCAACACGGCGCACATGCATGTCACTGTAAATACCGGAGAAGGAGCGCGCCGCCGCCACCCGGTTTTCAAGCGCAAAGCCTGCGCCGGATGGTGCCTGGGCCCGGTCGGCCAGCACCCACCATTTGCCGTTGGGGCCACGTCCGATCTCAAATGAGATGAAATGCAGGAAATGACCGCCCGGCGGATCAACACCAACAAGCGGACGCAGAAATTCGCTGTTGCCCGCGACAAGAGACGGCGGCACAAAGCCTTCCGAGACAAGCTGGTTTTCACCGTAAAAGTCAGCCATCATCGCTTCGAGAAGATCAGCGCGCTGGCGAAGGCCTTCCGCCAGTGACTGCCATTCCTTGTCATCGATGATGACCGGAATGTGCGAAAACGGCCATGACCGGGTTTCGTCCTGCCCGTCATAAGCCCGGTAAAACACGCCGGCATCGCGCAGGTAGCGGTCAGCACGGGCAAAGCGCTCGGCCAGATCGTCGGATGTCATGCCGGAAAGGGTATTCAGAAAAGGCTTCCACACCGGGCGCACATCCCCTGCGGCGTCCATCATCTCATCGGGGACACCGGGCAGGGGTTTGTAATCCCTTGCGTTCCAGGCGATCGCGGGTTCTGCCTCCGCCGCCTCGTCAGCTATATCCAGATCGGCGGAGAGATCCGCCCTGTTTCGCACCATTTAAAGCCCTGCCGGCCGCCTCAGGTCGAGCGTCAGCGGAAACTCCGCATTCGGCGCATCCTGATATACGGCATAATGTCCGGCGGTGTGGCCTGAAGGCTCAAACCGCGCCAGACGTCTTGCCTCGGCCTCATTGCTGTTGACCGGGAAGGTCTCATAATTCCGGCCGCCCGGATGTGCAACATGATAGATGCAGCCGCCGACCGATCTTGCCGACCATGTGTCGTAAATGTCAAACGTCAAAGGCGAGTTGACGGGCAGAAGCGGATGCAAACCGGAGGCAGGCTGCCAGGCCTTGAAGCGGACACCGGCCACCGAAACGCCGGATTTTTCTGTCGGCTTCAGCGGCACTTTGCGGCCATTGCAGGTGACGATGTAGCGCTCCGGCGCATTGCTTTCCAAACGCACCTGCAGACGCTCAACGGAGGAGTCGACATAGCGCACGGTCCCGCCGATTGCACCATGCTCGCCCATCACATGCCACGGCTCCAGCGCCTGACGAAGTTCCAGCCGGTTGCCTTCATATTCAACCTCGCCGAAGAACGGGAAACGGAATTGAAGCTGTGCCTCAAACCACTCCGGACGGAAATCGAGGCCATTCACCTTAAGGTCCTGCAGCACATCCATAAAATCCTGCCAGACGTAATGCGGCAGCATGAACCGGTCTGCCAGCGCTGTTCCCCAGCGCACGAACTTGCCATCAACCGGATTTTTCCAGAACCGGGCCAGAAGCGCGCGCACGAGCAATTGCTGTGCAAGGCTCATACGGGCATTCGGCGGCATTTCAAAGCCGCGAAACTCCACCAGACCCAAACGTCCGGTCGGCCCATCCGGCGAAAACAGTTTGTCTATGCAGATTTCAGCGCGATGAGTATTGCCCGTCACATCAATCAGGAGATTGCGGAACAGCCGGTCGGTGACCCAGGGGAGTGGCGGGGCAATGCCCGATTGCGGATGTGGGATCTGCGCAATCGCCGTTTCCAGCTCGTAAAGCCCGTCATGGCGGGCTTCGTCAATGCGCGGAGCCTGACTTGTCGGGCCGATGAACAGGCCGGAGAACAGATAGGAAAGCGATGGATGGCGCTGCCAGTGCAGCACAACGCTTTTCAGAAGGTCGGGACGTCTGAGAAACGGACTGTTGCCGGGATTGGCGCCGCCAACGACTACGTGATTGCCGCCGCCAGTGCCGGTATGGCGGCCATCGATCAGAAATTTGTCTGCGCCCAGCCGCGTCTGGCGGGCTTCCTCATAAAGGGCAGTCGTCGTCTCGACACATTCGTCCCAGTTCGACGCCGGGTGGACATTGACCTCAATAACGCCGGGGTCCGGGGCGACACGGATTACATTTAATCGCTCGTCATCCGGGGGAGCATAGCCTTCGATATGCACGGGAAGACCTAGTTTTTCCGCTGCGCGTTCGGTTGAGGCGACGAGATCGAGATATTCTTCCAGCGTTTCCAGCGGCGGCATGAACACGCAAAGTCGTCCGTCACGCGGTTCAACTGAAATCGCCGTGCGCACCGCACCGCCAATGGATGGTCCGGGCACACGCTGAGGTCGTTGCGGGTTTTCATCGAATGGCGTGAACTGTGTCTTAGGCAGCGGACGGCCTTCATCCAGCCTGTAATCCGGCAGCGGATTGCGTTTGACCGATGGATCCTGCGGATTGATGAAGGGATATTGCGATTCCGGGATCCATGCGAGGGAATCCAGTGGCAGACGGAAGCCCACCGGGCTGTCCCCCGGTATCAGGAAAATCCGGCCGCGCCGCGTCTTCCACTTTTCCGAGACCCAGCGCACGCCGGAGGCACGGCCCTGCCATGCCTGAACGGGCAGAATATAGCCTGCGGGCCGTGTCAGCCCGCGCTCGAACACGCGCGCGAAGCGGGCGCGATCTTCTGCGTTCTTCAGCTTCGGGTTCGACGGATCGACATTTTCCGGAAGGTTGCCTTCGCGGATCAGCCATTCTGCCGGATCTTCAAAGGCTGGCGCGACGTGATCCGGCTCAATATCCAGTTCGGTCGCGATGGCCTCCATCAGGCGGCCGGCATCATTTTCATCCACGGATGTATCTTTGGTTTCTCGGGCAATCAGGATCTGATTGTTCCAGATCGGCACGCCATCCTTGCGCCAGTAAAGTGAAAACGTCCAGCGCGGCAGACTTTCACCGGGATACCATTTGCCCTGACCGTAATGCAGAAAGCCACCTGGTGCGAACCGGTCGCGCAAGCGCCGGATCAGTGCGTCGGCGAGCCCGCGTTTGGTCGGCCCGACCGCGCCGGTGTTCCACTCATCGGCTTCAAAATCATCGATCGAGACGAAAGTCGGCTCACCGCCCATCGTCAGGCGCATGTCGGTTTCTTCGATGATGCGGTCAACCTTAACGCCAAGGGCATTGAGTACATTCCAGCTTTCATCTGAAAACGGTTTGGTGATGCGCGGGTGCTCGGCCACGCGCGAAATCGACATGTCGAAGTCGAATGTGGTCTCTGCTTCGCCGAAATAGCCACCGGAAATCGGAGCAGCATTGCGGTAATGCGGTGTTGCGGCCAGCGGAATATGGCTTTCGCCGGTCAGAAGGCCTGATGTGGCATCCAGCCCGATCCACCCTGCGCCGGGCAGAAAAACTTCAGCCCATGCGTGAAGGTCGGTGAAATCATGATCTGTTCCGGAAGGGCCGTCGAGCGCTTTCAGGTCCGGTTCCAGCTGAATGAGGTAGCCGGAGACAAAACGGGCAGCAAGTCCCATATTGCGCAGAATCTGGACGAGAAGCCATGCGCTGTCGCGGCACGATCCGGACGCGCGTTCAAGGGTCTCTTCGGGCGTCTGCACACCCGGCTCCATGCGGATGATGTAGTTGACGTCGTGCTGAAGTCTGGCATTGATACCGACAATCATATCGACCGTACCCTGACCGGGTTTGAGATCGAGTTTGTCCATATAGGCTTTCAGCCCTGGTCCCATCGGCTCCGGCGTGCGGTAGATCGACAGGTCTTCCTCAATGTCGTCGTCATAGGCGAACGGATACTTTGTGGCCTGTTCCTCGACGAAGAAATCGAATGGATTGTAAACCGACATGTCGGCAACAAGATCGACCTCGATCTTGAACTCCGTCACCGGCTCGGGAAAGACAAAACGGGCCTGATAATTGCCGTAAGGGTCTTGCTGCAGATTAACGAAATGATCGGAAGGCGTGACCTTCAAAGAATGGCTGATGACCTTGGTTTTTGAATGGGCGGCGGGCTTTAGCCGGATGATCTGCGGGCCGAGAATGATGGGCTTGTCGTATTTGTAATGGGTCAGGTGATAAATTGATGCTTTAATCGACATATGCGTCCTTGCCGGCCTTGAGGCCATTCCCCTTCATGAAGCGCTATGCGTGAAGTTTGGGCAATGGTCAGGCATAAAGCAAGCGCGATTTCGTCTCATTGGCAGCAACGCCAGATTGCCGAAAACGTGGTTAATCCAGTGTTTTCTGAAAACGGCTGATCGCGACCGTAATCGCAACAATGGCGATTGCAGCAAGCATCAGGCTGTCATAGCCGAGCGCCGTAATATCCGCACCTTTCAGCATGATTGACCTGACAATTCTGAGGTAGTGTGTGAGCGGCAGGCACTCGCCGATATATTGTGCCCATTGCGGCATCCCGGCAAAGGGGAACATGAAACCAGACAGGAGAATACTTGGCAGAAAGAACATCACCGACATCTGCACCGCCTGGAGCTGGTTTTTCGCAATCGTCGAAAAGGTATAGCCAATCGACAGGTTGGTAACCACGAACAGCAGTGTGAGGACCAGCAAAGACCATGGATCACCGAGGATCGGCACCTGAAAAATCAGCAGTCCGGCGGTGATGATCAATATCGCCTGAAACAGTCCGACGAGCACATAGGGCATGATCTTGCCCATCATGATTTCAATTGGCGTGATCGGCATGGCCAGAAGATTTTCCATTGTGCCGCGCTCAATTTCTCTGGTGACTGCCAGTGACGTGAAAACCACCAGTGTCATCGTCAGGATCGTTCCCAGAAGACCGGGAATGATGTTGAGTGTCGATTCTCCGGCCGGATTATAACGGCGATGCTGAACGATCTGAAACGGAGGATCCTGCGGCTGGTCGATACTGACATTTTTCAGACTGGCAACGGAGGTCGAGACAATCCCGGAAAGCGCACCCAGTGCGGATGATGATGCAACGGGATCGGTCGCGTCTGCTGCGACAAGAATCTGAGGTGAGGCGCCGCGTCTCAGGTCGCGCTCAAAATTCACAGGAACCTCGATGACAAAAAGCGCTTCACCGGCTTCCAGCACGCGGTCCATTTCTTCGTCACTGGTCACGATTTTTTCGATGTCGAAGAAATCTGTGTTTTGCATCGCAGCCAGAATGGCGCGGGAGGCATCCGTGCTTTCTCCCATCATCACCGCCGTTGGCAGGTGATGCGGCGTTGTGTTGATCGCAAAGCCGAACAGCAGAAGTTGCATGATCGGCAGCATTACCATCATCCCCATGGTCAGCCGATCGCGTGTCATCTGGATGAATTCCTTCACGGTCATCGCCCAGAAACGGTTCAGCGCGGCATATCTTTCAATCCGCTCAGCTGTCATCGAAATTATCCTTCGATGTGTTCATGAGATAAATGAAGGCATCTTCCAGTGTTGCTGCACTTGGCTCGCAGCGTATGTCGTCTCGCTCCTGATAGGCAGCAATGGCCTTTTCGAGCGCCTTTTCATCATGGCCGCAAACGTGAAGGGATGCGCCAAAGGGGGCGACCAGATCGACACCACCGGCTTTCTCCAGCGCGCCTTGAAGCGCATGCACATTGCGGCCGGTGATGAGGTAGCTCTTGAGCCCGGACGCTGCGACGACTTCATCCACTGTGCCTGAAACCATCAGTTTGCCATAGGCCATATAGGCGATCTCATGGCAGCGCTCGGCTTCGTCCATATAGTGGGTTGAAACCAGCACGGAGAGGCCATCGGCGGCAAGGCCATGGATCTGCGCCCAGAACTCCCGGCGGGCTTTCGGGTCAACGCCTGCGGTCGGTTCATCGAGCAAAAGAAGGTCCGGGCCTGGCAGGGTGCATGCACCGAGTGCGAGGCGCTGTTTCCAGCCGCCGGAAAGATTGCCCGCAAGCTGCTTTTCCCGTCCGCCAAGACCCAGTTTTTCGATGGCTTCAGAAACCTTGCGTCCCGAATTTTTCAATCCGTGAATGCGGGCGACGAAATCGAGGTTTTCACGGATGGTCAGGTCCTGATAAAGCGAGAAACGCTGGGTCATATAGCCGACGTGCCGACGAAGCCGTTCACCATCGGTGGTGATGTCATAGCCAAGGCAGGTGCCGGCCCCACTGTCTGGTGTCAAAAGCCCGCAGAGCATGCGAATGGTTGTCGTTTTGCCGGAGCCGTTCGGTCCCAGAAAGCCATGGATCGTACCCTTTTTCACAGTCATAGACAGGTGGTCGACAACGGTCTTTCCTCCAAAGCTTTTGGTCAGATCCTGAACAGCGATGACGTTTTCCGTGACATTCATCTGGCACTCCCGGCACTGACATTAACCGGCAGTCCAACGGCGAGGCCTTCTGGGGATTGCGGGACAGCCCGTGCGCGGTAGACCATCTTGGATCGCTCTTCACGCGAGAATATTTCCGGTGGCGTGTATTCTGCCTCCTGCGCGATAAATGATATCTGAGCGGTTTGCGCAGAACAGCCATCGCAATTGAAGTCGATGGTGTCGCCAACATGCAGGCTGGCGCGTTCCTGCTCCGGGATGAAAAACTCAACCCTGACATTTTCCGGCGGCAACAGCGCGATAACAGGGCGTCCGGCGGGCACCACTTCGCCTACGCGGTAGTAGGTTTCCTGAACAAGCCCGGATTGTGGAGCCGCGACAGTTTTTAAAGCGAGCACGGCTTCGGCGGAAGCGAGATCGGCGCTTGCTGCCGCGACGGCCTGCTCAGCCTGGGTGATCTGCTGGTCGCGCTGCGGTCGTCTTCCAAGGGCGATTTGTGCATTGATCTTGTCGAGCGCGGCCTTGGCCTGGGCATAGCTGCTTATGGCATTGTCCAGATTGGCTTTCGTGCCGGATTGTTGCCGGTATAATTCTTTCGCGCGCGAAAGACTCTTGTCGGCGTAGGCCAGTGCTGCTTCTGCTTCTTCTCTGGAGGCGTTCAGTGCCTTTAACTGTTCCGGTCTGTCCTGCGGCGCGCGTGCCAGATCCAGCGCGGCTTCGGATTTTGCCAGATTGGCATGCGCGGCCTGAACGGCTGCAGCCTCGGCATCGCTTTCAAATGTCAGCAGAACTTTGCCTGCGCTGACCGCATCGCCTTCATCCGCGAAACGTCCGGTGAGCCGGGCTGTGGACGAGCTGCCGACATAAACCATGTCAGCCTCAATCCAGCCGAGCCAGCTGCTTTCCGGCTGCGGGCGAAGATAATACCAGCCTATGGCCGAAACCACGGCGATCAGGACAAGGATTGCCAGAATGCGTTTCATGCTCAGGCTCCATCGGCCGATTGAAACAGGGAATCGAGATAAAACTGAAAGGCTGCGTGGGTATCGATACTTTCAAAACGCGCAAACAGGGCGTTCCATATGACAGACATGACGACGGGGGCGAAAACCATCTGCGGCACTTTCAGCGCGTGCTGAGAACGCAGCTCGCCACGCGCATCGGCGCGGATCAGGAGCTTTCTTAAAAGGTCCAGACCACGACTTACGATATTGGTATGATAGTAGGCGGCGATATCGGGAAAGTAGCTCATTTCGGTGATCATCAACCGGATGATATGACGCTTTTCTGACTGAAGGATATGTGTATCAATCATGTCATAGACCGTTGTCATGGTTTCGCGGGGTGACGTATCCTCCTCAGAAAGGAACCGGTCTGCATGCTCAAGGATTGGTTCGACCGCCGAGGCAACCAGCGATTTGAACAGGCTCTCCTTGTCCGGAAAGTAGAGATAAACCGTCCCCTTGCCGATTCCTGCCTGTCTGGCGATGTCTTCAATGCGTGCATTGGCGAAACCCTTGCGGGAAAAGACCGTCACCGCCGCATCCAGAATGGCGCTGCGTTTTTCTTCCGAGCCTTTAGGGCGTTTACGGTGTGATATCTCGTTGCTCAAGCCTGTATCTCCTGATTGGCTCAGAATTTATGACTGACCGGTCAGTCATGATCAAGAAGATATTTTCCGCAAGGCTTGTCATGCGACTTCACCGGGCGTGTGCACCGTTCATAAAGAAGACCCTGGGAGGGCTGCGAACAGTTCCTTATGAAAAGCTTTCAAGCGGTTTTGCACTGGAGCTGAAAGGCTTTTGTTCAAGTCTTGCGCTGCAATAAATCAGTCTTCGCCCTGGCAGCACTGTCGGCTTTAGATACGCAAGTATCAAGTATTGCTAAAAAATACGATTGAAGACTTGAAAGCGGACCTGAAACCGAGTAGTACCGCTCGGTACGGTTAACGGGCGCGGATGGCACGATCGACGCCGCAGCCCTTTCAAGACAAGCAAGCAGGAAACTCCCATGGACCGCCGCACATTCTTTAAAAAAGCCGGAGTCGTTTCGGCAGGTGCTTTCGGCACGACGGCACTGGCCGCCCCGGCCATTGCGCAGGAAAACCCAAAGCTCAACTGGCGTCTGGCTTCGGCCTTTCCGCAGTCGCTCGATATTCTTTACAGTGCCGGAACCAGCATTGCTGACCGTGTTGCAGAAGCGACGGATGGAAATTTCCAGATCCAGGTCTATGCCGGTGGTGAAATCGTTCCGCCGCTTCAGGTTCTCGATGCTGTGCGCGACGATACGGTCGAGATGTGCTATACGCCATCCTACTACTATATCGGTCAGGACATGACCTACGGCCTTGGAACAGATGTGCCATTTGGCATGAACGCGCGCCTCAAGAACGCTTGGCTCTATCAGGGCGGCGGGAACGAACTCTTTGACGAGTTCTTCGCCGAAAAAGGCCTCTGGGGACGCCCGGCAGGCAATACCGGTGCGCAGATGGGTGGCTGGTTCCGCAAGCAGATCAATACCGTTGAAGACCTCAAGGGCCTGAAAATGCGTATCGCTGGCCTTGCCGGGCAGGTGATGAGCAAGCTCGGCGTCACGCCGCAGCAGATTTCCGGCGGCGATGTCTACTCCGCACTTGAGCGCGGTTCGATCGATGCCAGTGAATTTGTTGGCCCTTATGATGACCTCAGCCTCGGTCTCGCAAAAGTCGCGAAGTATTATTACTATCCGGCCTGGTGGGAAGGTGCGCCGACGATCCATGCTTTCAGCAATCTTGAGCGCTTCAATGCGTTGCCGGATAGCTACAAGCGCATCCTCACCGATGCCTGCGACGCTGTTAATCTGGATACGCTGGCAAAGTATGATGCGCGCAATCCGCCGGCGTTGCGCCAGCTTGTAGCCGATGGCGCTGAGCTGAAGCCTTTCAGCCAGGAAATTCTGGATGCCTGCTTTGCAGCATCAAAGGAGATTTTTGCGCAGATTTCCAGCGAGAATGACTGGTTCAAACGCATCTATAGCAGCCAGGAAGAGTTCAAAAAGGATGCCTATCTTTGGATGCAGCTGGCTGAATTCTCCTTTGATCGTTACATGATGATCCAGCAGCGTAACGGTAATCTTTGATTGGCCTGAAACTGCGTTGCGCTATCTTTTCAAAGCCCGGCCTGCTGGTCGGGCTTTTTCGTCGGGCGCGCGTTTTTGAAGCGCGCAGTGCTGCCCATTTAGCGGCTGTCTTTGAATTGACCTGATTGAAAGCTCAACGTAAGCCATTCGATAAGCTGCCTTTGCAGAAGGTGGAACCAGTTGCGGCACAAACGTAGCGGTTGAATTCAGCGCATAGAGGAGAAAGACGGTTGACGGATCGGATCGTAATTGTCGGAGCAGGTCAGGGCGGTTTTGCTGTTGCGGCAAAGCTGAGAGCACTGAAAGATGAAAGGCCGATTACGCTGATTGGTGCAGAAGCTTTCGCGCCTTATCAGCGGCCGCCTTTGTCCAAGAAATATCTGCTGGGAGAGATGTCTTTTGATCGCTTGCAATTTCGACCTGAAAGCTGGTTCGCTGAAAATGGTATCGATCTGAAACTCCAGCATTTCGTCGAGAGTATTGACCGCAAGAACAAGCAGGTCGTGATGCAGGACGGTAAAACGCTGGGCTATGACAAGCTGGTTCTGGCCACAGGCGCAACGCCACGCAGGCTGCCGCGCGATATCGGCGGCGATCTCAAAGGCGTCTTTGTGATGCGCGACAAGCGGGATGCCGACGGACTTGCCGCAGTGATGAAGCCGGGCAAAAAACTTCTCGTTGTCGGCGGTGGCTATGTCGGACTTGAGGCCGCTGCCGTTGCCCGCAAGTTTGATGTGGATGTGACCGTTATTGAGATGGCAGACCGTATCCTCAAACGGGTTGCTGCCGCTGAAACAGCCAAGGTTATGCGTGCTATTCACGAAAGCCACGGCGTCGAGATTCGCGAAAATACCGGTCTCAATCGCCTGATCGACAATGGTTCAGGCGAGGTTTGTGGTGCTGAACTCTCCGATGGTTCGACAGTCGGTGTCGATATCGTTGTTGTCGGCATCGGGGTTCAGCCTAACGACCAGCTTGCGAAAGACGCCGGTCTTAGCGTTGGCAATGGCATTTCTGTCGATCAGTTCGGGCGGACCGAAGACGCTGATATCTTCGCCGTCGGAGACTGTGTCGAGCTTCCGTTCAAGGGAGAGGTTATCCGGCTTGAATCCGTGCCAAATGCGACAGACCAGGGCGATGCAGTTGCCGGTGTTCTTACCGGCAGCGACAAACCCTACGAACCCTCGCCGTGGTTCTGGTCCGATCAATATGACGTAAAATTGCAGATCGCCGGCTACAATGGTGGATATGATACAGTGATCACGCGGGCTGGTATGCGCGAAGGCAGCGTTTCGGTCTGGTATTTCAAAGGCGAAGAGCTCCTTGCTGTTGATGCGATCAACGATGCTCGCGCTTATGTTTGTGCCAAAAAAATGCTTGCTGCCGGTATCAATCCCACCAAAGAGGAGATAGCAAATCCGCAAACCGATTTAAAAATGCTGGCGAGTTGAGATAATCATCTGAAGTTATAATTGTATTGATTTTAAAAGGCATCTCAAAGTTGCCGTAACTTTGCCATCATTTCTCCATTCGTGCAGCATCATCAATGATATGTGTAATTGCGGATGTGATTTGGAAGTGGGGCTGATGTTATGGCGGTGCGGAAAGAGGGGGCGTGTGAATTGCCCATGCGATTAAGAGGTGGTGCCCGGGCGCGTACGACTTTGAGCGATGTGGCACGTAAGGCTGGAGTGAGCCCGATTACCGTGTCGCGTGCGCTCCGTGAACCGCATAAGGTCAGCGACAAACTGCGCGAGACGATTCTCGGTGTTGTCGATGAGATCGGTTATGTTCCCAATTTTGCTGCGCGGGCGCTGGCAAGCCGTCATAGCGGCATTATCGCCGTGCTCGGTCCGGTGCTTGGCTCTCCCGGCTTTTCTCCGGTTGCCTCAGGCATTGAGGATCGCTTTCAGGCTGGCGAACTGAGAACCCAGTTCGCCAATATCGGTCTTGATGCGTCCGAGGAGGCCAGACAACTCAACCTCTTTGTCGCGCAGAACCCGGCTGGTATCATCATGGAAAGCGTTGCCGAATTCCCGGTCAACCGGCCGCTGATTGATGAAATCGACTGCCCGGTTGTCCAGATGATGGATACAAGCCTTGAGCCACTCGATATGGGGATCGGCGTTTGCCATCGGAGTGCCGCAAAGCTGGCAGTCCGGCATCTTCTCTCGAAAGGATATTCGAAGATCGCACTTCTTGGCGGCAATAAGGACATCCGTTCACGCCGCCGTTTCGAAGGCTATCGTGAAGCGTTGAGCGATGCGGGCCTCTATCAACCCGGATACGTCTTCGACACTGAAGGTCGCAACAGTGTTGCTGACGGTCATTCGCTGATGCGTTGCATAAATAGCAGATATCCGGAGATCGATGCGGTCTTTTGCCATGATGACGAACTGGCACTTGGAGCCTTGTTTGCCGCATCACAGCTGGGGCTTCGGGTTCCTGAAGATCTCGGTATTTGCGGCTATAATGGGCTGCATTTCAGTGGTGTCGATGATCCGCCCCTGACGTCAGTTTCCCTGCCGCTTTATGAGATCGGTTTTAAAGCTGCGGAAATGCTGATGGCGGCTTTGGCCAGCGGTGAACGGAAGGAAGGGGCTGTTGAGCTGGAGGTCGCGCTGGTTGAAGGGGCCAGCACGCGTCGGTGAGGGGGCTGTCATCTGAGGCTATGCCAAAGGCGGCCGTTTTTGCGAACAATCAGGGGCAGCCTTGCTGCGAAAAGGTCGCATGGCGGCTCCGCTTTCACTGAAGCGCACATCTGTTCTATCTGTTCGTTTGACGCACTTTCGCGGATGTCAAATTCACTCCACTAGCCGGACGTCTTTGCCAGATGCAGCCCACATTCGCGTTTCGCATCTGTTTCCCACCACCAACGGCCAGCACGTTCGGGTTCACCCGGCTTGATCGCACGCGTGCAGGGTGCGCATCCGATTGACGGGTAGCCACGGTCGTGCAGCGGGTTCACCGGAACGCTGTGCTTTGCCACGTAAGCATGAATGTCATCAATGCCCCAGTCAGCGAGGGGGTTGACCTTTGTCAAAGCACGTTTGGCGTCATATTCTGCATAAGGTGTGCTTGCCCTGTTGCCCGACTGACCGCGCCGAAGGCCCGTAATCCAGATATCAGCCCCTTTAAGAGCGTTCGCCAAAGGCACCAGCTTTCGGATATGACAGCAGGCCTGACGGGCTTCAACACTTTCATAAAAGCCGTTGCGGCCATACGCATCGACATATCCGGCGACCGCTGCTTCATCCGGTTGGTAGCGCTCGATCCTGATATTGAGGCGTTCTTCTGTTTCATCGATGAGGGCAAGCGTCTCATCGAACAGCCGACCGGTTTCGAGGGTCGCGATCCGTATATTCAGCCCGGACACTGCAATTGCCTCGGTGATAACCTGATCCTCGATGCCAAGGCTGGTCGTAAAGACAGCGGATACTTGCTGATCGGCGATATATTTCAGCCGTTCCCCGAGGCTTAAACTGGCAAGCGTATCATTCAGTTTGTGGATCTTGGCATCTGCTTGGGTCATCTTCAATCGGCTCGCCTTGTTGAAACTGCTTTGGCAGTATGACGTTGCTTCAGGTGCGTTTCCAGAGACCGGCTTGCCACAAAAAACGACTTCGCGACAAAAGCTTGCCGAAGAGCAGAGCGGGCTTAGAATGTGCTGCCAAAGGATACCGCAGAATGCAGGATGACCCTGTTTCTGCTATAAGGTTCCTTTTTCGTCATAATCTCTGGTCTCTTTCTGAACCTCTTCGACGGTCGATTTTTCTGTCTCGCTTGAAGAGCGGTTTTTCGCACGCTGAAATTTAATACTATCCGCAATAAAGGCACGCGAAAGGCCGTGGTAAAGCGGCTCACTGAGAACCATACGCGAAGCGATGTAGCCAAGCATCGATGTGGCCATCAGCGTGATAATGCCGTCATGGTTATCGGTCATTTCGAGAATGATCACGAACGCGGTCATCGGTGACTGCACGACACCGGCGAAATATCCGGCCATGCCAAGAATAGCACCAAGACCGATGCTGATGCCCATGAGGTCTGCGACACTGGAACCAAGTGTAGCGCCGACCGAAAGGGATGGTGCAAAAAGACCGCCGGGAATTCCCGACGCCATCGACAGGAATGTCGCTGCCAGTTTTCCGATGAAGAAGAACGGGCTGATCTCGCCGCCTTCAATAACTGTTCGGGCCTGTTCATAGCCTGTCCCAAACGTTGTGCCGCCGCTGATGATCCCGATGACAGCAACCAGCAGTCCGCAGCCACCAGCCAGCATCGCCATGCGCTTGATCGGAGCCGGTTGTGCCCAGCGCTTGGCGCGGCGGGCGATCTTCAGCGAGTAAAGCGAGAACATAGCGCCAAGCAGCCCGCCTCCGATGCCACAGACAAAAACGGCGACCCATTCTTCAGGATGAATCGCAATCGCGGAAGCATGGCCGAAATAGGTGTAGTTGCCAGCAAGGCCTATGGCGGCAAGTCCGGAAAGAATGATGGCGGAAACAACCAGGCCGTTGGCGCGCGACTCATACGCGCGGCTCATTTCTTCAATGGCGAACACAATACCGGCGAGCGGTGTATTGAAGGCAGCGGATATACCCGCCGCCGAACCGGCAACGATCAGGCCTTTGGTCTGGATCATCTTGCCCCAGTGCGCGGTCTGAATCATGATTGAGGCACCAACCTGCGCTGTCGGCCCTTCGCGCCCGATTGAAGCACCGGAGAATAAACCGACAATCGTCAGAAGAATCTTTCCGACGACGATCTTCAGGTTCAGCAGCCTGTGCTGGCTGGCCCGGTCGTGCAGGTGGCGTGCTGCAATCGCCTGCGGAATACCTGACCCCTGGGAATTCGGGAAGAAACGGTTGCCGATATAAGAGCAGAGGACAAAGCCAAGCGGTGTAATGATCAGCGGCAGGTATGGTGTGAACTCATTCGCAGTCCGGATAGCGTTGAACATCTCCTGTGCGTGGTCTGCCGCACGGGCAAACAACACACTGATGACGCCAATCATCAAAGCACCAACCCAGAATACGAGCCGCGGCTGCCATATTCGCCATGACCCCCACATCACTCGGGTGCGGCGGACCATTTTGACGTTTTTATAGTAGGGGCGCATCGAACGGCTTTCGAGACAATTTTTCTAAGGTGCTTTGAAATGATGAAGTGCGCCCGAAATTAGCGACGGGCGGACTCGCAGGGTTCCTTATCCTCTCCTCGGCGCCGGATTTCAAGGATGCTGCCAGGAGATTCCTGAACCCCGGCCAAGGTTTCCGGCGACTGGCAGCCAGAGGCCGGGACTGGAATGGGAACGATCCTCGTTCACTTCAGGTTTCAAGCTCTGAGCTCTTCATACGAAACCATCACATGCTCCCGATAAGCCGGGCTCTCACAAAGCCGCTTGTAGTAATCTGCAACCAGCGGCAGGGGTGGGCGCTCGATATCGATTGTGAAATAACGGTAAAGAAGGTGGCCGAGCATGATGTCTGCCAGCGTGAACGTATCCGAGGCCAGAAAAGAGTGCGCTTTCAGCTGCGCTTCGGCGATTGACAGCAGGCGGCTGAAGAGCTCGACGGACTGAGCCAGCTTTGCTGCGTCCCGCTCCTGTTCCGGCACGCGAACAGCCTGCCAGAAAATCGGCTTTGTGAACGCTGGAGCAACGGAGGATTTTGCCCATTCTGCCCATTTGTCGATCTGTGCACGAAGGGCGGGTGTCTGCGGCCAGAAAGCCTCGCAACCATATCTTGAAGCAAGGTAACGGCAGATCGCAGCACTTTCAAAAACCGGCTGACTATCGCTTCCATCGCGCATGACAGGAACCAGACCGTTCGGGTTCATCGCCAGAAATTCAGGGGTGTTGTTGCCGCCATATTTGTGACCGACATCATATCGCTCATAGCTTAGTCCGATCTCACCAATCGTCCACATAACCGCCTGTACATTGGATGACGTTCTTCGGCCCCAGATTTCCAGCATGTATGTCTGCTCCTTTACACGCATTATCAGCGACTTGATTATGACGCCTGTTTCTGAATAAGCCATGAAATTAAGCGGCAGGCGGTTTGAAATCCGTCGGCCTTTCCAACTTTGGTCGTGTTTCGGTCTTGCGTTTATGATCAGGATCAACGCGCGGCAGGCCTGTTTTGTTAAACACGGCACAATCCAAGACAAAAGCGTTCCTGCACGCCAGTAAAAAGAGCAATAATTCCATGCAGCATCTGAATTTCGACGCCTTTCCGCCCCATGTGATGGCGAAAAAAGCAGAGGATGTCGGTGTCGCCAAGGCGACGAAGGATCCGGTTTCCTCCTTTTTGTCTGCGGTTACCGCAGGCGCCTTCATCGGTATTGCATTTATCTTCTATACCGTCGTGACGACCGGAAATGCGGATATGGGGTGGGGTGCCAACAAAATGCTGGGCGGCTTGTCTTTCAGCCTCGGCCTGATGCTTGTGGTTATTCTCGGCGCTGATCTGTTCACCAGTACGGTTCTGACCGTTGTTGCACGGGCCAGCAGAAAAATTACCTGGAGCCAGCTCTTTAAAAACTGGGCACTTGTCTATTGCGGCAACTTTGTTGGGGCATTCGGACTTGTCCTGATCATGCAGGCCGCGCGGCACTATGAAGGCGATAGTGGTTTGCTTGGTCTCAACTATATGCACATCGCCCAGCACAAATTGCATCACACCTTTATTCAGGCCGTTGCCTTGGGGATCATGTGTAATGTTCTGGTGTGTCTTGGTGTTTGGATGACCTATGCAGCGCGCACTGTCACAGACAAGCTTCTGGCTGTTGTCCTGCCGGTGGCCATGTTTGTTGCTGCCGGCTTTGAACACTGCGTGGCCAACATGTTTCAGGTTCCCATGGCGATTCTGACCAAAAACGGGGCTTCTCCGGAGTTTTGGGAAAAGGCCGGAGCCAATATCGCCGATTATGCAGACCTGACCTGGAGCAACTTCATCCTGCACAACCTGATCCCGGTAACGATTGGAAACATTATTGGAGGTGGCCTTTTTGTCGGGCTGGTCTACTGGTTCATCTATCTCCGGCCGTCGGTTCGCGATGCGAAACACTGAAAATGAAGCGTGATCAAACGGCTGCGCTTTCTGACTGAAAGTGTCGCGACCACAAACATCTTGCGGGTTGTCTGCAACAGTAGTTGCACCCGGATCGCGATCTATCTATCGTCTGCCCCAACGAACCATACAGGAAGGGCTTAGCGATGGTTATGATGGGGCAGTTGAATCCCGATGTTGAAAAAATAAGAGACCGCTGGGGCTGGGTTATGGCTTTTGGCATCATTCTGGTGCTGTTCAGCCTGATTTTGCTTGGAAACATTGCTGTTGCGACAGTTGCATCCGTCGTCTTCTTTGGCGTTATGATGATCATCGCCGGTGTCGCACATCTTTCCCAGTTGTTTTATTCCAGGGCAAAGGGCCAAACCGCATTCTGGCTGGCCAGTGGCATTCTCTATGTTCTTGCCGGCATTTTGCTGATCAGTAATCCGCTTCTGGGTTCAGGGCTGTTTGCCATTTTCATCGGCGTTTCCCTTGCGGTTGCCGGTGGTTTCCGGCTCTATCTCGGATTTACCGTTCGGCCTGCAAAAGGCTGGGGTTGGATGATTTTCTCCGGTCTGGTGCTTATCCTTGCCGCCGTCATGATTGCTTACAACTTCCCGCAAAACAGCCTGTGGCTGCTGGGGCTGTTCGTCGCGGCTGACTTCCTTGTCTACGGCGTTGCAATGGTCGTGTTTGCACTGGCTCTCAGACCACGCTGATTATGATCATTTTCGTTTGAAGTCTTTTCGGGGTGCATTGCACCCCGAAATCGTCTTTGTGGTTGGCCCGGAAACCTGTTAGCTATTCGCACACTCAGATGAGGGAGGAGCTAGGCTCATGTCGTCAGACGGTTCCATGCGATACATCACGATCAGTGGTTTTGGAGCGCCGGAAGTTATGTCGGTCGCCACACGTCCTAAACCCAAACCCGGCCCCGGTGAGGTTCTGGTTAAGGTTCACGCCGCCGGTGTCAACCGCCCCGATGTCGCGCAGCGACAGGGAAACTACCCGCCACCGCCCGGTGCCAGCCCGGTCATGGGGCTGGAAATTGCCGGCGTCATCGCTGAAAAAGGCGCAGACGTTTCGGATTTCGAAGTCGGAGATGCCGTTTGCGGACTGGCCAATGGCGGCGGCTATGCTGAATATTGCCTTCTGCCGGCCGCCCAAACATTGCGGCAGCCTGAGGGGATGGATGCGGTTGGTGCGGCTGCATTGCCGGAAACCTTCTTCACCGTCTGGGCCAATCTGTTTCAGATGGCGGGCCTGACTGAAGGCGAGACGGTGCTTGTTCACGGCGGCACGAGCGGTATCGGCACAACCGCGATCCAGCTGGCACGGGCTTTCGGAGCTGAGGTTTTTGCCACTGCCGGATCGGCCGAAAAATGCGCCGCCTGCGAGCGCCTCGGCGCGATGGCTGCGATCAATTACCGTGAACAGGATTTTGTCGAGATCGTTAAGGAAAAGACTGGCGGTCGTGGTGTTGATGTGATCCTCGATATGGTTGGCGCATCCTATTTTCAGCGTAACCTTTCGGCACTGGCGCGCGATGGTTGCCTGTCGATCATCGCTTTTCTTGGCGGGGCCAAAGCCGAAAACGTCAATCTTACGCCCATTATGGTGAAGCGCCTCACGGTGACCGGTTCGACGATGCGTCCGCGAACGGAAGAGGAGAAACGCCGTATCCGTGACGAATTGGCGCAACAAGTCTGGCCGCGTCTGGAAAAGGGTGAGATCAAGCCGGTCGTTCACAAAGTTTTGCCGTTTGAGGAGGTTGTCGAAGCCCATAAAATTATGGAAGAAGGCCACCACATCGGGAAAATCATACTGACGTTTGAATAAATCGGCCTGCCCTCTGGCGGTGCTGCTGCAGGAGTGCTTTTAAGATGGTCAATCCGGTTCTGGTTGAAGTCACGCGTGGTCAGCGCATTGAAAGCCGTCATCGCGGCATGATCGCCGTTGTCGATGAGAGTGGCAGTCTCGTCTGGTCTGCGGGGGAAACCGATGCGCTTGTTTTTCCGCGTTCGGCCTGTAAGGCCATTCAGGCTTTGCCGTTTGTTGAAAGCGGTGCTGCGGATACCTATGGGTTCGGAGATCGTGAAATCGCCCTTTCAGCAGCCTCTCATTCGGGGGAAGATGCTCATATCGCGCTGGCCGGGCAAATGCTGGCCAGGGCCGGTCGCAGCGTCGAGGATCTGGAATGCGGCGCCCACTGGTCAACGGACAGCAAGGTTCTGATCCATCAGGCCCGTGCGCGTGAAGCCCCCGATGCGCTGTGCAATAACTGCTCGGGAAAGCATGCCGGTTTCGTATGCACCTGCACTCATCAGGGTATCGGGCTTAAAGGTTATTCAGGGTATGATCACCCGCTACAGCAGCAGATCCGTGACGCTATGGAGAATGTCACCGGTGCTGTTGTTGGCCATGATGTGTGCGGGACCGATGGTTGTTCAATTCCCACTTATGCCGTTCCTTTGAAAGCTCTTGCGCATGGGTTTGCAAAGATGGCGACGGGAACGGGGCTTGAGCCCGTGCGCGCCAAGGCTGCACAGCGCATCCTTTCTGCCTGCATGGCAGAGCCGTTTTATGTGTCGGGAACCGGGCGCGCCTGCAATACGCTCATGAGTGCGGTGCCGGGCCGTGTGTTCGCCAAAACCGGGGCTGAAGGGGTTTTCTGTGCTGCAATCCCCGAGCTTGGGCTTGGCATCGCACTGAAGTGCGAGGATGGAACAACGCGGGCCGCAGAAGCGATGGTTTCCGCTGTCCTTTCCCGGTTGATGCATGCCGATCCCGGTGCCTCCGATGCCCTTGCGGGGCTGGCGCACCAGACGATGAAAAACTGGAACGGGATGGAAGTCGGCGTTATCCGGGCTGTTCTGCCGAACTAGAGCGGTTCCGCCTTTCATGGAAACGCGCAACCGCTCTATCTCTTTGTTTTGACGCATTTTCGCGGACGTCAGATGTTTCCATCTGACTGCGAAATGCTCTAGATCTTTTTCCTGCACGCCAGCAGATTGAAGCCGCCTGGAGCAGATATGCTGCCGACGGCTGATTATGCTTTATCGGTTGAGAGCAGCTCAGCCCTCAAGCCGTTCAGCTTGTCCAGAAGCGCCTTCCCATCCTCCTGGCTACAGCCGGTCTTGACTGCGATGGAACGCGCTATGTCACGGGCATCTTCACGCACAGCCTCACCCTTACGGGTCAGCGTAACCTCAACGCGGCGCTCATCTTCGGTGGCGCGGCGGCGGTTGATGTAGCCTGCCGTTTCGAGGCGCTTCAGCAATGGCGACAACGTTCCTGAATCAAGGCCGAGGCGCTGGCCTATGGCTTTGACTGAGATCGTGCCATGCTCCCACAATACCATCATGACCAGATATTGCGGATAGGTGAGGCCGAGGTGCGAAAGCAGCGGCTTGTAGGCGTGCTGAAAGGCATGGGCCGCTGCATAGACAGCGAAACAAAGCTGATCATCGAGCTGCGGCATCAGCTCATTTTTTTCCGATAAGGTGGTTTTCATATGCTCAATATAGGTCATGCAGATTTTTTTGGAAATATCATTGTGTAAAATTAAATTGTGCACTATCTAAAAGAAAGATCGCGGTGGCTATGGAACAAATCGGGCTGCCGGACGTCGAAGAGAAGATAATAGATTTTTCCTCATAACCGGGCCGCTTTTGAGCGGTTCCAGACGAAGGAGACTGACTATGATCAAGAAACTTTATACAACGAAGGCAATTTCCACTGGAGGACGCGAAGGCTCGGTCAAGACCGAGGACGGCGCGCTTGAAGTCAATCTTTCACTGCCGAAGGAAATGGGTGGTCCAGGCGCCGAAGGGAACAATCCGGAACAGCTTTTCGCTGCCGGTTATGCCGCCTGCTTCAATTCCGCACTGCAGAACGTTGCCGGTCAGAAAAAAGTAAAGCTTCCGGCTGAAACCACCGTTTCGGCAACGGTCGGCGTTGGTCCTCGCGATGATGGGGAAGGTTTCGGTATTGAAGCTGAGCTGACGGTATCGCTTCCGGGGCTGGATCGCGAAACAGCCGAGGCGCTCGTCAATCAGGCGCATATTGTTTGCCCCTACAGCCATGCACTGCGTGTCAGCTATGAAGTGCCGGTCAGTGTTGCTGACTGATCACTGAATGACAGACAGTTAAATCAAAACCCGCGGCGTTTACCGCGGGTTTTTCTGTGACTGTCGAAAAGCCGGCTCAGATGCCTTCCAGCGACGGCAAAATCAGATTCGGTCCCATGCCCTCATATTCGTTGGGTGTCTGGTGCCTGTTGATCCAGACAGTCCGGAAGCCGAAATTGGCGGCTCCGGCGATATCCCATCGGTTTGAGGACTGGAACGAAATCTTGTCCGGATAAATCTGATAGGCATTGATTGCCATATCGTAGACTTCCGGAGCAGGCTTGAAGCGCCGCAGTTGCTCGGCGGAGAAGATGTCATCGATCAATCCGCTGATCGCGGCCTTCTTCACGGCCGCCTCAAGCATCGCCGATGTTCCGTTTGAAAGAATTGCGACTTTTGCGTTGCGGGCCTTGATGGTTTCCAAAACGCTGGGAACTTCCGGGTAGCAGTCCAGTGTCCAGTAGGCCTCCAGCAGATCTGTGCGCAGTGACTTGTCAATCAGGCCGACGGAATGCATGGCAAAATCCAGGGCGCGTTCTGTCAGAACCCAGAAATCTTCATATTCATCGCACAGCGTCAGGACCCACGAATACTCAAGCTGCTTTGCACGCCAGACATTCGAGAGCATCTTATAATGACCACCGGCGCGATCTGCATGTTTTCGGGCGGCGGCGTGCACGTCGAAAAGGGTGCCATAGGCATCAAACACGTAGGCATTATGAGACATGAAATAAAAGCACCCTGCTGCAAGCTTCGGATATTTGTTCTGGGTGTATTAGACGGTTCACGCTCAGGCTTCAACGCAACGGCAAATTGTTTTCGTTTGAGACCGGGAGAATGGATTTTCCTCTTGACCTGAATGGCATTGGGGGGGTTGATTGCCTGCGGTAAATTTTGCCGCCCTTCCTCCGCTGCAGCCGCCATATCGACGACCGCAACCGCACGTGCATTCCCGCCAGGTGAGGGCGGCTATCAGGAGTTTGAAATGACAATTGACACGTCCCCCGCGACCCTGACCTGGACCTATGTTGACGGTGAATGGCTGACCGGGAATCCGAAGCTGATCGGCCCGACATCCCATGCGATGTGGCTCGGTTCCACAGTGTTTGACGGTGCGCGCTATTTTGAAGGCATGGCACCCGACCTGGATGAGCATTGCAAGCGCATTAACCGCTCGGCGAAAAATCTCGGCCTTAAGCCGACGATGACCCCGGAAGAGATTGAGGCTCTGGTCTGGGAAGGCCTGAAAAAATTTGAAAGCGGTACAGCTGTTTACATCAAGCCGATGTACTGGGCCGAGCATGGCCTCAATGGGCTGGTGCCCGCCGATCCGGACTCAACACGCTTTGCACTATGCCTGTTTGAAACGCCGATGCGGTCAACAACGCCGGTCACGCTGACGGTGTCGCCGTTCCGCCGTCCGTCGCCGGAAGTCGCTATGACATATGCAAAGGCTGGCAGTCTTTACCCGAACTCCGGTCGGATGATGATTGAAGCCCGCTCGCGCGGCTTCGACAATGCGCTGGCCTGCGACATGAATGGCAATGTTGCTGAGACCGCGTCTGCCAACATCTTTCTCGTCAAAGACGGTGTTGCGATGACCCCGGCAGATAATGGCTGTTTCCTCGCCGGTATCACCCGCAAGCGTGTGCTGAAGCTTTTGCGCGAGGCTGGTATTCCAGCCGAAGAGCGCACTTTGCGTGTTCAGGATTTCATGGACGCCGATGAGCTGTTCATGACCGGAAACTACAATAAGGTTGTTCCGGTGGTTAAGCTTGATGACCGTGATTTTGAACATGGCCCTATGGCAAAGAAGGCTATGGAGCTTTACATGAACTGGGCGCGTACAACCTGCAAAAAGTAAGGCCTGAGTTTGTCAGGGAACAAAGAAGGCCCGGGCCCGGCAATCTGCCGGGCTTTTTGTTGCGCCGGGGATTTTGGGCCGGCTGGCTATTCAATGATGTTCGTGTTGGCAGCGACTTCCCTTCCCGTGGTTATGCCCGTCGTCTCCAAGCGAGGCTGCAAGAGCTTCAGCGCCTCCGGCACGATACTCCCGCCAAGATTGGGTGAGGATCTGATACGATGACGTCAGAAACAACCCTGCCATGATAAAGGCGACCGCAAGGTCAGGCCACGCCGTGTTCGATCCCCATACCCCGATTGCGGCAATCATAACGATGACATTGCCGATCGCATCGTTGCGCGAGCAGAGCCAGACGGAACGAACATTGGCGTCGCCGTCTTTATAAGAAAGCAGCAGCAATACGGTTAGTAGATTGGCGGCCAGAGCCAGTGCGCCGATAATGCCCATAACCGGGGCTTCCGGCACACCAGCAACGAAAACGCGCCAAATGGTGGAGCCGAATACCCAAAGACCCATCAGAAAAAGACTGGTGCCTTTAAAGGCGGCTGCGATGGATCGTGTTTTCAGTGAAGAGCCGATCACCGCCATAGATATGCCGTAAGTCAGTGCGTCACCGAAAAAGTCCAGAGCATCGGCCTGAAGCGCCTGCGATCGTGCCATTTGACCGGCGGTCATCTCAACGATGAACATCGCCGCATTAAGAAAAATAACCACCCACAACCGCTTTTTATAGCTCTCTGACATGCCGTCGAAGGGGCCGTGTGAATGTCCGCATCCTGCGCTCATTTTGATATCACCTTGTCATTTGCCTCGGTGACACACTACATAGGACCTCTAGCGACTAGAGCTTCAAGAGGTTTTTGAAAAATGTTGTCCATCGGGGAATTATCGAAGCGAACCGGCGTGAAGGTGCCGACCATCCGCTATTATGAGCAAGCAGGGCTGATCTCACCTCTGGAACGCTCCGAAGGCAACCAGCGCCGCTACGGTGAACGGGAACTGGAACGGTTGACCTTCATCCGTCATGCCCGCGATCTTGGCATCAGACCTGATGCAATACGCGAGTTGCTTGAGCTTTCGGCGCACCCGGACGAGCCCTGCCTTCGTGCCGATGCGATTGCGCGCGAGCACCTGACGAAAGTGCGCGAAAAGATCGCCCGGCTTCAAAGGCTTGAAAGTGAGTTGGCGCGGATCACCTCGCGCTGCGACGGACATGCAGTTGAGGATTGCTATGTTATCCGATCGCTGGCCGATCACAGTCTTTGCGCGGATGAGCACTGATTTTTTTGATTGACTTTCGTCGGTTTCCGTCGCATTTCAGAACAATGATCAATATCGCGCTTCACACTGCTAAGTATTTTTGGCTGTTCCGATAGGAGCGGCCGCGTTTGATCATGTGCATCACCGGCCGCCTGGGGCGGCAAGGTGATCAGCGACACGTCCCAGGTGGAGAACCAACTTTAAGGGACGTATAAAATGACCGAAGACAGTGAAATCTCTCTTGAACGACCGCGCCTGATGACCATCAGAAAAGCGGTCGAAAACGATATTCCCGAAATTGTTGAAATGATAGGCTTGCTTGCCGCACATCATGGCGATGTGTCCGAGGCCACTGCAGATCAGTTACACCGCGATCTTTTCGGGCCTGCACCCTGGGTCATGGCGCTTGTAGCCGATGCCGGTGCAGGTCTTTTGGGCTACGCTCTTCTGACCCCGCTTTACCGTGCCCAGCAGGGCAAGCGTGGCATGGATCTTCATCATCTGTTCGTGCGTGACGGGCACAGAAGCCATGGTGTCGGCCAGCATCTGATTGAGCGTGCGCGCAATTTCGCCCGTGCTGCAGGTTGTGAATACCTTTCGGTGAGTGCGACGACCGGCAATATTTCGGCGCACAAATTCTACGAGCAGATGGCCTTCATTCCGCGGCCGGTCACAGGAATGCGCTATCTCCAGTCTCTTGCGGAATAAGGAACCGCACCCGCTTATCAATTCTGACGCGCGGGAACAGCCTTCAGATATGCGGCAATGGCCTCAAGGTCAGAGCGGGGCAGATGTGCGAGATTTTTCTGCACTTCGACCATGGAACCGCCGACGACATCGTATTCCGGCGTAAAACCGGTTTCGAGATAGTCGGCGATTTCGCTGGCTGACCAGCTTCCGATGAAAGTTGAACCGGGTGTGATATTCGGAACCATTCCCGGGCCGTCGGGGTTCGGTCCGCCCGCCAGCCAGCGATCATATTCCGGTCCGCCAAGGCGTGTTCGTGGTGTATGGCATTCGCCGCAATGTCCCGGTCCCTCAACCAGATACTGCCCGCGCTCGACCTGCGCTGACGCTCCTGAAATTTCCACCCGTGGCTGATCGGAGAAATAGAGCTCTTTCCAGAAGGCCAGTGCGGGACGGAAGCTGAAAGGAAAGGCGAGATCGTGTGGTTTGTCAGGCTGGCTGCTTTCAGGCAGCGTCATGATATAGCCAAACAGGTCCTTAACGTCCTGGTTGGTCATTCGGACATAAGATGTATAGGGCAGGGACGGATAAAGGTTCTCGCCATCCGGCCCGATGCCCTTTTTCACAGCATTGGCAAATTCGGGGACTGACCAGGCTCCAATCCCGGCCTGCGGGTCAGGCGAGATGTTGGGGGCGTGGAACGTGCCAAAGTCACTTTTGATCGCAAGGCCTCCGGAAAGAACGAGCCTCTGATCGCCTGTTGCGACCGGCGCGGCATGACAACCGGCGCAACCACCGGCCCAGAACATTTGCTGGCCGTTCTTAATATCTGGCGCCGGAAGGTCTATGAAAGCCGTGTTGTCAACTTGCGGAGGCGTGAGAACGACGGCAAATGCTGCGCCGGTCAAAACAGCGGCGATAATCAAGATGAAAGCCGTCAGCTTTTTCAAGAGGCTCATCCTTTTTTCAAGTGCGTCAGAGTTTTTAAGGCACTCTAGTGTGGTGAATTTGAAATTCGCCTCATTGTTGCAGCAACCTCGAATGCGAATTTCAAATTCGAAACCCACACTAGAAACATAAATTTGCTAGTCACTCTCGTTGAATCTGACGTTCGTACAGAGCAAGCGGAACAATGAGACGAACGTCAGATTCGGTTGACTAGTTTTTGACCCGATAGAGCTCATGGCAGGCACCGCAATTTGCGCCGAGTGCCTTCATGGCTTTGCCGACAGCAGCCTGATCGGCTGGAAGATCAGCCAGAAGGGCGTCAGCTTCTGCCGCCAGCTTGTCCGCATGGGCTTTGAAGTCGTCCATATTCTCCCATATGGCGGGACTTGCTTCAGTGTCATGGCCGGATTGTGAATCAGGCGGAAAGTGTGTTGTGAAATCCTTCGCTTCCGTGGCGATGGTCGAAAGTGCGCCCTCGACAACAACAGGGTCGTAATCCTTCTGGCCTTTGGCGATGGCACCAAGCTGTCCCATAGCGCGGCCAATCTGTTTCATGTCGTCCTGTCTTAAGATCTGCGGAGCGTCCTGCGCAAGAACAGCTCCGGCACTCAGACAGAGGGCAGTGAAACCCGCAATCATGGCTTTATTCCGCATCAAATTCTCCCTTTTTGACATGGCGGCACGAACGCGCCTCCCTTCCTCTCGAAGGGCAGTATGAACGCTCAGCGCTCAAAGATGAATGCAGAATAAGCCCTGATTGCGATTTTTCACGTTTTCCTGATGGTTCCCTTTACCAGAGGTTATGGAAATGATGTGTTGGTCCGTGGCCGGACCCCACCTTTAGTTCGGCTGAAGCGACAATGGCATTGTGAACATAGGCCTTGGCTGCCTTCACCGCTTCTGAGAGATTTTTGCCCTTGCCGATTTCAGCCGCGATTGCGCTGGATAGTGTGCAACCGGTGCCATGGGTATTGGCTGTTTCGAGGCGTTCGCTTTCAAACCATTCATGGCCGATTGCCGTGACCAGAAGATCCGGACTTTGGTTTCCTTCCAGATGGCCCCCTTTCATCAAAACCGCTTGGGCGCCAAGTGTCCGAAGTTTTTCACCCTGTTTGAGCATCGTGTCGCGGTCTTGCGCAACGTCCTCATCAAGCAGGGCGGCCGCTTCCGGAAGGTTTGGTGTCAAGACCGCTGCCATAGACAGAAGGTCATCACGCACGGCCTGCACTGCGTCTTCAGGCAGAAGGCGCGCGCCTCCCTTGGCAACCATCACCGGATCCAGCACCACCGGGACTTCGACATGATGGCGAAGGCTGTCTGCGATGGTCATTGCTATATCGGCATTGGAGATCATCCCGATTTTGATGGCATCGACCCTGATGTCATCAAATATCGCTGCGATCTGTTCGGAGACAAAGGCAGAGGGAACCTCATGCACGCCGGTGACGCCTTGCGTGTTTTGCGCCGTCAGCGCGGTCATAACCGCCATTCCATATGTGCCGCGTGCCGAAAATGTTTTCAGGTCGGCCTGAATACCGGCGCCGCCTGAGGGGTCGGAACCGGCGATGGACAGGATATTTGCAATCATCGCTTAAACTTCTGAATGGCCTGGAAAAGGGTTGACGTTGCTTCTTTTGGATTCGGCTGACCGCAAATCGCGGAGACAACGGCAATGCCGTCAGCGCCTGCAGCAAAGGTGGCTTCAACGTGGCCTGCATTTAATCCGCCGATAGCGACGGCTGGAAGACCAGCAATGCGGATCATCTCCGCCAGCCCTTCAAAGCCAACCGGCGGGGCGTGGTTCGGCTTTGTCGCCGTCGCGAAGACAGGTCCGGCACCAATATAATCGACCGGAGTGGGGTCGAAGTTTCTGGCAATCTCAAGCCCATCAATCGAGAGCCCGACGATCTTGTCCGGGCCGAGCATATCACGCACGAGCGCGGGGCCGTCATCAGCCTGGCCGACATGCACACCGTCTGCATCAATCGCAAGGGCGGCTTCGACATCATCATTGATGATCAGTTTTGTATCTGTGCCGTCGGTAATCTGCTTCAGCGCACGGCCCACCTCAGTACGTTCCTGCGAGGAGGCATCTTTCATCCGCAGCTGAATCATGGTTGCGCCGCCGGCAACGGCATCACGTGTGGTTTCAACCATCCCGTAGGCACCACAAAGGCCCGGGTCGAGCACGAGATAGAGCGAGAGATCAAAGGTGTTTTTCATTGCAGTTCAATTCCTGCTTCTTTTTTAAGGTCTTCCGGTGTGATTGCCGCAAGCTGGTCAAGGAATTGCACCGAAAATGAACCGGGCCCGCTTGCGCTCTTGTGTGCCCTGGCACCCGCCACGCCGAACAGCGCCAGCGCAGTGACTGTGGCTTCAAACGGGTCATCACGGTGCACACCGGAAAAGGCACCAACAAGGCCTGTCAGCGCGCAACCCATCGCCGTGATCTGCGGCATCATCGGCGAGCCACCGGAGATGCGGGCCACCCGTTTTCCATCGGTGACAAAATCCTTCTCCCCTGTAACGGCCACGACCATTGATCGTTCCGTAGCCAGTGTTTTTGCAGTCGCTTCAGCCGCTTCCACGCTGTCGCCGGAATCCACACCTTTGCCGCCGCTTGTTGCGCCGGAAAACGCCAGAATTTCAGAGGCATTGCCGCGCAGAATGGTCGGCCCGAGATTGAGGATTTCCAGCGCCGCATTGGCACGGTAAGGCGTTGCAAAATGTGCGACAGGGTCCATCACCCAAGGCGTTCCTGCTTCATTCGCCCCGTTGGCAGCGGCTTTCATGCCTGCAATCCATTGCGGTGACAAAGTGCCGATATTGATCGTCAGTGCCGATGCGATCTTGGCGAAGTCACCGGCTTCTTCTTCAGCGTGAATCATGGCCGGTGACGCACCCGCTGAAAGCAGCACATTGGCAGCGATGTTCATCGCCACGTAATTGGTGATGCACTGGACCAGAGGCGTTTCAGAGCGCATTTTTTCGAAGATTTTTTCAGGCGCAATATCCGTCATGTCGGTTTCCTTTGCGTTTTGAAGGCGGGGAACCCGGACGGGAAGGCAATGTGGCGCACTGCTTGAACCCGAGTGACTCCCTCCGCCGGTATGATCCGGATCAGGTTCCAAGGGTTCGTCTCAGCCCGTTTCAAACGGACGCCCCTGTCTCTCTTGATGCGCGTGTTATAACAGAAAAAGGAGATGCGTTAAGAGGTGACATGTAGTCGCGTCTTATCAACGCAGAAGAAAGGCAGCTATGATGAGAAAAACGCCCATAAAGGCACAGCCTGATGACAATCTGATGGAGCTTGCCGAAAGCCTGCGTCGTGCAGTTGGTGGTTTTGTTCGTAAAACGAGAGCTGAGGCGGGTACGCCAAGTTCTGCGCGAAATGAAACGTTGGCATTACTCGAATACTGCGGACCGATGACCACAACAGATCTTGCCCGGCACCGTGGTGTCAAGCACCAAAGCATGCGCCTCGTAATCGCAGAACTCGAAAAGGAGGCGCTGGTGACGCGCTCACCTTCTCCCGGAGACGGTCGCAGCCAGCTCAATATGATCTCCGCGACCGGCTGTAAGATTTTGGAGCAATCACGCTCTGCCCGCAGCGCCTGGATTGCCGGCGCGCTCGCGTGTCAACTCAACCATCGTGAGCAGCAGGTTCTGAGTGAGGCCGCTGCTCTTCTCGAACGCCTCACCCAAAGTTGAAACTGCAGCTCAGTTCCTCAGAGTGGTGAGCGTGGCACCAAGTGTATTAACGCCCCAGTGCTCGATATATTGGCCGTTTTTTACCCGTACAATATCGATAACATCGATAGAGACATGCCGTCCCGTCGCGGCTATACCCATGAATGCGCCTGTATGCTGGCCGGTAATTGTCTTGCGTGACGTCACCTTGTCTCCGTCCTGCAGTTGCTCGTGGATTGTCACCTTGAGGTCGGACAGTGCGGGGCGGAGTGTGTTTGCCAGCATGTTCCACATGCTTTCAGGCCCCGTGGAAACGCCGGCGGGTGCAGCGTGATTGACGAAATCTTCTCCCATAAGTTCGTCAAAGCTATCGGCATCACCTTTCTCTATGACGTCTATGTTGAACCTGCGGACAGTCCGTTTTTCTATACTATCTTTCGACATGCTCGTTCTTCCAGTTGAGTTGAGATATAATATACAGTTTAACTGTATAAAATCAATACATCTCATCCCTGATGGCCAGAAAACGAAACCCCGGCACTTTGCCATGCCGGGGTCATAGAAACAGGTTTTCTTGAAACAAGGGGTGTAGCGGTGGCTATTTCATCGTCGGCATGGAGAATTCAGCACCGGAGCGAATACCCTTTGGCCAGCGGCTGGTGATGGTTTTCATGCGCGTATAGAAGCGCACACCTTCCGGTCCATGCATGTGGTGATCACCGAACAGTGAGGCTTTCCAGCCGCCGAAAGAATGAAACGCCATGGGAACCGGGATCGGCACATTGATACCGACCATGCCGACTTTGATCTTATGAGCGAATTCACGGGCAGCATCGCCATCACGGGTAAAAATGGCCGTACCGTTCCCGAATTCATGATCATTGATCCAGCCGGCGGCTTCATCATAGCTCCTGGCGCGGGCAATGGAGAGAACCGGTCCGAAAATCTCTTCCTTGTAGATCTTCATGTCAGGCGTCACCTTGTCGAACAGGGTTGCGCCAACAAAGTAGCCGTTCTCATAGCCTTCAACGCTCAGACCGCGACCATCCACAATCAGATCCGCGCCTTCTTCGACGCCGGATGTAATATAGCCTTCGATCTTTTCTTTAGCGGCTGCGGTCACGACCGGTCCCATATCGGCTTCCGGGTCGGCTCCAGCACCCACTTTGAGTGCGGCAATCCGCGGTTTCAGCTTTTCGATCAACCGATCCGCAGTCTCATCACCGACAGGGACGGCAACAGAAATGGCCATGCAGCGCTCACCGGCCGAACCAAAGCCTGCGCCCATAAGGGCATCGGCGGCCTGATCCATATCGGCATCGGGCATGACAATCATATGATTCTTCGCGCCACCCAGCGCCTGGCAGCGTTTGTCATTCGCAGTTGCGGTTGTGTAGATATAGCGTGCAATCGGCGTTGATCCGACAAAGCTCACTGCTTCAACATCCGGGTCAGTCAGCAGGGCATCGACGGCTTCCTTGTCGCCCTGAACGACATTGAAAACACCATCGGGCAGTCCGGCTTCTTTCAGCCATTGCGCAATCAGAAGTGCGGCGGAAGGGTCGCGCTCGGAAGGCTTTAGAACGAAGGTATTGCCGCAGGCCAGAGCTACGGGAAACATCCACATCGGAACCATGGCCGGAAAATTGAACGGCGTGATACCGGCAACAACACCCAGCGGCTGGCGCATCGACCAGCTGTCGACGGCGGTGCCGACATTTTCGGTGAACTCGCCTTTCAAAAGCTGCGGTGCGGCCGTTGCGAATTCTACAACCTCCATCCCGCGCTGAATTTCGCCCTTGGCATCTGAAATAACCTTGCCATGCTCGGATGAGATCAGGGCTGCCATCTCCTCGATCCGCTCTTCGACGATGGCGAGAAACTTGTTGAGTATTCGCGCACGGCGCAGCGGTGTCGTTTCGGCCCAGCCCGGAAACGCGGCTTTGGCGGCTTCGACGGCAGAACGCACATCTGCACTGCTGGCAAGCGAAAGCGTGCCGGTCTGCGCGCCCGATGCCGGGTTAAAGGTGGGAACCGTGCGGCTGCCTTCTCCTGCAGCTGCTGCACCATTGATAAAGTGCTGAATGGTTTTCATGCCGTTTCCTCCGGGTGACCCGTTTTAAAAGAATGGATAACTGTTTCACCAGTTTTGCCTATTCATTTACGCAAAGAAACAGGATAATCAGCATATCCATTGTGCAGAAACTATAGTCCAGAGGCTTTGATATGGACTGGGATCATCTGAAGGTCTTCCTGGGGGTTGCCCGGCATGGGCAAATCCTGGCGGCAGCCAATGCGCTGGGGCTCAATCACGCGACAGTGGCGCGCAAGCTCACCGCGCTGGAAGAGGCGTTGGGCGAGCCTCTGTTTGACCGTCGCCCCTCAGGTTCCACTCTGACGGAGGCGGGAGAACGAATCCTGATTGCTGCCGAACGTGTGGAGACCGAGATCCTTGCGATCACCGAAGATACCCGCGCGCGTGGCGCAAGCCTGTCGGGAACGGTGCGCATCGGTGCACCGGATGGTCTGGGAACCTATTTTCTTGCCGCCGAACTCGGGCAGCTACAGCAGGCTCATCCTGATCTGGTCGTTGAACTGGTGCCGCTGCCGCGCACTTTTTCGCTCTCCAAGCGGGAGGCCGATCTGGCCATTGCGCTGGACCCACCGGAAGAGGGGCGTCTGGTTGTCTCACGCCTCACGGACTATACGCTGAGTGTCTATGCCTCCAAAGACTACCTTGCCCGCAACGGCACACCCCAAACCGAAGGTGACCTTTCGGCGCATGTGGCTGTCACCGGCGTGGAAGACTATGCTTATGCATCATCGCTGAACTATGCCAGCCATCTTTCCCGATGGACCCGGCGGCAGTTTCGCTGTGCCGGTGTTGCCGGTCAGATGGAAGCTGTGCGTGCTGGTGTGGGCATCGGCATTCTGCATGACTTTGCGGCGCGACCCGAACCTGGGCTTGTTCGCATTCTGCCCGAAATTCAGTTTAAGCGCGCCTATTACCTGCTCTCGCATCCCGATACCGGCAATCTGGCACGCATTGCCCTGATCCGGTCCTTTTTGACAAAACGGTTTCGAGCCGAGCGAGACCGGTTTGCGCTGTAACCGCATTTAAGACGGCGATGACCCGCAGCTTTCTTCAGCTTGGAAGGCCGAATACTTTTTCCATGTTTTCCCAGGTCTGGTCCATGGCATAGGGACCTATTACCGGAATACCGATGTGCCCATATAACGGGGAGAGTTGCCATTCGGCACGTTCTTCCCCCACACCTCCAAGCTGCTGAAGATACATTACAGAGGCAAGCCCCGTGCGATCCGCACCGCTTCGGCAATGAATCAGAATCGGTTTCGGGGCGTCGCGCATCAGGCCAATCAGTTCGCGGGAACGCTCCGTGGAAAGCACAGTCCGGTCTGACATATGAAAGTCGACGTGATTGACGGCCAGCGCGGCACTCTCGGAGATTTCGGCTTCGTACCAGTCTTTGCCCGGTTTGGCTCCACGCAGGTTGATCACGGTTTTGATCCCGTAGTCGTTGATGTAGCGTTTCAGATCGGCGGCATCCGGCTGAGCGGAACGGTATAGCTCACCGGCTTTGACTTCATGAAAATTGCCTGTCAGCTGCAACCCACCGAGATAAGTGCCTGCTGCGACGGTGACGATTCCAAGCGCCGTCAGCCCCTTCTTGAAAATCTTTTTCAATTTCAAAACGTCCACTTCCTGACTGGCACTCCTGCCGCGGGCGATGTGTGGCCATCACTCTGGAAGAATTCTAACCCGGCACGAACTTTTTACAAGCCAGAAACACGCCTGAACAAATATGACGAAAGTCAGGCATTTAATATTGACAAAAATAGTCATGTTTTTTAATCGAGTCCCGACATTAACGGATTATGACACCGTTTCAGACATAACCCAGCCAGCCAGTCCATTCAGATAGCCCGGACGCAGCCAGCCAGGTTCTTCCAGATTTAGAGGGACTTCAGTGATGCGTAAGGGGACTTCCCGAACTGCCTTTCTTGCCTGCACGGCCATGGCGACCGTCGCTTTTGCTGCAACTGCTTTTGCGCAGGAGGCCGCGACAACGGCCGAGAATGGTGCGACGACCGTGCTTCAGCCGGTGACGGTAACAACAAAAGGAACACGTGATAAAAGTGGTGTTGCGGAAACGCCGCTTGCCACCGAGGTGACAGAACAGGAGCTGGATCGTGATATGATCCAGTCCGTCGACGATCTTGGAAATATGCTTGTTCCAGGCGTCGCCTTCGCCGGTGACGACGGTGGCTCGATCAATATCCGCGGTCTTCAGGGCCCCCGGGTTCTGACCACAATCGATGGTATTCCGATTCCCTACCTTGATCCGGGCGCACGTTCCGATTCCGGTGGTGGTGTCGACAGTTTCAATTTCAATTCTGTTGCCACGATCGACATCGTGCGTGGTGCTGATTCCAGCCGCGCGGGTGGCGGAGCCATGGGTGGCGCATTTCTTGTCAATACGCTGGAGCCGGACGACCTGCTGGAGGAGGGCGCGAAATTCGGTGGTCGCGTTCGTGCGCTTTACAACAGCGCCGATGAAAGCATCACTGGCGATGCCGCATTTGCTGCCCGTTCGGAGAAGGGGACATCTGTGTTGTTCCAGGGGATTTACACCCACGGCCATGAAACCGAAACCAACGGAAATGTCGGTGGCTACGGCGCAGACCGGACCGAAGCCAACCCCGCGACTTATGATGAAGACAATTTCCTGTTCAAGCTTCAGCAGCAGATTGATGACGCAACACGGCTCGGCCTGACGGTTGAACGCTACGATTACGATAAGGACATCGATCTGCTGGCAGATCAGTATGTCGGCTCGCGTTACGACCCGAATGACTGGCGTGGTTCAGAAGACAAGCACCGCGATCGCGTTTCGCTGGATTACAGCTATAACGCATTTTCAACAGATGGCTGGGTGGATGCCGCCTGGGCAACCGTTTACTGGCAGCGGAACCAGCGCGTCAGCGGCACAAATGGCACACGTCTGACGTCGCCGGCAGGCGATTTCGGACGCACCTCCAAAATTACGCAGGAAGACTACGGCGTCACCGGCTGGGCGAGCAACACCTTCTTCACCGGTGATGTGCAGCATACCGTGACGGTTGGTGGCAGCTTCGATTATGCCAATTTCACGCAGTATAGTGCGGGGCATGACACGTGTAGCCCACGCGCGGCGATGTTTCCTCCGTGTAGTACATACCACAATAATCAGTCTGACTCACCTGAGGTGAACTCTTATGATCTCGGTCTCTATGTGCAGGATGAAATGGTGTTCGGTGATACTGGTCTGACGGTGACACCGGGCCTGAGAATGGATGCTTACTGGCGTGATCCAAAGAGTGGCGATGCCTTCGCCAAAAACGATGGTTATCGGATTGTTGGCGAGCCGGAAAAGCAAACCGGATTCCATGTTTCGCCGAAAATCCTTGCGGCGTACGATTTGACTCCTGATGTGGAGCTGTTCGGTCAGTTCGCCACATCTTTCCGCGCACCAACAGCGCCTGAACTGTATTTGTCCTATGGGTCTCCCACATCCTATTTTAGGCTAGGTAATTCGGATCTGAAGCCGGAGACAAGCTGGGGCTTCGAATTTGGGTCAAATTTCGGTGACGTGGATACTGGCGCTCGAATTTCTACTTTCTATAACCGCTACTATGATTTCATAGGTACGAGGACATTTACTGACAGTGAAGTAAGGGCTATGGGGCTGCAGCCAGAGAACCTGTTTTTCGGGGCGGGCACAGTTTCGCAAAATGTGAACATTGCCAATGTGCAGATTGCCGGTCTGGAGCTTTCCGGCCAGAAGACATTCGCCAATGATTTCAGCGTTCGCGGCTCACTGGCGTTTGCACGGGGCTGGAACATGGATGACGGAGACAGTTTCCTTGCTTCCGTTGCGCCTCTCAAAGCGATCCTCGGCGGTGGCTACAACAATGATATCTGGGGCGTAAATGCCAACTGGGTTCTTGCTGCCGGTGTCTCAGAGAACACGACAGTGGACGGTGACGCTGCTTATGAATGGCCAGGTTATGGCATCGTGGATCTAACTGCGTGGTGGGAACCTGAACAGCTGAATGGTCTGCGCGTGCAGGCGGGTGTGTTCAACGTCTTTGACCAGACCTACTACGAAGCCCTCGACAATCAAGTCACCTCGATCTCTCAGCCTCAGGAATATTATTCTGAACCGGGCCGGACGTTCAAAATCTCTCTGACGCAGAAATTCTGATACTTGCCGAAACACGAGATCGAAAAGGCCGGGCGCATCAGCGTCCGGCCTTTTTTTGTCTCAGCTTAGAAATCGGGTCTTAATCTGGATCGTGGCCGCTTATCCGTATTCCGCCATGTCTGCAGCAACGGCACCCTGCATCTCGTCAAGAATATCAGGCATTGCACTTAAGACTCGGTTCCAGCGTGGCATCAGCGGCGTTGCATCCGGCGTCTCGAGGAACGAGTTTCCGGCTTCCGTCAGGTTTGTTGCAAACAGTTCGACGGCCTGTTCTTCCTTATGGCGGTCCGTTGAAAGGCCGTTCATGCGCGCGTCGTTGTGATAGATCTCAACCAGATCCAGTGCAGTGCGGAAATAAGCAGCTTTCACCGTACGCAGCGTTTCGTGCGAGAAGGTGACGCCATCGGTTGCCAGCTTGCGGAAAACTGCCTTGCAGATGTCGGTCGACATGCGCGAGAGGCCCTTTTGCGCATCTTCTGGCGATAGTGGCTGGTGCTTATGATCATAGGCGTCTGAAATATCCACCTGGCAGATCGCCGTATTGGAGAAATTGCGCCACAGTTCCGAGAGTACGCCGATCTCCAGTCCCCAGTCCCACGGGATGCGGATATCTGCCAGAATATGCGTGCGCATGGCAAATTCGCCGGCCAGCGGGTAACGGAAGGCCTTCAGGTAATCGATGTAGGGCTGGTGTCCGATCGTCTTTTCAAGGCTCAAGAGCAACGGGGTGACCAGAAGACGAGTGACCCGGCCATTGAGAGAGCCATCGGCGATCCGCGGGTAATAGCCCTTGGAGAACACGTAAGGAAAGGCCGGATTGGTCACCGGGTAGACCAGCCGCGCCAGCATCTCACGCGAGTAGGTGACGATGTCGCAATCGTGCAAAGCGACGACAGAAGAGTTGCGCGCGCCCAGCACATAGCCAATGCAATACCAGACATTGCGACCCTTTCCGGGCTGCTCCGGGGCCAGTGAAGCCATATCGAGACGCTCGTGAATGGCCTTCATGCGGGGGCCGTCGTTCCACAGAACGGCATGCTGCTGCGGCAGGCGGCTGAAATATTTCAGTGCGTGGCGGTACTGTTCTTCATTGGCCTGATCGAGGCCGATGATAATATTCGAGATGTAGGGTACTTCCATGAGCTGCTGGACGATATTATCAAGCGCGTCGGCTTCCAGCTCGGAAAACAGTGATGGCAGGATCAGCGTGATGGGACGTGTGGCGCTGAAGCTGGTCAGCTCCCGTTCGACGCGATGAAGTGAACGCTCGCGAAGATTGTGAAGCGTTGCGACAACGCCGTTTTGATGAAAGTCAGCCATAGGGGCGCTCCTGCTTTATAGGTTGAATGACCAGACTCACTGCGGCCTTCAACCGGTACTGTTCCCGTTTCGAATGATATTATTTAAACAATTGCAATATCATGTCATTCCATCCGGCAGGGCCGGGTTTTTCTGATCGCCTGATAAAACCTTTGCGCTCGCGGTCTGTGACCGGCAGTGGCTTATGGGCCGGATTGGCGATGATGAAGCCGTGGTCAGCGGTTTCCAGCATGGCCAGATCGTTTGGCGCGTCTCCAAGTGCGACAGTTGTAATGGTTTCGCCTGATCTTTGATGAAATGCGTCAGCGACTTCCCGCATGCGTGCCGCCTTTGATGTCTGCGGCATCAGGGTGAAGAAACGTCCACCCTGAACGGCCTGAAAACCCTCAGCCTCCAGGTGTTCGCAGAATCGGGCGCGTTCATCTTCGTTACCGCTCCAAAGTCCCGGTTCAGAAAAATGACGCTTTTTGGCAAGGCTGGCGGATGCCAGAGGCATGCCGGTCTTTTCGGCCACCTTCTGGTCACTCCAGTCTCCGAACCCTTCAAAAAGCGCACGCAGATCTTCGGGCATGTCGTTGAGGATGCCCCGAAGCCGCTTATAGACAGTGTTTTCCGATGCTGTTTCGCGAGACGGGTCAACGACGCCTGCGCCATTTTCCACGATCATTGGAAAGTCTATACCGATGCTTTCCGCGATTGGGTGCATCTCTGCAGCGGTCTTGCTGCTCGCCAGAATCAGCGGGACTCCAAGGTCTGAAAGGCGTTCCAGCGCAGGGCGTGCAGGTTCAAATGCATATGTTTCATGATCAAGCAGGGTGCCATCAAGATCGGTGAAAACAATATGCATTTTTATGCCTTCCGGATATGCGGGTCTTTCAAGTCAACGTTTAAACGTATGAACGGCCGTATTGTTCGGCCGTTTCATGTGGTCAGGGCTTGCGGGAGAGATACTGCCGGGCTGCATAAAGCGAGATCGCTGAAGCATTGGAAACATTCAGCGATTTGATTTTGCCTGGCATATCCAGACGCGCAAGGGCACTGACGGTCTCCCTCGTCTTTTGCCTTAGCCCCTTACCTTCGGCGCCCAGAACAAGCGCGATCTTGTCACCACTGAGGGTTTCTTCCATCGGGGCAGGCCCTTCCGAATCAAGGCCGACACTGGTGAAGCCAAGCGCATGCAGCTCTTCGAGTGCCTTGGCGAGATTGGTGATCTGAATATAGGGTATATATTCAAGCGCGCCTGAGGCGGATTTTGCCATAACACCTGATTCGGCAGGGCTGTGCCGCATCGTGGTAATCACTGCGCCGCAGGAAAAGGCCACGGCCGAGCGCAATATAGCGCCGACATTATGCGGGTCTGTGACCTGATCGAGAACCAGAATCAGCGGGCTTTTCTGAAGCGCATCCAGCCTGCGCACGGGCAGGGCGCGTGCTTTTAGCAGAACGCCCTGGTGGATTGCGTCGGAGCCAAGAATGTCGTCAATCGCGCGGGGGTGGACGATCTCGACAGGCAGATCTTCGGGAAGAGAAAACCCGTCCGTCAGCCGATCCAGCGCGTTCTGAGAGACTTTCAGCTCCAGCAGCGTTCGTTCGGGGTTTTCGATTGCCGCACGAACCGTATGCAGGCCGTAGAGAAGAACTTCGTCCTCGCCGACGGGCAGCGGGACTGCCGGTCCCCGTTTCTTGCGGTTGTCCTGCGGTTTGTGTGGCAGCTCACCGCGGGCGCGCTTTGCATCCCGGTGGGCGCGTCTCAGTTTGGCATAATGCGCGTCTTTCGCGCCGCCCTCGTTGTCGTGTTTTTTGCTCATACTGTCTTATACGTTTGCGGAGCCGAAACGGCCAGACCCTCCTTCACCAAAGCGTGGCGCTGTGCATTGTTATTTTTTCGTCATTTTTTTCGCTACGAGCGTGTTGACACAAAGAGGCGAGCCGGTCATATACGCCACGCAGATCGCAAACGGGGTCACGGCGAAAGCCAAGTCACTGTTTCGGTCTACGGCATGACCGCCGTCCAGGCTGGTACTGGAGGAGTGCGTGAGTGGTTAAAACGGACGGACTGTAAATCCGTTGACTTAGTCTACGTTGGTTCGAATCCAACCTCCTCCACCACCGGCATCTGGAAGACCCGCGGGTATAGCTCAATGGTAGAGCAGCAGCCTTCCAAGCTGAATACGCGGGTTCGATTCCCGCTACCCGCTCCAAAACACCATTTCTTGTGCCTGTTTTCGTTTTACGGCATTCAATCGTATTTTTCCGTGATACTGCAATTCCACATCGCGACAACCTTTGGTAATAATACCTTTGGATGTGAACGTAAGATAGACCCGTTTTTAGTCATGCGTGGGGTGGGGCGTTCATTTAAGCGAAAAACGGGGAACGCTGTTAGCGTCACAATCGACGGATGCCGATTCTGCAAGCACTCATTGTGCCGGGAGCTCTGATTATTCTCGCTGGCAGTTTCGTTGTTGCCTGGCTAACAGGTGTGCGACGCAACTATCTTCTTCTCCTGTCCGTTTCTTATTCGGTGCTGGCGGTTGGGTTTTGCTTTATGTTCGTGCGCTGGCATTTGCACGACTATGTCGCTCTCGCCATCGGTAATGGGCTTTTTATCCTATGTCAGGTCTTGCTGGGTGAAGCGCTTCTGCAACGAAGAGGCAGAACATTCGGTATTGCCGGAAACCTGATCGCGTTTACTGCAATGTTTGGTGTTTATCTCTATTTTCTGGTGACCAGTACAATTGAAGCCCGCACGATTGCCGTTAACGCCAGTCTGTTTGCTTATATGGTGCTGGTTTTGGCGCGGTTCTGGGTGCACCGGACGGACAGCATTCATGACAAGATGATTTTCTGGACGCTTGTCGCACTTGGTGTCATGCATACAGCGCGTACGGTCGCAACACTATTCACCGCTGATATTGCGGATCCATCGAGTGCGATCTGGCAATTCCTGCAGATGTATATCCTGCTGATCGCGATGATCCTCGCGCTTGAGATTCTCGCCTCGCATTTTGTGGAATCGCTGGAAAACCTGAACCGGCTGCGGGATCAGGATACGCTTTCCGGCGTTTTGAACCGCGCGGGCTTTGATCGGTCGGTAGACGTCGTCTACAATCTTCATGAATCTTCCGAAATCGCGCTTATTCTGCTCGATCTGGATGACTTCAAAACGATCAACGATTCCTTTGGTCACCCTGTCGGCGATGCCGTGCTGAGCGCGTTCGGCAATCTCCTTAGAGAACAATCCCGTTCCAGCGATCTCATTGGTCGCATTGGCGGTGATGAATTCGCTATTCTTGCAACCGGTATCAGTCAGCAAGGTGCCGTATCCTTGAGCGAGAGGATCAGGGCCCGCTTCTCTGAAGCCCGGTTCGATCATGTGCCATCAGGTTTTAGGATCAGTTGCAGTATTGGTGTGGCATCGCTGCCCGCCAGACTGGGCTATGAAGCGCTTTATCGTGACGCCGATCAGGCTCTTTATCAGGCCAAGCGTTCCGGTCGCAACCGGGTTGTGGGCGAAGCTGACGGCCGGGATATGTCAGCCGGTCCTGAGGTTACCAAATCTTCCATAATGTGTGAAAAAGTAACCGGAAGCACCCCAGCCTGAACTGCGCCGGCCAATTTTCACTGACGTTTTTCAATCGCAAAACAGTATAGCGATTGCAAACACTTGGCTTTCAGAAGGCAGCAGCGACGATAACTATGCGATTTGGTCTTGCTTATTGTCCGGGAAAGCCTTAAACGGCGGCACTAAACCGGTTCGCCGGGTCATCCGTGTTACCAGTTACAGGAAGCATAAAAATGGCAAAGGAAAAGTTCACGCGCACGAAGCCGCACGTCAACATTGGTACAGTTGGTCACGTTGACCACGGCAAGACGACGTTGACGGCA
>NZ_SMAR01000015.1 GCF_004342225.1 Martelella mediterranea | reverse complement strand
GCTCGGGTCATCGGAAATCTCCTTTGACACAAGGAATCACAAATCACACAAAAACGGAATCCCATACGATTCATTCATCGCGCCTGACGCTCTAAAGCAGAGTGGATTGAGGCCGGCGTCGTTCCGGTCTTCATACTTCTTCAACCAGTCGCTCTGCAGTCTGAAGGTCGACGGAAACAAGCTGTGAGACACCCTGTTCGGCCATGGTGACACCGAAGAGCCGGTTCATTCGTGCCATGGTTATAGGGTTATGGGTAATCACAACGAAACGGGTTTCCGTCGTTGCTGCCATCTCGTCAAGCAGGTTGCAATAGCGCTCAACATTGTGATCATCAAGCGGAGCGTCGACCTCATCGAGCACGCAGATCGGAGCCGGGTTGGTGAGGAAGACGGCAAAGATCAGCGCCATCGCCGTCAATGCCTGCTCACCGCCGGAAAGAAGTGTCATCGTCTGTGGCTTTTTGCCGGGCGGGCGCGCCAGAATTTCCAGTCCGGCTTCCAGCGGGTCGTCGGATTCCACCAGCTGTAGTTCTGCATCGCCACCGCCGAACAGGTGGTTAAATAGTCGCTGAAACTGATCGTTGACTTCATCAAATGCGGCCAGAAGCCGTTCGCGACCTTCCCGGTTAAGGCTCTGGATCGCGCTTCGCAGCTTGGCGATGGCATCGAGAATATCATCGCGTTCACGCACAAGCGTGTCGAGCTTTTCGGAAAGTTCCTGCTGCTCTTCTTCAGCCCTGAGGTTGACGGCCCCCAGCCGCTCGCGTTCCACCTTCAGCCGTTCCAGAGTTCTCTCCACCTGCATGGGGTCCGGTATGGTGGCCTCTGCGGGAAGGCCTGTCAGTCGGTAAGCCTCATGCGGTGCCACTTCCAGTACTTCGCGAATACGCGCTTCCGCGCTTTCCCTGCGTTCCCGCGCAGAAACAAGCCGTTCTTCTGCCCGGCCGCGCTGCTCGCGCGCTTCTGCAAGATCGGAAAGGGCTTTGGCTGCGACCTTATCGGCTTCACGCTGGGCCGATTCGGCCTCGGCCAGTCGGTCAGCTGCGGCTTTGCGCGCCTCTTCTGCCTTTTCCAGCTCGCGGGTGAGGTTGCGGCGCTTTTCCGCCACCTCTTCCGGCGCGTCCTGCAAATCCTCAAGCTCGGCCTGCGCCTCTTCTTCACGCGATTTCAACGTCGCAATCTGGGCTTCTGCGTTTTGGGCGCGGTTCTGCCAGCTTGAGCGTTCATGGCCGATCGCTGCAATGCGCCGCTGGCGGGAATCATTTTCGCGTACCAGACCATCGTGACGGGCGCGGGCTTCTGCCAGTTCTCCGCGGTCGCGGGCAACCTGGGCTTCCTGCGAGGTCAACTGGCTTTCAAGCGCGGAGAAATCCGGGGCATTGGCGAGCTCCGCTTCCGCGTCTTCGCGGCGTCCGTCGATGTCTTCGGCCTGCGCAATAAGCTGGCTGCGGGTTTCGGCAATAACATCGCGGCGGCGCATGAGTTCGCCGGATACTTTTTCGGCTTCAGACAGCGCCGAGCGTGCTTCTGCACTGTTGCGGGCCGAAAGCCTTGCAGCTTCGCGGGCGCTGGCAAGCATCGCTTCGCCATTCCGGGCTGCGGATGTGGCCTCTTCCTGCGCGATCCGCGCATCTTCCAGCACGATTTCGGCGGCCTCCCGGTCGTGTTCAAGGGCAGCAAGCCGGTTTTTCTGCGAAAGTCTGAGTGCCGCAGCGCTGGGCGCATCGGCACTCTTGATGTGGCCATCCCAGCGGTAAACTGCGCCTTCGCGCGTCACGAGTTCCTGTCCCGGCTTTAGTAAAGCCATCGTTTTTTCAGCATCTTGCGGTTGCACAAGGCCGATTTGTCGCAGCCGTCGCATGACCTCAGATGGTGCCTGAACCTGTTTGCTGAGCGGGCTCACATTTTCCGGCAGTCGGGGGTCGTCTGTTCCATCACCATTGCCGTGCCAGAAGGCTGCGGCTGTTTCGTCCAGCGGCGTTTCAAGGTCGTCGCCCAAAACCGCGCCAAGCGCTGTCTCATAGCCCTGCTCGATGCTCAAAAGCTCTGCCAGAGGCGTAAAGTCGCCGGATGCGGCTGAGGCAGCAAGCATACGCTCAATGGTTCTGGCCTCTGTTTCAATCTCGGAAAGCCTGGCTTTGGCCGCTTCGACCGGCTGGCGTTTCAGGGCTTCTTCCTGACGTGCGGCGGCCAGCTTTTCCTCGGCCTCTTCCTGCGCGGCATAGGCTTCTTCTTCGGCAGCCATAGCGGCCTCAAGGACGGCCTGCTTTTCTGCCGGATCGGGCAGAGCGGCCATGCGTTCATCAAGCTGGCGAAGCTCTGCATCAGCTTCAACAATCTGACGGTCAAGCCGGCCCCGCCGGTCAGTCAGGTCCCGGATCGAACGTTCGTATTGCGCCTTCAGGGCAGCGGCTTCAGCGCGCTCAGAAGTTGTGCGTGACAATACGCTTTCGCTCTCGGCAAGCTTTGAGGCCGCTTCATCCTGGGCTTGCCGCGCCGCTGCCAGCTCCTCTCCGGAATAGCCGATCATGTCGGCAAGCTCTGCCTGTTCTTCCTCAAGCCGAGCCAGTATGGCGCTGTTGTCCGCGATCATGGCTTCTTCACGGCGTATATCTTCGGAAAGCTGCATCAGCCGCCGGGTCAGCTCATCACGGCGACGCATCTGCCGGTCGGCATCGTCTTCCAGCTGCCGCCGCGCGATCTGCAAACGCTGAAGGGTTGCAGCCGCATTCACCTCGCTGTTGCGCAACTCTGTGATGGGCAAGCCGGCGACGGCCTGTGCTTTCGCAGCCTCCATCTGTGTGTTGGCCCGCTCTGCGACAAGTGCGGTCAGCGTGTTCAGTGCACTTTCGGCTTCTCCCTCCGCCCTTTTGGCATCCGTCCAGCGGATATGAAGCAGGATCGCTTCCTGTGCGCGGATATCGGCGGAGAGCGCTTTGAAGCGTGTGGCCTGTCGCGTCTGGCGCTTAAGGCTTTCGATCTGCGAGGTTAGCTGAGCGGTGATATCCTCCAGCCGTTCCAGATTGCTTTCCGCGCCGCGCAGCCTCAGCTCTGCCTCGTGCCGGCGCGAATAAAGCCCGGAAATGCCTGCGGCTTCTTCCAGAAGCTGGCGCCTTGCCTGAGGCTTTGCCTGAATCAGCTCGCCGATACGCCCCTGACCAACCATTGAAGGGGAGCGTGCCCCGGTTGAAGCATCGGCAAAAAGCAGCTGTACGTCTTTCGCACGGGCTTCCTTGCCATTGATGCGATAGACGGAACCTTGTTCTCTGGCGATGCGACGCGAAACCTGGAGTTCATCGCTGTCATTAAATGCAGCCGGTGCGGTGCGATCTGAATTGTCGAGATAAAGGCCGACTTCGGCAGAGTTGCGTGCCGGACGGCTGCCGGAGCCGGAGAAGATGACATCATCCATTCCGGAGGCACGCATATTCTTGTAGGAGTTTTCCCCCATTACCCAACGCAATGCTTCGACAAGATTGGACTTGCCGCAGCCATTGGGGCCAACCACGCCCGTCAGTCCGGGTTCGATGACAAAGTCACTGGCTTCGACGAAGGACTTAAAGCCGAGAAGACGCAGGCGGGTAAATTTCATCGGCGCACGCCCGCTCTGGCGCGCGCCGCATTCTCAACGAACGGCCGCGTTTCAAAGCATGCTATTGATAAGGGCCGACATCGTGTCAACCGACATATCCCCCGAATATTTCTTTCCATTGATCAGGAAGGTTGGCGTTGCCCGTACCCCGAATTCTTCGGCCGCGCGCTCCCGAACACCGTTTATGTCATTGAGAAGATCCTGATCCGTCAAGCAGGCCTGGAAGCTTTCCTGTGTAAAACCGGCCAGTTTCGCCATTTGAAGCATGGCTGCACTGCCATCTTCTGCAGTTGCCCAGGTTCTCAGCTTGGAAAACATCATATCCATGAACGGAATATACTTTCCGTTCGGGGCACAACGTGCGAGCATGAAACCTGCCATTGCCCGTGGATCAAACGGGAATTCGCGGAAGATATAGTAGACTTTTCCGGTGTCGATGAAGTTTTCCTTGATCGCCGGGAATGTGCCTTCCTGAAAATCAGCACAGTGCGGGCAGGTCATCGAAAGATACTCGATGATTTTCACCGGCGCATTTTCATCACCCAGCGTAATCTCTGGCAGCGTGCCCGGCTTCAACGCTTCTTCCATATCGACATTGCCCTGACTTTCCGGCAGCTCGACATCCTGGGCCCAGGCGCTTGCGGCAAAGGGCAGACTTCCGCCAAACGCGGCAGCAGAAATGCCCGCGCCGCCTGCGGCTATGCCGTTGAGAAAGGAGCGTTTGGTGATTTTCAGTTCGCGCATATCGGGCCTCTCGTCTGAAGGATGTTCCTTTAAAACTTCACTAGCGGTCATCGTCATCGCAAACAAGTCACGCCGTGTCATCATAAGTCAAACAAATGTGACTGAAACAAAACGCACTGCCATTGCGGCTAACGCTTTGTTGCTTTCTTTCGCTTTTCGTCAAGAATACCGGTACCAAGCCGCATGATCGCGCGCTTCAGGTCATCGGATTCAATGCCCTCCAGCTTGCGCTCCAGCGTCTTTTTTTCTGCCAGTGTCAGTTGCGGTGGTGCTTTATGTCTGGCGTTTTGCGGCTGAATTGGCTTTTGAACGATACGGATGCGGTCAATCGCGATGAAACCGAAGAAACCGTTTACACGATGAATAAGTTCATCTTTGGCGTGGGTCAGAAACAGCACCCGCGCACCTTCGCAGGCAATTGTCAGAGCGCCGGGACGGAAACTGCCGTCCTCCATACCCTCATTGCGGCGCGGCCAGTTGATACTTTCCGGTCGGGAGAATGCAGCATAGGATTCACCTGCGATTTCTTCCCAGGCGTTCAGAAGTGATGTTGAAATACCGGACCTCTTGGCCAGAATAGGATCGACCAGACTGTTGGCAATGTCGGCGATCTGGCTGGCTGATCTCGGTCGATGGGGTTTCATACCAGGCTTTCCGTTGTGGGCTTTGAAGTGCTGCCCTTGCTTTTCCGGCTCAAAATAGGCTTTTTTTCTGTCGTTGAATACCGTTGCGCCGCGCAAGCGGTATTTTCTTTTCTCTTCTGGATAAATCTGACCTTCATGGACCTTAATGCACAAGCCCTGATCGATTGGTACGATCACCATCATCGCATCCTGCCGTGGCGTGTCGGGCCTGATGAAAAAGCGAAGGGCGTACGTCCCGATCCTTATCATGTATGGCTGTCAGAAATTATGCTTCAGCAGACCACCGTGCAGGCGGTGAAGAGCTATTTCGACAAGTTTTTGAAACGCTGGCCATCGGTTGAAGACCTGGCGGCTGCTGATACCGATGATGTCATGGCGGCATGGGCGGGGCTTGGCTATTATGCCCGTGCTCGCAATCTGAAGAAGTGTGCGGAGACCATCGCGCGTGATCACGGCGGCATTTTTCCCGACACGTTCGAAGGTCTGAAAGCGTTGCCCGGAATCGGAGATTATACAGCCGCAGCCATTGCTGCGATCGCATTCGATCGCCCGGAAGCCGTGGTGGATGGCAATGTCGAACGCGTGATGACGCGGTTTTATGCGATTGAAACACCGCTTCCATCGGCCAAGACGGAAGTGAAGGCGAAAACGAAAACGGTAACCCCGCTCGACCGTCCGGGCGATTTTGCGCAGGCGATGATGGATCTTGGCGCAACGATCTGCACACCCAAACGCCCGGCCTGCGTGCTGTGCCCGCTTCGTGAAGGCTGTCGCGCTCTGGCCAGTGATGATCCGCAGCGTTTTCCCGTGAAGCTGCCCAAAGCAAAGCGGCCCGTCCGTGTCGGAGCGGCCTTCGTTGCGGAAACGGAGGACGGGAAAATACTGGTTCGCACCCGTGCGCAATCAGGCTTGCTTGGTGGAATGGCGGAAGTGCCGACCACTGGCTGGACATCACGCAAGGATGGTGAGACCGGTGCCAATGCCGCGCCTTTTGCGGCTGGCTGGCGGCGTGCGGGAGATGTGACACATGTGTTTACGCATTTTGAGTTGCGTCTGACGGTCTGGCACGCAAAAACACAGAAACAGGCTGTTTCAGGTGGTCGATGGGAGCCTATAGACGAACTTGGTGAAAAGGCTTTGCCAAGTGTCATGAAAAAGGCAATCTCGGAGGCAATACCGCAAGCATTCAAGCCGCAGGGAGTAGGTAAATCATGACAACAGAAATCCGCCACATCGTTTTCGATATTGGCAATGTGCTGGTGCATTACGACGCCACGATTCCGTTCAAACGGATTATTCCTGATGATCAGAAGCGCGAATGGTTCCTGTCCGAAGTCTGCTCAGGTCCTTGGAATCATGAGCAGGACCGAGGCCGGACCTGGGAGGAAGCAGAGGCAGCTGCTATTGCTGAATATCCGGATGAAGCTGAAAATATCCGGGCATTCCGCAAGAACTGGTCAGAAATGATTCCATATGCGCATGAGGATTCTGTTGCGGTTTTCAGAGCATTGCTGAACAGCGATCTTGATGTGACGTTGCTGACGAATTTTGCGGCAGATACGTTTACGGAGTGTCGCGCGCGTTTTCCCTTCCTCAATGAAACCCGGGGCATTACGATCTCCGGTGAAATCGGCAAGGTAAAGCCTGATCGTGATATCTTCGAGCATCACGTGCAGACCCTTGAGATCACGCCTGCAGCAACGCTTTTCATTGATGACAAGCGTGAAAATGTGGAGGGTGCGAAAGCAGCAGGCTGGCAGGCGGTTCAGTTCATTGATGCCGAAACGTTAAAGCGTGACCTCGCTGCATTCGGTATTTCTGTCTCGTAACAGAAAAGCCGGGTCCGTAGGGAGCGGACCCGGCCAAGCCTGTGCCTGCGTTCGGAGGTCGTGAACGTTCTGACAGGCAGTTTACTTTTTTGCTCTGTCTACGCAGCGACAATCACGCATTACGGTTAATAAAGAATTACAACCATAGATTATATCGGTCGTCATATACCCGCAATGGATGCGCGAATGCGGCCACGCAACCGGTCGATCGGATAACGGTTGCCATCTTCCTCGTAGTGCCAGAACGTCCAGCCGTTGCACGATTCCTGCCCCTGAACGATGGCGCCCAGCCGATGGATCGAACCGGCATCCTTCGCTCTTGCGAGTGTGCCATCGGCACGGACGACAGCCACATGGTCGCCCTTGGGCGAGGTCAGCGTGTCACCGGGCGCAAGAAGACCGCTCTCGATCAGCGAGAGAAACGCCACGCGTGGCTGGGTTTTCTTGCCGGGCAACGGCGCAAGCATTTCTTCGCCAAGCGGCTCGACGGCTGCGATGCGCTTTTCAGCGGCATCGATGTAGTCCTGTTCGCGTTCTACGCCGACAAAGTGCCGGCCAAGACGCTTCGCAACAGCGCCGGTCGTGCCAGATCCCATAAACGGATCAAGGACCACGTCTCCGGGTTTGGTCGAGGACAGAAGAATACGCGAAAGCAGAGCCTCCGGCTTTTGTGTCGGATGAACCTTCTTGCCGTCTTCGCCTTTGATTCGTTCGGAACCTGAGCAGATCGGAAACAGCCAGTCTGAGCGCATCTGCACATCGTCATTGGCCGCTTTCATCGCGTCATAATTAAAGGTGTATCCGCGTGCCTCTGCATTCGGGCTGGCCCAGATCAGTGTCTCATGGGCATTTTGAAAGCGACGCCCTTTGAAATTCGGCATCGGATTCGTCTTGCGCCAGACAACATCGTTGAGAAGCCAGAAACCGAGATCCTGCATCTTGGCGCCGACGCGAAAGATATTGTGATAAGATCCGATCACCCAGATCGTGCCGGTTGGCTTGAGAACGCGCTTGCAAGCCAGAAGCCATGCGCGGGTGAAGGCATCATAGGCTTCAAACGAGGCGAACTGATCCCATTCATCATCGACGGCATCAACTTTCGACTGGTCAGGACGGTGAAGAACACCATTGAGCTGAAGATTGTAGGGCGGATCGGCAAAAATAACATCCACCGAATGATCCGGGAGCGCTTCAAGCGCTGCGACGCAATCGCCCTTGATGATGCTATCGAGCCACTGAGCGCGTGCGGGATGCGCGGGGCGTGCCGAGAGGGCGGAGACCGGAACCATGAGATACTCGCTTTGAACACGTAACTGAAAACTGGTGACAAATCGGATTCTCGTATGGTTTGGTTACCAAAGCGTTTAGGCGAGAACGGAAAGTTATGAAAGGCCTTCCCATTCTTTCGCGCCCGGTACCTCAATTCCAAGGTTTTGTAGTGCGCGTGAAACCGAATAATCTATAATATCCTCAATGGTTTGAGGGTGTGTATAGAAGGCTGGAACCGGTGGGTGAATGATGCCACCTATTTCTGTTGCCTTCAGCATATTGCGCAAATGCCCGGCATGAAGCGGGGCTTCGCGAACCATCAGAACCAGCGGCCTTCGTTCTTTAAGTTGAACATCGGCAGCACGCGTGAGCAATGACGATGTCATGCCATTGGCAATTTCCGCCAGAGACCGCATCGAGCAGGGCGCAATCAGCATGCCGCAGGTTCTGAACGAGCCACTCGCGATTGCTGCTGCGATATTGTCCGGTTCATAAACAATGTCGGCGAGTGATTTCAGTGTGCCGGAAGAAAGCTCTGTTTCAAGAGCAAGCGTCGTTTGAGCACTTTTGGACATGACCAGATGTGTTTCAACATCAAGCCCCGACAGCAGCTGCAGCGCGCGGATCCCGTAGATTGTGCCGCTGGCACCGGTAATGCCGACAATGATACGTTTTGGCATGGGGTTTTCCGACATGATGCTGATTTCCGGTTTCATCTGGACCGCATCTGACAGGAAATGACGCTTGCGGCTTTGCGCTGGAACAATCCTGAGCACAATCAGTGCGTTCGCTGCGGATCCATGGAGCGGGAAACCAGAAGAACGGGGATCAGTCCGGCAAGAATGATGATCATTGCTGGCACTGATGCACTTTCAACCTGCGACCGGGAGGCGTCCTCGTAAACGAGGGTTGCAAGCGTGTTGAAGTTGAATGGTCTTAACAGGATCGTGGCGGAAAGCTCTTTCAGAGTTTCGATAAAGACCAGCAGCGCGGCCGTGAGAAGGGCAGGGCGCATATTGGGCAAAAGGACAGAGAACAGGGCCTGCCCCGGCGTGCGACCCAGCGTGCGTGCCGCCATATCCAGACTGGGGGAAAGTTTCTGGAAGCCTGAATCAATATTGCCTTCAGCCATCGCCAGAAAGCGAACCGTACAGGCATAGACGATCGCAAACCCGCTGCCGGACAGAATAAGGCCGGTCGAAATGTTAAATGTGTTGCGTAGCGCGCCATCTACCGCATTGTCCAGCGCAGCCAGTGGAATGAGAACGCCGATGGCCAGAACGGTTCCCGGAATACCATAGCCAAGCGCTGACAGCCGGGCGAGTGACCGTGTTTGCCGGCCCGGTTTCGTTCGAACCGAAAACGACAGGATAAGGCCAAAGATGATAGCAGCGACTGCGGCCAGAGCGGAAACCGATATACTGGTAAGGAGGGCGTCGAAGAGCCGTTCTGATGCAAACTCATCCAGTCGTTTGAGCGCGTAGTCCAAAAGCACCAGTGCCGGGATAACAAATCCGATCAAAACCGGGGCCAGGCAGGCCAAAGCTGCGCAAAAGGCCCGCCAGCCGATAAGCTTCTGACGCTGAACACGCCTTCCGTCGCCCGCCGCGCGGCTGGCACTGTAGCGCTGATTGCGCCGGGCTATGCGCTCAAGAAGGATCAGAAGAAAGACGAAAACCAGCATAATGGCAGCCAGTTGAGCAGCCCCTGCGAGGCTGCCTCTGTTCAGCCACGTCTCATAGATCGAAAAGGTGAGCGTGTTGACACCAAGATACTGAACCGCGCCGATATCGTTAAGGCTTTCCATCATGACCAGTGTCAGACCGACGACGATGGCCGGGCGCGCCATCGGAAGCTGAACCCGCCAGAAAACCCTGAACCGGCCAGCGCCGAGGGTACGTGCCACATCGGCGGCATTGCGCCCCTGCATCAGGAATACCGAGCGCGCGGCAAGGTAGACATAGGGGTAAAGCACACTGGCCATGACCAGAACGACGCCACCGAGAGAGCGGATATCGGGAAAACTGTAATCACGAGCGCTCTGAAAACCAAAAAGTGCCCGATAAATCGTCTGGACCGGGCCGGTGAAATCGAAAAACTCACCGAAGGCATAAGCTGAAAGATAAATCGGCATCGCCATCGGCAGAACGAGTGCAACGGAAAGCAGACGCCGAAACGGGAAATCGAAGGAAACCACAAGCCAGGCTGTAAGAACGCCGATGATGCCCGTCGCTATGGCATTGAAAATCAGAAGGCTGAGCGTTCGGCCCGCTGTTCTGGGAAGCACAGTTTCTGCCAGATGGGACAGACCGCTGGCATCACCCGTGGCTGCAATCCAGAAAATTGCAGCAACCGGCATCAGCATCAGCGCGCAAATCAGGGTGGAGGCAACCGTTAGCCGCTGAAGACCGGCAAACCTTCGCAATGGCCTGAAACTCGTGGATTTATTCCAAACTGACACGTGCGCCCATCCGGCGAAAGCGGGAGCGCATCTGCGCCACCGGGAAAACCTGATTAATGAAGCCCGGTTTTACTGTTCGTTCCCACGTTTCGCAAGCGTGTCGGGAACCTTAAAAAACACTTCTACCAACGTGCCTTCATTGGCGAGCGCGTGAACCTCCAGTCGTCCGGAAAGGCCTTCCGTCAACTTCCGTGCCTTTGCCAGACGCGGCGTTTCGTCTTGAGCATGGGCTGGTCCGTCTTCTGCCAGGTTGACGCGGCTTCGCTCGCCTGTGCCATGATCGCGCAATCGCATCACCGTTTCACCGGCTTGGCTCTGCGCTGTTGAGACGATGACCTGTCCGCCAGCAGGAGCGCTGCGGACAGCCTCTTCAACGAGCTGGGTGACAATGGCTTTTAGCGTTTCTGTATCCCCGGTTGCATCATTGAGGGAGGGGGAGAGCGCTGTGCGAACAATAATGCGTCTTGCATTGGCGCCAGGCTGGATCAAACTGACTGCTTCTGCAATCGTCTCATTGAGACGCGCGCCTGAAAGGCTGGGCATGAGGTTGGGTGCCGCTTTGCTTTCTTTTTCCCCAATCAGACGGTTGACCGCCTCGCGCGCCTGCCGGCCTTTGCTCGCAATTTCGCGGGCAAGTGCATGATAATGATCGTCGCCGAGCGGACCGAACCTCTCATTGGAGATCGTATCGGACAGCGATACGATGGCGTCAAGCGGCTGCCTCAGTTCATGCCTGAGCGTTGCCAGAAACACATCCCTTTCCTGCTCTGCCTGTCTTGCGTCGCGTTTGGCGCAGTGAAGTGCATCTTCATGCTGCTTCCACCCGGTGATATCACGTAAAACCGCACAGATCTCACCGGATTTCGGCATACGGCCAAGCGTCATGAAAACAGGAATAAGGCCGCCGCTGGCTTCACAGGCGATGGCTTCCAGGCCATCTGGCATGATGGTCGCGCGGGCGTTGTGTTCCAGTCTTTCGATGCGTTCTTCAATATCGCGCCAGCTTTCCTCTGCAAACAGAGCTGAAAGCTTCATATCGGCAATCTTCGCAGGTTCGAGGCCAAAAAGCGCCAGTGCAGATGCACTTAATGAACGGATTGAGTGATCCTGACGAATAATGATGATTCCGTCTGCAGCCGTTTCTAAAATGGCCCGCAGCTCATCCGGACCGTCAGCTTCGTTCGCGTTTCCGGATGCTTGCCGTTGGTTTTCTGGTTCCACGGAAGCGGGCTGAAATGACTTTTCATCGCGGCGGTCCGGCCTCACGGTCATGGCCAATGCGTGGCCGCGCTGCCACTTGATTGTCTGCAGGTGGATCGAAACCGGCAAACGGCCATCGTCGGATGTTACGAGGAATAATTGTTCGTCCTGATCGCGGGCGATCAGAGCATCGGGGCCACCTGCTTCCACGATTGCAGTGCGTGATCCGTAGCCCGAAAGGGCCAGGAATGCCGGATTGACGTGCAATACATCGTCGCCCGACTGAACCAGCATGGGCGCATCCATTGCGTCGATTTTCTCGGCCGCTGCTATCGTGTCCTTTTCAGATTCATGTGGCTTGGCAGTTTTGCGCAGGATCGGAGAATGCGGCTTTTCTGCTTGTGAATAAGCCGTCTCGTATTCCTGTTCATCCTCAAGGCCTGCGCCCATCGCTTTCAATCGGTCGGCAATCTCCCCTAGGGCGCGGCGCTCATCTTCATTCAGCTGATTGGTCAACTGGGAGCGATTATCCGTCTCATGTCCTTCCAGATCAGCGAAGGGAGGAGCTGTGTCATTGTCTTCCGGTTCTGACAGCGTTTCTTCGCCAAGGCGGACAAGACCAAAGCCGCGAAAACCTTCAAAAAGGCGCTCACGGGTATAGGTCGGCAGGGCAGCCAGATCGACAGGCACCCTCATTTCAGACCCGGCGATCGGCCAGAAGACTGTTTTTCCGGACCATGTTCCCGAAGTCCCGATCAGCTGTTCAATTGCCTTTCCGCCCCGAACGCCAAGCCTGGTCTCCAGCTCTTCAAAACGCATGCCGATAATGTCCGCGACCTGCGAGCCAACAGCTTCTGCAAGCTCATGCGAAACCTCCGTGAAGCGACCATCCTTGTCGGTTCGCCAGACGAAGCGAACCGGACGGCGGATCGTTTGCGTTCTTTTCCCGGCTCTCCCGTTGTTTGGCGGTGCCGGTCGCTCTTCCGGTGTGAACCGGCGGATCAGTGGCGCGTCCGGTTGTTCTTCGGGCGCATCGTCGCTGGCGGCAAGGGCTTCAAGCTGACCATCAATCACCTCGATGACTTCACGCGCAGAACGTTCAGGCGCAGCCACCGCTGCGTCAGGTTCGGGCGGTGGCACGATCCTGTCTTCTTCAGCACTCACATCCGTAATTTCTCCGGATACAAACAACAGGTAGGTGGCCGGATCATCGCCTAAACGGCCCAGCGTTAATGGCCATATGCCGCTGTCCGTAGTGGTCAGACGCTCGGTCACATTTAAATCGTGGTCCGAAAGCTGATCACACATTTGGGCGATAATTTCAGGGGCGACACTGATGTCAGAAAAACCTTTCGATGCCTCCAGCAGAGTGCCGGTTTGATCGACCAGAGCCAGATGGGCTTCATCAGCGCTGAACCCTTCAACCAGAATATGGCGGTCGGCTGAATCCAGATTGCAGGAAAACAGGATGTAGTTGCTGCCATCCACCGTCAGGGGAATCGCTTCGGCTGTAACACCCAAGCGCCTGAAACGCTGTGTCAAATAGATCGTGAACAGCTTCTTGTCTTGTGCGCCGCGCTCAAGCTGCGCTGCAGCGGCCTTGAACTGACGGAATGCGATCAGGTTGGTCGCCGGTTGTCCATTGAGCATCCCGGTAATTGCCGAATGGCCGAAAAAGCGGGCGCCTGCCGCATTTGTCCACACGATACGCCCGTCTTCGGCGTTGATCGCCAGAAGGGGCTGGCTTGCAGCATAAAGGCTTCGCACATCGTTGTGTGCGGCAAAGGCAATGAAAGAGACGTTGTCTTTCTGCATGGTGCTCAAACCCGGTTTGTGAGGGCGTGCTTTCAGTTATGTCCGCAGCGTCTGGCAAATGATTCTTCCAGAATGCCACTGAGACACTGACTTAACGCTTTTTTAATCATAGCGGCACTGACGGTCCAGATAGGAGCTCTGCCTTTTGATTTTAAGGGTTAACGGCCGAACGCCAAGCCAGTCGGTTTGCTGGCTTTTTATTTTCTGTCACAGAGATTTTTATTATATGGTGCATATGGGCTTGCAAAATGGTTCCAAGCCTTTTATGTCAGCCCGCGATGCTTCACGGCATCGACCTTGTGCGGTTGTAGCTCAGTTGGTTAGAGCGCAGGTTTGTGGCACCTGAGGTCGGTGGTTCGACCCCACCCAACCGTACCACTCATTCTTTTTGTATCGTCGGCAAAAAACGTTCGGCCCCTCGGGGCGAGACGGTCGTGTTCTTCTCAAAAAGGGCGGTGGTATCGGTGATAAGCACCGATTGCTTGTTTGCAGACCGTCATTACTGCCCGGACCGAACTCATTCACCTGTCGTTCTTTGATGGTGCGGAATGGCTTTTTTGAAGCTCGAAAAGTGACAGAAACGTTTGAGCTTCATCGATGTCGCCGGTCACCTCAACCACACCTTTGCTGATCAGCGCAGAAAGTGGAGCCGGGCCGTAAACGGCCGCCGCCTGTTGATTCCCATTGCCTTTAATCACAAACGGCGTTTGCGCCTTTGAGACAGCTTTGGTTGTAAGTAAGCCGTCACAGAGCGTCATTTCAAAGGCCTCGGTATCAAAATCGAAACCTGCGCTCGCCTTCAGGCTCCCGGCGCGTTCAGCGATCAGGTTGACGCCCATCGAAATCATCAGTGCCGTAGGACTGATGAAGCGTGATGGATCGTGCCCCGGAACCTTTAAGGCCCAGCGACACAATTCTTCCAGAACGGGCAGAAGCGCCTTGCCTTCCTCTGTCAGCGTATAGATGCCCAGCCTCTCTTCATGCTTGATGACGCCGGCCTGAATAAGCTGAGCAAGTCTGCCTGTCAGAACGCTGGCTGTAATTCCCGGAATGCCAGAACGAATCATCTGAAACCGTTTTGCGGTGAACATCAGCTCGCGCACAACGAGCAGTGCCCATCTGTCTCCAATCAGGTTCAGAGCATGCGCTGCGAGACACCCTTCATCATAACGTAGCGATGGGTTTTTCTTGGGTTTAGTCATTTTTTAATACTGGTTGTTGTTTTTTACTACTAACACTGTCATGTTGATCCTGCAATTGGTTTGATCCTTATGAATATCAGGAGGAGATGTTTATCATGACCTATTTCACCGGTTCAGTAGCTGCGGTGCCAGTGGCAAACAAGCAGAAATACCTTGAGCATGTGGAGGCTGCCTGGCCGCTAATGCGCTCTTATGGGGCGACACGCATGGTCGAAACCTGGGGCGTTGACGTTCCGGAAGGAAAGCTGACTGACCTCTACCGTGCCGTTCAGGCGCAGGAAGGGGAGGCTATCGTTTTTGCCTGGATTGAGTGGCCGAACAAGGAGGTGGCTGATGCCTCATGGGAGAAGATGCAGCAAGACCCAGCCATGAAAACTCTGCCGGAAATGCCATTTGATGGCAAGCGAATGGTGTGGGGCGGCTTCGAGTTAATGTTCGATTCGGAGGCCGCAAAATGACTCTGACCCTCTATACATTTGACTGGTTGCCAGAGTTTCCGCGAGGATTCGTGCGCGATCTGCGAGTGCGGTGGGTGCTTGAGGAAACCGGCCAGCCCTACACAGTCGACACCGTCCCTGCATACCCAAAAAGCCCTGGCCATCTGGCGCTGCAGCCGTTCGGACAGGTTCCCATTGTTGTTGATGGCGATCTGACGTTGTTCGAGAGCGGAGCGATCCTGATGCATCTCGGTGAAGGCACTGCGCTTTTGCCAGCTTCGGATCGCACGAAGGTGACGCAATGGCTTTTTGCCGCTCTCAACACTGTTGAGATGTCTGTGATGCACTGGGTGACGATGGTTCTTGCCACAAGATTCCCGGATTTTTTCGGCCCGCCGCCGGAAGATGTTGTGATTGAACATGCGCGACGGGAGATGGAGGCGAAGCTTGAAGCGCTCCAAATGGCGCTCGGCGGAGAAGCCTGGCTGGCTGATAAGTTCACCATCGCGGATATTGCGATGGTCGAAGTGCTGCGGGTGGTCGAATCTGAAGGCGCGCTTGCGCGTTTTCCGCAGCTTGTTTCCTATGTTGACCGTGCCAGAGAACGTCAGGCTTTTCAACGGGCCATGGCTGATCACATGCAGCACTGGCGGGCAGCTGATTCCCGGAAAGCCGCCACAGAAACAGGCCGTTGAAGGCAGTCGCTAAAACGGAGGAAAAAGAGCGATGACGATACCCAAGAACAAGGTTTGCCTTTGGTATGAAAAGGATGCCGAAGCTGCAGCCAGTTTCTATGCAGAAATCTTCCCCGACAGCGCGGTGACTGCGGTGCAGCGGGCACCGGGTGACTATCCGGCCGGAAAGGCTGGTGATGTTCTGATTGTTGAATTTACAGTGTTTGGTATCCCGTGCATCGCGCTGAACGGCGGACCGGAGTTTAGAAAAAGCGAAGCCTTCTCCTTTCAGATCGCGACTGATGATCAGGCGGAGACCGACCTGTACTGGAACGCCATTGTTTCTAACGGCGGTGAAGAAAGTGTCTGCGGCTGGTGCAAAGATAAATGGGGCTTATCCTGGCAGATTACGCCTAGAACGCTGACAGAGGCCCTGGCTGCCGGAGGCGAGGAGGCGAAGCGCGCATTCGAGGCTATGATGCAGATGCGAAAAATCGACGTTGCCGTTATCGACGCAGCGCGACATGGCAACTGAGGTTTTTCGTTACCTGCTATGATGGTGGGGATGCCATTGCTACTGGCGCTCGGGTAGGCTTCAGTCTTCTTCGTCACCATCGTCCCAGTGAAAATAGTGCAGCAGCCGGTGCGCAACCGGCGCGATCAGAATACCCGACATGGCAACGAAAACGAACCCTGCATAAAGCGAGAAGATACTGGCAAAAATCTTGGCCTCTGTGGTTTCCGGCACTTCTGCCGGTCCGAGACCGCTGATCAGCATTGTGGCGTTTAGCAGGCCACGGGACCAGTCCATGCCTTCAAGCACAACAAAACCGATCGCGCCTGCCGCAATTGACGCAAGACATAAAGCCAGCGCAGCCAGTGCGTGCAGTGCCAGCCTCAGGCGAAACTTTTCCCTTGAGGCGGGCGCCTGATTATAGCGCTCATACATGAGAATTTATTCCTCTCATCGTGCGCCAGGGCTGCTTATTCCGCCAGCCATTTTCGTCAAGGCGCGTCAGAGGCTGCCCTGCATCGGCGATGGCAGCTGATAGAGGCTGAGAATATCGTTGCAGGCCTTGTCATTCCCGGTGAGGTTCTGGTCGGCCGATGCTTTCTGTCTTGCGCGGATCTGGGCCTGACGGATGTCAGCATCTGTCGCGCCCATTGCGCGTGCTTTCGCATAATCATTTTCTGCCAGAGCGTTCAGCCGGTTGGTTGCGCGCAAGCCCCCATAAGACTGGCAAAGCTGTGCCCCAAGATCAGCCGTTGCTGCTTCATCCAGCAACTGCTGCATTGTTGGATTTTCCGGCAGAGTGCTTGTCATTGGCGTTACAGACTGTGTCTGGCAGCCTGCAGCTGAGAGCAGCATGAGAGCGCCAAATGCATGAACGGTGGCGGACTTGATAGACGAAAACATGGGATTCTCCCTGCAGCTCCCGGTTATTCGGGATCAATGATGGCCAGATTGGCTTACAAATGAGTATCGTTGCAACGCTGGTCCAGTGCAAGAGCCATGAAAAAGGCAGCTCGAAAAAGCTGCCTTTTAAGATTCTGCCGATACGGATTTTGATGGTCAGGGACCATCATTGAAGCCGACTTTATCAACAAGCTCGGAGGCCTGTTTGCGGTAGGACGCAATTTCAGCAAGTGAGAGTGAATCCGGGTGGATCTCGCCGAAGGATTTCACAATGTCCGATGCTTCGGCGCCCGGCATCACAGGATATTCAAAAACCTGTTCCGCATAGATTTCCTGTGCTTCCGGTGAGGCCAGAAATTCCATCAGTTTCAGCGCACTTTCCCGGTTGGGCGCGTTCTTTGCCATCGCCATGCCCGAAACATTCACATGTGTGCCGCGACCATCGGCATTGGGAAACAGAACCGTAATGGCGTCGGCCCATTGCTGTTGCTCCGGTTCCTTTTCATTGGTCATCATCAGGCCAACATAATAGGTGTTTCCAAGCGCCAGATCGCACTCGCCGGACATGATCGCCTTGGCCTGGCTGCGGTCATTGCCGTTCGGGCGTGTCGCAAGATTATTTTTCAGGCCTGTCAGCCATTCTTCTGTATATTCCGCGCCATGGTGGGCGATCATCGATGCGAAGAGCGCAATGTTATAGGCATGCTGCCCGTCACGAATGCAGATTGCGCCTTTCCATTTTTCATCCGCGAGTTCTTCATAGGTGATCGGAATATCACCGATTCGGTCTTTCGAGGCGTAAACCACGCGGCCGCGCTTGGTCAGAGCAAACCAGTCGCCTTCCGGATCGCGGTATTCTTCTGGAATGTCTGCATTGATGATTTCACTGGTAACGGATTGCGTAACATCAGCTTCCTTGGCCTCTGTGAGGCGGCCAATATCAACGGTCAGAATCACATCTGCCGGAGAATTGGCACCTTCCGCCTTCACACGCTCGACGAGGCCTTTGTCCAGAAACAGAACATTCGTCTCGATTCCGGTTTCATCCTCGAAGGCTTCCAAAAGAGGTGCGATCAGTTCAGGCTGGCGATAGGAGTAGACGTTCACAGAACCACTGGCGAACGAAGGGGCTGCAAAACCAATGGCGGTCAGGCTCATCGCTGCTGCGGCAAATGCTTTCAGGCGAAACATGCAATCCTCCATATGCATTTTATCTTGAGTGTGATATTCAGGAATAGTTTTCGCCTGTCAACTGCGTACCGCCGTAGACTTGAGTGAAATTTTCCTCTTTTTGGAATTGTTCAAAAGAAGGAAAGGCGTTATATAAATGGAAACGTTCTAAACAAGGAGTCCGGTATGCGCCTGACAAAGCAAACCAATTACGCGGTTCGAATGCTCATGTACTGCGCGGCCAATGACGGCAAGTTGAGCCGGATTCCCGAGATTGCCAAGGCTTATGGCGTTTCGGAACTGTTTCTGTTCAAGATCATTCAGCCGCTGCACAAGGCCGGGATCATGGAGACCGTTCGCGGGCGCAATGGTGGCGTGAAGCTTGGCAGACCTGCAGCTGAAATCACCCTCTTCGATGTCGTTCGCGTGACCGAAGAGAATTTCGCGATGGCGGAATGTTTCGGTGGCGCGGGCGATACAGATTGTCCTCTTGTGGACAGCTGCGGTTTTAATTCGGCCCTGCGTGAAGCATTGAACGCGTTCTTCACAGTGTTGGCTAAATACTCGATCGCTGATCTGGTTCATCGCCGTCACGACATTTTCAGGCTGCTGAACATTGATGACGATGGCGACCGGTCCGAGGTGGCTCAGGCTGCTGTCGGCTGAAGATCGTTTGATTTTCGGGATATCCGGGAGGAGGCACTTGGAAACAACGAATCTGCTGTAGAGCTTTAATGAACGCGCTGGCATGCCCGGCGCGTTTTTTGTTTCCTGCCCGACATAATCCGCCTGTCGTCAAACAAAGGCAGAAGCATTTTCATTGGAATCAATGAAGAAATGGCGCGCCCGACAGGATTCGAACCTGTGACCTTTGGAATCGGAATCCAACACTCTATCCAGCTGAGCTACGGGCGCCTGGAAATCGACAGCAAGCCATCGAAAGTCCGGTCTCTTTAGCGCAGCTTGCAGGCTTCATCAACGCCAAAATTTTCTCCGGTCGCAAAAATGCCTTCTCATGAGCCCATCGGTCTGTCCGTCCGTATCCCGATTGGCACCTTGGTCTATTATACGAAAGGCTAATCTGTTCCTCTGAGAGATTTCGTAAGCGGACGAATTTTACCAATAATTTCAAAATCAAACGCGATTTCTATAATCAAAATATAGCAAAATTGGTATATCTGCATGGGTGTATTCAATTTGACTCTAATGTGCGTTTCAGAACAACGTCATTATGCAAACTGCGCCGCCAGCGAAGGATTGAAGAGGTGAAATTCTTTGCAGCAGAGGGAGGGTGATAGCGCAATCTATCGCCGGGCGCAGTCGTACCAAGCGAATTTCGCTTTATTGGGAGAGAGAATATGAAATTGCTAATTTCTGCGTTCGCCGTGGCAGCGGTGACCGTATCGTCGTTTGCCGTGCCCGCATTTGCAGACAAAGGAACGGTGGGCATCGCCATGCCGACCAAGTCTTCAGCGCGCTGGATTTCAGATGGCGAATCCATGGTGCAGCAGTTTGAGGACGCTGGTTACAGCACTGATCTGCAATATGCCGAAGACAATATCCCGAACCAGCTTTCGCAGATTGAAAACATGATCACCAAAGGTGTCGATGCGCTGGTTATCGCCTCGATTGATGGTACGACCCTGTCCAACGCTCTGGCGAATGCCGCCGCTGCAGGCATTCCGGTTGTTGCATATGACCGCCTGATTCGCGAAAGCGGCGATGTTGACTATTATGCAACCTTCGACAATTTCCAGGTCGGTGTTCTGCAGGGATCGAGTCTTGTGCAGGGACTTGAAGAGCGCTTCCCGGATCAGGATGTCTGGAACGTTGAGCTTTTCGGTGGCTCGCCGGACGACAACAATGCCTACTATTTCTATGATGGCGCTATGTCAGTGCTTCAGCCGCTGATCGACGATGGGAAGATCAACGTCGTGTCGGGCCAGATGGGAATGAATCAGGTCGGTACGCTGCGCTGGGACGGCGCGGTGGCTCAGGCGCGTATGGATAACCTGCTTTCGGCCAATTATACTGACGAAACCATTCATGGTGTGCTTTCGCCATATGATGGCCTTTCCATCGGGATCCTGTCTTCGCTGAAGGGCGTCGGCTATGGTTCCGGCGATCAGGAAATGCCGATCGTGACCGGTCAGGATGCTGAACTTCCGTCTATCAAGTCGATCAATATGGGTGAGCAGTATTCGACCGTGTTCAAGGATACGCGCGAACTGGCACGTGTGACGGTTGGTATGGTGCAGGCGCTTCTGGAAGGCGGAGAACCGGAAATCAACGATACCAAAACCTATGATAACGGGGTTAAGGTCGTTCCGTCTTACCTGCTGAAGCCGGTTTCTATCGACGCCTCGAACTGGGAAGAAATCCTGGTTGACCAGAGCGGCTACTATACGCTTGATCAGGTCCAGAAATAATCAGATTGTGAGCGGGCGCGGCAAACAAAAATGCCGCGTCCTTCTACTTGGGTTTGTTGTGCTTATCATCAGGTCCATGGTTAGAGGATCAGCACAAGTGTGCCAAAACTGCGTAAAGTCTGGACTAAAATCGCCTTAAATATATTTTTAGTTCATACTTATCGTTTGTTTTTTTGAAACGATTGAAGCTAATATTTGGGTGCACTGCAAAAAAGATGTTTTGTGCTGATCGAAACAGTTTGACATACGTGCATCATGAGATATCGTCTTTTCGTCTGCAGTGACCGTTTCGGGGATTGGAGTTTTATCGGAACGGTTCTTTAAAGACGAGGAGGCTTGGCGCCTTAAGGACTGTGCCATTTTTGGCGCCGCGCCATTGATACAAAGGTTAATTACCGCGTACAGCGGTTTTGCCTGATAACGGGAGAGAGTTATGAAATCCGCTATTTCCATGCTGGCTGCCGCCTCTGTGGCAGTTGCAGCGTTGAGTGTGCCTGCATTTGCAGCAGACAAAGGCTATGTCGGTATTGCAATGCCGACGAAGGGCCTTGATCGCTGGAACAAGGATGGCGCGTCCATGGTTCAGCAGTTTGAGGAGGCCGGCTACAAGACCGACCTGCAATATGCTGAAAATGAAATTCCCCAGCAGCTCTCGCAGGTCGAGAATATGATCACCAAGGGGGTCGATATTCTCGTCATTGCTGCCATTGATGGCGGCTCCCTGACAGCGCCGCTGGCAAATGCTGCTGCTGCCGGTATTCCGGTTATCGCTTACGACCGCTTGATTTTGAACACACCGAATGTCGACTATTATGCCACCTTCGATAACTACAAGGTCGGTGTCATTCAGGGTAACAGCCTGGTGGAAGGTCTGAAAGAACGCTTCCCCGACACCAAGCCCTGGAACGTTGAACTGTTCGGCGGTTCTCCGGATGATAACAACGCCTATTTCTTCTACAACGGCGCGATGTCCGTCATTCAGCCGCTGATCGATTCCGGTGACATTGTCATTCCGTCGAAGCAGATGGGAATGGACAAGATCGGTACGCTGAACTGGTCGAACGCGGCGGCTCAGGCTCGTATGGATAACCTGCTTTCGGCCTTCTATACCGATAAAACCCTGAATGGCGTTTATGCCTCCAACGATGACCTTGCCATGGGCGCAATCTCTTCGCTCAAAAGCATTGGTTATGGTTCGGGCGATATGAAAATGCCGATCGTCACCGGACAGGATTCGAACCTGCCGAATGTGAAAGCCATTATCGAAGGCCTACAGTATTCCTCGATCTTCAAGGATACCCGCAAACTTGCTGGTGTCACCGTTGAGATGGTTGAAGCCATCAATGAAGGCAAAGAGCCGGAAATCAACGATACGACTACCTATGACAATGGCGAGAAGGTCGTTCCTTCCTACCTGCTCGAGCCAGTTGAAGTGACCAAGGATAACTGGAAACAGATCCTTGTCGACGACAGCGGCTACTACACGATGCAGCAGATCGAAAACTGATACCCGCAAACGATAAAAGAGGCCATCCGCCAGAGGCATATCTGGCGGGGGCTTCGAAAATGAAACGGGTGAGGGCGTTATGACAACATTGCTCGAAATGCGATCGATCACCAAGACGTTCCCCGGCGTCAAGGCGCTCAATGAGGTCGATCTTTCTGTCGAGGAGGGCGAAATCCACGCTCTTGTCGGCGAAAACGGGGCCGGAAAATCCACACTGATGAAGGTGCTTTCCGGCGTCTACCCGCACGGATCCTATGATGGCGAAATTTACTACGATGGTGAACTGGCCACCTTTTCAGGTATTTCCGATAGCGAAAAAAAAGGCATTATCATCATCCATCAGGAACTGGCTCTGATTTCTGAACTGTCGATTGCTGAAAACATCTTTCTGGGAAACGAAGTCTCCCGCGGCGGTGTGATCGACTGGCCTGAAACCTACAGCCGGACTGAGAAGCTTCTTAAGAAAGTCGGTCTGACCGATCCGCCAGCCACACTGGTGGAAAAGATCGGGGTCGGCAAACAGCAGCTTGTCGAGATCGCCAAGGCGCTATCCAAGAATGTGCGCCTTTTGATCCTTGATGAGCCGACGGCGGCTTTGTCGGAAAGCGATAGCCAGAAATTGCTCGAATTGCTGAAAGAACTCCGTTCTCAGGGCATGACGTCGATTCTGATTTCGCACAAACTCAATGAGGTCGAACAGGTTTCCGATGCGATCACGGTTATTCGTGACGGTGCCTCTGTCTCTGATATTGACTGCAAGGCCGAGGATGTCTCCGAAGCGCGCATCATCCATGACATGGTTGGGCGTGACATGGAAAACCGCTACCCGGACCGCGAACGCAATATCGGCGAAGTCCTTATGGAGGTGAAAGACTGGTCCGTCTGGCATCCCGAACATGCAGACCGCAAGGTCATCAAAGACGCCAATTTCCACGTCCGTGCCGGTGAAATTGTCGGCATCGCCGGGTTGATGGGGTCGGGGCGTACAGAGCTTGCCATGAGTCTGTTCGGGCACAGCTATGGTCGCAACATATCCGGGCAGGTGTATCTGGGCGGCAGCCCGGTGGACACGTCAACCGTGCCGAAAGCGATCTTCGCCGGGCTGGCCTATGTTACCGAAGACCGCAAAGCGCTTGGGCTGGTGCTGGATGAACCGATCACGAAGAATATCACGCTGGCCAATCTGCCCGGCGTCTCAAGATACGGGGTTCTGAATTCGGCTGAAGAGACCAAGACGTCTGAATATTATCGCAAGGCGATGAACATCCGCACGCCGTCGGTGGCACAGAAGGTGGTCAATCTTTCCGGCGGTAATCAGCAGAAGGTCGTTTTGTCGAAATGGTTGTTCACACAGCCCGACGTTCTGATCCTCGATGAACCGACGCGCGGCATTGATGTCGGCGCCAAGTTTGAAATCTACAACCTCATGAACCAGCTTGCCGCTGAACAGCGCGGCGTGGTGATGATCTCGTCTGAAATGCCTGAGCTTCTCGGTATGTGCGACCGGATCTATGTCATGAACGAGGGGGCATTGGTGGGCGAACTGACGGCTGAAGAAGCCAGCCAGGAACGCATCATGTCCTTCATTGTCAGAAGATAAGAAAGAGATGACGATGAATACACCCCAAGAAAAGTCAGAAGCGGGCCAGCATTCGATCCGTTCCTATCTGAGTGAGAGAATGCGCGATTACGGCATCCTGCTGGCGCTGATCGTCATTATCGCCTTTTTTCAGATCGTGACGAATGGCGTTCTTCTCAGACCCGTTAACATCACCAATCTGTTCCTTCAGAATTCCTACGTCATCATTATGGCTCTGGGCATGCTGATGGTCATCGTGGCCGGGCATATCGACCTGTCGGTGGGTTCAATTGTCGGGTTTATCGGGGCGCTGGCCGCTGTCATGATCGTGCAATGGCAGTTGCCTGTGCTGGTCGCTATTCCTGCCTGTATCATTGCAGGGATGCTGATTGGCGCCTGGCAGGGCTACTGGGTTGCCTATTGGAAAATACCGTCCTTTATCGTGACGCTGGCGGGGATGCTGATCTTCCGCGGCCTTTCGCTCTGGCTGCTGAATGGTCAGTCCGTTGGCCCGTTCCCGAGCTCCTTCCAGCTTCTTTCCACGGGCTTCGTGCCAGATCTCTTCGGCATTGGCCGTCCCAACATGACGGCACTGGCCGCTGGTATCATCGCAGCTGCCGCCATTGTGTATATCGCTTTTCGCGCTCGGACCCGGAACAAGGCTTACGGCATTGAGAATGAACCGGCTGCCTTCTTCTACGGGCGTAACATCATTGTTGCCGCGGTTCTGGTCTTCGTTTCATGGAAGTTGGCATCCTTCCGTGGCCTGCCGAACGTTCTGATATCGATGGCGATTCTGACGGTGATTTACACCTTCATTACCGAAAGCACGACCTTTGGTCGCCGGATCTATGCGATCGGTGGCAATGAAAAGGCTGCTGCTCTTTCGGGTATCAACACCCGCAGGCTGAACTTCATCGTGTTCGTGAATATGGGTATGCTGGCAGCCTTGGCGGGGCTGGTCTTTGCAGCGCGCCTGAACATTGCAACGCCGAAAGCCGGTAACGCCTTCGAACTCGATGTGATTGCGGCCGTGTTCATTGGTGGTGCATCAATGTCCGGTGGTGTCGGTAAGATTGTCGGTGCGGTTGTCGGTGCCTTCATCATGGGCATTATGAACAACGGCATGTCGATCATGGGTATCGGTATCGACTATCAGCAGGTCATTAAAGGTCTGGTGCTGCTCGCTGCCGTTGTGTTTGACGTTTACAACAAAAACAAGGCTTAAAGCATCGGGCAAATGTGGCGTCCGGTCTCTCATGAACGCGATGCTTCAGTGTTGCCGGGCAATCGCCAAAACGGAAGGCAGAGTGGGGTTCTCGCTCTGCCTTTTTATATTTTGCGGGGAACGCGAAATTCGCCCCTTTTCATTTTGCGCGGGTCGATGTGCGGATGGCAAGGCCGGGTGAAAGCTGGTGGGTGAGCGGTGCGTGCCCGGCATCTTTTGGCTTTTTCCCTTTGATATGACTTAGCAGAACCTCAACGGCCTTTTCAGCCATGCCCGGAATATCGGGTTCTAGAGATGTGACTTCGGGCAGAAAGCCTTCTGCCATTCCGGTGTCTTCGAAAGATATGAGCGCAATATCCTCTGGCGTGTTCATCTCCACGGAGCGCAATGCGCGCACGACACCAATGGTTTGTTCGCGCTGAATGGTGATGATGGCGTCCGGCCGTTCAGGCTTCAAAAGAATGTTCTGCGCGGCACGGAGCGCCTGATCCTCGTCCTGGTGATTTTGAAAAATGGCATCATCGGCCAGGGGCGAGCCTGACTGACTGAATGCTTCGGTGAGGGCTGAGAGCCTGCTCTTTACTGTTCGGTCCTGACTTTTACCGGCGATCACACAAAGGTCTGTGAAGCCGCGCTGAAGCAGGTGGCGAACAATCAGTCTGGCTCCGGCCTGATGATCGTCACTGATGCAATCGCAGCCAAGGCTTTGAGGCAGGTCGCCGAGTGAAACCAAAGGTTCTTGAAAACGCTTCAGAATTTCAGGCGCAATTATCGCGTCAGATGACGGCGCGATGATGAGAATGCCTGCAGTTTGATGGTCCGTGAAGCGGGCAATGTCGCTGGCCATGCTGGTCGCATCCAGCGAGGCGCTACCAAGCATCAGCCCGTAGTCTCGCTTCGCCAGCTCATTCTGCAAGACTTGCGTAAGCTTTGCATTGTGCTTGACTGTCAATTCAGGCGTAAGCAGACCGATCTGACGCGCATGGCCAAGGCGCAAAGTGCGGGCCAGCGTGTTCGGCTTGTAGCCAACGGTCTGGATTGCTGCTTCGACTTTGGAGCGAAGCTCTGCACTCACCGGTGCACTGTCATTAATGGTCGCAGAAACCGTTGTCACCGAGACGCCAGCGACGCGTGCGACATCTTTGATGGTAGCCATGTTCTTTGCTCGCTTTTCGGACCTCAGGGCGGATATGCCTCTGATGGCAGGTTTCGTTCTTAAATGGTTCTGAGGTCAAATGCAGCAGAGAAGAGAAACTGGGGCGGGCGAAAAGATGCTCCTGGCGCAAATCTCACGCGCCAGGAGCCGGGCGCACCTCAATCACCGGTCATTATTTTTGTTCCGGTGCGATGAGAACGTCTGTGAACTCGAAATAGTTTCATCATTAAGAAGATATATTCAAATTCTTTTATGCGCGGTTCGCGGGGTTCAGCCTTTTCTGGCAGGTGCATCCGAGCTTTCAGAAATCGTCTCGCTTGTTTAGCAATTCTGAGGCTGATAGATCAGGCGCGGTCGTGTTGATTACCGTCAAAGACGCAGGGCGTCATGACGGTCATGGATGATCAGGGCCCTGAAGAATACACAACGACCCGGAGGTTTTGGGGGAGCAATGGCCAGACTTACTTTACGCAATGTCGTCAAGAAATACGGCGCCCGGCAGGTCATACACGGTCTTGATCTTGATGTCGCTGACGGGGAGTTTCTTGTGCTGGTCGGTCCTTCGGGGTGCGGAAAGTCAACGCTTCTGCGCATGATTTCAGGGCTTGAAGATATTACCGGCGGAGAGCTGCTTGTCGATGGTGCTGTTGCCAACAAGATGCAGCCGAAACAGCGCAATATTGCGATGGTGTTTCAGGATTTTGCACTGTATCCGCACATGACTGTGCGCAAGAATATGGCTTTTGCGTTGCGCATGGGCGGCATGAGCCGCAAGGATCGTGATGCCGCGGTCGAGCGTGCCGCCGAAATGCTGGATCTGACCAATGAGCTGGAGCGTCACCCGTCAGAGCTTTCCGGCGGGCAGAAACAGCGGGTTGCCATGGGACGTGCACTGGTGCGAGATCCTGCTGCTTTTCTGTTTGATGAGCCACTTTCCAACCTCGATGCAAAGCTGCGTGCGCAGATGCGCGCCGAGATTAAGGCCCTGCACCGTCGCCTGGGCACCACGATGATCTATGTAACCCATGATCAGATGGAGGCCATGACCATGGGAGAGCGCATTGTGTTGATGCGTCAGGGTGTCATTGAGCAGGCCGGAACGCCTTTGCAGCTCTATGACCGTCCGGAAAATGTTTTCGTGGCCGGTTTCATCGGGGCTCCGGGCATGAATCTGATTGAGGGGACTGTCTCCGGTTTCGGTGGCGCACTTGTTCTGACGACCGCATCTGGCATGAACTGGCCTCTGCCTGATCATGAAGGTCTTTCCGAGGGAGCCGAGATCGTCATCGGCGTGCGGCCTGAAAGTGTTGTTCTGTCCGATGAAGGGACGGAGGCGACAGTTGCCTTTACCGAAACGACAGGATCTGAAATCCATGCAACGATGACTGCGGGTGAGGATCAGCTTTTGCTTCTCTCGAAGGAGCGCTTGCCGCTTGAGCGGCATGCGGCTGTTCGTGTGTCTTTCGATCCCAATCATATCCACCTCTTCGACAAACAGACCGGAAAGCGGATCAACTGACGGACCGTCAATTTATCTCATGGATGAACTGGATCAACTTTTCGACCGGCTTTCCCGATCCCGCTTCAGAAGTCGTTTCCGGCTGAGTGATAAAGACCGCGCTTATGCAGCCGCAAAAGGCCGTGCGGTGATAAATGATCATGCACTTGACTTCGTTCGTGCCCGTTTAGCCCCGGCTGAACCGAAAAACGATGGCAAGCAAACGCCGATGCGCGGACACCCTGTCTTTACTGCGCAGCATGCCACGGCGACATGCTGCCGCGGATGCCTGATGAAGTGGCACGGTATTGCTGAGCACCGTCCCGTCGATGAGCGGGAGGTGGCATACATCGTTGAGGTTCTGGATCGCTGGATCGTCAGCCAGATGAAAAAGGGCGCGCGCTAAAGCACGATGCGTGGATTCAATGGGTTAGAGTATCCACTGATGAAACCCTGGTTATGGCGAGCGGTTTACTGTGTTTTCGGCGGCGTTTCGGTTGCGTCGTCCGGCGTTTTCGCTTCAGGGTGTTCTTGCCCGGAAGGCTCACTTTCGGCATTTGCTTCATCTCCACGCATGCTGCGTTCGATCATGCGTTTGCCGCATGTGGTGGCGATCGCACCGAGGCCTACCAGGACAACCAGCAGATTAATGATCCACCCGAAGAACCACAGATAATGCGTCAGCGAAAGAAGAACGAAACCGGCGGCTGTCGCCAGAAGTCGGTTGATCAGCGTCGGTGACATTGGTTTGATTGCAAGAACCGCTTTCCACGCCAGAGCGTAGGTTGCTGTGATATAGGCCATGATCCATGCAATCACGACGATCAAAATGAAGAAGGGGACAAGCGATAGTCCGATGATCGTCATCGCCGAAACCGGGACAGCGCCGATCAGTGCGGACAGGGCGACAAAACCATAGCCGAGGGATGAGAAAGGCCGTGAAACGAGCCGCTTGCGCGTTTTCTCCAGACGCTCCGGCATCGATGTCAACAGCAGCGCGGTAATCAAAAGCAAGCAGGCCAGAGTGACGAGGAAGCCAACGAGAAGGCTCCCAAAGTTCCCTCTGTCATCATCGCGAAGCTGATTGTTTGCGGCAGATTTTGCTGCATCACTGAAATTGCCATTTTCGTCCATATCCTGCAGGACTTCACCGGCGACCGTCATGCGCGCAAGCGTTGCGAGTGTCGCGCGTGTCAGCCGCTTGTGCTGCACCTTGTCCGGCGCAATAACGTTTGAGGGAATTTCGATGGCTGAGGGCGACACATAGTTGAGTGTGCCGTTTATCCTGGCGTCAGGGCCGAAAGTGATATCCTCAGCCGTCAGCATGACATCGCCACTGATTTCGGCATTGATGGTGATCTCACTGGCTGCTGCAAGAAGACTGCCGGACACCGGCGCATTCACGTCAATTTCGCTGGCAGCGATGCGGGCATTTCCGCCGACCGCAGCACTGCTGTTGAGCGAAACTGAATAGCCAGCCGCTGAAACGTCGCCACCGACCGTGTTATCGATGATCACCCATGCACCGGCGGTATAGAGGTCTCCGGCAACAGCGGCATCAACAGTAACATGGCCGCCAGCCAGATGCGCATCCTTTGTGACAGGGCCATCAAGCGTGGCAGAAAGGCCGGATACAAATGCGCTGCGCGGGCTTGGCTGATCCAGTGTGGTCGTCTTGCCGCTGGCGTAGGTGTCGCCACCAAAAACCATGGTGCCATCAGCCAGAGCCGTTGCAGGCAAAAGTGCAATCAGCAAGGTTGCTGCCAGCGGCTTTATCCGATGCATCATGATGTGTTCCTTCAGTTCCCGAGCTGGCCTCTGGCGTCCCGGTCTTGCAATGATAAACAAATTAAAACTTAAGGTTTGTATCTGGCGTTGATTTTTGCAGAAGCGTCAAGGGGGGCGGGAGCCCTTTTAGAGGAGGCTACATCTTGATTCTGTCAGGCCGATGAATGATCATCTTCCCTAATCGCCGGAGCGTGGCAGGCGATGACTGCATTTGCCAGTGCATCCATGTCCCGGTCGCGCTTGTCAGAGCGGCGCCATGCAAGCCCGATCCTGCGCATTGGAACAGGCTCGGCGAAGGGCAGGATCGAAAGCGGAGTGTGCGCCGTTTCGGCCGCAATCGCCATCTCGGGAATCAGGGTCATGCCCATATCATTGGCAACCATCTGCAAGAGCGTTGTCATCGATGTTGCGCCGACATTGACGACATTGCGATTTGGGGTTCGCTGGCAAACGGCAAGTGCCTGTTCACGCAGACAATGCCCTTCTTCAAGGAGCAAGAGCCTCTCTGACTCAAAGTTCGTTTGCGACAATGGTGAGGTCAAAAGTGTGCTCTCATTGCGCGCAACGGCTACAAAGAATCGGTCAGTAAACAACTCCCGTGTGGAAATGGTTTCACGTTCCAGCGGCAGGGCGGCAATCACGGCATCCAGTCCGCCACTTTCCAGATCATCCAGCAGGGTATCCGTAACGGCCTCTTTCAGAGCGATCTCACCATCGGGGTAATGAGCTTTCAGATAGGGGACAAGTTGCGGGATAAGGTATGGGGCGACCGTTGGGATGATACCGATGCCGAATTTACCGGAGAGGGGGCGATTGCGCGGTCTGGCTGCCTGTTCCAGTGCCGTCATCTCAGCCAGCACCCTCTGGGTGTGATCCAGTACACGTTTTCCTGCACGCGTCAGAATGACTTGTTTGCGTGTACGCTCCACCAGCTTGACGCCCAGCGCGCTTTCCATCTCCATAATCTGCGCTGAAAGCGCTGGCTGGCTGACATGCACGGCTTCGGCCGCCCGGCCGAAATGACGTTCACGCGCCAGCGCCTCGAAATAGCGCAGCTGCTTTAAAGAAATGACCATAGGAAAATCTTATCGAAATTACAGGAAATGACAATTGGAAATTATCCTGAAGCGGTGCGATCATTTTAAAGTAAGGGCGTGCAATCCGCCGACGACGCAGCATGCGCGTTTATCCAGACCGAGGCTGACCACACTGAAGGAGGAAATGATGACTGACGGACCAAAGATCACCACTACAGCGGGTGCCCCGCTTCCGGATAACCAGAATTCGCTGACGGCTGGTCCGCAGGGCGGCTTGATGGTTCAGGATTATCAGCTGATTGAAAAGCTGGCGCATCAGAACAGGGAACGTATTCCTGAGCGCGTTGTCCATGCGAAGGGATGGGGTGCGTTCGGCACACTGAAGATTACAGGCGATATTTCGCAATATACCAAAGCACGCTGTCTCCAGCCGGGATCCGAAACCCCGATGCTCGCCCGTTTCTCGACGGTCGCAGGAGAGCAGGGCGCTGCAGACGCTGAACGTGATGTTCGCGGGTTTGCGCTCAAATTCTATACCGATGATGGCAACTGGGATCTGGTCGGGAATAATACGCCGGTCTTCTTTGTGCGAGACCCATATAAGTTCCCTGATTTCATTCACACTCAGAAGCGTCATCCGCGCACCAATCTCCGTTCTGCAACTGCGATGTGGGATTTCTGGTCACTCTCACCGGAAAGTCTGCATCAGGTCACGATCCTGATGTCTGACCGGGGGCTTCCGGTCGATCCGACACATATGAATGGTTATGGCTCTCACACCTATTCTCTCTGGAATGACAAGGGCGAACGTTTCTGGGTGAAGTTCCATTTCAAGACAGAGCAGGGGCATAAGCATTACACCAATGAAGAAGCTGAACCGCTGATCGGCAAGAGTCGCGAAACATATCAGGAGGCCCTGTTCGGCAAGATTGAAGACGGCAATTTCCCGCGCTGGAAAATGCAGGTGCAGATCATGCCGGAAGCGGACGCAGAGAATACGTCTTACAACCCGTTCGATTTGACCAAGGTCTGGCCACATGCGGATTATCCGCCGATTGATGTCGGATACTTTGAGCTCAATCGCAATGCAGATAACTATTTCGCCGAAATCGAACAGGCTGCCTTCTCGCCATCGAACATTGTGCCCGGTATTTCGCACTCACCGGACAAGATGCTGCAGGCACGGATTTTCTCCTATGCGGACGCGCATCGTTATCGTCTCGGCACGCATTATGAAGCCTTGCCGGTCAATGCGCCCAAATGTCCTGTCCATCACTATCACAAGGACGGGCAGATGAATTTCTTTGGCCAGAAAACCGGAGCCATCGACGCTTATTATGAGCCCAATAGTATGGGGGGAGCGGTTGAAGATCAGACAGCCAAGGAACCGCCGCTGAAGATATCCGGTGATATGGATCGCTTTGACCATCGCGAAGGCAATGACGACTATTCGCAGCCGCGGGCCTTGTTTGAGTTGTTCGACGACGGCGAAAAAAGCCGTTTGTTCAGCAATGTTGCGGCGGCCATGGGCGGTGTTCCCGGCGAAATCATCGAGCGTCAGCTTTCGCTCTTTAAAAAGGTTCACCCCGATTATGAGGCGGGCGTACGCAAGGCGCTGAAACATGCGCATGGATACGAAGCCAGTACGATTTCGACGGCAGCGGAATAAACAGCATCCGTGTTTGTATCGAGTTTTCGACCGGGGCGCGCCGATGTGCCCCGGTCTTACGTTTTGCCACGGTATTTAAGCGCATCAACCAGAAGCCGGAATGCTGGCGCGTTCTGGTTACGGCTTGGATAATAAAGATGATAACCGGGAAATGGCTGACACCAGTCGTCGAGACACGTCACGAGGTTTCCACTTGCCACATACGGGCGAACATAATCATCCGGCAGACATAAAAGCCCCTGACCATTCAGCGCTGCATTGATGACAATGTCAGGATCATTCGAAATGAACTGACCCTCGACACGCACGTTGAGTTCGTGTCCATCTCGCTCAAACTCCCATACATAAAGCCCGCCCCATGTGGGAAGCCGCAGATTGAGGCAGTTATGCGCAGTCAGATCATGTGGTGTTTCAGGGGGCGCGTGTTTCTTGAAATAGTCCGGGCTTCCTGCCACAGCCAGTCTGATGTCCGGGCCGATACGAACTGCAATCATGTCCTTTTCAACGCGCTCGCCAAGGCGAATGCCTGCATCGAAACCATCGCTCGCGATGTCGGTCAGTCGCGGGTCCGTCTCCACGTCAAAACAGATATCAGGATTTTCAGCCATGATGCGGTTGGCCGCCGGCATCAGGATATTCATCGCAGGCCAGCTGCTGGTGGTAATACGCACCGTCCCGCTTGGTTGGCTGCGATACTGATTGAGCTGATCCAGTCCGGCTTCAATGTCGGCAAACGCCGGTTCCAGCGCCGCGGTCAGCCGTTGCCCGGCCTCCGTTGGCGACACGCTGCGCGTGGTTCGAGTCAGAAGCCGCACCCCATGTTTTTGCTCCAGTCTTCGCACCACATGCGACAAGGCGCTTTGTGATGTTCCAAGGCGTGCGGCGGCACGTGTGAAGCTACGCTCTTTGGCGACAATCAGGAACGACATCAGGTCAGAAAGTTCGTCGCGTGGCACGTTCAAGGGATAGTTCCATCCGATTTATGAATTCTGAGTATGAAAGCAATATCAGATTATTCTCTAATAAAGAAGGATAGTGCGCTCTATCTGATGATCAGAGGCGACATCCTTGCCGCTGCATTCCAGAGGAAATGACGATGAAAATTCTCAATCCATCCGATCAGCCATCGGTACTCGGGCCGGGTGACAGCTTCACCGGTGCAGTTCGGATCGATAACATGTTCAATGCACCTGAGCCGGGGCGGGCAGGGGCTGCCATAGTTACATTCGAACCTGGAGCCCGCACGGCCTGGCACACGCATCCGCTTGGCCAGCTTTTGATCGTAACAAGCGGTGAAGGCTGGGTGCAGGTGGCAGGGCAGGCCAAACAGACCATAAGGGCGGGCGATACTGTCTGGTTCGAGCCGGAGGAAAAACACTGGCATGGTGCAACCGACAAGCACGCCATGACCCATGTTGCCATTCAGGAAAAAGCAGACGGAACCCCGGTCACATGGCTGGAACATGTTTCAGATGAGGACTTTTTGTCCTGAAGCCATTCTTTTTGCCATCGGCCTTTGGCGATGGCTGTTTTTAAAACCAATGAAGGAGACCTAACCATGGAAAATGTTGCTGGAAAAGTCGTGGTCATCACCGGTGCAAGCTCCGGTCTGGGCGCGGAAACCGCACGGCATTTGGTGGAAGCAGGAGCGAAAGTCGCTCTTGGCGCGCGCAGAAAGGACAGGCTCGATGCGCTTGTCGATGAACTCGGCAGCGATAATGCCAGGGCCTTTCAGGTTGACGTCACAAAGCGTGAACAGGTCGAGGCATTCGTAAAGGGTTCCAAAGAGCACTTCGGTCGCATCGATGTCATGCTGCATAATGCTGGTCTTATGCCAATGGCACCGCTCAGCATGAACCGCTATGATGAGTGGGAGCAATGCATCGATGTCAATCTCAAGGGCGTTTTATATGGTGTTGGTGCGGTTCTGCCGATCATGAAAGAACAGGGCAGCGGCCAGAACATCTTCGTTTCATCCGTTGCCGGCCATGTTGTGAATTCGGTCAGCGCGGTTTATTGCGCGACGAAATTCGGTGTACGCGCCATTGCTGAATCTCTGCGCCAGGAAGTCAAAGAAGATGGCCTGCGCACGACCATCCTGTCTCCCGGTGCTGTCGAATCGGAATTACCCGGTTCGGTGAAGGCCGAAGGCGTGCAGGAGGCGATTGCCGATTTCTACGAGAAGCAGGCTATTCCGGCCTCCAGTTTCGCCCGTGCGGCGGTCTATGCGATTTCGCAGCCCGAAGAGGTCGATATCAACGAGATACTCTTCCGTCCGACCAGCCAGACATTCTAGAGCGGTTCCGCCTTTCATGGAAACGCGCAACCGCTCTATCTCTTTGTTTTGACGCATTTTCGCGGACGTTAGATTTTTCCATCTGACTGCGAAATGCTCTAAACGCCTTGCAGCATCGGCCCGAAAATCGGAATCGATTCTCGGGCCGATGCGTAAATTCAATAGGTTGGAGCGTGCTTTGTGCATCCGAATGGATGCATGGCACTTTAAGGCCCGGTGTTAAGCCGGGCCTTTTAAAACGGCATTACCAACTGGGCAGGATGTGTCCGGGCCTGAGGCGCGGTTGGCGGGGAACAGGCGCAGCCTTGCCATCGGGTTCATAGGCATCAACGGGATCAGCCGGGCTGATATTGTCCAGCGAGGCGATGATGTGATTACACAGCGCAGTTGTCAGAGATGCCGAGGCACCGGGGCGTTTCATCAGTCCGATCTGGACCGGTGGCAGCGATGGAAAGCCATCGGCCTGCGTTAAAACCCGCATGCCGGTCCTAAGCGCGGACTCCGGCAGAATGGAAACCGCCATCCCCGCCAGCACTGCAGAGGCCACAACCGTAGATGACCAACTGGTGAAAAGAACCTTGTAGTCTCGTCCAACACCTTCCAGCGCGCTGATGGCCAGTTGACGCCAACGGCAGTCACGCCGCCCCACAGCCAGTGGTACCGGCCTGTCCACGGGCAAGGCATGATTGGCTGAAGCAACCCAGCACAGAGGCTCCGTGCGTACAACTTCTGAGTCGCGGGTGCGCGGGTTATGTGTCACGAGAGCCATATCAAGCTCGCCATGTTTCAGGCGTTCAGCCAGATCCACCGATGCCTCGCAAACGATATAAAGCTCAACATTCGGATGGGTTTTGCCGAAACGGCTAATGATGTCCGGCATATAGCGATCAGCATAATCATCCGGCGTTCCGATCCTGATCGAACCTTCCAGCCGGTTATCATCAAATGCCGCGACAGCTTCATTATTGAGGCGAATGATCCTGCGGGCATAGTTGAGGAGCTTGTCGCCTTCATCCGTCAGCTTAACGCCTCGGCCATCCTTGGTGAAGAGCTGTTTTCCGACCCGTTCTTCAAGGCGACGCATCTGCATTGAGACCGCAGACTGGGTTTTGAAAACCTGTTCTGCGGCACGGGTGAAGGAGCCGTTGTCGACAATTGCGACGAAGGTCTGGAGCTGGTCTGTATCAAGCGGCGCGGCCATGAGCGTCATCCATCAATCGTATTGATGCTTGATATTAAAAACATTCGTTGGACTGATCAATAGGGGCGTGAGAATATTGCCATCAACGGGACAGAAGCGCTGACGGCATTGGGCGCATAAATCGGGTGGTTTTTTTGGCCAGAAACGGTTTCCTTCGGTCTCGACTAATGAGCAATTCCTTACAATGCCAGAGATCTGGCTTTCTGCGGTGTTGCTCAACAAAAAATGAGGCGTTTCCGGGACCGGCAACGTTTCAGAGAGGAAACGAAAATGAACACCTTGAACCGAACTGCTGAAAGCCGGACTTCCGGCCACGGATCGACCACATTTGAAATGATACAGGCTGCTTTTGCAGCAACAATGCGTTTCTTCAGGAACCGCTTCGCTATCAAGGAACTCGCGGAGCTTGATGACGCACTGCTGAAAGACCTTGGCCTGACCCGTCACGATGTCAATCGCGCTTACTATTCGGCAGCCTCGGAAGATCCTATGACAGATCTGAAGCAAAGTGCAGCCCGCCGCGCCCAGCGCATGATTGTCTGATCTCGCTTCTGCAGCTGTCATCGCTTTTGGCGTGAACCTCTGCGTGTCCAAAGGGATCGCGCTGAAAGATTTTCACGCTGTATGGCTCTTTTGCAAGCGCCGGTGATGGTTTGCTCTGTTTTGGCGTTAACAGTCCGGTCGTTCATCCCAACATGCGGCCAGATGAAAGCGTCATTTTCCCCGCAGGATATTTTCAGCCTTTATCCTGCATTTGCCCGGAAACGCGTTGCGTTTTCCGGGCTTTTTTATCAGGGGCAGTGCTGTCCGGCGTTTGTGTATTTCCGTGTCCACGCTCAAAGGGCGCTCTAGTACTGAAATTCGGAAAATAGCGGGTCTACGGAGCCGTTCCAGCGCCCGTGATAAAGTGCCAGAAGATCTTCGGCAAATGTCGCTTTCTTCGCCAGAATCTCATCAAGCGTCATCAGGAATACGCTTTCATCACGCCCGTCACTGTTGCGGTTGCCGCGTGCCTGCAGTCCTTTGCGCGCGATCGCGATCACATCCGGGGCGACATCCAGAAGCGATCTGCCGCCGATCTCAGCCTTGAGCGCCAGAGAGGGGACATCGTTCCTGAGTTTGTGGATGTCGGCAATCGACCAGTCTTTGGTCAGCGCTTCTGCATCAGACATCGCAGTGGAATCGTAAAGCAGGCCAACCCAGAAAGATGGCAAGGCACAAATACGCCGCCAGGTTCCGCCATCGGCTCCGCGCATTTCAAGAAAACGCTTCAGACGAACGTCGGGAAACAGCGTTGAAAGGTGGTTGGTCCAGTCACCCATGGTCGGCTGCCATGCTTCGACTTCATCTTTAAGGGCGCCGTCCATGAACTGGCGAAATGTGATGTGGGTGCAATCATGATAGCGGCCGTTGCGCACGATGAAATACATCGGCACGTCCAGCGCCCATTCAACATAACGCTCAAAGCCAAAGTTCGCTTCAAAAGCGAAATCGAGCAGTCCCGATCGGTTATTGTCGGTATCGCGCCAGATATCGCCACGCCATGACAAGAGGCCGTTGGGTTTGCCTTCGGTAAACGGGGAGGACGCAAACAGCGCAGTCGAGAGCGGCTGAAGTTTCTGAGAAAGCGCCATCTTCCGCCGCATATCGGCTTCTGAGGAAAAATCGATATTCACCTGAATCGTGCAGGTCCGATACATCATGTCCAAGCCCTGCGTACCAACCTTCGGCATGTAGCGCGTCATGATCTCATACCGCGATTTCGGCATGCGCGGTGTTTCGTCAAGGCTCCATTTCGGGCTTCCGCCAACACCGAGAAAACCGATTCCCATCGGTTCTGCAACACCGCGCAAAACGGCCAGATGCTGGTTGGATTCACGGCAGGTTTCGTGCAGCGTTTTGACCGGCGCTCCGGAAAGCTCAAACTGGCCACCGGGCTCCAGAGATATGGCACCCATGCCATTGGGTTCGGCGAGGCCAATAATGTTCTCGCCATCCATGATCGCATCCCAGCCGAGCTTGTCCTTCATGCCATGAAGCAATGCAGAAATCGAATGCTCACCATGATAGGGAACCGGACTGTTATCTGCTTTGAAAAACGGAAACTTCTCATGCTCCGTGCCGATCCGGAAATGCGATTCCGGCTTGCAGCCGCGTTCAAGGTCGGCGATCAGCTCAGTCGTGGATGTGATTGGCGTGTCATCGGATGTATCACGAGCCATGATGTTTCCTCGAATATAAATGGTTCCGGCCTTCAGCCGCAAAGGAACTGGCTCGCCGGATAATCTGACCGCTCTTGGCCCTAATCAGCCGGGCGATCAAGTCAATTTCTTTGATTGAATGATAAAACCGGTTTGAAGTCCAATCCGATATAATGCCTGATCCGGCCACAAACAGGTCAATACCAGTCACCGATTGCCGCTTGTATGACAGCCATAGCGGCCACGGCAGCTGTATCGGCGCGCAAAATTCTGGGGCCGAGCGGGATGGGGGTAACAAAGTCTTTGGATCGCAGGAGCGCGCGTTCTTCATCCGAAAAGCCACCTTCCGGACCGATGATCAGCGCAAGTTTTTCAGATCGGACCGGTTTGAGGGCCTTAAGCGGGTTCTGCGTTTCGGCCGCCTCGTCACAGAAAATCAGCGCCCTGTCTGCCGGCCAGCTATCAAGTATCTCGTTCAACTTTTCCCCCTGCCGGAGTTCCGGCACGGCAAGGACCCCGCACTGTTCGGCCGCTTCGGTGATGTTGGCCGCAAGTCGTTCATAATTGTTGATCTTGCCTTGAACGTGCTGGGTCATGACCGGCTGAATGACACCCGCGCCCATTTCGACCGCTTTTTGAACCATATAGTCCATCCGCCCGACTTTCAGCGGTGCAAACAGGTAGTGAAGGTCGCACGGAGCTGGTTGCGGGCGAACCTGTTCTTTTATCTTAAGAGTGATTTTCTTGCGCGTTGGAAAATCAACCTCGGCCAGCCACTCGCCGTCCCGGCCATTGAAAAGAAGAACGTCGCTGCCCTGTTCGGCGCGCAGAACATGTGCCAGATAATGAAACTGATCCTTGCTGGCAGGAAGGTCTTCGTCGCCTTTCAGTTGCGCTTCCACGAACAGGCGCTGAAGACGGTAATTAGCGCGCATGACGGTCTCCCGCGAATCATTGATGATTGGCCGGGAATTTAGCGGCTAAGGCCAGACACGCAAAGCGCCGTGGCTATTTCATCTGGTCGGCAAAATTCATCAGCAGCGATTTCAGCTCGTGCTCATGCACCATGTCGACAGCCTCTTCAAGCGAAGTCCAGCGTCTGACACGTTCCTCTGCCTCTGGAAATTTTGTTTTGGTCTTGCGAACCAGAAGCGGGAAGAGATCGACCTTGCAGGGCACAGAAGTGCCGTCGTCGAGGCGCTTCAGATAGCTAAAATTGCCCAGCGGGTTTTCTGAAATCTTTCCCTTGATGCCGGCCTCTTCGTAGGCTTCCTGTTCAGCGACTTCATGTGGTGCCTTGTTGTTCATGGGCCAACCCTTCGGGGTTACCCACCGGCCTGTATCGCGACTTGTGATCAGCAGGATTTCGAGGTCCTTCGTTTTCTTGCCCGGGCGGCGGTAGCATAATGCTGCATATTGCTGACGCGTTTCGTCTGTTCCACCGGCCCTGTCCTGCTTTTTATCCTTCGATGACATGCCGCAGCTGTCCCTTATCGTTGTTTGGGGTTGTTCATTTCTTTTTCACTTTGGTTCATTCGAATAGCACACGAAGAATCCCTGCGTCTTCTCAGTCGCATGAACCTTTTATGACGATTGTGCAGAAGTATTCGAAGCCAAGCACCGGATGCACAGCCTGCAAACGGAACTTTCGGTAAACCTGATCGTTGATAGCATAGGTTGTTATAAAACAAAAATAGAGAAAGGGTCACCAATGCTGGAATGGATTCTGATACTTCTGATTATTGCTGCAGTCGCCAGTCTGCTTGGATTTCGCGGCGTCGCCGGTTTGTCAGCCGGGATAGCGCGGATTTTGATCTTTGTCGTCTTGGTTGTGTTGCTGATTTCTCTGTTAACCGGGATCATCATCGTCGCTTAAACGACCATTAACCGCTGAGGCCCCTGTCCCAATAAGGGGCGGGGCCATAAAGGCCAGCCAGAAATTCGATGAACATTCGAACCTTTCCGGGCAGGAAGTTTCGTGTCGGATACACTGCGAAAAGACCGACATCTGAAGCGCTTTCATACGTACTGAGTACCTGAACCACATCGCCACGGGACAGTTCTGGTCCGATATCCCATGTCGATCGCAAAGCGATGCCCATGCCTGAAATCAATGCTTCGCGCACCACTTCACTGGAATTGGTCGTCAGTCTTCCATGCGGTCTGAAGCTGACCGGACCTTCCGGCCCTTCAAGACGCCAGTGTTCGCCATTGTGTGCGGGCAGGCAGATATGATTGTCCAGGTCCGACAGACCGGTTGGAACCCCGTGTTCCGCGATATAGGATTTTGAGGCACACAGAATGCGCCTGACCCTTGCCAGCTTTCGCGCGACGAGGGTCGAATCATGAAGCTCGCCGATGCGGATGGCGAGATCAAATCCTTCCCCTACGATATCAACGAATGTGTCGCTGAGCACCAGTTCGATATTGAGTGCGGGGTATGCATTCATAAATCCGTTCAGGTGCGGTGCGATATGCATCCGGCCGAAGGATGTTGGCGCCGATACCTTGAGACGGCCCCTGATCTGCGTTGCCCTGCCTTCAACAAAAGCCTGCGCTTCTTCCGCGCCCGCCAGAACCGGCAACAGCCGTTCGTAAAAGCCGCGCCCTGTTTCAGTCAGCGCGATCTTTCGTGTCGTTCGCTGAAGCAGGCGCGTGCCAAGCTGCTCTTCAAGCCGTTTGATACTCTTTGAGACGACTGCGGGAGAAAGACGCATGTCTTCTGCGGCTTTGGTCATGCTGCCGGTTGCGGCAACGCGCGCGAAGACTGCCATGTCATGAAGATTCTTCATTAAACTGCCCGACTGTTTCCATTTCGGAATAAATGTTAGCATTTGTCTTGAATTCTGGCGAGTGATAAACAATCGTCAGGTAAAGGGCGGAGGAGACGCCTTAAACACGGATGGGGCGGATATCTTAAAGCATGACCGGTACGATTGCGTTCCAGCAGCCAAAGGCCGAGATACTTGCGCGGCGTGATGCAATCATCGCCGAGCTTCGTGCGCTTTTGCCATCTGATTGCATCATTCATGAGCGCAGAGAACTCGTACCATTCGAGACCGACGGTTTCCTCGCCTATACACGTGTGCCGCTGGCGGTGTGTTTGCCTGAAACAACCCGGCAGGTGGCTGACATACTGTCTTATGCCTACAAGAACAGTATTCCTGTTGTTCCGCGTGGGGCAGGCACATCGCTTTCGGGCGGTGCTATCGGTCAGGAAGATGCCATTATTATCGGCCTGTCGCGGATGAACCGTATACTCGATATCGACCTGCCAGATCGGACCGCTATCGTTCAGGCTGGCGTTACCAATATCGCGATATCGGAGGCCGTGAAGCCGGAAGGTTTTTTCTACGCGCCTGATCCCAGCTCTCAGCTCGCCTGCACGATCGGCGGTAATATCGGCATGAATTCGGGTGGCGCCCATTGCCTGAAATATGGCGTGACCACTAATAATCTGCTGGGCGTCAAAATGGTGCTGGTTGACGGAACGGTTGTCGAGCTTGGCGGAAAGGCGCTGGATGCGCCCGGCTATGATCTTTTGGGGCTGGCTTGTGGCTCCGAGGGGCAGCTCGGCATCATCACGGAGGCGACCGTCAGGCTGCTGGCCGTGCCTGAAGGCGCTAGGCCCGTACTCTTTGGCTTTCCGTCATCGGAAAAGGCTGGTGCCTGCGTGACGGATATCATTGCTGCCGGCATTATCCCGGTTGCAATTGAGTTTATGGACAAGCCCGCCATCGAGATTTGCGAAGCCTTTGCCAAGGCTGGCTATCCGCTGGATGCCGGTGCGCTGCTGATTGTCGAGGTTGAAGGCTCCGAAGCTGAAATGGAGGCGATGCTGGCCGCCATCGTTGAAATTGCAAAGCGTCACGATGTTGGCACAGTTCGCGAATGCCAGTCAGCCACAGAGGCAGCTCTGATCTGGAAGGGGCGCAAATCGGCCTTTGGTGCGACCGGCAGGATCGCAGACTATATTTGTATGGATGGAACTGTTCCGCTCAGCCAGCTTTCTTACGTTCTTGAGAAAACCAGTGAAATCACGGATCGTTATGGACTCCGCGTTGCCAATGTTTTCCATGCCGGTGATGGCAACATGCACCCGTTGATCCTCTACAATATTAATGACCCGGAAGATGCCGCACGTGCAGAAGCCGCGGGTGCGGAAATCCTGAAACTGTGTGTCGATGCCGGTGGTTGCCTCACCGGAGAGCACGGTGTTGGCATAGAAAAGCGCGACCTTATGCGCCATCAGTATAGCGAGATCGATCTGAAGCAGCAGATGGCCGTGCGGGCCGCTTTTGATCCTGACTGGATCCTGAATCCGTCAAAGGTCTTTCCGCTGGAAGGGCGCGAAGACAATGCATGATGTTCTGAAGCCTGAAACCGAAGCGGACGCCGTTGAGATCGTCCGCCAGTTTTATCAGGAGGGGAAATCGCTCGAGATCTCCGGCGGGAATACCAGGCCCGACTTCGGCCAGCCTGTCAAAGCCGACCAGAAGCTGTCTTCACGAAGCCTGAGCGGAATTGTTTCCTATAATCCTTCCGAAATGGTGATGACGGCCAAAGCCGGAACGCCTCTTGCTGAAATCGATCTGGCATTATCGGAAAACGGTCAGTATCTCGCGTTCGAACCGATGGATCATCGCGGCATCATGGGCAGTTATGGCGACCCTACAATTGGTGGTGTGTTCGCTGCCAATGTTTCCGGTCCCAGGCGTTTTTCGCTGGCTGGTGCGGCGCGTGACCATCTGCTCGGCGTACGTTTCATCAATGGCAAGGGCGAAATCGTTCGCTCCGGTGGCCGGGTGATGAAGAATGTGACAGGCCTCGATCTGGTCAAGCTGATGGCGGGATCTTATGGCACGCTCGGTTTCATGAGCGAGGTTACGTTCAAGGTTCTTCCCGCGCCAAAGGCTGCGGCAACAGTGGTGCTTTCCGATCTTTCCGACGAAGATGCCGTGAAGGTTATGGCGGCTGTCATGGCGTTGCCTGTTGAAGTCTCCGGCGCTGCTCATATGCCTTACAGCGTCATACATCGGATGTTGGATGGTCTGCTGGAAGGCGGGGCGGCAACCTGTTTCCGGCTTGAGGGGCTTTCAGAATCGGTCGCCGTGCGCCGAGACAAGCTGAGAGATTTTCTGTCTGAATTCGGTTCAGTTTCTGTGTTGGCTGAAGACGAGACCCGCGCGCTCTGGCAGGCGATCCGAGATGTTTCGCCTTACAGTGAAAATCATCAGACGTGTCTGTGGCGCGTCAGCATCGCGCCATCGGCCGGTGCTGCACTTCTTTCCGACATGCGGCTTGTGGCAGCCGTCGATGCCTTTTACGATTGGCAGGGTGGACTGATCTGGATGGCTCTCGAAGGAGATGCAGAGGCTGATGCCTTGCGCAGACTGATCAGGAAACACGGCGGCGGACATGCCACATTGCTGCGTGCACCGGAAACGGTGCGATCTGTCACGGCATGTTTTGAACCGCAGCCTTCGCCAGTTGCTGCGCTTTCAAATCGTATCAAGGCGACATTCGACCCGAAGGGCATACTCAATCCAGGCAAGATGGACAAACAGGAGACTGCCGCATGAGTGAACCTGAAAATACACAGCCGAAGCGTTGGGGCGACGGCTGGATGGACCCCACCCGCAATAATATCATTCTGATCTACATTCTTTATCTGGTCAGCTTTGTGATTTTTATTGCCGGCATTATTGGTGTTGTTTCGGCCTATATGAACCGCGACAAGGCTGATGAATGGCTTAAAACCCACTATACGTGGGCAATCAGAACCTTTTGGATTGCTGTGCTGTTTTCAGCCATTTCATTCGTTCTGATGTTCGTTGTGATTGGCTTTCTGGGTTTCCTGGCAACGGCTGTCTGGGTCGTCGTGCGCGTTGTGATCGGCCTTCAGAAAGTTTCGCGTGAAGAGCCGATTGCCAATCCGCAATCCTGGTTGATCTGAAGCGGACCTGCTGAATGCAAACGAATTTTTCGCCCGCGCAACTGGACAATCCCAAGGTCGCTGAAGCTGAATCCATTCTTCGCAAATGTGTTCATTGCGGCTTCTGCACAGCCACGTGCCCAACGTATGTGACGCTTGGAAACGAGCTGGATAGTCCGCGCGGGCGGATCTATCTGATCAAGGATATGCTGGAAAATGACCGGCCGGCAGACAAAGAGGTCGTAACCCATATCGACCGCTGTCTTTCATGTCTTTCCTGCGTGACAACCTGTCCTTCAGGCGTTGATTATATGCATCTGGTCGACCATGCACGGGTTCACATCGAAAAGACCTATCAGCGTCCGCTCCTGAACCGGCTGACCCGCGCAACGCTGGCTGCGGTTCTGCCTTATCCCAGGCGCTTTCGTGCTGCTCTTGTGCTTGCACGGTTGGGCCGTCCGTTTGCCGGGCTTCTGGCGCGTTATAAGGCGTCAAAGCCCTTCGGGGCGATGCTGAAACTGGCGCCTCAAAAACTGCCTCCGGCCTCCGATGCATCGAGACCGGGCGTATATGGGCCAAAAGCCGAGAAACGTGGTCGGGTCGCCATTCTCACAGGTTGCGCGCAATCTGTTCTCGATCCGGATATCAATGAAGCAGCGATCCGGCTTTTGACCAGGTTCGGTGTCGAGGTGGTTATGCCGGAAGGCGAGGGCTGTTGTGGATCGCTGGTGCATCACATGGGGCGTGAGGAACAGGCTCTTTCACAGGCGCGCCGGAATGTTGATGTCTGGTGTCATGTGCTTGAAAATGGCGGGCTGGATGCCATCATCATCACGGCGTCAGGATGTGGCACAACAATCAAGGATTACGGCCATATGCTCGCCGGAGATCCTGCCTATGCGGAAAAGGCAAAAAAGATTTCGTCTTTGGCGAAAGATGTGACCGAATATCTTCTCACCCTCGATCTGCCTGAACAGCCACCGCGGAATATGGTGGTCGCCTACCATTCGGCCTGTTCGATGCAGCATGGTCAGCAGCTGAAAACACAACCGGGAAAGCTTCTTAAACGTGCCGGTTTTACTGTGAAAGAGCCCGCCGAAGGGCATCTGTGTTGTGGTTCAGCGGGCACTTATAATATCATGCAGCCGGATATCGCAGACAGGCTTAAAAGCCGTAAGGTCAAGAATATCGAGGCGACAAACCCGGATGTGATCGCAACCGGAAATATCGGATGTATCACCCAGATTGGAAGCGGAACGGCCACGCCGATCCTTCATACGGTGGAGTTGCTGGACTGGGCTTACGGTGGCAGAAAACCTGAACAGCTCAAATAGGCCCCACAGCATCGACCCCAAAACCGGAATCGATTTTCGCAAAGGATGATGCGTAGATTCAATAGCTTAGAGCGTCCTTTGTGCATCCGAATGGATGCACAAAGGACGCTCTAAAGCCAAAAGCCGCCCTTTTGAGGCGGCTTCTTAAAGTTTCAGTGTCTGGGAGGATCAGAACCGGTAGCTGACGCCCACATTCACCGCATTGGTGAAAATATTCGTCTGCAGCGAATCGCCGCTGTCGATATCGACATCAACCCAGGAATAGGTCGCCTTATATTCCAGAAATGCATCCCAGTTTTCCAGAAACGAGTATGCGATCCCGGCCTGCGCCTGCAAGGTTGCGCCGCCGAACTGGTAATCGAAGGTTTCGCCGCTTGCACGCGTGACCTCAACATGCGGTACGTTGATACCGGCACCAGCTCCCACATAGGGCGTCCATTTCGTTTCCTTGATCGGGAAACGATAGAGAGCATTCAGTGTCAGTAGATTGATGCCATCGGTAAATTCAAAATGCGACCAGCCGGATTTGCTGAGGGTTTCACTGTCCGCATAGACCTTGTCATGGCTGTAATCGAGTGAAATGCCGAGATTTGGCATGTCGAACTGATCCAGCCACCAGGTGCCGCGAACACCCCAGTGCGGCGGTGCTGTGAAGGGCTTGCCTTCCCAACCGGCAGTAAACGCATCCTGATTATTGATATCGATTTCGGAATGCGGTGCAGACTGATAACCGCCGTAGACCGAAAACGCCATTTCGGCCGATGCGTTCTGCGGAAGTGCAGTCATCCCTGCAACGATTATTGCTGCAGGTGCAGCCAGCGTAGCGACGCGAAGAGACATGAAGTGATCCGGTAATCTGGTTTTGCTATGCTTTCTTTTTTAGAATTCGTTCACCATAATCACCACATCACAGTTAATAAATATTTTAAAGTTGTACTCATGAACCTCTGCAGGCGTGGCGAAATGGCAACAGTTGTGACAGTAAGGTAACCGTCTTTTGTCTGAAATTGTCATTTGTCAGATTATGAGGCGTGCGCCAGAGGGAGAGCGGATCTTATGAGCGAATCAAAAGGGTTGATTGAAGGCAGTGACGGGCTTTGGCGCTGCTTCTGGCATGGCAATCAGGATGACTATCTGCGCTACCACGATGAAGAATGGGGACGCCCGGTCACCGATGATTTCAGGCTTTTCGAAAAGATCTGTCTTGAAGGGTTTCAGTCAGGGCTGTCCTGGCTGACAATCTTGAGAAAGCGCGAGAATTTTCGTACCGCTTTTGCCAGCTTCGATTTTCATAAAGTCGCGTTTTTTGATGAATCGGATGTCAACCGTTTGCTCGAAGACAAGGGGATCATCCGTCACCGCGGCAAGATCGAGGCCACCATCAATAATGCGCGCCGTGCCATTGATATGGAACGCGAATTCGGTTCTCTGGCCGCTTATTTCTGGTCGCATGAACCAGAGCCGCAAGACCGGCCTGCGGTCGTTGACTATGAGACGCTGGTCGCCAATCCGATTACACCGGCTTCAACCCGTATATCGAAAGACCTGAAGAAACGCGGCTGGAAATTTGTTGGTCCGACAACGGTTTACGCCTTCATGCAGGCCATGGGACTGGTCAACGACCACATTGAAGGCTGCTGCTGTCGTGAAACAGTCGGCAAACTTCGGGCAGAGCTGGTCCGCCCGAAGGCTGATATGTGAGCTTTAGCCGATCTGCAGGAAGAAAATCAGGCCAAGAGCGATGCTCGTCAGCACGCCGATTGACAAAACGGCGGTGAGGACAACACGACCACCGGCGCGACCAAGCGAGCGCACGTCTACGGAAAGACCAAGTGCGGCCATTGCAATCACTGTAAGAGCATTTGATGTGTGTGCCAGCGGGACAACAAGACCATCCGGAATGGCATTGACCGAGCGCAGCGCCATCATGATCGCAAAGCCAATGATGAACCAGGGCGCGATGTGTTTCAGTTTGACCTTTGCGCCACCGGTTTCGCGGCTGGCTGCACGGGCGCTGATCCCAAGGGCGAACAGAACCGGGCCGAGCATCATCACACGAATGAGTTTCACCAGTGTGCCAGTCTGCACTGCGATCATACCGCCCGGCTGTGCGGCTGCCAGCACTTGCGGCACGGCATAAACGGTCAGCCCGGAAAGAACACCATATTGCGATGGAGTCATGCCCAGACCCGTTAGCGCCAGGGGCAGGGCAAGCACCATGATGACGCCCAGCACCGCTGTAAAAGCAATCGCTGCTGCAACATCATCGTCTTCTGCATCGATAACCGGCGCCGCTGCTGCAATCGCTGAATTGCCACAGATGGAGTTGCCGCAGGCGACCAGCGTGGCCAGTTTATGTTTCAGGCCGAGGCCCCGCCCGATGGAATAGCTGACGAGAATTGCCAGGGAGACCGTGCCGATGATGCCGACCACAAGAACCGGCCCGGCAGCCTTTAACGCCTGCACGCTGATGGAGGCGCCAAGAAGCACAATGGCAACCTCAAGGATGAATTTCTCCGAGAACTTTATGCCGTGATGAAAGACAGCGGGCAGGCTGATAGCCGACCGGATGACCGTGCCAAGCAAAATGGCGAGCACCAGGTTTTCAACATAGCGATGGCCGGTAAGATGAACCTCCAGTGCCTCCAGCGCAAATGCGGCTGCCGACACTGCGCCCGCCAGAAGCAGGCCGGGGACAAGGCGTGTGAAAAACTGAAGGCGGCTGTTATCGGTATTCGATAGGGCCTCTGAAGCGGTCTGCATCTCTTTTGTCTCGCAATGGCAGTGATTTACGCCGCCGCCGGGAATGCGCGGGTGAAAATCAGGACAATTCTCAGATATGGCGTTTGCGGTCGCGAAGGTTGCGGCGCTGAACGTCTTTGGATGGTGGGAATGTCTCATGCGCGAATGTCGACTTCCATCGAATAATAATTTACAATTCATTCGATTGGAGCGAACGTTTTTCCCATGATGACCTTTGAACAGATTATCATTTTCACCGAAGTGGCCGAACGCGAGCATCTGACGCGCGCCGCTGAAGCATTGCATCTGACACCATCGGCGGTTTCCAGTGCGATCCGCAAGCTTGAGGATTTCTACAGTGTGAAACTGTTTGACCGCGTTGGCCGCGGCATTGTCCTGACAATGGAGGGACGGCAGTTTCTGGAAGAGGCGCGGGCAACACTGGCACGTATACGCGCGGCTGAGCGGGTTCTGGGTGAGCTGGGAGGGCTGGAGCGCGGAGCGCTTTCGGTTTACGCCAGTCAGACCATTGCCAGCTATTTTCTGCCGCCGGTTCTGATGCGCTTTCATGCGCGCTATCCGGGGATCGAGCTTGAGCTGTCCATCGGCAATACCGCGACGGTGGCTGATGCTGTTGCCAATGGCGAGGCGGAGCTTGGCTATATCGAGGGCACGCTGGACAATCCTCTTCTGCGAAAACGGCATATCACTGACGATGCTCTGGTTGTGGTTGTCGGTCCGGAACATCCTCTTGCCGATGGACGTGTGGTGACGCCGGGGGAACTGGCCGGACAGACCAGTTGGGTTCTGCGCGAGGATGGTTCCGGCACACGCTCCGAGTTTGAGTATGGTATGGCCGCATTCGGTATTCCCGCTGAGGCGCTGACGGTCGTGATGTCGCTGCCGTCAAACGAAGCCGTTCTTTCTGCGGTGCGCGCCAGCCATGCTGCGACGGCCATTTCCGGTTCGGTGGCCGCGCCGTGGCTTGCCTCCGGCGGACTGAAACGGGTGAATTTCGATCTGCCATCGCGCGCGTTTCAGCTTCTAAGCCACAAGGAACGGCATCTGAGCAAGGCGGCGGAAGCGCTCGTGACATTCAGCTTTGAAGGTCAGCCCTGATGGTTGAGAGGCTTGCCGCCCGGCCTTCGATCTTTTAAGACAGCGACCAGCATTTTCCAGCAGATAAAAAGAACGGTCAGCCCCATGAGCGACAAGAAGAAGAAACCGCAGAAGCTGAAGGCCCGCCTGCCGCGCGGCTTTGGCGACCGCTCCGCCGCCGATATCCGCGCGACCGAGGAAATGGTGGCGAAGATCAAGGCGGTCTACGAGAATTACGGCTTCGATCCGGTGGAAACGCCGATGTTCGAATATACCGATGCGCTGGGCAAATTCCTGCCGGACAGCGACCGCCCCAATGAAGGCGTGTTCTCGCTGACCGATGATGACGACCAGTGGATGTCGCTGCGCTACGACCTGACGGCGCCGCTTGCCCGCCATGTCGCTGAAAATTTCAACGACATCCAGCTTCCCTACCGCACCTATCGCGCCGGCTATGTGTTCCGCAACGAAAAGCCCGGCCCCGGCCGCTTCCGCCAGTTCATGCAGTTCGATGCCGACGTCGTCGGCGCGCCGGGCGTCCAGGCGGATGCCGAAATGTGCATGATGATGGCCGACACAATGGAAGCCCTCGGCATTCCGCGCGGCGACTATGTGATCCGGGTGAACAACCGCAAGGTGCTGGATGGGGTGCTGGAGGCGATCGGCCTTGGCGGTGAGGAGAACGCGGCGCAGCGGCTGACGGTGCTGAGGGCGATTGACAAGCTGGATAAGTTTGGGGCTGACGGGGTGCGGCTGCTGTTGGGTGAGGGCCGTAAGGACGAGTCAGGTGATTTCACCAAGGGCGCGGGGCTTGGCACGGAGCAGATAGAGAAAGTTCTAACCGTAGTTGTTCCTAATGTTGGTCCCATAGCAGATGACGCCGATGGTTCGAAGCAACGATCTTATTTGGATCGTTTGATGGCTGTGATTGGTGATTCCGAGGTTGGTTTGTCGGGCATTAACGAGCTGTCGAGCCTGCTTGGCCAAGTGATGGCGGCAGGTTATGGCGGGAAACCGCTGAGGGTAGCGGTCGATCCCTCCGTCGTCCGTGGCCTCGAATACTATACTGGCCCTGTCTACGAAGCCGAACTCACCTTCGACGTCACCAATGAAAAGGGTGAAAAGGTCGTGTTCGGTTCGGTCGGCGGCGGCGGGCGGTATGACGGGCTGGTGTCGCGCTTCATGGGCCAGCCGGTGCCGGCAACGGGCTTTTCCATCGGCGTGTCGCGGCTGATGACGGCGCTGAAGAATCTCGGCAAGCTCGGCGCGTCCGAGGTGATCGAGCCCGTTCTCGTCACCGTCATGGATGGCGATGCCGAGGCGATGGGGCGCTACCAGAGGATGACGCAGGAATTGCGTAAGGCCGGCATCCGCGCCGAGATGTATCAGGGCAACTGGAAGAAATTCGGCAACCAGCTCAAATATGCCGACCGTCGCGGCTGCCCCATCGCCATCATTCAGGGCGGCGATGAGCGCGCCGAAGGTGTCGTCCAGATCAAGGACCTGATCGAGGGAAAGCGTTTGTCCGGTGAGATCGAGGACAATGCCGAATGGCGCGAGGCCCGCGTGGCACAGAAAACCGTGCCGGAAAGCGCGCTTGTTGAAGAGGTTCGCGCCATGTTGGAAGCCCAGGCAGAAGATCGGAAGCGCGCCAGCGAAAGCTGAGCGCGTCAGGTCTTTCCGGCAGGGCACCCGGCCTGAAAGTGACGTGAAAGTCCCTCAAGCGTTGACTTTTTGCCCAAAGGGTGGTGTTCGGGGTCGGCGAATTCCTTTGACCAGACAAACGGACGATCCATGCCGTCTTCCAGCCTTCCGGCGTCTGCCGGTCTTATCATTTCAGAGTTCAAAGCGCGTGCGACCGTGATGACCGATACGCCGGTGATCCAGCCTGCCGCGCCGTTTCTCGATATGACCGGTGAGGCACTGCGTCGCCGTATTTTCATGACAGAGAGCGAAACCGGCGAAAGCCTTTGCCTGCGCCCGGAATTCACCATTCCCGTATGTATGGGGCATATCGCCGAAAATGCCGGAACGCCGCGCCGCTATGCCTATTGCGGCATGGTTTTTCGTCAGGCGCGTGATGATGGTGAAGCTGAGTTTTATCAGGCCGGTATCGAGGATTTGGGCGAAGCCGATGTGGCGGCAGCCGATGCGCGTGCCATTGCCGATGCCACACAGGTTTTGCAGAAAATGCTGCCTGGCAGAAAACTTCTGACCACGCTTGGCGATCAGGCTGTTTTCGAGGCTGTTGTCAGGGCGCTTGGTCTGCCGGGCGGATGGCAGAAGCGGTTGATCGGCGCTTTCGGCAATCAGGCACAGCTTGCCCGGCTGATGGAAACACTGGCAAGCCCGCAGCCTGTTTCCGGGCTTGACCGGCGGGTCGCCGGCTTTCTGGCGGATGGTAATGAGGCCGGGTTGATTGCGCACATCAACGAGACCATGAGTGCGACCGGATATTCCACAAATGCCAGCCGAAGCCCGGAGGAGATCGCACGACGGCTGAAGGAAAAGCTGGCTCTTTCTGTAACCAGTCTTGACGAGGAAGCGCTGGCGGCATTGAAGGCCTTTCTGGCGCTGGATGTTGCGCTGGATAAAGCCACAAAAGTGCTCGATGATTTTGCAGCAGAATACCGGCTGGATATCAAAGCTGCCGTTTCCGGTTTCAGTGCGCGCATTGAGGCCTTGTCGTCGGCGGGCGTGGATGTCGCCACAATTTCCTATCGCGCCGCTTTTGGCCGGCCGCTTGATTATTATACCGGCCTTGTCTTCGAGATTTCCGAAGAGGGGCCATCGGGTGCGCTTCTGGCCGGTGGCGGCCGTTATGACCGCCTGTTGACGCTTTTGGGCGCTGAAGCCCGTATTCCGGCAGTTGGTTTCTCTCTCTGGCTCGACCGGATTGAGCGGGCCACTGCACAGGCCGAAGGGAGAACGTCCAAATGACCGTTACCATCGCTCTTCCGTCGAAGGGCCGTATCAAGGAAGGTGCGGAAGCTGCTCTGGCAAAGGCTGGTTTCATTGTCGAAACCAACGGCAATGATCGCTCCTATCGTGGCCGGATTTCAGGCCGGGATGATATTGAGGTGGCCTTTCTGTCTGCCTCTGAAATCTCGCGCGAGCTGGGCAAGGGGACTGTCGATTTCGGTGTAACCGGCGAAGACGTTATGCGCGAAAATGTGCCCGGCGTTGATGAAAAGGCTGAGTTTCTTGCACGCCTGGGTTTCGGGCAGGCTGATGTTATCGTCGCTGTGCCGGAAATCTGGCTGGACGTCGATACGATGGCAGACCTCAACGACGTTGCTTCGGAGTTTCGCAGCCGCCATGGACGCAGGCTCGCCATTGCCACAAAATTCTGGCGGCTGACGCAGCAGTTCTTCACGGCTCAGCACGGTATTCAGCTTTACCGTATCGTCGAAAGCCTTGGTGCGACCGAAGGCGCTCCCATGGCAGGGCAGGCCGATATCATCGTCGACATCACCTCGACCGGATCGACGCTTGCGGCCAATCATCTGAAAATTTTGAACGATGGCGTGATCCTGAAGTCTGAAGCCTGCTTTGTACGGGCCAAAAAGCCGGAGCATGCAGATGATCCGGTCATAGCGGAAATTACGCAGGCGCTGAAAAGCCAACACTAGCGTAAACCGCTTGCCGCATGGCTTTGAACGAAATCCGGCGTTCGGCTTACTCGGTGCTTTGCGATCAATCACGCAACCTGGTTCTGCCCGAATGATGTTTTTGGGTTACGCTGGTGATGATTAATGAAAAAAATCACTTGTTTCGACCTGCGTTGACTCACTGTCTCCATTTTGTAGCCACAAAAATGGAAACTCTGAGCTTGTAATTCCGTGCAATGCAGCACATCTGAAAATACTGAACACAAAAACTCCATATTTTAAGGAGCGTCTATGTCACGCTTGTCCGACTTCCCGATCACATCCCGATGGCCGGCAAAAAATCCCGATATTCTACAGCTCTATTCCCTACCCACACCGAATGGTGTGAAGGTCTCAATCGCTCTTGAAGAAATTGGGCTTCCCTATGAAGCGCATCTTATATCGTTTTCGAACGACGATCAGATGACGCCTGAATTTCTCTCGCTTAATCCGAACAATAAAATTCCTGCGATTATTGATCCGGATGGTCCTGAAGGAAAGCCGATCGGCCTTTTTGAATCGGGAGCAATCCTTCTATATCTGGCCGAAAAGACCGGTAAGCTGATCCCGAATGATCCTGTCGGTTTGTATAAAACGATCCAGTGGGTCATGTTTCAGGTGGGCGGTATCGGCCCAATGTTTGGCCAGTTCGGTCACTTTTATAAGTACGCCGCCGATAAAGTTGCGAACAATCCTTACCCGATGGAACGCTACACAAATGAAGCCCGTCGCTTACTCGGTGTGCTTGAAGGCCAGTTGATGGATAGCGCGTTCATCATGGGTGACGAATACACGATTGCCGATATAGCAATTTTCCCATGGGTACGCGGCTTGTCTGAAGGTTACAATGCAGCTGAGCATCTGGGCCTCAGTGACTTTCACGCTGTCAATGCATGGGTAGAGCGCTGTGCATCGCGTCCGGCAAGCATCAAAGGGCTTGAAATCCCGCCCCGCGATTAATCCCGATTTTCGGGCAAAAGCGTAAATTCAAGGCGGCTTTACGGTCGCCTTTTTTATGCAATGCTGACGGTTTTCGATCGTCAGAAACGGATCACAAAGCCGGCCTTCAGGCTGGTTTGGGTCAGGCGCGATTCCTGCAAGCCGGAAATGCTGGTCGCATCTTCTAAAATGTCGGTTTCGCCAAAATCGGCAGTCATAAAAAACTTCATCAAAAAATGTCCCGCTCCTGAGCGATTTCCCCAACATCATATGTTTAGCAAACCATTGTTCAATGGCGGGATGGTGTTTGTGAACGGCGTTTCAGATGTTGCGTTTTAGCCACTGTTTTGTGGTGAATGGACCGGAGCTTGTTTGATTTGCGAACGCTTTGTCCCTCGGCGTTTGCTGTAAAATGATACGGAACTAAAACGGGTGCCCTGAAACGCTCTCCAGATGACTATTGACGGTTTCAGGCCTCGCGTTGGAATAAGGCAATATAAGGCGGGCTGGGAGCCTTATGGCAATCTGAAAGCGGCGATCTACGTGACCACTTAAAACGCAAAAACCCGTCGAAAAATCGACGGGCTCGTCAGGGGCATTTAAAAGCCGGACAGGGGATTTTTGTCAGCTTTTAGCTGAGCTTAACGCAGGCGAAGGTTCAGTGTATGCCGGTCAGATTTGCGCGCTGTGTCAATATATAGGTGAATACGCACACTCGGCTGAGCTATCCGCAAAGCGCGGTCACTTTGGCTTGAAAGCAGGCCAATCAATTCCTTGGCCCGATAGCGGCCAGGGAAACGGGCATACTCGGAAAGTTTCTGCGTCGCTTCATGCAATGGGTTGAAGCTGGTGCGCTGCACCTCTTGCTGGGCGTTTTTACCGGTCATTGTTTGGTCGCTCTGTTTCCTGTTCACGTCAGTCCTCTTGGCAACGCAAGACACATGCAGGATTCAATTTCGATCGGCGAATTCTCGTTTCGTGCTTTCGAAATCCTTACCTTACCCCTGAAGGTAGACCGCAAACCTTTCGAATTCCTTTACCGTCACAAAAATGCCGGCTTTCATTGAAAGCCGGCACTTAAATAACTTCGATTCGTGATCAGGCGCTGGCCTTATTGCAGGCTTGCCCAGCAGTTCACGCCATTGCGCTTGAGTGCGCGGCAGGTCCGCACTGCTTCTTCCTGATCGGAAAAGCCACCGAACCGGGCGCGATAGATTTTCTGGCCGCCGCTGTTATAGGCCAGAGCAAACGGTTCACTGGAATCCAAAGCGCCTTCGGCTTTGGATTTTGTGCGCTGGAGCAGGGCTTCTGCGTCAGATTCCGTGGCGGCTGTTCCAACCTGAACAACCCATCCGCGCGGACCGATAGCGGCGGTTGTTATCGAGGTGTCCGGTGCAGATTCGTGTGCCTGCGCTTGTGGTATAATGGCGTTGCCGACCGCATCCGTCACGTTGTCTGCTGTCTCGATAATGTCCTCCACGCGCAAGCCTTCTCCATTGTCGTTGTCAGCTGCGACGCGTTCACGCGGAACCGGAACATTGGCAACCAGATCGGCCTGAGGGCCACTCAGGCCGGCAGCGACGGCATGAGGCTTCTGGTTGTCATTTGCAGCATAGGCAAGAGCTACGCCGGTATCTGCCGTCGGTCGGGGGTAGGGGATCGGACCTTCGTCGGGAAACTTCATCGTGTCCGCACGAGCGATGGCAAAGCTACCACCACCATTGGAGGCTTTGGGCAAGTATTTTTCGACAAGTCGGGTTGCCCACTGATTGCGGCTGGCACCGGTGGATCCGCCCATAACCACAGCGACGATCGATCGATTGCCGATCTCTGCGGAGGTCGCAAGGTTGTAGCCGGATGCATTGGTGTAGCCGGTCTTGATACCATCCACACCTTTTACCTTACCGAGAAGCTTGTTGTGATTCCCGATGTAATGCTTGCCATATTTGAAGCTGCGTGTACCAAAGTAGTGATAATATTGCGGGAAATGCTGCCGTAGAGCGATGCCAAGCCGTGCCTGATCGCGCGCGGTTGTTTTCTGAGCGCTGTTAGGAAGACCGTGGGCATTCTTGTAGGTCGTGCGCGTCATGCCCAGTGCATGGGCCTTGTTTGTCATCATCCGGGCAAAATTCGCTTCAGAACCGCCGAGAAATTCACCGATGGCAGTTGAGACATCATTTGCCGAACGGGTGATGAGCGCATAGATCGCGGTTTCTACGGAAACACTGCCGCCAGCCGGGATATAGAGCTTCGTCGGTGGCTCTGAAGCGGCATGTTTGGACATCGGGATCTTGGTGTTCAGCGTCACCCGTCCGTCGTCCATCGCTTCAAACAACAGATAAAGCGTCATCATTTTCGTGAGCGATGCCGGATAGCGCGGTGCGTCCGGGTGGTCGCTGTAGAGCACTTTTCCGGTGTGTGCATCAATGACGATTGCCGCATCATTCGTGTCTGCATGCGCCTTGATGGCAGGCTGAAGCGCAACAATGACGAAAAGCGCGGCAACGAACATGACTGCGTTGGACAATCGGCTCATAGGGAAGCGGCGGGATGCCTGTTTTAGCATTCGAAAAACTCTTGCAAAATCTGGCGGTTGTGGTTCCTGGCTGGGCCGTTTCGCGGGATCATACCTTCCGCGCCGACCACAGGCTAGATTAGAACTCATACTGCGCCTTACGCAGTTAACAGACATTTAAGTTTTTGGTGTTGGTCGCGCTGATGCAGGAACTTTCTATAACATAATCTTATAATTGAAACCCCGGCGACTGGATCAGTTGTCGGGTTTTTCCTCGCTCGATTGACGTGTCGCATTCAGAACCCCTATATCCCGTTAAGGTCGCCAGTCGGCAGGCTGATGAGCAGGGAAGGCGAAAGCAGATGCAGACACCGCAAAACGGTCCTTACAGGCCACGCAAGCCGTCGAACCCGCCGGTGAACCTTCCGCCTGCCGTGTTGATTGCGCTTTGTGTCCTGTTCGCGATCTTCCTGTTTCAGGAATATGTGCTCGGATTGCGTAGCAGTGCGGTGATCTGGCAAAACTTCGGGTTTATTCCCGCACGGTATACGCATGCGCTGGGAGATCAGGGGCTGGCATGGCTTTGGTCGCCGTTTACCTATTCTCTGCTGCATGGCGGCTGGACGCATATTGTTTTCAACAGTCTGTGGCTGGCCATTTTCGGTGCGCCGGTTGCACGCCGGATCGGCACACTCCGGTTCGTCATTTTCTGGCTTGTCAGTGCGGCGGCGTCAGCTTTCTTCTTTGCCTTTACAGACTGGGGCGCGCCATCTGTTCTCATCGGCGCATCCGGCGTGGTCTCTGCTTACATGGGGGCAGCCTGCCGGTTTGTTTTTTCCGCAGGCGGCGGTTTCTCACCTTATGCGCACCGCAATCCACGCATGTCGATTTCCGCTGTTTTTGCTGACCGGACGGCGAGTGCCTTTGTCTTATTCTGGCTTGTCGGCAACTTCCTGATTGCGCTCGGCGTCGGCTTTGCCGGTATTGATGCCAGCGCAGTTGCCTGGCAGGCCCATATTGGCGGGTTCCTGTTTGGGTTTCTGGCTTTCCCTCTGTTCGATACGCAAAAGGCGCGGACGCTGCGATTTTGAAACGCGCCCGCGGCGCAGTGCCGCTCTCTTGCAATCGTCATAATCCTCATGCAACATTCTTGGTATGTCCGGGATATTCCCGAACAAGCGGTATCTGGAGGGACGCCGCTTAAGCGCGAGGAGGCTTTTATGGCGATAACAGTGAGGATGATTCTCGACCAGAAAGGTCGTTCGGTGATCACGGCTCCGGCCCGCACACCCATTGCTGAAATGGCACGCATACTGCACCAGAACCGTATCGGTGCTGTGGTGATTGTCGGTGATGACAATTCGATTTCCGGCATCTTCACAGAGCGCGATCTTGTTGCAGCCATCGGAAAACATGGTGGGGGCTGCCTGACAACACCGGTTAAGGCGGAGATGACCGAGAACGTTTATCGCTGTGGTGAAGGCGTCAGCGTGAATGAGTTGATGCAAGTTATGACAGAACGGCACTTCCGCCATGTTCCGGTTGAAGTTGATGGGCGACTGGCGGGCATCATCTCAATTGGCGACGTGGTCAAGTCGCGCATCTATGAGGTCGAGCAGGAAGCCGAGCACATCAAATCCTATATTGCCGGTTGATCAATGCAATGCCCGACGCATGAAGCCTTCCGGAGCGCAAGGCGCCGCAAAGTGCTCCGGAACAGGTTGTTCAGTTCGTCTTCAAAATCCAGCTCTGGTGAGCGTTTTAACTCTTGCCGTAAACCGCATCTGGATCAAATGCGCGGTCATTGTCGATGGACTCCAGCGTAACACTGTCTTGGCTGACTTTGACTTCCCGATAGAAGCAGGAACGGCGGCCCGTGTGGCAGGCGGCACCGTGACCGTCCATTGTCACTTTCAGCAGGATCGCGTCCTGATCGCAATCGGTGATGACGGCTTCGACATGCTGAAGGTTGCCGGAAGTTTCGCCCTTCTTCCATATCTTGTCGCGAGATCGGCTGTAATAATGCGCAATGCCGGTTTCGATCGTCAGCGACAATGCCTCGTCATTCATGTAAGCCAGCATCAGGACCGCATTATCGCGTGCATCGATGACAACTGCTGTCACCAACCCCTTTTCGTCAAATCGCGGGGTGAACTGGGTTGCTTCGTCCAGAAGCGATTTGTTCTGTGGTGGTCTGTCAAATTTAAGCATGGTCTTTCCCGTGATTGAAAAGCCAGATAAACCGGTTCCTTGGCCGGGGTCAAACAGATGAAACACCGGCTACAGGAAAAACCATTTCGGATAGGGCTTGCTGTCATCTTTTGAAGTGCCCATCTTTTTGTAGAATGCAGACCGGATTGCTGCTGTCTGAACAGGTGCTGAGACATGGATGACATCTATTCTTCGAAAATTCTTGGCTATGCCGGCAATATCACCCGGATTGGCGCACTTGAGGGCGCCGATACATCTGCTTCCGCACACGCCCGGCTTTGTGGTTCACGACTTACCGTGTATCTGAAGGTCGATGGCAAGGGGCAGGTCAGCGATTTTTCTCATGAGGTGAAAGCCTGCGCTCTGGGGCAGGCGTCATCGGCCATTATGGCGCAATCAATCATCGGCGCGACGGCAGATGAGATTCGTGCCGCGCGTGACGATATGCGGGCGATGCTGAAAGAGGGCGGTGAAGGGCCGGAGGGGCGTTTTTCCGATATGCGCTGTCTGCTTCCGGTGCGCGACTATCCGGCACGTCATGCTTCTGTCATGCTGACCTTTGATGCCACGGTCAAAGCGCTCGACAACATGTCTGTTTCGGCACCCGAGAAAGCCTGAGCCTATGTGCAGGGTCTGCGGAAAAGAGCCGAACGGACATCATCAGAAAGGGACGAAGACCACATCCCGGAATTATCAGGGGCCTTTCAGGAAAACGCCGGGCCGACTTTTCGGCATGGGCTTCATTCGGCTCTACCAGTTGACCTTTTCCAGCATTATCGGCCAGTCCTGCCGCCACTTGCCGACATGCTCTGAGTATGGCTATGAGGCGATTGCACGTCATGGCCTTTGGTCCGGCGGTTTTCTGACCTTGTTTCGCGTCAGCCGTTGCGGGCCTGGCGGAACAGCCGGCTTCGATCCTGTGCCTGAGACGCTGAACCCGCGCTGGCGGTGGTATATGCCGTGGCGATACTGGCAAGCCGGTCGATATCATGCAGGTGAATAGCGGGCGATCACCAGATAGCCGGGTGTCGGTTCCCCATTTTCGAACCGCACATTGATGTCGGTGATATCCAGCGGCCAAAAACCGAAGCGGGCCAGTCCATCTTTGAGGTAGGTCAGGCTGTGACCGAAGCGATGATGCGGCCCAACCATATATGGCCGATCCCGCAGAACATCATCAGGCAGGGTTTCTGCGGAAAAGGCAAACAGCCCGCCAGGTGTGCTATTGGCCGCAGCGCCTGAGAACAGGGCATCCAGCGTGCCAAGATAGGGCAAAACGTCTGCAGCCACGATCAGATCAAAAGCGTCTTCATCGTTTTCGTGCAGAAAATCCTCAACCTCTGCCACGAAAAGGGTTTCGTAGATTTCCTTCTCATAGGCGATTTCAACCATGTTTTCTGAAATGTCGAGACCGGTAATATCTTCGACCATATCGCGCATGGCACTGGCACCCAGCCCTGTTCCGCAGCCAAGATCCAGCATACGGGCAAACGGGCCCGCCTGAAGCGTCTGCATCCGCTGGCGAATGATCATCGGCACACAATAGCCAAGCTGATCAACGAGGATATCCTCGAAGTCTTCGGCGTGCTGGTCGAAAAGTGTTTCGACATAGGCATCCGGGGCTTTGCTGGGAATTTCACCAAAACCGATTGCGGCGAGGCGGACGGCGGCGCCGCCGTGATCGTCCGGATCGATCGTCAGCACTTCGCGATATGCAGCCGCTGCCTCTTCGAGTTTTCCCGATTTTTCGAGCACCAGAGCCCGGTTATAGGCCTCTGCCAGTTTTTCTTCATCGATATTGCTGGTCATCCGCTGTACTTCCCGCGTTGGTCTCGCCGGGCTGTAGAGTGTCCTTTGTGCATCCATTCGGACGCACAAAGGACACTCCAACCTATTGAATCTACGCATCGTGCTTTCCGAAAATCGATTCCGATTTTCAGGCCGATGCTGTAGGCTTTTGTGAAACTGCATGCAACAGCATTCAGGCTGTGCTCAGGGCCACTGCGAACCGGCGGGCCCTGGCAAGATCATCCGGCGTATTGATGTTGAAGAATGGATCGAGCGCGCCTGCACTTGTTTTCTCTATGGAGAAGTCGACAAAGATTGGGCTGTGGCGGTTGATAAAATCCATCATGCGCCGGTTTTCCGGAACCTTGAGCCATTGCGCAAGATCCTGTTTTAACTGAAATGGCCAGAGCGCGAAAACCGGATGTGTCCGGTTTTCCGACCGCGCAATAACAAGGCTTTCCGGTGTGCCGGCTTCTTCTTCAAGGCAAAGAGCCAGGTTTTCGGGAAAGAATGGCGTGTCTACAGCGACAGACAGCAGATGAGTTGCCGTGGTTTCCTTCATGGAAAAATGCTCGAGCGCTGCGAGTATGCCAGCCAGTGGTCCGGCAAAACCCGAAACCCCATCTGCAACAATAACGGTCTGATTTTTGATAAAACGATCCTGTGGCCCGCTGATAACAACAGGGGCGCACTGCTTCGCCAGACGGTGGTAAACATGATCGAGAAGCGGCTGGCCGTTCAGGGGGAGGTGTGCCTTGTCTTGCCCCATACGGCGCGAAGCGCCGCCAGCGAGAATGACGGCTGGTAACGCGCGTGCGTCACTTTTATCGGCGCTCGGGATGGTTCCGATCACGATTTCTCCCTGTGATCCAGCAGATCCTCTTCACCTCTGGCGATCAGGCCACCGCCTTCGGCGGCGCCAGGCTGCGTGGTTTCTGAAAGTGGTTCCTGCCCGCGTTTGCGCTCTCGGTAGAAGGAGTAAAGCCCGGCGGCGACGACGATGGCGCCACCCATCAGAACATTCGGGCCGGGATATGTGGCAAAGACGATAATACCGAGCAGCGTTGCCCATAAAAGCCCAGCATAGCGGAACGGGGCGATATACGAAATATCGGCCTTGCGGACAGCAAATACGATGAACTGATACCCCCCAAGCAGGAAGAGGGCCGCAAGTACGAGCTGGAACAGTATCGGCGCGGTCAGCATTTCCCAGTCCCGTTCCATTGTGCCAAGAACCGCGCCGCCAAGCGTTAAAAGGGCAGAGGTTGAAAGTGTGATGACGATGGCCGGAACGTCAGAGCGAATGGTTTTGGTAATCAGGTCGCGGGTGGAGGCGGCCAGCATGGCGACGACGACATAGATTGCGCCATCCTCAAACCCGTTTGGGCCGGGCTGGATGATGATCATCACGCCGATAAAGCCAGCGATGATGGCGCTCCAGCGCCGCCAGCCCACCGGTTCGCCCATGAAAAGCGCAGCACCAAGTGTCACAGCCAGCGGCAGGCATTGCAGGATCGCAGCGGCATTGGCCAAAGGCATTTGCTTAAGGGCCTGAAGATAGCAGATCGCTGCAATCAGCTCGCAGAATGATCGGGCAGCCACGCGGGGCTGGAGCGTTTTTCCGACCTTGCTGATGGCTTTGGCACGCCAGGCAATCAACATCGCAAATCCAGTGAGAATAATGCCGCGAAAAAACATAATCTGGCCGACACCGATCTCTTCGGTCAGAAGTTTCACGGTGGCATCATTCGACGCGAAACCGGCCATCGCCAGTATCATGAAGAGAGCGCCGAGATGGTTGGGGGAAATGCGCATTATTATTCTCACTGTTGGGACTTTCTCCCTACAGAGAAATGTGCGGCTTTAAAAGGTGATTGGTCAATCAGCTATTGTTATTTCAGCCACCCGTCATGCTCATATGACGTGCCACCGCGACGCGGGATTTCGTTTCATCCAGTTCGAAGTTATGCTCTTTCGGCTTTCTGGCGATTGCCGCATCGATTGCGGCGTGAACAGCATTGTCGTCATCAGGGTTGTTGCGCAGGCATTCGCGGAAGTCCGCCTTGTCGTCCTGGCCAAGGCACATGAAAAGTGTGCCTGTGCATGTCAGCCGGACCCGGTTGCAACTGGCGCAGAAATTATGCGAAAGCGGTGTGATGAAGCCCAGTCGGCCGCCAGTTTCTTCCACATTCACATAACGCGAGGGGCCACCCGTCGCGTGGCCGCTTTCTTTCAGCGTAAAGCGTTCTTCGAGATCACGGCGCACTTTGGAAAGCGGCAGATATTGCGATGAGCGATCCTCATCGATCTCGCCCAGCGGCATTGCTTCAATGAGGCTGATGTCCATGCCCTCGCCATGGGCAAACCGCATAAGCTCGGGAATTTCATGTTCGTTGAAGCCCGAAAGCGCAACCGTGTTCAGCTTGATCTTCAGCCCTGCCTTGCGGGCGGCCTCCAGCCCGGCCATGACCTTGTTAAAGTCACCCCAGCGCGTGATTGCACGAAATTTGTCCGGGTCGAGCGTATCGAGTGAAACATTGACTCGCCGGACACCAGCCTCGAAAAGCTCCGGAGCATAACGCTCTAGCTGGGAGCCGTTGCTCGTGAGCGTGAGTTCATCCAGTGCGCCTTGAGGGATGCGCTGCCCAAGTGCTCTGAACAGCTGCATTACGTTTTTGCGCACCAGCGGCTCGCCGCCGGTCAGCCTGATCTTGCGTACACCTTTGTCGATGAATGCATTGCAGAGCCGTTCGAGTTCTTCCAGTGTCAACAGATCCCGTTTGGGCAGGAAAGTCATGTTTTCCGCCATACAATAGGTGCAGCGAAAATCGCACCGGTCCGTCACCGAAACGCGCAGGTAGGTGATTGATCGGCCAAACGGGTCGATCATCGGCGAGGGGCTGCTGGTCTGCGACGCTTCCCTTTTGTCGATGGGTCTGATGCTCAAAACAGGTCTCCTTCTTCATAAAGATGTGTAATGGCTTGGCAAGCGTCAAGACAAGTGCGAAACACGTGCACGTGACCAGCAACCCCATCAAAAGAAACAGCAGGTTCAATCATGACGGCGCCAACAGAATTGCGGGTTTCCAAAGACAGGAAAACACTGACCGTGACTTTTGAAGATGACGCACGGTTTGCACTTTCTGCTGAAATGCTGCGCGTGCTTTCGCCCTCAGCCGAGGTCAAAGGACACGGGCCGGGGCAGGCGGTCACTGTGCCAGGCAAACGCAATGTGGAAATCATTTCTGTGGAGCCTGCCGGAAATTATGCCGTGCGTATCGGTTTCGACGATATGCATGACACAGGTATTTATACCTGGACCTATCTGAGAGAGCTTGGAGAAAACGGTGATGATATGTTCGCCGCTTATGAACAGGAGCTCAAAGAGAAGGGGATGACGCGCGATCGTTTAGAACGGCCGCGGTGAAACTTTGTGTCTGAGATGAACAGGAGCGGCCGTTTGTTATGAAGACTGTCACAAGTATTGATGAGCTGAAAACGATCTATGATCATGTCGTGCCGTCCGCCATCGATAAAGTCACGCAATCCCTGACTTCTCGCTACCGCCAGATGATCGAGGCTTCGCCGTTTATGGCGCTGGCAACCGTCGGGCCTGAGGGGCTTGATTGCTCACCGCGTGGTGATGAAAAAGCCGTTGTCCGGGTGAACGATGAAAAGACCGTGTTGCTGCCGGACTGGCGCGGAAACAACCGCGTCGATTCACTGATGAACATTGTCCGCGACCCACGCGTTGCGCTCATGTTCCTGATTCCCGGTTCCAACACAGTCATGCGCATCAATGGCCGGGCTGTGGTCGCAATAGAACCGGCGCTCCTGGCAAGCTTTGAAATGAACGGAAAACATCCCAGAAGTGTCGTTGTTGTCACGATTGACGAAGTCTATTTTCAATGCGCCCGCGCTGTACTGAGAGCGGATTTATGGAATGGCGCACGCCATGTCGATCCTGCTGAATTGCCCAGCCCCGGTGAAATGGCGAAAGAAGCAAGCACGGCTTTCTTTGACGCAGAAAGATATGACCGGGAATGGCCGGAGCGCGCAGCAAAGACCATGTGGTGAGGTGCGCACTCAGGATTCTGCTTTTTTCTCCAGCCTCTCAAGGTGATCTTTTCGCCGGCCGCCAAGAAGATCAGAGACCCAGTTGAGCGATGGGACATTCTCACACACCGTGAGAAGCGCAATCGTGATCGGAACGCCGAGAAACGTGCCGAACAGACCCCACATAAAGGTCCAGAAGAAAATCGAGAACACCACCACAAAAGGCGAAATCGACAAGGCGGAGCCCGAGACCATGGGCTCTACATAGTTGCCGATCGCAAACTGAATCAGGTTCAGGCTTACAAAAAGGGCGAGCGCAGTTTCCCAGTGCTCAAACTGAATGACACCGTAGAGCGATGGGAAAACTGTGGCGATCACCGAGCCGATAAATGGAATGTAGTTCAGAACAAAAGCGATTACGCCCCACTCCATGGGGAAGTTCAGGCCGGTTACTGTTGCAGAAACCCAGAATAAAACGCCCGTGATTGCACTCATAGCCGTTCTCACAAGCATATACCGACCGAATTTTCGCGCGGTGTGATCCGCGATACGGATGGCAGAAGCGGCGAATTTCTGATCGTTGAGCCCCGTGATCTTCTGTTTCAGCCGGTCGACTTCGGTCAGGCCCAGAACCACATAGGCAAGCACCACCAGCCAGAAACTGAGTGTTGTGCTGGCCTGACCCGTGACCTGCTGTACCGTTCGCACAATCAAGCCGACATTGAAGACGTCATTCAGTGAGCTGGCGACCGAAATTCCCTGGGCTCCGAGCCATGCAACCGCTCCCTCATAGGAGGCTTGCAGTTTCCACGCTGCGTTGACAAACGAAGTCGCAACGCGGCTGAACCCCCAGACAACCAGCATTGTGAAGATAACGAAGACGATGATTGTGCTGATCACCGTTAAAGCAAGCGCAATGAGCGGCGGCATGTAGCGCTGTAAAGCGCTTTTGATCGGCCAGGTGACAGCTATAATGAAAAGCGCAAGCGCAACAGGTTTCAGAAAATTGCCAGCCCAGCGCGCGGCGAGCAGAAGCAGGATCGCGAAAATCAGCGAGGTTACGACAGTTATGCCGCGGCGACTGCCCGCGGAGCCGGGTTCTAGCATTCAAATCTCTTTGAAATGACTTTCTTGAGAAGACTATCGTGAAAATGTATCTTTCCGGCCATATATGCGCAAGTGAACTCTGGGTCGGCCAGGCAATTATGCGGCTGAAAAAATGAAGGAAATGCCATGACTGAATTCTCCGAGTCCGTTTGCCATCCTGACGAGGTGCTTTCCTTCTGGTTTGAAGAGCTGACGCCGAAAGACTGGTTTCGTCCCGACGATGTCGCTGCGCTGGACCGGCAGATCCTGCACCGTTTTTTCGTGACGCATCGCGAACTTGCGCGTGATGTTGGCGGCCTGTGGCGTTCAAAGGCTGACTATCAGCTTGCCGCAATCATTGTTCTCGATCAGTTTCCGCGTAATATCTATCGGGCGACACCGCTTGCCTTTGCAACGGATATGCTGGCTTTGCGGGAAGCCAAGCTGGCAGTAGCAAGCGGGGCGCATGAAAAGGTGGATGAGGCCCGGCGCGCATTTTTCTTTATGCCATTCGAACATTCAGAGTTGCTGGCCGATCAGGATCGCTCGGTTTCGCTGTTTGAAGCGCTTGGCAATGAGGAATATGTTGATTACGCGCAGCAGCACCGTGACGTGATCAGCCGTTTCGGGCGATTCCCGCATCGCAATGCCATTCTGAAGCGACGTTCAACGCGTGCGGAACTGGCCTATCTCGCTGATGGCGAAAATACCGGCTGGGGACAGAAATAAGTGTCCTCGTGGCACGTTTGCGCATTGTTGAGGCGCGCTGCATCAGAAAATCACTGAGATCGAGAACAAAGGCAGGTACCACGTGAATCTGGCACAACCCGGCTCAAAAGCACCGTTGAACCTGTTCCGCTTTTTGCTCCTGTTCAGTTTTTTGCTGGCGCTGGCTGCTGGATCGGCCTTTGCCCAATCTTCCGGGGGCAGAGACCAGGCCTCCAGCGAAAGTGCTTCTTTCACGACGCAGCCTGTCCGTGATTCCTTCGTCACCAACACTGCCAAACAAATCGCTGATTATCAAAAGAGAATCCGCGATATTGAAAACCAGCTTGAAGGCAAGTCCAATGACGATGCCACGCTTTCTGATTTGCAGACAAAGGCAGATCAGCTTGCGAGCGATATTTCACAGGCAGAGGCAGACGTTCAGAAAAAGCTGGAAGGTGTTCGCGCCGAGCTGACGGAGCTTGGCAGTGCGCCTGGGCCGGGTGAACCTGCGGAACCGGCAGTCACCACCGATGAACGCAATCACCTGCTGGCCATGCGGTCGGAAATCAACGCGCTTTCAGACCACATTAAAAAGCTTGCGACAGCCTCAGATGATCTGGCGGCCCGGATTACGACAGTTCGCCGCGAGCAGTTCACTCAGGCGCTTTTTAAACACACCAATATCCGGGACCTGCTCTCCACGGACTTCCGCACACTTCTGGCGCAGGAAGCGGATAGTTTCTCGGCCTCTTATGGCAGCTGGTTGTCATTCGTCTTGCAGTCGAAGCGGGTTGAGTTCATTCTGGCCAATGTTCTTTCAGTCTTCGCAGCGTTTTTCTTCTATCAGACTTCGTCCCGGCTTGTTGCACGAACCGAGATCGATTTCGAGGATGATGAACCGGATTATGTCGCCAGACTTCTCGCGGCCTTTTTCAAGACTGTTCTGCCGATTGTCGTGTTGATCGGATTTCTGCTGGTTTCCTTCATTCTGTTTACCAGCATGAACATTCTGTTGCCGGATGTTGAGCGCTTTGTGCGCGAGGTATACATATCAATTGTCATCGTTGTTTTCGTCTTTTTGCTCTCCCGGAATGTTCTGGCGCCAAGACGGCCAAAATGGCGCCTTATACCGATCGGCAACAACGCTGCGCGTCATCTGACCTTTGCTTTCACTGCGATTGCGGCGGTGAACTGGGCTGATCAATCGATTGCAGTGTTGAATGATACGCTGGATGTCGATTTCCGTCTGGAGGTGATGCGTAGTCTTGTCGTGGCCATTCTGATCGGCGCTCTGCTCGTTGCCGTTTCGTTTATTCATCCGCGGCGCGGGGAAGGTGTCAGCGAAACAGGTCTGAGCCGCCGGGAGCGACTGGCAAAGGTAATGTTCCCGTCTTTCATTGCTGTTGCTGCACGGCTGGTCGGTCTTTTCGTGGTCTTCGCTGCTATCATTGGCTATGTGGCGCTTGCCCGTTTCGTCGCCATGCAGATTGTGCTGACAGGTGCAGTGCTCATCACCATTTACATCGGTATTCTTGTCGGACGTGCTGTCGGGCAGCCCGGCAGCCTTGCGCGGACCCGCAACGGGCGACGATTTGTCGAGCGCTATTCGCTGACACCGGTGCGGGCCGATCAGATTTCCCTGCTGGCCGGGCTTGCAATCTATGCCATTACACTGGCGATCGGCATTCCGCTGACCCTGATGTCATGGGGTGTGCGCGCTGAACAAATCCGGTTCTGGGCTTCGAACAACCTGACCTCGATCAGTATCGGTTCGATTTCGATTTCGCTTGGCGGCATTCTCATCGGGATATTGCTCTTCATCGGTGCATTTCTCGTAACCCGCTGGTTTGAACGTTGGTTCGATGAAAATGTGCTGTTGCGTTCGCGTGCCGATGCCGGTGTGCGCAATTCGGTGAAAACCGGGATTAAATATCTCGGCATCGTGATCGCGGTGCTGCTGGCGGTGTCAGCTGCTGGCGTAAACCTCTCCAGTCTGGCACTTGTCGCCTCGGCGCTTTCGATTGGTATCGGCTTTGGCCTGCAAACGATTGTGTCGAACTTTGTATCCGGTTTGATCCTTCTCGTTGAGCGCCCCTTTAAGGTCGGAGACTGGATTGTCTCAGGAACAACCGAAGGGTTTGTAAAGCGCATTTCCGTGCGGGCAACCGAGATCGAGACCTTTCAGCGCCAGTCGATCATTGTTCCGAATTCCGAGCTGATCAATGCGTCTGTCGGCAACTGGATGCATCACAATCAGATGGGGCGTTCAGAGGTCGCCGTTGGTGTTTCCTATGATTCCGAACCGCGCAGGGTGATGGACATTCTGATGGAAATCGCGACATCGCATCCTCTTGTGCTTCAGAATCCCGAGCCGATGGTGATTTTCATGGGCTTTGGCGAGTCGACGCTTGATTTCGAGGTTCGCGTCTATCTTGCTGATGTGTTCAACGGTATCGCTGTCCGCAACGATATCCGGGTGGCGATCTTCGAGCGGTTCAGGGATGAGGGGATTACCATTCCCTATCCTCAGCGCGATCTGCATATCATTCCGCAAAAAGAACGACGTGATGAACTGGCTGATGCCATCCGCAAGAACCGTAAGCCGGGGGAGAAGAACGGCCAGTCAGAGCCGCAGGCTGTCATTAAGCCAGTCTTTGATGAGCCGGGTGCGGGCAATGACGACGGCGGAGACCGGTAAACACGGTTTTTCGCTGGCGTCGCCATAGCATTCAAGCATGTCGCAAACGGGCTGTTGGCCGGTGAGGCCGCGTTGCATAGTCGGAATAAAGCGGTCTGCCGGGCAGGCCCGATATTCATGACCTTTGCGAGGCGGAACAGATGACGACGAAGACAAAAGCTCTGGTAATCGGCGGTGGCGTTGTTGGTGTTTCAACGCTTTATCATCTCGCGAAAAAAGGCTGGGACGATGTCGTTCTTGTCGAGCGAAAGGAACTGACGTCAGGGTCCACATGGCATGCAGCCGGGCTCCTGCCGCTCTTTAATATGAGCTACTCTGTAGGCCAGCTGCATCGATATTCGGTGGATCTTTATTCGGCGCTGGAAACTGAAACAGGTCTGAATGTTGGCTTTTCGAAAGTCTCCAATATCCGGCTTGCGATGACGAAAGACCGGATGGATGAGTATCTTTACTATTCCGGTATTGCCGAGACCATTGGTGTGGATTTTAGATTTCTGACACCAGAAGAGGTCAGAGAAGTCTGGCCGCTTGCCGAAATCGACGGGCTTCTTGGTGCGATCCAGCATCCTGGCGACGGTTATATTCAGCCTGCCGATCTGACGCAGGCGCTGGCCAAGGGCGCGCGCGACAACGGCGCGCGGATCATACGTAACGCCACGGTAATCGAGATCCGACAGAACGGTGACGGGACATGGCATGTGGAGACCGATAAAGAAGCCTTTACCGCCGAGCACGTGATTTCATGCACGGGCAATTTCGCACGGCGCACCGGCCAGATGGTTGGGCTCAATATCCCGGTCATTCCGGTCGAGCATCAGTATATCGTCACCGAACCGCATCCTGAAATACTGGCCCGTAAAAAACAGGGACTGCCGGAGATGGGTGTTTTGCGCGAATCTGACAGCGCCTGGTACATGCGTGAGGAGGCCGGTGGGCTACTGCTGGGGCCATATGAAGCCGGAGCGCCGGTCTGTTATGTCGATGGCCCGTCCGATGACAGCGAGTATGAGCTTTTTCAGGAAGATCTTGATCGCCTCATGCCGCATATCGAAACAGCGATGGCGCGTGTTCCGGCCTTCGCAGAGGTGGGCATCAAGAAGGTCTATAACGGTGCGATCGCCTATACGCCCGACGGGAACCCGATTGTCGGGCCTGCGCCGGGGCTGAAAAACTTCTGGCTGAATGAGGGACACTCCTTCGGGATTACCGCTGCCGGTGGCGCGGGTTGGCAGCTTGCAGAATGGATTGTAGACGGTGAGCCGACGATCGATCTCGCCGGGGTCGATCCCAGGCGTTTTGGCCCGTATGCGACAGAAGGATATCTGATCGCCAAGAATGAAGAGGCCTACGCCAATGTCTTCACCATGCACTATCCCGATGAAGAACGCTCTGCGGCGCGCCCATTGAAGACATCACCGGTTTACGCTCGCTTGAAAGCCCTCGGCGGCGTGTTCGGCTCGGTCTATGGCTGGGAACGCGCGAACTGGTATGCGCCGGAAGGCTACCAGCTGGACGAAAGCGAACTGGGGGTTGGTGCTGATGTGATCACCAGCCACAACCACGCGCCGCCGCTGGACGATGGCAGGATCGTTGAAAAGTGGTCGTTCCGCCGTTCCAATTATTTTGAGCATGTCGGCAATGAAGTGAAGCATGTGCACGAGAAGGTCGGCATTCTCGATATGACGCCGTTTGCCAAAATGGAGGTTTCCGGTTCCGGCGCGCGGGCATTCCTCAATTCGATATTTGCCAATACCGTGCCGAAGAAACGTGGCCGTATCGCGCTCTGCCACCTTCTCGGGCGTCAGGGCGGTGTGCGTGCCGAGTTTACGCTCTATGAGTGGGCGCCAGACCGGTTCTATCTGGTGTCCGGTGCGGGGCTGGAAACGCACGATCACGACCTTCTGGCAAAGCTCGCGCCGACTGATGGATCTGTCCGGCTGCGGCCACTCACCATGGAAATGGGTGTTCTGGTGCTTGCAGGACCGAAGGCGCGCGATGTCTTGAAAAAGCTGACGCGCTCATCACTGGAAAATGCTGATTTCCCATGGCTGACCGGCCAGTCTATTTCAATCGGTGCTGCCAGCTGCCATGCGCTCAGGGTAAACTTCGTCGGAGAGCTCGGATGGGAAATCCATCACCCGATCGCAATGCAGACCTATATCTTCGATCAATTGATGGAGGCGGGAGCTGAGTTTGATATCAAGCCCTTCGGCATTCGGGCCATGGGTGCAATGGCGCTGGAAAAATCTTACCGCGCCATGCAGCGGGAAATGACCATCGAATATACAGCCTACGAATCGGGACTCGACCGCTTCATAAAGCCGACCAAGGATTTCATCGGTAAAGAGGCTCTGCTTTCAAGGAAAGAAGAAGGGCTGTCAGCCATCTTCGCCACACTGATTGTTGAGGGCGTGACGGACTGTGATGCGCGTGGTTCAGAGGCAATCTATGATTCGAGCGGCGCGCTGGCTGGGCGCGTGACGCAGGGGGGCTTCGGCTGGCGAATCGGAAAATCCATCGCCTTGGCCATGCTGTCACCTGAGTACGCCGCAGTCGGAACCAGGCTGAAAGTTAAGATCCTCGGTGCGCTCTATGAGGCGAGCGTTGTGGAAGAAAGCCCGTTCGATCCTGATAATGAGGCTTTGAGAGCCTGAGAACCCGGGCCGCATGGACTGGCAAAGGTGGAATATGGGCTGAACGATGGAATTTTGTCATCGCAGCACCATTGAAGTTGGACCGGTAGGGCCCGGACTGAACATCTTTGGATATTTTAGTGAAAAACACTCTTGCAAAGTGTGCGTCATACCCGTAAACGGAACGCCACATCCGGTCAGGCTTCGCGAGTGTCTGCTGAAACGCCGGATCGGTTAAAGGGGTATAGCTCAGTTGGTAGAGCGGCGGTCTCCAAAACCGCAGGTCGCGGGTTCGAACCCTGCTGCCCCTGCCATTTCTTCTTCCGTCGTTCCGTTGAAGGTTGTTTGACGGAAGGGCGAGACTATAAAAATGTTGTTTTCCTCTTGAGAAATTGGAAAACGATGATATGTAATGCGAAACAGACTCGCGGTGCGTGGAGCTGGACAATTCCACTTTACGCGCCGTAAAGGCGTGGGCAGTTTATGGCATCGAAAACTAATCCATTTACGTTTCTGCAGCAGGTTCGCTCCGAGACGGCTAAAGTTGTTTGGCCGTCACGGCGTGAAACAGTCATTTCCACCCTGATGGTGATGGTGATGGTTGTTGTTGCAGCGTTGTTCTTTTTCGCTGCAGATCAGTTGATGAGTTGGGGTATGAACTTCATCCTCAATCTTGGTGCCTGATCTTAACCGGCGAGAGGGAGAGTTTTAAAATGGCGATGCGCTGGTATATCGTTCACGCTTATTCCAACTTCGAAAAGAAGGTGGCGGAAGCGATTGAAGAAAAGGCCAAGCAAAAGGGTCTTGATCACTTTTTTGATCGCATTCTTGTGCCCACCGAAAAGGTTGTCGAAGTTCGTCGCGGACGTAAGGTTGACTCTGAGCGTAAGTTTTTCCCGGGCTATGTTCTCGTCCGGGCCGATCTGAATGATGAGGTTTTTCATCTTATCAAGAATACGCCGCGTGTAACCGGTTTTCTGGGTAGCGATCAGCGCCCTGTTCCGATTCCGGATTCTGAAGCTGAGCATATCCTTGGTCAGGTTCAGGAAGGTGTTGAGCGGCCCAAGGCGACGGTATCCTTCGAGATCGGTGAGCAGGTTCGCGTCTCTGATGGTCCGTTCGCGTCGTTCAACGGTGTTGTGCAGGATGTTGATGAAGAGCGTGCCCGCCTGAAGGTGGAGGTTTCGATCTTTGGTCGTGCTACACCGGTTGAGCTGGAATACGGGCAGGTCGAAAAAGTTTAAGTTTAACCCCGTTTCGGGGTTTTCGCGTGGAAGAATGGAAGGGCTTTAGCCGGTTCTTCGTTCAATTCGCACCACGCAACCGCAGCCGCCGGTTTTGCCGGCAAGTGGGTCGGTTTTCCGGCCAGTGAAGTGAAAGGCAGAGTAATGGCTAAGAAAGTTGCAGGCCAGCTCAAGTTGCAGGTCCCGGCAGGTTCGGCAAACCCGTCCCCGCCGATCGGTCCCGCTCTTGGTCAGCGTGGCATTAATATTATGGAATTCTGCAAGGCGTTTAATGCCGCCTCGCAGGAAATGGAAAAAGGTATGCCGATCCCGGTGATCATTACCTATTTCCAGGATAAATCCTTTACCTTCGTTATGAAGCAGCCGCCGGTTTCTTACTTCCTCAAGCGGGAAGCCAAGATCAAGAAGGGGTCGCAGACTCCAGGTAAGGCGAAGGCTGGTTCGATCAGTGCTGACCAGGTGCGTCAGATTGCCGAAGCTAAAATGAGTGACCTGAACGCTGCCGACATTGACGGCGCGATCAAGATGGTTGAGGGCTCTGCCCGCGCCATGGGTCTGGAAGTGACGGGTTGAGCGCTATGACGAAGATTGCAAAACGTATCCAGAAGGGCCGTGAAGGCCTCGATCCCAACAAGCTTTATGATCTTTCTGAGGCCGTAAAGCTGGTTAAGGAACGCGCGACCGCCAAGTTTGATGAGTCTGTCGAGGTGGCGATGAATCTCGGTGTTGATCCGCGTCACGCAGACCAGATGGTCCGTGGTGTTGTCAATCTGCCGAATGGTACGGGCAAGACCGTTCGCGTTGCTGTTTTTGCACGCGGCGCCAAGGCCGATGAAGCCAAGGAAGCCGGTGCAGACATCGTCGGTGCGGAAGATCTGCTCGAGCAGGTTCAGGGTGGCAATATCGATTTCGATCGTTGCATTGCCACGCCGGACATGATGCCACTTGTTGGTCGTCTCGGTAAGGTTCTTGGGCCCCGCGGCATGATGCCTAACCCGAAGGTTGGCACCGTCACGATGGACGTCAAGGCAGCAATCGAAGCCTCCAAGGGCGGTGCTGTTGAATTCCGTGTTGAAAAGGCTGGTATCGTCCATGCCGGTATCGGCAAGGCCTCCTTTGAGGCAAGCGCACTGGAAGAAAATATCCGCGCTTTTGCTGATGCGGTTATCAAGGCGAAGCCTGCCGGCGCCAAGGGTAACTACATCAAGCGTGTTGCTCTGTCCTCGACGATGGGTCCGGGCGTCAAGATCGACTTTTCGTCGGTTGGTGCCTGATTATAAGTTTTTGGAGGTTTCACGCCTCCGGTAAAAGTTTTCCGGGCCGTTTGGCCCGGAAGAACCCGGGAGAAATCCCGGTTTCCTGTCCGAGATTGCAGGTGGGCAACCTTAATCATTTGCCTGCATGAGACGGGTGAGACCAATTTTTCCGTTTTGGCTGAGGCTTTCCGCCTTGATACGGCTGAGTTGGTTCGAACCTGGTGTGCCTAGGCGCTCTTTATCAGCGCGCCGATGGGGGCAGGATCCTCGAGCGTCGCTTGGGATCTTGAAGTAAAGCAAGACCCTTGCGGCAAAAGGCAAACCCGATGGGGCTTGATTTAAGCCCTGTCAACTGGAGATAGGCAGTGGAAAGAGCGGAAAAACGCGAATTCGTCACAGAACTGAACGAAGTCTTCAAGGCTTCGGGCTCGGTTGTTGTGGCCCACTATGCCGGTGTCACCGTTGCGCAGATGAACGATTTTCGTACAAAAATGCGTGAAGCGGGCGGCACTGTCAAAGTCGCGAAGAACCGTCTGGCCAGAATCGCCCTTCAGGGTACGGAGTCCGAAGGAATGGCTGACCTGTTCACAGGTCAGACGCTCATCGCTTATTGCGAAGATCCTGTAACGGCTCCGAAGGTTGTCATGGATTTCGCCAAGACCAACGACAAGCTCGTTGTTCTCGGTGGTGCCATGGGACCGACCGTGCTCGATGCTGATGGTGTCAAGTCGCTTGCGACGATGCCTTCGCTGGACGAGCTGCGTGCAAAGCTGGTTGGTATGATCCAGACCCCGGCAACGCGTATCGCAACGGTCTCCTCCGCACCGGCAAGCCAGCTTGCCCGCGTGCTGAACGCCTACGCCACGAAGGACGAAGCCGCTTGAGGCGGTTTTTCGCTGTTTATGAAATTTCGACCCAGTTCGAACCAAACACACTGAAGGAATATGAACATGGCTGATCTCGCCAAAATCGTAGACGAACTCTCTGAACTGACGGTTCTCGAAGCCGCTGAACTGTCCAAGATGCTCGAAGAAAAGTGGGGCGTTTCCGCTGCTGCTCCGGTTGCTGTTGCAGCTGCCGGCGGTGCTGCAGGCGGTGAAGCTGCTGCTGCAGAAGAAAAGACCGAATTCGACGTCATCCTGGCTGACGTTGGCGGCAACAAGATCGGCGTCATCAAGGAAGTTCGTGGCGTTACCGGTCTCGGCCTGAAGGAAGCTAAGGAACTCGTCGAAGGCGCTCCGAAGGCTCTCAAGGAAGGCGTTTCCAAGGAAGAAGCTGAAGAGCTCAAGGCTAAGCTGGAAGCAGCTGGCGCCAAGGTTGAGCTTAAGTAAGCTTTGCTTCTTAACGAGTTCTGCGGGCGGGTTGCTCCTGCCCGCAGAGCTTGAAAATCGGACTGAAACCATTACCCAAAGTCCCATTTCGGGCCTTTGGGTAATGGGTTCTTAAAAAAGACCCTTTCGACGGGAAGCGCGACCGGTCTCGGTTTGACGCTCGGATAGTCGATAAAAAAGAAGAGACAGAGCCTCTCCGGCGGTATTGGGGATGGCTCACGATGATGACGGAGCCGGCTGGCCATCGGTAACCGTCTGTTGCAGGCCCGGATGCAGATTGACAAGGAGCGACGATGGCTCAGACCCTTTCCTTTAATGGTCGCAGGCGCGTACGCAAGTTTTTCGGAAAAATCCCTGAAGTGGCAGAGATGCCGAACCTGATCGAGGTTCAGAAGGCATCTTACGACCAGTTCCTCATGGTTGATGAGCCAGAAGGCGGTCGCCCCGACGAGGGTTTGCAGGCAGTGTTCAAGTCGGTTTTCCCGATGACCGATTTTTCGGGCGCTTCCATGCTGGAGTTTGTCTCCTACGAGTTCGAACAGCCGAAGTTCGATGTTGAAGAATGCCGTCAGCGCGACCTGACCTATGCAGCACCGCTGAAGGTCAAGTTGCGGCTGATCGTGTTCGATATTGATGAAGATACGGGCGCAAAGTCCATCAAGGACATCAAGGAGCAGTCGGTTTACATGGGCGATATGCCGCTCATGACCAATAATGCGACCTTCATTGTCAACGGTACCGAGCGTGTTATCGTTTCGCAGATGCACCGTTCTCCGGGTGTATTCTTCGATCATGACAAGGGTAAGAGCCATTCGTCCGGTAAGCTTCTGTTTGCTGCCCGTGTGATCCCTTATCGCGGCTCATGGCTCGATATCGAATTTGACGCCAAGGATATCGTTCACGCCCGTATTGACCGTCGCCGCAAGATCCCGGTGACGTCGCTTCTGATGGCGCTGGGGATGGATACCGAGGAAATTCTCGATACCTTCTACGAGCAGGCTGATTATACCCGCGACGGCGATGGCTGGCGCGTTCCGTTCTCGCCTGAGCGTCTGCGCGGCCAGAAGGCGGTTTCCGATCTCGTTGATGCCGATAGCGGTGAAGTCGTTATCCAGGCTGGCAAGAAGCTGGCACCGCGTCGTTTGAAAAAGCTTGCCGAAGATGGCCTGAAGGCGCTGAAGGTGACCGATGATGAGCTGCTCGGCTCATTCCTTGCGGAAGATATCGTCAACCTCGAAACCGGCGAAATCTATCTGGAAGCCGGTGCAGAGCTGGACGAGAAGAACCTCGCCATGGTCGTTGAGGCCGGCATCGAAGACATTTCGATCCTGAATATCGACCATGTCAACGTTGGTGCTTACATCCGCAACACGCTGGTAGCAGACAAGAACGAGAACCGTCAGGACGCTCTGTTCGATATCTACCGGGTTATGCGCCCGGGTGAGCCGCCAACGATGGATTCGGCCGAAGCGATGTTTACGTCGCTGTTCTTCGATCCTGAGCGTTATGATCTTTCGGCCGTCGGTCGCGTCAAGATGAACATGCGTCTCGACCTCGATGCGCCGGACACGATGCGGGTGCTGCGCAAGGAAGATATCCTTGCTGTTGTCAGGCAGCTCGTAGACCTCAGAGATGGCAAGGGCGAAATCGACGACATCGATAACCTCGGTAACCGTCGTGTCCGTTCGGTCGGCGAGCTGATGGAAAACCAGTATCGTCTGGGCCTTCTGCGCATGGAACGCGCGATCAAGGAACGTATGTCCTCGATCGAGATCGATACCGTGATGCCGCAGGACCTGATCAACGCGAAGCCGGCTGCCGCCGCCGTTCGCGAATTCTTCGGTTCCTCGCAGCTGTCGCAGTTCATGGACCAGATCAACCCGCTGTCGGAAATCACGCATAAGCGTCGTCTGTCTGCCCTCGGCCCGGGCGGTCTGACGCGTGAGCGCGCTGGCTTTGAAGTCCGCGACGTGCATCCGACCCATTATGGTCGTATCTGCCCGATCGAGACGCCGGAAGGCCCGAACATCGGTCTGATCAACTCGCTGGCGACTTTTGCCCGTGTCAACAAGTACGGCTTTATCGAAAGCCCGTATCGCAAGATTTCCGAGGACGGCAAGGTCACTGATGAAGTGGTCTATCTGTCGGCCATGGAAGAGGCGAAGTACTACATCGCACAGGCCAACTCGGTGATGAACGAAGACGGTTCTTTCTCGGAAGAATTCGTCGTCTGCCGTCATGCCGGTGAAGTGATGCTGGCCCCGCGCGAAAACATCAACCTGATGGACGTTTCGCCAAAGCAGCTTGTGTCTGTTGCCGCCGCTCTTATTCCGTTCCTGGAAAACGACGACGCCAACCGCGCTCTGATGGGCTCGAACATGCAGCGTCAGGCTGTGCCGCTTCTTCGCGCCGAGGCGCCGTTTGTCGGTACCGGTATGGAACCGGTTGTGGCCCGTGACAGTGGTGCTGCTATTGGTGCGAAACGCGGTGGTATTGTCGATCAGGTCGATGCGACGCGTATCGTTGTGCGTGCCACAGAAGACCTTGATGCCTCGAAATCGGGCGTTGATATCTACCGGCTGATGAAGTTCCAGCGCTCCAACCAGAATACCTGTGTGAACCAGCGTCCGCTGGTCCGCGTCGGTGATGTCGTGAACCGCGGTGATATCATTGCCGACGGTCCGTCGACGGATCTGGGTGATCTGGCTCTGGGCCGTAACGCACTCGTCGCGTTCATGCCCTGGAACGGGTATAACTACGAGGACTCCATCCTGCTTTCCGAGCGGATCGTTTCGGATGACGTCTTTACCTCGATCCATCTGGAAGAATTCGAGGTTATGGCCCGTGATACGAAGCTTGGTCCGGAAGAAATCACCCGCGACATTCCGAATGTTTCGGAAGAAGCGCTGAAGAACCTTGATGAAGCCGGAATCGTCTACATCGGTGCAGAAGTGCATCCGGGCGATATTCTTGTCGGCAAGATCACGCCGAAGGGCGAAAGCCCGATGACGCCGGAAGAAAAGCTTCTGCGCGCTATCTTCGGTGAAAAGGCTTCTGACGTTCGCGATACCTCAATGCGCATGCCGCCCGGAACTTTTGGTACGGTTGTTGAAGTGCGTGTGTTCAATCGTCACGGCGTTGAAAAAGACGAGCGTGCGATGGCCATTGAACGTGAGGAAATCGAACGCCTCGCCAAGGATCGCGACGACGAGCAGGCCATCCTCGACCGCAATGTCTATGCCCGTCTCGCAGACATGCTGCGTGGCCAAACCTCGATTGCAGGCCCGAAGGGCTTCAAGAAGGGTGCTGTTCTCAATGACGAAGTGATCGAAGCCTATCCGCGTTCGCAGTGGTGGATGTTCGCCGTTGAGGACGAAGGTGTTCAGGGCGAGGTTGAAGCACTCCGCGGTCAGTACGACGAATCCAAGAACCGCCTTGAACAGCGTTTCATGGACAAGGTCGAGAAGGTCCAGCGCGGCGACGAAATGCCTCCGGGCGTTATGAAGATGGTCAAGGTCTTCGTTGCTGTTAAGCGCAAGATCCAGCCAGGCGACAAGATGGCTGGCCGTCACGGCAACAAGGGTGTGGTTTCGCGCATTCTGCCTGCCGAAGACATGCCGTTCCTGGAAGACGGAACCCATGTTGACGTTGTGCTCAATCCGCTTGGTGTGCCGAGCCGCATGAACGTCGGTCAGATTCTGGAAACGCATCTGGCCTGGGGCTGTGCCGGTATGGGTAAGCGCATCGGCGAAATGCTCGATGAGTACAAGGAAACCAACGACATCGCTCCGCTCAAGAAAGAGCTGACCGAGGTCTATGCTTCTGAGGCGAAAAGCGAAGTCGAGCACTTCGATGATGAAGGTCTTCTGCGTCTTGCCGAAGAGGCCAAGCGTGGTGTTTCCATCGCGACTCCGGTCTTCGATGGTGCGCATGAAGGCGATGTCTCGGAGATGCTTTCGCGTGCGGGCTACAACCCGTCCGGTCAGTCGGTGCTCTACGACGGACGTACAGGCGAACGGTTCGACCGTGAAGTGACCGTTGGCTACATGTACATGATCAAGCTCAACCATCTGGTTGATGACAAGATCCACGCCCGTTCGATCGGTCCGTACTCGCTCGTCACACAGCAGCCGCTGGGTGGTAAGGCGCAGTTCGGTGGTCAGCGCTTCGGTGAAATGGAGGTCTGGGCTCTGGAAGCCTATGGTGCCGCCTACACGCTGCAGGAAATGCTGACGGTCAAGTCGGACGACGTTGCTGGTCGTACCAAGGTCTATGAAGCCATTGTTCGTGGTGATGATACGTTTGAAGCCGGTATTCCGGAATCCTTTAACGTGCTCGTCAAGGAAATGCGTTCTCTGGGGCTGTCGGTTGAGCTGGAAAATCTGGCCGATGACACAGTTCCGACCGAAGAGACTGAACTTCCGGACGCAGCGGAATAATCAAAAAACAAAAGGCGCGCCCGGGCTTTATGCTGGCGGGGCGCGCCACCGACACAGAGCACAGTAAGTGTAAAGTGTCATTTCTGCCGCATTTTGCGGCGACACTCGTTTCAAAGGGCAGTAAGACCGGCGCCGGGGTTTGGCCGGTCGAAAATGCCGAGAAGGGCGATGCCGCCCAGTCAAGGAGACAGGCATGAACCAAGAGGTCATGAATCTTTTCAATCCGCAGGCGCCGGCGCAGACATTCGATTCCATCCGGATTTCGATCGCCAGCCCTGAAAAGATCCTTTCCTGGTCTTATGGCGAAATCAAGAAGCCGGAAACCATCAACTACCGTACGTTCAAGCCGGAGCGCGACGGTCTGTTCTGCGCGCGTATCTTTGGTCCGATCAAGGACTATGAATGCCTTTGCGGCAAGTACAAGCGTATGAAATACAAAGGCATTATCTGTGAAAAGTGCGGCGTTGAAGTCACGCTTTCGCGGGTTCGCCGTGAACGTATGGGACACATCGAGCTGGCCGCTCCCGTTGCCCATATCTGGTTCCTGAAATCGCTGCCGAGCCGTATTTCAACACTGCTCGACATGACGCTGAAGGATGTTGAGCGCGTTCTTTATTTCGAGAACTACATTGTCACCGAGCCTGGTCTTACGGATCTGAAAGAAAACCAGCTTCTCTCTGAAGAAGAGTATATGCTGGCCGTCGATGAGTTTGGCGAAGACCAGTTCTCTGCCAATATCGGTGCAGAAGCGATTCTCGAAATGCTTGCCAGCATGGATCTGGAAAAGATCGCTGGCGATCTTCGGACCGAGCTTGCCGAGACGACATCTGAGCTGAAAACCAAGAAGCTGATGAAGCGTCTCAAGATCGTCGAGAACTTTCTTGATTCCGGTAACCGCCCGGAATGGATGATCATGAAGGTCGTTCCGGTGATCCCGCCGGACCTGCGTCCGCTCGTGCCGCTTGACGGTGGCCGTTTTGCGACCTCAGACCTGAACGATCTGTACCGCCGCGTGATCAACCGTAACAATCGCCTGAAGCGTCTGATCGAACTGCGCGCGCCGGGCATCATCATCCGTAACGAAAAGCGTATGCTGCAGGAATCTGTCGATGCGCTGTTCGACAACGGCCGCCGTGGCCGTGTCATCACGGGTGCGAACCGCCGTCCGCTGAAGTCACTCTCCGATATGCTGAAGGGTAAGCAGGGCCGGTTCCGTCAGAACCTGCTCGGCAAGCGCGTCGACTATTCAGGTCGTTCGGTTATTGTGACCGGTCCGGAACTGAAGCTGCACCAGTGTGGTCTGCCGAAGAAGATGGCGCTCGAACTGTTCAAGCCGTTTATCTACGCCCGTCTTGACGCCAAGGGCTACTCCTCGACCGTCAAGCAGGCGAAGAAACTGGTTGAGAAGGAACGTCCGGAAGTCTGGGATATCCTCGACGAGGTCATTCGCGAGCATCCGGTTCTCCTGAACCGTGCGCCGACGCTTCACCGTCTTGGTATTCAGGCATTTGAGCCGACCCTTGTTGAAGGTAAGGCCATTCAGCTTCATCCGCTCGTGTGTACAGCGTTCAACGCTGACTTCGACGGCGACCAGATGGCTGTTCACGTTCCGCTTTCGCTGGAAGCTCAGCTGGAAGCCCGTGTTCTGATGATGTCGACCAACAATATTCTGCACCCTGCAAACGGTGCGCCGATTATTGTGCCATCGCAGGACATGGTTCTTGGTCTCTACTATCTCTCGATAATGAACCAGAACGAGCCGGGTGAGGGCATGATTTTCGGTGACATGGGCGAACTGCACCATGCGCTTGAGAACAAGGTCGTTACACTGCATTCGAAGATTAAGGGACGCTTCCGCACCGTCGATGAAGATGGCAACGCGGTTTCCAATATCTATGAGACGACTCCGGGTCGCATGATCATCGGTGAGTTGTTGCCGAAGAGCGCAGCTGTGCCGTTTGAAATCTGCAATCAGGAAATGACCAAGAAGAACATCTCCAAGATGATCGACACGGTCTACCGTCATTGCGGCCAGAAAGACACGGTCATTTTCTGTGACCGGATCATGAGCCTCGGCTTTGGTCAGGCCTGTAAGGCTGGCATTTCGTTCGGTAAGGATGACATGGTCATTCCGGATGCCAAGTACACCATTGTCGCTGAGACAGAGGCGCTGGTTAAGGAATATGAGCAGCAGTACAACGACGGACTGATCACCCAGGGCGAAAAGTACAACAAGGTTGTCGACGCCTGGGGCAAGGCGACCGAAAAGGTTACCGAAGAGATGATGGCGCGCATTAAGGCCGTCGAATTCGATCCGGAAACCGGCCGCCAGAAGCAGATGAACTCGATCTACATGATGAGCCATTCCGGTGCGCGTGGTTCTCAGAACCAGATGCGTCAGCTTGGTGGTATGCGTGGCCTGATGGCGAAACCCTCCGGTGAGATCATCGAAACGCCTATTGTTTCGAACTTTAAGGAAGGTCTGACCGTGAACGAGTACTTTAACTCGTCGCATGGTGCCCGTAAGGGTCTGGCCGATACCGCTCTGAAGACTGCGAACTCCGGTTATCTGACCCGTCGACTGGTTGACGTGGCGCAGGACTGCATCGTCAATACTGCTGACTGCGGCACGGACAAGGGCCTGACCATGACGGCAATCGTCGATGCCGGTCAGATCGTTGCCTCTATCGGCCAGCGTGTTCTGGGCCGTGCAGCGCTTGTCGATATTGAAGATCCGAATACCGGTGAACTGATCGTTGAGGCTGGTCGCCAGATCAACGAGCAGGATGTCATCAAGATTGAGGCCTGCGGCATTCAGTCCGTCCAGATCCGTTCGGCGCTCACCTGCGAAGTTCAGACGGGTGTTTGCCAGGTCTGCTACGGTCGCGACCTTGCACGCGGTACGCCGGTCAACATCGGTGAAGCTGTCGGCGTTATCGCTGCACAGTCGATCGGTGAGCCCGGCACGCAGCTGACCATGCGTACCTTCCACCTTGGCGGTACGGCAAACGTGGTCGACCAGTCGTTCCTGGAGTCTTCCTATGATGGTACGGTTCGCATCAAGAACCGTAATGTCCTGAGAAACTCTGACGGCGTTCTGGTGGCGATGGGCCGTAACATGGCTGTTCAGATCCTCGATCAGCGTGGACAGGAGCGGTCTTCTCAAAAGGTTGCTTACGGTTCGAAACTGTTCGTGGATGATGGTGACAAGGTCAATCGTGGTCAGCGTCTTGCCGAGTGGGACCCCTATACCCGCCCGATGATGACGGAAGTGTCCGGTACGGTTGACTTCGAAGATCTGGTCGAAGGTCTTTCGGTGACAGAAACGACGGATGAAGCCACCGGCTTTACCAAGCGTTCGGTTATCGACTGGCGCTCGACGCCGCGTGGTTCCGATCTGAAACCGGCTATTGTCATCAAGGATGAGAATGGCGAGATCATGAAGCTGCCGCGCGGTACAGACGCCCGCATGCCGCTTTCGGTTGATGCAATTCTCTCGGTTGAACCCGGGCAGAAGGTCAGCCAGGGCGATGTGCTTGCACGTTCGCCACTGGAAAGTGCCAAGACCAAGGACATTACCGGTGGTCTGCCGCGCGTTGCGGAGCTGTTCGAAGCGCGCCGTCCGAAGGACCATGCCGTGATCGCAGAGATCGACGGTACGATCCGCTTCGGCCGTGACTACAAGAACAAGCGTCGCATCCAGATCGAGCCTGCAGAAAATGGTGTCGAGCCGGTGGAATATCTCATTCCGAAAGCCAAGCCGTTCCATCTGCAGGATGGCGACTACATCGAGAAGGGCGATTACATTCTCGACGGTAATCCTGCGCCGCACGACATTCTTGCGATCAAGGGTGTTGAAGCGCTGGCCTCCTACCTCGTCAATGAGATCCAGGAAGTCTATCGTCTTCAGGGCGTGGTCATCAACGACAAGCACATTGAAGTGATTGTCCGCCAGATGCTGCAGAAAATCGAAATCACCGCTACCAACGACAGTGAATATATCGCTGGAGACGTTGTTGATGCGATCGAGTTCGACAATACGAATGCTGCTCTGGTTGAAGAGGGCAAACGTCCGGCGGAAGGTGAACCGGTTCTGCTTGGTATCACCAAGGCTTCGCTGCAGACGCCTTCCTTCTTCTCGGCCGCTTCCTTCCAGGAAACCACGAAGGTGCTGACCGAAGCCGCGATTGCCGGCAAGGTCGATACCTTGCAGGGTCTGAAGGAAAACATCATCGTTGGTCGTCTGATCCCGGCTGGTACGGGACGCGCCATGGGGCAGGTTCGCCGTGTTGCCTCTTCGCGTGATGACCTGATACTGGAGGCCAAGCGTAAGGCCTCCGGCGCCGATGAGGCAACGCCGATGCTCTCTTCCATGAACGAAGAGGCACAACCGGGCGAGTAAGTCGCCTCGGCGTTTTCGAACTAAAAAAATCAAGGCCCGGTGCGAAAGCGCCGGGCCTTTTCGTTTTACCTTTTGTCTGAGAGCCAGATTGCGGGTCTGAGGGAGCGCGCCGTCAGCCAGCGCCATCCCGTGTATTTGAAATCTGGACCAGCTGAGGCCAGGGCGGTGGCTTCAGAAAAAGCGAATTTGTCTTTGCGGCGGAGTTTGTATCTTACCCCAAACTTTAGCGCGCCGCGCATCCACTCGGATGCGCAAGGCACGGATGCTGTAGACAAGGAGACCCGACTGTGGACCCATTGAAGCCCAGTGAACCCTCAGGTGCTGGCCCGTCTTCCCGTCGGGATACACCACCACAAGCGCACCGTAGATCTGCTTCGTTGGAGCGCGGGCTATCAACTTCCCAGCCTTCTGGCCCGTCTACGTCAGCCGCTGACGTGCATGCGGCGGCCCTTGCTTTTTCAAGAAAACGTCCAAATGCATCTCGCGATGACAGCGGAGAGACGTCGGCCCGCAAACTCCGGCTGGGATCGCCACGCACGGAAATGGGTGAGCAGACCGAGCCGCTGGATCTTTCCATGCCGAAGTTCCGCGGTATTGAGAAATGGCTGGCCAGTGCCCCGGCCGGTCTTCGGACAGATTATGAGCGTGTTGCCAATTCGCTGATGGCTGTTGCCCGCGGAGAGGGTGATGGCGAAATCGATATCAGCGGGGTTCAAACCCTGCCGGAGGTCATGAAAGACATGCCGGCAATTACAGCTTTGATATCGCGAACACCGGGCCTGCCATCAAATATCGCGATCTGCCAGCAGGTTACCGGTCTTGATATGGAAGACGCGCACCTGACAGAGGTTCCTGATGCTGTTTTTGAACTGAAGAATCTTCAGCGGTTGGATCTGTCGTCCAATCGCCTTGTTCATGTGCCTTCCAGGATTGGTGCGCTTTCAAAGCTTCTGGAGCTGAACCTCAGTGCTAATAATCTGACCCGGATACCCCCTGAGATTCGAAATTTGAGTCATCTCACTGATTTGGATATTGCTGGAAACCAGATCGCTGATGTCCCGCGGGAGATCGGGAGACTTCATGCTTTGTCTGAGCTGGACTTGAGCCATAATCAAATCACTGAACTTCCGCCCGAAATCGGTAATCTTAAAGATGTCCGGCTATTGCATCTCTCGCATAATCGCTTGAGCGCATTACCAGCCGAAATCGGTCTGATGGAGAGCCTTGAGAGATTGCATCTCGCCTCAAACACACTGCGCGCGATTCCCGAAACGGTTATCGACCTTCCCAGATTTAGCCATGTGGATCTGGGCTCAAATGATTTCAACGAAATTCCATATCACCTCATGACGATGAACTTGAGTGAGCTGGATCTGCGCCACAATCCACTGCAGGATGTCGAGGCGCTTGGCGAGGCCCGAACCCGGCCTGACTTAACGTTGATTTCATACCCCAATATTGGAGCTGCAACAGCCGAACGGGTCTGGGAACTGGGGCATGAAGACGATGGCGAGCTCGCTGATGACATCTATCTTGATGGAGCCCCTCCTGACTTCGGGCGAGCTCATATCGCCGATGATGGGGCAGACGATGACGGGAGTGTGATGGACGCTGGGGCGGAGGATCCTCTTCTTGAGCAACAATCCAACGCAGAACTTGTAACGTTCTGGCTCGAAAGGTCTCTTCTCGCAGGTGATCGTGCTGTGACGCAGCGTTGCTCTCAACTCGAACTCAGTGGCCCTATGCGGCACATGCTATTTGTACTGCGTGACGCGTCAGCACGCTTTCTGCATAGTCTGGCCGGAAGCGTCGCATTCATTCTCAATAAGATGAGTGAATATCCCGAATTGAAAGAAGAGTTTGAGCAAGAAGCGGGCGTTGCCGGGACACAAGATCAGTGCGTTGATGCCAACCTGTTGCTTCTGGATCGCATGGTCCGGCGCGCGGAAATGCGTGAGCTGGAAAACAGCAATGCGCCCGATGCGATGGCGACTATGGCGAAGAAGATTGTTGCGGGCCTGAAGGTTCGTGAGATTGAGACCATGGGATTGATTGAAGCGGACAAGAAGCGGTCCTCGCCAGGAGAGCCGGGCCATAACCAGGTTCACGAGTCGGAGATCATTACCTTCCTATTGCAACGTCTTAGCGATGACCTGCAGATTGATCTGGCATTGCAGCATGATCACTCCCGTTTTGCCGACAATCTTGGTTATTTGCCGCCGCAGGCCGTCGACACTGTCCGCGAAGCCGTTCAGGCACGCTTTGCGACGCGTGAGCAACAAGTGGCACTGCTTGCTGAATGTGATTCCTGGAGGAACCTCGTCGACCGGCAAGATTCTGAAACAGAAAATACGTATAGCCAAACCCGGACAGATGCCCAGGAAGCTTTGGAAAATCGAATGGAAAATGGCGAATTCGACTCCCTCGAAGATCCGCGATACAAGGCGGAGATCGAGTCAATTCGGTCCCGTTACGAAAGCCGCTATGCGGAAGCTGCCGAACGCTATCTGCCGCGTGGTTAGAATACCCAACTTGCGTCAGAACGGGAAAGCACGAAGGCTCTTTCTGGTTCGGTTGCCTTGATGGGGAGTCTGGTCGGAGAAGGTGTTTTTTTGCCGGACGGAGTTCTCACGCCTGGTTCAGCTTAACGATGGCGACTTCGCCTTCCATTGCTGTCTGATAGGCGGAAGCGTGAGGCTCTTCGTCCGGAATTTCGGTCAATAGCCCGATCTGGTCCAGGTCCGCTTCAGAATACCCTTCATTGGCAAGCGCGTTCAATGTGTTGCGCACGGCAGTATCTTCATCCGGTGCGGCGATCAGAACGTGGATCTCGGCTTCGCCATTCCATTCATGATAAACCTTGCCGGTGATCAGAAAGATCATTCGCTCGCCATCACTGGTGTAGCCGGGGATCGCAATCATCGTTTTTCCTTGTATTTCGGTTAGTGGTTCCCGCCAGTCAGGGCCGGTATCTGAACCGCCAGAGTTATGCGCGGCGCTTAAGCAGTTGGAGTTTTATCCGGTAACATTTTCGGATCGCCAGCATGTACGGTTTCATCAGTCTTTGTGGTTTCGATATTTGCATTTAAGTACGGCATATCGGTGTTTTGGAATCAACCGCTTTCCGACCTTCTATAAAGAAAGATGATTCTGGCTTAAGGGCTGAACGTGCCAGCCTGCTGATATTCTTATCAGGCAGGAGCAAAAAAGATGGATTCCAATATTTCCCCGACAACAACAACCGCCACAACATCAGGCGATACCCGAAGCCTCGAAGACTCGGCAATTCTCAGAGCTTTGAGGGCACCGCGCGGTGGTCCCGGATCGGCTGGCAGAGCAGACCGCGCGGGTCAGGGGGCTAGCGGTTCAGGACAAAGCAGTTTCAGTGGGGTGGCGCCGGAAGTCCCATCATTGGGCAGCATTCTATCGTCGGGTTCCGCTGGCTCTTCAGCGTCTTCTGCCCGTGAAAGGGATTTCTACGAAATCAATCTGATACGGGCGCAGACACCAGCCCTTGCTACAGCCATGGGGCTCGATCCGCAAAAATCTGAACGGCATGCTTTGACAACACCGGCTCCCTATCCATGGCAGGAGCGCAACCAGCTTCCGGCTGTTTCCGGTGACAGCATGTCCTCTGATCGATCCGGGCCCTCAGGGATGCCTGCGCACACGTCTAACGCAACGGGGCAGTCTTGAGGTGTGGCGATCAGCAAGCCTTATGGCCGTTGGTGGATGCTTTGCAACAGGGTGAGGTAAACCGCTGCCCCGATTCTTCCTGATTGTGAGAAAGGGGGGAGGAATCGTTAATAGAATCGCTTTAGAAGGCGGCGTCGCTCTTCTCAGGGCAAGGTGAAATGACGGGGATCATTTTCTTGCCTGAAGCCGCGAGTCGTCGGCTTAATCTTGCGCAAAGCCGCCGGAAGAGTAAAATCACCCGGCGGATCAGGCCCAAAGCCCAAGAATATTGAGGGTGGTACTTGACTGTGCTTAACGAAATGAGTATGTCCGCGGCAACGGAACCCATGTGAGGCATGGCCTTCCGGAGCGCCCAATGCTCTGGAGTTCACCTCAGACTAGGTTCTCATACAGCACGTTGAAGATCAAATGCTGCACGCACGACGCGGCAAAGTGCCCGTGTCCTCTGCTTTTGAGGTCCTTCTGCTTCTGTAAGAAGCGGGCAGGGCCGTGTTTGTGCGCATGTAAACAAATCAATGTGCTTCTGGTCGCCGGAAACGGCATTGAGCGTGCCCGCAAGGGTGGTGAAGAAGAATTCTAAAGGGATGGTTGTATGCCTACCGTAAACCAGTTGATCCGCAAGCCGCGCCAGCCGCAGGTTAAGCGGAATAAGGTTCCGGCACTGGAGCAGAACCCGCAGAAGCGCGGCGTTTGCACCCGTGTTTACACAACGACGCCGAAGAAGCCGAACTCGGCTCTGCGTAAGGTTGCCAAGATTCGCCTGACCAATGGCTTTGAGGTCATCGGTTATATTCCGGGTGAAGGTCATAACCTTCAGGAGCACTCTGTTGTTCTTATCCGTGGCGGTCGTGTGAAGGACTTGCCGGGTGTGCGTTATCACATCGTTCGCGGTGTTCTCGATACTCAGGGTGTCAAGAACCGTAAGCAGCGCCGTTCGAAGTACGGTGCAAAGCGTCCGAAATAAGGTTTTGTTGGTTCGCGGTTATCGTCAGATGATCCGGCCTAAAGTGAAAGACGAGAAATATGTCACGACGCCATAGTGCAGAAAAGCGTGAGATCAATCCGGATCCCAAGTTTGGTGATCTGGTGGTCAGCAAGTTCATGAATGCCGTCATGCTTCATGGCAAGAAGTCCGTCGCCGAGTCGATCGTCTACGGTGCTCTTGATGCCGTTGAAGGCAAGATGAAGCAGGATCCGGTCGAGGTCTTCCATCAGGCGCTCGAAAACGTTGCTCCGCACGTTGAGGTTCGTTCCCGCCGTGTTGGTGGTGCAACCTATCAGGTTCCGGTTGATGTTCGTCCTGAGCGCCGTCAGGCTCTTGCGATCCGCTGGATGATCGCTGCTGCCCGTAAGCGCAATGAAACGACCATGATTGAGCGCCTTTCCGGCGAACTCATGGACGCTGCGAACAATCGTGGTTCGGCTGTCAAGAAGCGTGAAGATACGCACAAGATGGCTGACGCTAACCGCGCATTCTCCCATTACCGCTGGTAATACAAATACGAGGGAAGGCCTTTCATCATGGCTCGCGATTACAAAATTGAAGATTACCGAAATTTCGGTATCATGGCGCACATCGACGCTGGCAAGACCACGACGACCGAGCGTATCCTCTTCTACACCGGCAAATCGCACAAGATCGGTGAAGTTCACGACGGCGCAGCCACGATGGACTGGATGGAGCAGGAGCAGGAGCGTGGCATCACGATCACGTCTGCTGCGACGACGACCTTCTGGGAAGGCCGTGACGGCAAGAAGCGCCGCTTCAACATCATCGACACGCCCGGCCACGTTGACTTCACGATTGAAGTTGAGCGTTCGCTGCGTGTTCTCGACGGTGCTGTAGCGCTTCTCGATGCCAATGCTGGTGTTGAGCCGCAGACGGAAACCGTTTGGCGTCAGGCGGACAAATATAATGTTCCGCGCATGATCTTCTGCAACAAGATGGACAAGATCGGTGCGGACTTCTACCGTTCTGTTGAGATGGTTAAGTCTCGTCTTGGCGCGACGCCTGTCGTTATCCAGCTGCCAATCGGCGCTGAAAGCGAATTTGCCGGCGTTATCGACCTGATCGAGATGAAAGCTCTCGTCTGGGACGGTGAGCACCTTGGTGCGCAGTGGGATATCACGGATATTCCGGCTGACATGAAGGAAAAGGCTGAAGAGTATCGCGAAACGATGATCGAAACGATTGTCGAAGTCGATGAAGAGGCGATGGAAGCTTATCTTGAAGGCGAAATGCCTGATAACGATAAGATTCGTCAGCTGATCCGTAAGGGTACGATCAACGTTGATTTCTATCCGATGCTTTGCGGTTCTGCATTCAAGAACAAGGGCGTTCAGCCGCTTCTGGATGCAGTCGTAGACTTCCTGCCTTCGCCTGTTGATATTTCCGGTATCAAGGGTATCGACGTTAAGACCGAAGAAGAGATCGTTCGCCACGCTGATGACGAAGAGCCGCTTTCGCTGCTGGCCTTCAAGATCATGAACGACCCCTTCGTTGGCTCGCTGACGTTCTGCCGCGTTTATTCCGGTAAGCTCGAAAAGGGCTCGTCGGTCATGAATACGGTTAAGGAAAAGCGCGAGCGCGTCGGCCGTATGCTGCAGATGCACTCGAACTCGCGTTCGGACATCGAAACGGCTTACGCCGGTGATATCGTTGCGCTTGCTGGCCTGAAGGAAACCACGACCGGTGATACGCTCTGCGATCCGCTGAAGCCTGTTATCCTGGAGCGGATGGAATTCCCCGAGCCGGTTATCCGCATCGCGATCGAGCCGAAGACCAAGGCCGACCAGGAAAAGATGGGTCTTGCCTTGAACCGTCTAGCTGCCGAGGATCCTTCTTTCCGTGTTTTCTCGGATGAGGAATCAGGTCAGACAATTATCGCTGGCATGGGTGAGCTTCACCTCGACATTCTTGTTGACCGCATGAAGCGCGAGTTCAAGGTTGAGGCGAATGTCGGTGCTCCGCAGGTTGCCTACCGCGAAACGATCACGGCTCAGCACGAAGAAGACTACACCCACAAGAAGCAGTCGGGTGGTTCCGGTCAGTTCGCGCGCGTCAAGATCATTTTCGAGCCGAACCCGGAAGGCGAAGACTTCGTATTCGAATCCAAGATCGTCGGTGGTGCTGTTCCGAAGGAATACATTCCGGGTGTTCAGAAGGGTATCGAAAGCGTTCTGTCCTCCGGTCCGCTGGCTGGCTTCCCGATGCTTGGCATCAAGGCGACGCTCATCGACGGTGCTTACCATGATGTTGACTCGTCGGTTCTGGCCTTCGAAATCGCATCGCGTGCCTGCTTCCGTGAAGCTGCGAAGAAGGCTGGCGCTCAGCTTCTCGAGCCGGTGATGAAGGTTGAAGTTGTCACACCGGAAGAGTATGTGGGCGACGTCATTGGTGATCTGAACTCCCGTCGCGGTCAGATTCTGGGTCAGGAACCACGCGGTAACGCGACGGTTATTGACGCTCAGGTTCCGCTGGCGAACATGTTCAAATACGTCGACAATCTGCGCTCAATGTCGCAGGGCCGTGCACAGTATTCGATGGTCTTTGACCACAATGCGCCGGTTCCTTCGAACGTCGCACAGGAAATTCAGGCTAAGTATTCCGGTCAGAACTGACCGGGATACACCCGTAACGTTAGAAATTATGACCCCGTCGCGGGTTCGATAAGAATAGGAGCCTAAAAATGGCAAAGGAAAAGTTCACGCGCACGAAGCCGCACGTCAACATTGGTACAGTTGGTCACGTTGACCACGGCAAGACGACGTTGACGGCA
>NZ_SMAR01000014.1 GCF_004342225.1 Martelella mediterranea | reverse complement strand
CGTCGGAGGCGACGACGCTGGCCCGGCGCAGGGCGGCGACTGCCGCATCGCGCCCGGACACGAAGGCCCGTTGAGCCCTGCGCAGCATGTTCATCAGGCCGCCCTGACTGATGGTGAGACCGAAGAGATTCGCAAACGCGCCCTGCAGGCGTTCATAGGACAAGGCCTGGAAGGTTTTGAGGTACGTCGCCATCGCATGCACGCGCGGCCCGAACGGCGTCCCTTTCGCCGCATCCGGCACGGGCGCGACAACCCGCGTTCCACAGGACGGGCAGCTCACCGCCAGACGTCGATGACGCTCGACAAAAGGCTTGATCTCGGGAAGTTCGATCCTGTCGTGTGCGCTGACCGTCTCGGCGGCAAGATCGCATGACAGGCAGGCCAGGCAGCAAGGGCATTGGTCGGGGCGATGATCGACGAGTTCATCGAATGCTTCGCTCATCGAGCGGCTGTGACCCTCATGACCTGGCTTGGCGCCGCCGGGTCTGGCCTTCTCCCGGCGCGCCTTGCGATCCGTCGACGGCGGCTTCGACGAGGTCCGCGACGTCTTGTCCGGACGCTGCATCCGAAGCACCAGATCAATCAGTTCGTCCTTCGAAAGCCGCTGCAAATCATTTCGATCCATGGCTGTATGGATTCAGAAATCCGTGCCCGTGACAAGGGGGTGGGTAAATACTCCGTAACCGTTTATCATGTAGATGGTCCAAAAGAAGTCTTCAGCAGTTTTGAACGCTTTAGACTGTACAATACCTCGAACAGTAATCCAGTGGAAAATGTCAGTTTAGAGTATAATATAATAATAATACCTGCGGGAACAAAAAAACCGGTTACATATAGGATACGAGTGAATATGGTTTCCCGCGCTGGTCTTCGGGAAAAGTAGCCTAACCGTTTTTTGGGGCCACAGAATCTTCTTAAGATGCTAGGTAGGCCAGATGGGTTCGTGACGATTGACTATTCCGACTACGCTGCGGCAAAGCATTTTCTTGCACAGGTTGATGAATGGTATAAGTCCCTAGAGTTCACGCCCGAAAATAAGATAATATCGAATTTGCAAAATTACAGTCATTGGTTTAAATATATAGTATCTTCATCATTTTCAGTGACGTCTCTTTACGTTTTGGGTAATTTGTACTCATCTATTACGTTCGATGAGTTGGTGTCCGGGCCTATAGTATCTCTTTCGCGAATCGCAGCACTCGCGATTGTTGCATGGTTGGTGGGGTCTTTGGTCGGAAGGGCGATCGAATATGCTATTGATCGTGTTCAGCCCGTTTCGTGTGTTTTACTTAATCGGGGTGATGAACGGATACTCGCCAAATGGAAGAAGTCCAATCGGCTGAACTTCTTAAAAGCAATGGCGGGATTAGCCGCAACAGTTATTCTGAACCTTGCCTCTTCGTGGATTTTTGAAAGGTTAGTCTTGCCTAATTGACGTTCATCACCGCGCTTCAATAATCCTTCACCTCTTCTTCCCCCTTACCATCAAAGCCGTGCATTTTCAGGGCCCATTGGAGGCCGATGACGGCGCCTTTGATCGGCTGGATAATGAGGAAGGCGGCGATGGCGGTCAGCGGAACCCAGATGGCGAGATGCACCCAGTCGGGCAGATCAAAAAGGGCGGCGCCGGACATGTAACCGCCAACCATGAAGTGTCCGAGAACGAGAATGACGAGATAGGCGGGCAGATCATCGGCGCGGTGATGATGAATTTCCGTGCCGCATTGGTCACATGCATCCACTGGCTTCAGATACCTGTAAAACAGTCTTCCTTTGCCACAGGCCGGGCAACGGCCTTTCATGCCTTCCAGCATGGCGGGAACAAGGTGGCGCTCACCTTCATGATGTGCGCCGTAAACGTGATGACTGTCTTTCTTAAGATCTGACATAAGCGCCTCCAGCCTGATTTATTCAGACAAATTGACGGAATGCAATCCGTGAGCTTGCATCTGATCCCGCGCGTCAGGCGTGGCATAGAGCGCCCGATACTCTGAGGCCAGATGTTCTGTCTGTTCACCGCTTGCCGCGTGGTCCCGGCCTGCCGGAAGGTCTGCCGCCGCGCATGGGGCGACCGCGCTTTGACTTGTGGAAGGAGCGCGTTGCTGCCGGAAGCTTCTTACCGGACGACAACATGTCAAACCGCAGGGCACCGGCCAGCGGAATAGCTTCGACAAGCTGCACTTCAACATCGTCGCCCATCTGATAACCCAGCCCGGTTTTCTCGCCGACAAGCGCCTGTCGCACTTCATCATGAACGAAATAGTCGGTACCCAGCGTTGAGACCGGTACAAAGCCGTCAGCACCATATTCCGGCAGGGCAATGAACAGGCCGGAACGGGTAACGCCAGCGACGCGGCCATCAAAGCTCTCGCCGATACGGCCCGCCAGATGATGCGCGATCAGTCGGTCGACCGTTTCGCGCTCAGCGGCCATGGCGCGGCGTTCAAAGGTCGAGATTTCAGCCGCGATATCGTCCAGCTGCTCTTCTTCTTCGCGCTCAAGGCCACCTTCACCCAGATGCAGCGATGCCACCAACGCACGGTGTACGATCAGATCAGCGTAGCGGCGGATCGGTGACGTAAAATGCGCATATTTCATCAGGTTGAGACCAAAATGGCCGCCATTTTCCGGCGAGTACACGGCCTGACTTTGTGAGCGAAGCACCATCTGATTGACCAGATCCTTATGCGGCGAACCCTCGGCCTTCATCAAAATGCCATTGAAGGAGTTGGCGCGCAGATTGCCGCCCTTGGCCAGCGGTATCGACAAAGTGGCCAGGAATTCGCGCAGGATTTCCTGTTTGGAAAGTGATGGCGCGTCATGGGTACGGTAGATCAGTGGCTGGCTTTTTTTCTCCAGTGTTTCAGCTGCTGCCACATTGGCCTGAATCATCATTTCTTCGATCAGCTTGTGGGCATCAAGACGCGGCGGAACCACAACCTTGTCGACCGTGCCGTCGTCTTTCAGGAGAATGCGGCGTTCCGGCATATCAAGCTCAAGTGGCTGGCGCCGGTCGCGACCACGTTTCATCGTTTCGTAAGCGGCCCAGAGCGGCTTTAGAACCGGTTCGAGAAGCGGGCCGGTCTTGTCGTCGGTTTTTCCCTCAATGGCAGCCTGAGCCTGTTGATATGAGAGCTTGGCCGCACTCCTCATCATGATGCGGTGGAAGGTGTGTGATGCCTTGCGTCCATCTTTGGAAAAGACCACCCGCACAGCCATGGCTGGCCGATCCTCTCCCTCGCGCAATGAGCAGAGGTCATTCGAAATTCGCTCCGGCAGCATCGGCACGACGCGGTCGGGAAAATAGACCGAATTGCCGCGCTTCAGCGCCTCCCGGTCCAGTGCAGATTTATGACGCACATAGTAGGAGACATCGGCAATCGCGACGGTAACGATCACGCCGCCTTCGTTTTCCGGGCGGGTATCGGGCTCTGCAAAAACGGCATCGTCGTGGTCTTTGGCGTCAGCCGGATCGATGGTCACCAGTGGAATATCGCGCCAGTCTTCGCGGTTCTTCATGCTTGCCGGTTCAGCGGCTTCCGCAGCGTCGATAACGTCTTTGGGGAAGATATGCGGAATGCCATGGGCATGGATCGCAATCATCGACACGGCTTTTTCGGAGGCCAGCGAGCCGACAACTGAAAGCACCGAACCACGTGCAAGGCCAAGCCGGCCCGAACGCTTGACATCGGCTTCGACAAGATCGCCGTCTTTTGCACCATTCAGCCCGGTTTCGTCGATAACAACTTCATTGTCGCGCCGGTCGATCGGCATCAGTCTTACTGTGCCATCGTCGAGAACCTTGATAACGCCGAGTGCTGCCAGTTTGCGTTTGTCGATAACCTTGATGACACGCGCGGTATAAGCCGGGCCGGTTTCGCTTTTCGATGGAAAGATTTTTGCAACAATTCTGTCGCCCATGCCCGCGGAGGCAACCTTGCGCTTGTTGTTCTTGCCACCACCGGACTGGCGAATAAGCACAGCGGGTGCTGTACCTTCCTCTTCCGGCCATTCTGCCGGCCGGCCGATAAGCTCGCCATCCTTGTCACGCGTGGTGATATCCAGAACCGTGACCGGGGGCAGGGCACCGGGGCGAACAAGGCTCTTGCGTTTCTTTTGCAGCAGGCCTTCGTCTTCCAGGTCGCGCAAGAGGTCTTTCAGTTCCACGCGACCTGCACCCTTGATCCCGAAAGCTTTTGCGATTTCGCGTTTCGATGCCTTATCCGGATTGTCGGCGATATATTGCAGCAGAACCTCGCGCGGCGGCACCTGACCGTGAATAATGGTGTCACCGGCTTTGTCGGCAGCGGCTTTGGTATCTGCTGTCTGGCGGCGTGGTTTCTGGCTCAACTGTTATCGCTTTCAGCCTCAGCCTTCTTTTTGGCCGATGTGGTTTTCTTCGTTGCGGTTTTGGCTTTGGTTGTCGTCTTTTTTGCCGTCGTTTTTTTTGCTGCTGTTTTCTTGGCCGGCGTCTTTTTCTTCGTACCGGATTTTTCAGCTTTGGCAGCAATCAGCGGCAGCGCTTCTTCAAGCGTGATCGCCTGCGGGTCCTTGCCCTTTGGTAGTGTGGCGTTGATCTTGCCCCATTTGACGTAGGGCCCGTAGCGCCCGTCATTCACGGTGATTTCCCCGCCATCCGGGTGGTCGCCCAGAGACTTGAGGGCGGCAGGGGCAGACCTGCGACGACCGCCATTGGCGCGCTTGTCGGCAATGATCGAAACTGCGTGATTAACGCCGACCGAAAAGACGTCTTCAATGCTTTCGACATTGGCATATGTGCCGTCATGCAGCACAAATGGCCCATAACGGCCGAGGCCAGCGGTAATCATCTTGCCATCTTCAGGGTGCGGGCCAACTTCGCGCGGAAGCGACAGAAGCTTCAGCGCCTTTTCAAGATCCATGTCCTCCGGCTTCCAGCCTTTCGGCAAAGACGTGCGCTTGGCTTCCTTGCCTTCACCGCGCTGAACGTATGGCCCGAAACGGCCGGTTCTCAGCGTCACGGTCTCTCCGGTTTCAGGATCGGTCCCAAGTTCGTTCGGCTCGTTCGGGTTGATGCCGTTGGCCGCCTCCGCGTCCCCCCCCAGCTGGCGCGTGTAATTGCATTCCGGGTAGTTGGAGCAGCCGACAAAGGCGCCATACCGGCCCAGTTTCAGAGAAAGCCTGCCGGTTCCGCACGCCTGACACTGGCGCGGATCGCCGCCATCTTCGCGTTTGGGGAAGACAAGTGGTGCCAGCGCTTCATTCAGGGCATCCAGCACATTGGTGACACGCAGTTCCTTGGTGTCTTCCACCTGCGCGAAAAAGTCCTTCCAGAAGTCGCGCAGAACCTGTTTCCATTCCAGCGATCCGTCGGAAATCTTGTCGAGCTTTTCTTCAAGATCTGCTGTGAAGTCATATTCCACATAACGATTGAAGAAGTTTTCGAGGAAGGCCGTCACCAGTCTGCCTTTGGCTTCCGGCGTCAGCTTGCGGTTTTCGATCGTGACATATTCACGGTCGCGCAAGGTCGCCAGCGTGGAGGCATAGGTTGACGGCCGGCCGATACCCAGTTCCTCAAGTTTCTTGATCAGCGAGGCTTCTGAATAGCGCGGAGGCGGCTCTGTGAAATGCTGCGTTGCTCTGATCTTTTCCTTATCGATCGCTTCGCCCTGATTGATCGGCGGCAGGCGACCATCATCCTCGTCCTCATCGGAAGGTTGCTTTTCTTCGCGATTGTCTTCGTAGGCTGCGAGGAAGCCGTTGAACTTTACCACCGTGCCCACGGCGCGCAGGCCAACCTGCTCACCACCTTGAGCAGCTGTGATCTCAGCGGTCGTGCGTTCCATCTCTGCCGAGGCCATCTGGCTGGCAATGCCACGCTTCCAGACAAGATCATAAAGACGGAACTGGTCCGCATCGAGATACTTCTTCATCGATTGCGGTGTGCGCGTGAAGTCAGTCGGGCGAATGGCTTCGTGTGCTTCCTGGGCATTCTTTGCCTTCGTGGAATAAGCGCGCGGCTTTTCCGGCAGGTAACGTTCACCAAACTGATCGCCAATCGCCGAACGCGCTGCCGTTATTGCTTCCGGCGCCATCGAAACACCGTCAGTACGCATATAAGTAATGAGACCGGCTGTTTCTCCGCCGGTATCCACGCCTTCATAAAGCCGCTGCGCGACCTGCATGGTGCGTGATGCAGAAAAGCCAAGACGCGATGACGCCGCCTGCTGAAGCGTAGAGGTTGTGAAGGGTGGTCCGGGATTGCGCTTGACCGGCTTCGCCTCAACGCTGGCCACAGAATAACTGGCCGCCTCAAGAAGTGTCTTGATCCTGTTGGCGTGCTCTCCGTCCTTGATCGAGTTTTTCTGAACCCGCTTGCCATCGGCCTGCACCAGTCTGGCTTCAAACTGATCGCCACGCGGTGTTTTCAGGTCTGCAACAATGTTCCAGTACTCTTCAGGGATAAAGCGTTCGATTTCGTTCTCGCGTTCACAGACCAGACGCAGCGCGACAGACTGGACGCGCCCTGCAGAACGCGCGCCCGGCAGTTTGCGCCACAGGACTGGTGAGAGATTGAAGCCAACGAGATAGTCCAGGGCGCGTCGTGCAAGGTAAGCATTGACCAGCGATTCATCGATGTCGCGCGGGTTCGCCATGGCATCAAGCACGGCCTTTTTGGTGATGGCGTTGAAGACGACGCGTTTGACGGGCTTGTCTTTCAGCACCTTCTTCTTTTGCAGAAGATCCAGCACATGCCAGGAAATCGCTTCGCCTTCCCTGTCCGGGTCGGTTGCGAGGATGAGGCCGTCGGCAGATTTTACGGCGTCGGCAATGTCCTTGACGCGTTTGGCCGACGCAGTGTCGACTTTCCATGTCATCGCGAAGTCTTCATCCGGCAGCACTGAGCCGTCTTTCGGCGGGAGGTCGCGGACATGGCCGAAGGAGGCCAGAACCTTGTAATCCTTGCCGAGGTATTTGTTGATTGTCTTCGCCTTTGCAGGGGATTCGACAACGACTACGTCCATATCTACCGTCTCAACTTTCTTGCTGGCCCGGGTGCGGCGACCGCTATCGGCCACCAGTTTGCCCGCCTCTATGGCCTTCGACATGGACAGGGATTGCGTTCCGGTCAAGTCCTGTGAAGGAATTTTCGCGTTTCTCTCGTGTGTGCAACCAATAGATGTATTGATATTGGATGCAATTTATTGTCTAATAAACAAAATCGATACTACTATAGAAAAGCATGTGAAAATGGACATTCAGCTACGTCATGCAGGTGAAATTATGGCCCCCATATCCTTTGGACGCGAAAGTGATCGCGCTATTGAAATCGAAGAAATTATGTATATACGTCAGATGCTTGGCCAACTCAGGCGTATGGCAGATCGTGAAGGCGCCGAGCTGCTCTGTTATCTGATAGATATGGCCTATATCGAGGCCGGAGAGACGCAGTCAAAACTTACGCCCGCGGTTTCAAAACGATTCTGATATACCAAAAAGCGTAACTAAAGACGTTTTAGGGTCGATTTCACATTAATGATGTGCGTCTGCGGGCGCAATCGAGTCACCAAACCCGTTGTCGGGCTGGAATTCGAGCAATCGCCGTGTGGCCTGATCGATCAATCAAGCCAGTGAAACGGTTCCCCCGGAATGGCGGACCAACCGGCCTGCAAGGTCCAGCTCCAGCAGGATCAGGTGAACCGCCGCAGCATGGACGCCGGTGAAGCGGATCAGGTCATCAATGTCGCAAGGACTCGGTCCCAAAGCCTGAGCAATGCGCGTTCGATCACTGTCGTCAGGCGGCGGCGCATCGGATTCGTCTGCCTTTTCTTCTCCGACTGAACCCGAAAACGGAATCTCGATCTGCGATAGCGGGGCGAGTGCTTCAAGAACGTCGCTGACTTCGCAAATGATCGTCGCACCCTGTCTGATCAGGCCATTGGAGCCGTGCGCGCGCGGATCGAGCGGCGAGCCGGGTACGGCAAGCACTTCCCGCCCACACTCATTGGCGAGCCGTGCCGTGATCAAAGATCCGGAACGGTGGGCGGCCTCCACAACGACAACTGCAAGTGCGCACCCTGCGATCAGGCGATTGCGGCGCGGAAAGTCACGCGCGCGCGGTATCCAGCCATAGGGCATTTCGCTGATTGCAACGCCACCATCGCTGCAGATGTTTTTGTACAGTTCGATATTTTCCGGTGGATAGGGCTGGTCGAGGCCGCCGGCAATTGCAGCAAGTGTTCCATATGAAAGGCTGGCGCGGTGGGCCGCCGTATCAATGCCACGTGCCAGCCCAGAAACTACCGTATAACCGGCTCTGGCTGCAGCTTCTGCAATCATGACGGTGAACTTTGATCCTGCGACGGATGAATTCCTTGCGCCGACAATGCCAAGGGCTGGCCGGGTGGCAACTGCACCACTGCCATGCATGGCCAGAAGCGGCGGGGCGCCCTCCATGGCTCGCAATGCAGGCGGGTAGTCCGGTTCGCCAATGCCGACAAAACGTCCGCCGAAACGCGCTGCCGTTTCGAGCTCTCTCTCGGCCTCATCGGTCTTCGCGATGCGAATGCGACGCGACGAGCCACCGCGTGCTGCCAATTCAGGGATCATGGCCAGTGCTTTTTCTGCACTGCCATAATGGTTGATCAGGCTCCGGAATGTGATCGGTCCAACATTGTCGCTGCGGATCAGCCGCAACCACGCCAGTCTCTGCTGGTCTGTGAGTACGATGCCTGATTTCTTCACGAGTTGGTGTTTTACGCTTGTGTCTGCCTGTGAAGAAGCGCCTTCGGCTTGCATTGACATGCCCCCATCCATCAATCGTTAGGGGGCGCTTTTTATTCAGCCTGTTTCTTTTCTCCGATCCGGCTTTCCGTGCGGGAAATCAGCCGTTCGATATTGGCCTTGTGGCGCCACCACGAAATCACCGTCATGACTGCCAGTACAAGTGACATTTGCGGCTGACCCATTATCCACAATGCAACCGGAATAACAAGCGTTGCAACCAGAGCGGACAGCGAGGAATAGCGGGAAAGCTTTGCGACGGTCAGCCAGACAAGAGCGAAGACCAGCACTGTCGCTGGTGCAATGCCCAGAAGCACGCCAATATAGGTTGCGACACCCTTACCGCCCTTAAAACCGAGCCATACGGGAAAAAGGTGGCCGATAAAGGCGGTAAACCCTGCCAGAAGGCCAGCCTGCGCTCCAAAAAGATGGGAGGCAAGCACCACAGCAAGTGTTGCTTTGAGTGCATCCAGCAGAAGTGTCAGAGCGGCCAGATGTCGTTTGCCTGTGCGCAAAACATTGGTGGCACCAATATTCCCCGATCCCATGCCACGGATATCGCCAAGCCCGGCGGTGCGGGTAATCAGATAGCCAAACGGAATAGAGCCGAGAAGATACCCAAGACCAAGCGCCCAGAGTGCCTGAAGCGCTGTTGTATTAAATGCGAATACACCTTCCATGATCCCCTCCGCCTTTATGTCTTAGAGCGCCGTGCATCCATTCGGATGCACAAAGGACGCTCTAACCTATTGAATCTACGCATCGTGCTTCCCGAAAATCGATTCCGATTTTCGGGCCGATGCTCTAGTCCGCCTGAAAGACGCATTTTCCCGACACGAATGTGCGTACGGCACGGCCAGAGAAGCGGGCGTTTTCAAAGGTTGTATTCTTGGATTTCGAAACGAGGCCTTCCTGCGTGACAAGCCAGGGTTCATCAAGGTCGATCAGCGTTATGTCAGCCTTCGCGCCCGGCTTCAGAGTTCCGGCATCAAGATCGAAAAGCTGAGCCGGTTTTGTTGAGATCGCATCGATCAGGCGCATCAGCGGAACATCGTCACTGTGATGCAGGCGCAACGCTGCTGACAGCATCGTTTCAAGCCCGATGGCGCCGTCTTCGGAATCGGAGAATGGCAGGCGTTTGGTATCAACATCCTGCGGGTCGTGCGATGACACGATGATATCGATAAGGCCGTTTTTGAGGGCCTCGACCATCTGTCTGCGGTCTTCTTCATGGCGCAGCGGCGGCGACAGTTTGAAGAAGGTTCGGTATTCACCGATATCATTTTCATTCAGGGTCAGATGATTGATTGAGATGCCGCTTGAGACGAAGGCTCCGCGTTCGCGGGCAACCCGGATTGCCTCAACCGATTCCGGCACGGAAATCAGAGCGGCGTGATAGCGTGCGCCCGTGAGCGCTGCCAGTCGCAGATCACGTTCCAGCGGAATGATCTCCGCCTCACGCGGAATCCCGGCAAGACCCAGCCAACTGGCAAACAGGCCCTCATTCATCACACCGTTATCCGACAGGTAGCGGTCGCGCGGCTCCAGTGAGACAACAGCGTTGAAAGAGCGGGCGTAAGTCATCGCACGGCGCAACACGCGATTATCGGAAACAGGGTGCCGACCATTGGTAAACGCGACAGCGCCTTCATTCTTCAACAGGCCGATTTCTGTCATCTCGTTGCCGGCCAAAGCTTTGGTCAGTGCTCCAACAGGGTGAACGTTTACAACAGCATTATCGCGCGCGGTTTTAAGGACGAACTCGACCAGCGCGATATCGTCAATCGGCGGATGTGTGTCCGGCATCATCATGAATGAGGTGATGCCGCCTGCTGCTGCGGCAAGGCTTGCTGAATGAATGGTTTCGGTATGTTCCGTGCCGGGCTCACCGACAAAAACATGGGCATCGATCAGGCCGGGTGTCGCGACCAGTCCATTGCAATCCACCGTTTCGGCACCTTCCGGTGCGCCCTGGTTTAATGCGTCGGCGCCAGCTGCAACAATCACGCCATGTTCGACGATGATCGTGCCGGTTTCATCCAGATTTCGCGACGGGTCGACGATGCGGGCATTCTTTAAAACGAGCGGTTTCATGCGCGTACACCTCCGTGTTCGGCCAGCATCAGCGTTTCCATCACCGCCATGCGCACGGCAACGCCCATTTCCACCTGTTTTTCGATCACGCTTTGCGGCCCGTCCGCCACGTCGGTGGCGATCTCAACACCGCGGTTCATGGGGCCGGGATGCATGACAAGCGCATCATCCTTGGCAGCCTTCAGCTTTTCGTTATCCAGTCCCCAGAAACGGAAATACTCGCGAACCGATGGTACGAAAGCGCCTGACATGCGCTCCCGCTGAAGCCTGAGCATCATCACAACATCAGCGTCTTTGAGAGCTTCTTCCATCGTCGGGCAAACTTCGACGCTCATGTCACGCATGCCGGAGGGCAACAAAGTGGATGGCCCGACAACGCGAACGCGTGCGCCCATCGTGTTCAGCAGGATGATGTTGGAGCGTGCGACGCGCGAATGCAGAATATCACCACAGATCGCAACGATAATATTATCGAGACGCCCTTTGGCCTGCTTAATCGTCAGAGCATCCAGCAGCGCCTGAGTCGGGTGTTCGTGTGCGCCGTCTCCGGCATTGACAACGGAGCAGGCCACTTTTTGTGAGAGCAGCGCTGCCGCCCCTGCCGAGGAATGACGAATGACCAGCACATCCGGGTGCATGGCGTTCAGCGTCATTGCCGTGTCGATCAGCGTTTCGCCTTTTTTGACGGATGAATTGCCAACCGACATGTTCATAACGTCAGCGCCCAGCCGTTTTCCGGCCAGTTCGAAAGACGCCTGCGTGCGTGTCGACGCCTCAAAAAACAGATTTATCTGGGTCAGACCGCGCAGAACACTGTTCTTTTTCTGGCGAGAGCGGTTGAATGCAATTGCTTCCTCCGCCTTTTCCAGAAGCGTTTCAATATCGAGTGGCGAGAGGCCCTTGATGCCAATGAGATGGCGATGGGGAAAGAAGACCATGAAGCTTTCCTCCGTGTGAGGTCCTGCGGTCTATAAAGGCTACAGCCGTCCCCCGCAAGCTTTGACAGATGATATCGAACCATGCCAACTGCAGTTTGAACATTGGTTAGAAGAAGTGCGCGTAACAATGCCAAGTCCGTTCGATGATGAATTCCTGAAAAATCTGAACCAGCCGAAGCTCTGGTCCGGGGTCAATGCTTTCCAGTCCGATCCGCTTTTAAGCGATCTGACCCGCCAGCTGGCGCGGCCTTTGCGTGATGAACTCGATCTTCTGGGGCGTTACGTTACTTCACCGGATGCGCAGGAACTGGCGCAGATGGCCAATACCAATCTGCCGCAACTGAGGACTCATGGACCGTCCGGCGAGCGTATCGATACGGTTTCGTTCCATCCGGCATGGCATGCGCTCATGCGTCGATCAATGTCTTCCGGGCTTCATTCGTCGCTCTGGGAACCGCCGAAGGATGCTGATTCGAAGTCCAAGGCGCACAAAATCAGAGCCGTACGCCTCTTTTTGTCGGCCCAGTTGGAATGCGGACATCTGGAGGTTTTGTCATCCACATCGGCTTCTCTTGCAGTGCTTTCGGCCGCGCCGCAGCTGCGCAATGCCTGGGCGCCGCGCATCCTGTCGCGTAAATATGATTCGACCAATCGTCCCCACGGACAGAAAAGCGCAGTGACTGTCGGCCTGGCCGTAGCTGAAAAGCAGGCAGGCAGTGACCTGAACGCGATGACCACCAGTGCCGAGCGTGTTGGTGAAGGGATCTACCGTCTCTCAGGGCATAAATGGTTTGTTTCGGCGCCGATGAGCGACGCCTTTATCATGCTGGCGGAGGTTGATGGTGCGACGGGTTGTTTCCTTGTGCCTCGCCTTCTGGATGACGGGCGTGCAAATGCGCTGCGTTTTCAGCGGCTGAAAGACAAGCTTGGCATGCGTTCGAACGCCACAGCCGAACTCGAGTTTTCGGATGCGTTTGGTTATCTCGTCGGCACGCCAGATGGTGGCCAGCGTACCATTCTGGATATGTTGACCCTGATGCGTCTCGATAGCGCAGTCATGGCATCGGGGCTGATGCGGACCTCGCTGGCTGAGGCTGTTCATGCCGCACGTGGACGTCAGGTTAAAGGCCGTGCGCTGGTGGCGCAGCCGCTGACCATGCGGGTTCTGGCTGATCTGGCGCTTGATGTCGCCGCGGCCGGTGCCTTGTCTTTCCGTGTTGCTGAAAGCTTTGACCGGGCACGCGACAGCGGTGAAGAGGCCGCCTATGCGCGGGTGATGACGCCGGTTGCCAAATACTGGTGCACGAAAATTGCACCAGCCGTGATCGGTGAGGCCATGGAAGCCATGGGCGGAAATGGCTATATCGAAGATCGCCCACTGGCCCGGCATTACCGTGATGCACCATCTCTTTCCATTCAGGATGGTGCAGGGAATATGATGGCGCTGGATCTGCGCCGCGTTGCCGAGCACGGAAGCGAATTATTTGAAGCTGTTTTCGGCATCATTGCCCGTGATTTAGGGGGCTCCGGCGCAAAGATTGTCGAGGTGCTCCGGGCTGCTCTGGCGCTTTGTAAAGGTGATGAGAGTGCCGCCCGGATCTTTATCGAACAACTGGCACTCGCTGCCGCAGCGGCTGAGCTTTACCGGCTGGGTGCCGGCCGGATTGCGGATGCATTTCTGGAAACGCGACTGGCAGCGGGATGGCGCTCGACTTACGGCATGCTGGATACGCGCTTTGATGCCAGCTACATCGTTGAGTTGCTTTTCCCGGAAGCCGAGTAAGCATACCTAAAAAAGCATGGAGAAAGAAAAAGGCAGCGCCAAAGCACTGCCTTTTATCTGTTTTCAACACTATTCGCCGATGGGGCGAAGACCTCAGAGCATGAAGCTTGAGGAGCTGTTGCGACGAAGCTCTGCGCGGGACTTGCCGAGTGACTTAAGCGACTCATCATCCATGCGCGACAGAGCGCCGTTCACGAAGCGGTCAGCCTGACGCTGGCGGGCATCGGCAATGTTCTTGTAAGCGTTACGAAAGAAACCCATTTTATCTCTCCTGTCATTTTGATGACTGGCCGAATGATATCTCGGTCTGGGTCATCTTGCCTTCGCTGCGATGAGCAATCGAACCCGGATGGCTCTGACTTTCGCTCCGCGCGTTGGCCTTAACGATCAACTGAACTCAATATAGACAGTGCTATCGGTCTCTGGCAGGTGGTCTTACTCATGGTAGCCATGCGGTGCGTGCATGGAAGCTGACGATTGGGCGCCCAAACCATGCAAAGCTGCCCAATTTGCGCTCACCAATGCTACAGAACCGGGCAAATGCTTGTGCTTGGATCTGGCCTACTGGCAGATGGCGTTGCTTGCGATGCCTCATGAAGCGCATTATCGTCCGCGGCAAAAATTGTAAGGTGCTTTCATGTTTCAGTCTTTTGAAGTTGTTTCCCGGCCCGAACAGGCCGCCCCGCGTATCAAAGCGTTGCGGGCGCTTTTCCCAGAACTTGGAATCAACGCCGTCCTGGTGCCGCGTACCGATGAATATCAGGGCGAGTATGTGCCGGCCTGCGCTGAGCGGCTTTCCTGGTTGACTGGCTTTACCGGTTCTGCCGGAATGGCGCTGGTCATGGAGGAAAAGGCCATGGTTTTCGTCGATGGGCGCTACACAACCCAATTGGCAGCTCAGACCGATCAGTCGCTTTTTAGTGCAGGTGATCTGGTCGGGTGTCCGCCGCCGGTCTGGATCGAGCAAAACAAACCTGAAGCCCTGAAACTGGGGATCGATCCGTGGCTGCATACGCCCAGCGAGGTCGAGCGCCTGGAGAAGGCGCTGAGTGCGGCTGGCGGTCAGTTGGTCTTGCTCGGCCACAATCCTGTTGACCGGATCTGGAGTGATCGCCCGTCAATTCCGCTTGAGCCGGTTTTCGTGCAGCCGGAAGCGTTTGCAGGTGAGGCGGCCAGCGACAAGATCGCGGCAATGGCAGCAACTGTTCGGGAGAAGAAGGCGAAGGCCATTCTCTTTTCGGACTCAACGTCGGTGGCATGGCTATTCAATATAAGGGGCAATGATGTCACGCATACCCCGGCGCCTTTGAGCCGAGCGCTGGTTGATGCTGATGGCAATGCCACTTTGTTCATCGAAGCTGAGAAACTTGAGGGCGAAGCGGGGGGATATCTTCGCAGGCTGGCACAAGTGAAAGCGCCCGGCACGCTCCTTGGTGAACTTGAAATGCTTGCAAAAGAGTCAGGGGCGGTTTTGCTGGATCGGGTTTCGGTGCCTTTCGCTGTCCTGCAGGCCATTGAAAGCGCTGGCGGGCGCTGTGTGAATGTCAGCGACCCGGTTGTTGAACGGCGCGCGATCAAAAACGAAGCGGAGCAGAACGGTGCACGTGCGGCGCATGTGCAGGACGGTGCGGCTATGGTTTCGTTTCTGAGCTGGCTGGACCAGCAACCTCCCGGCAGTGTCAGCGAAATCGCCGCAGTCAAGGCGTTGGAGGATGCGCGCCGCAAAACCGGTTTGCGTTCGCAGAACCCGCTGAAGGATATCTCTTTTGACACGATTTCCGGCTCGGGACCGAATGCTGCAATCATTCACTATCGTGTCAACGACGATACGGACCGGATGATTCAGGGCGGAGAGATGTATCTCGTGGATTCGGGTGGGCAATATCAAAATGGAACCACTGATATTACACGAACCGTCGCTGTTGGCGGGGTTGGTGACGAACAGCGGCGCTTTTTCAGTCTGGTTCTCAAAGGCATGATTGCCGTCTCCACTGCACGCTTTCCTAAAGGGACGCGTGGCGTTGATCTTGATCCTCTGGCTCGCATCGCGCTTTGGAAGGCGGGGGCTGATTATGCGCATGGAACCGGGCACGGCGTTGGCTCCTATTTGTCGGTTCACGAAGCGCCACAGCGATTGTCCAAAGCCGGCCTGGCCGAGCTGAAACCCGGTATGATCATCTCGAATGAACCGGGCTTTTATCGCCCCGGCGCGTTTGGCATACGCATCGAAAATCTTCTGCTTGTTACTGAAGCAGCGCCTGTCGAGGGTGGTGATATTCCGATGCTTGGCTTTGAAACTCTGACCTGGTGTCCGATTGATACGCGGCTGATCGTGCGCGATCTGCTGACGAGCGAGGAAACCGAATGGCTGAACGCTTATCACGCAGAGACACGCGAGAAACTGTTGCCGCTTGTCAGCGATGAGCACGAAGCTGAGTGGCTGGAAAATGTGACACGTCCGTTATGACGGGATCACAAAATATCTGAGGATCATGACCACGCTCCAGCCGACGCCAATCATCGGCAGTGGTGACGAAAAGCGCAGGCCTGCCGCAAGTGCTGCAGCAATGGCAATCTTTGCTTCAATCCCGCCAGCATAGAAGGCAGGAGCAACGAGCGTGGTCAAAACGGCAGGCGGTATTGCATTCAGCGCCGCTTCTGCACGTGGCGGAATGTCCGAAACCACCGTCAGAAGAAGATAGCCGGCAATGCGGGTGAGATAGGTTGCGGCGGCGGCGGCCAGAATGACCAGCATCATGTGGTCGTTGGTAAAATCGCTCATGAGCTGCTCACCTCACTGACGGTATCAGTGGCTTTCTTCGGTGGCAGGATGGCAGCCAGAGCAATGCCTGCAAGCGCGCCGCAACTGACATGCCAGGGTGAACCAACCGTGGCGTAGGCCAGAACAGAAGCCAGCGCGCTGACGGCGACTATCGAAAGATAGTTGGGGCGGCTTCTGAAGCCCATCACAAGGCTGAGGAAATAGATCGGGAGCAGCACATCAAGGCCTAAAGCTCTCGGGTCCTGAATGAAGCCGCCCAGCAATGCACCGATGAGTGTCATCACATTCCAGAGGCCATAAATCGTGATGGCCGCCCCCATGTACCAGGCAAAGGTGACCGGCGTTCCGGCCTCATGCCGTTTCAGCGACTCGGCGAATTGCGGGTCTGTCATGAAAAAGAATGCAATCATCTTTCGCGGCAGAGAAAAATGCGCAAGAACCGGCGTCAATGCTGCAGAATAGAGCACATGGCGGAAATTGACGGCAACAACCGAAAGCACGATCAGCCATGGTGCCACCCGCTGACCAAAAAGCTCAATCCCGACCAGCTGGCTTGCTCCGGCGAAGATTGTGATGCTCATCATCACGGCTTCGAAAACAGACTGCCCGTGGGATATAGCCACAGCACCAAAAAGTGCACCAAAAGGCGCAGCCGAAAGTGCGGGAACCAGTCCAGCCTTGGCACCATTGATCATTTCTGCATTTTTCGTCAAACCGGTCGATCTCCTGTTAAGACAGAACTAACCGTTTGCCCAAGTCCAAACAACTCAGTTTCGTTGATGGACACATCAACGAAACTGAAAGAGGAGTACCGAAGATGATAGAAATGAATGCGCGCGAGAAATCTGCGCTGGCTCAGCGGTTGCGCGATTATTGTGCAGAAGAGCTGGACTGTGAGATCGGCCAGCTTCAGGCCGAGCTCTTCGCTGGGTTCCTCGAACGCGAATTTGCGCCAATCTACTATAATAGTGGTCTCAGAGATGCTCAGACACACCTCATGAAGCGGCTTGAGGAGGTTGCCGATTCCATCGTTGTTCTGGAAGCCCGGTTGCCGGGGTAAGATCCGGCGTCGGCAATCCGGCAGGAGATGTCTCAGCTTTCCAGAGCCGCGTGACTATCGGTGATTTCAACACCAGCAGCCTTGATGTCCTTTATCGCTTCACGGCTGCTGTCTTCGGAAATCCCACGACAACCATCTTCGATCAGACGGACCGTGACATCCGGCAGCATTTCAATGGCATCCAGTGCCGTGAATTTCACACAGAAGTCCGTGGCAAGGCCCATGATATCCAGTTCAGTGACCGCCTTTTCTTTCAACAGCTGATCAAGCCCCGTTACCGCACTGCGATCATTATCGCGGAAAGCAGAATAGGAATCGATCTCGGGGTTTTCGCCCTTACGCTGAATATGATGGATGCTGTCAATCTTCAGATCCGGATGAAACGCGGCATCGACTGTGCCCTGCACGCAGTGATCCGGCCACATCACCTGAGGCTTTCCGGCAAGCTCGCCTATGTCAAAGGGCTGCTTGCCTTCATGCCGGGAAGCGAAGGAGCCATGACCTTCCGGGTGCCAGTCCTGCGAGGCGATGATCAGACCGTAGCGTCCGGATTCTATGAGGGCGTTGGCAACCGGGACAACTGCATCTCCGTTTTCAACTGCGAGATTCCCTCCGGGGCAGAAGCCGTTTTGAATGTCGACAAGAAGAAGCGCTTTCACCTGTTTGCTCCCCGTTAAAAGCTGAATTGATATGCGATGATTTTTAAGATTGTCATTTCACTGGATTGAGTGCAATCGCACATGGCAGGGCCGCTCTTTTCAGTTCAGCTCGTCCAGATAGTCGGTCGCCCTTTGCGGTTTTCCAAACAAGAATCCCTGCAGGCAGTCGCAGCCGCGCGAACGCAGCCATTTAACCTGTTCCTCAGTCTCCACCCCTTCCGCCACAACAATAAGGTTCAGATGCCGGGCCATGGCTATAATGAATTCGACCAGCGAAGTTGCATTGGCTTCATGCGGAATGCCAGCGATGAAGGTTTTGTCGATTTTCAGCTCATCGAGCGGCAATTGTTTCAGGTAAATCAGCGCAGAATAGCCAGTTCCGAAATCATCGATAGACAGGCGAACGTTCAGCGCGCGGATGTCGTGGAGCTGCGCTAGTGCAAGATCGAAATTCGCGATCATCAGGCTTTCAGTCATCTCCAGCGTCAGATGGGATGGATCGAACCGGTAGCTCTGCAGAATGCAGGCTAGATCTCGAACAAAGTTTTCCTGAAGCAGTTGCTGAACCGAAACGTTGACTGATACGTGCAGGTCCTGATGCTGGCTTAACAATCGTGCGGCTTCCTCAAGGATCCAGGTTCCTATCGGCAGGATCATTCCGGTGCTTTCGGCAATGTCGATGAATTCTTCCGGACTTATGATGCCACGTTCTTCGTGCTCTATGCGCAAAAGCACCTCGAAGTGTCGGGCGGCTCCGCGCTGGCAGACCTTTGGCTGGAGGAATAGCCGGAACATATCTTGGTTGAGTGCGCGCTCCAGCAGGCTTTCCACTTCAAAATTCTCGACAACGGAGTGAACCATGTCTGACGTGAACCAGGAAACACTGCCGCGGCCCTTGTTCTTGGCAGCATGCATCGCCAGATCTGCCCGCTTGAGAAACTCGCCCGGGTCGGAGGCCTCTGGACTGATCAGAACCGCACCGATGCAGGCGCTCGTACTGATGTGCCGTCCGCTTAAGATCGCTTTTCCGGAAATACGGCTTTGCAGCGCATCGACGATCTGTTCAGCCTGCGTTTGTGCTTCGTCATAGTCATGCCCAAGCGCCGTCATCACCACAAGGAAGGCATCGCTGGAGAGGCGTGCAACAAAGCCGTTTCCTGCGACCATGTCTTTAAGGCGGTTGGCTGCGGTGATTAACAGCTGGTCTGCAACATCGTGCCCGAAAATCGAATTTACGCCTGAAAAATTATCAAGATCGACAACGGCAAGGGCAATGAACTGGCCACGCTCACGATGGGCGGAGAGGTAGGCCGAAAGCAGTTCGATCGCTTTCACGCGGTTCGCGAGCTGTGTAAGCGGGTCATAGTATGCGAGCATCTCAATGCGTGCCTCGTTGGTCCGCCGCTCAGTGATGTCGCGCCAGACGCTGACGGATCCAAGCCTTTCGCCGGTCGTGTCGGTGACCGGTGCTTTGATCATTTCAAGCGTGTATTCACGGCCTGCCGGATTGACGACATTGGCTTCATTGATCAGCTTGTCCTGATTTTCAACCTTCGAGAAAATCTGCTGACTCAAAAGCGTATTGTTGAGATCGCCAAAGATTTCACGGTCCCGTTTTCCAACGATTGTTTCGCTGGGCATTCCAACAAAATCTGCGGCTGCCTGGTTGCAGGCAGCCATCGTGCCGTCATTGCGCTTGAAGTAAATCTGGTCCGGGATTGCATCAATAACGACGCGCAAGAGGAGGTGTTGCTGCCCAAGCTGCTTTGCAAGACGCCGGTTTCGTACCATGTTTCGTGCGAGTATGAGAACGATGATTGCCAGAATGGCAATGGCGCTGATCATGGTCAGCGTAAGCAGGTTGTTGGTGAGCTCAAGCTGCTGGGCCTTGTTCTCAATCGCGTCTTCCAGATTTGACGAATAGGATTCAACACCGTCATCGATTTTGGGCTGCGATTGCGGCGATGCAACAAGCGACATCAGCAGATCGCGGTTTGCAATCCGAACAGGCCAGGACGTTACGTGAACCGTATGAATGGAGCCATCGGCGAAGCGGTGCGGGAAAAGAAAATCGTTCGCGGTACCGGCTTCTATTTTCCCGATCTCCTCCTCAATCTGAGCCACAGACATAGGATTGAGCTCGGTCATCGGCATGTTGATCAATCGCGTATTTGGCCAGCCATAAAATCTGGAAGCCGCGTTGTTGGCGGCGATGATCAGTCGAGCTTCGGGATCTAAAATAAGGATTGCAACGGGGCTTTTATCGATCAGGGCGGAAATCCGCGCTCTGAAAGACTGCGCCTGAACTGGCGGAGCACAAAAAAGAAGTACGAAAATAAGGAGCAGAAATGAGCAACTAACCAACGTCCTGCGGACAGAGGGGTCTGCTTTTCCTGCCATCGCTGTCATTGTTTCCGCCGCCGCCTCATAACAATCTCATCTTCCGTCGAAACCGCCGCACCTCAGCACCGTTACGATACTAGAGGTAAATAACGCCTAACGAAAAGGCTCAATATGCGGGGCCCGATAGTATTTGCATGCTCGAGTATTTATGAATTCTGAACGGAGAGCCAGAAACCTGTGTGAAATTGACAACAAAGATTTCCACATGCGTCGATGATCAGGTTCAAGGGGAGTCGACCGGTTTGACAAAACCATCCAGAACGCGCTTTTGTCCGGCTTTGTCAAAATCGATTGTCAGCTTGTTGCCTTCGATAGAGGCTATGTTTCCATTACCAAACTTAAGGTGGAAAACCCTGTCTCCGACCGAGAAGCGTGAGCTGCCTGTCTCCACAGACCGTGCCACAAGTTCGCCATCAATGGTTTGTCCCTTGGGCCCGCTCTCACCGTAGCCGATACGTTCGACTGCATGGCCGGAACGGGTACCCCAGTTATCACGCGTGGCATCTGAACGGTTCGATTGTGCCCGTTTCCAGCCTGGTGTTGCGTAAGTATTGGAAAACGGTTCTGAGCGGTCGAATCGCGACTGCCCATAGCCACCATAGGAAACGTCGGTTTCTCCGACTTCGACATGATCTTCCGGCAACTCATCCAGAAAACGCGATGGCATCGTTGACTGCCAGAGACCGTGAATGCGCCGGTTGGCAACAAACCAGATGTGGCAGTTCCGTTTTGCTCGGGTTAGCCCGACATAGGCGAGGCGACGTTCTTCTTCGAGGCCTGCACGCCCGCTTTCATCCAGCGCGCGCTGGTGTGGAAAAAGACCTTCCTCCCATCCCGGCAGGAAAACGGTTCCAAATTCGAGGCCTTTGGCGGAGTGCAGTGTCATGATCGACACAGCATCCATATCCTCACTCTGGTCGGTATCCGTCACCAGAGAGATATGCTCCAGAAAGCCGCGCATGCTTTCAAAACCTTCCATGGAGCGTATGAGCTCTTTCAGATTTTCCAGCCTGCCCGGCGCTTCGGCCGAGCGGTCATTCTGCCACATTTCCGTATAGCCGCTTTCCTCCAGAATCTGTTCTGCCAGCTCGGTATGCGGTGTGGTTTCCAGCAACTCCTGCCATCGCTGAAACTGGGTCACCACATCATAAAGCGCTTTGCGCGGCTTTGGCTTCAACTCGTCGGTTTCGGAAAGCTCGCGCGCGGCTGCGAGCATCGGGATGCCACGCGCACGGGCATAGTCGTGCACCTTGCGTACGGATGCGTCACCAAGACCACGTTTGGGTGTGTTGATGATGCGTTCGAGCGCCAGATCGTCTGCCGGCTGGCAGGTCAGGCGGAAATAGGCGAGGGCGTCGCGCACTTCGAGGCGCTCATAAAACCGTGGACCGCCAATCACGCGATAATTCAGGCCAAGCGTTACAAAACGATCTTCAAACTCGCGCATCTGAAATGAGGCGCGAACGAGAATCGCCATATCGTTCAGGTTTTCGCCATTACGCTGAGCCTGTTCGATTTCTTCACCGACAGCGCGTGCCTCTTCTTCCGAATCCCAGGCAGCGTGAACCTGAACCTTGGCCTCGTCGGGGTCTGAGTGTTCAGTGAACAGCGTTTTGCCCAGACGCCCGTCATTGTGTGAAATCAGATGTCCAGCCGCGCCCAGAATATGGGCTGTTGAGCGATAGTTCCGTTCCAGCCGGATCACTCTTGCGCCTCGGAAATCTTTCTCGAAACGCAGAATGTTATCGACTTCTGCGCCACGCCAGCCATAAATCGACTGATCGTCATCACCAACGCAGCAGATATTGATCGGAGCGCCATCGCCATCCGGGCGCTGCGCCAACAGCCGAAGCCACATATATTGGGCCGTGTTGGTGTCCTGATATTCATCGACCAGGATATAGCGGAAGCGCCGATGATACTCTTTTAGAATATCCGGGTTCTCGCGAAAGATGCGGATCGGGTGCAGAAGAAGGTCGCCAAAGTCGCACGCGTTCAGTGTTTTCAGCCGGTCCTGATAAGCCTGATACAGTTGCCGGCCCTTACCATTGGCAAAAGCGCGGGCATCACCTTCGGCAATCATTTCCGGGGTCAGGCCCTTGTTCTTCCAGCCGTCAATCATCGATGCAAACTGGCGGGCAGGCCAGCGTTTGTCATCAAGACCTTCGGCCTGAATCAGCTGTTTGATCAGCCTGATGACATCGTCGGTGTCCAGAATGGAGAAGTCAGATCGCAAGCCGGCCATCTCTGCGTGTCTGCGCAGAAATTTCACGCCGATCGAATGGAAGGTGCCAAGCCACGGCATGCCTTCAACGGCGCCCCCCACAAGCATGCCAATGCGCTCTTTCATCTCCCGCGCGGCCTTGTTGGTGAATGTCACCGCAAGGATCTGGCTGGGATAAGCACGGCCGGATGCCAGAATGTGGGCAATGCGCGTGGTCAGAACCCGCGTCTTGCCGGTGCCTGCACCTGCAAGAACGAGCAATGGGCCTTCCGTGGTTTCTACAGCGTCACGCTGCTCGGGGTTCAGCCCGGCCACATAATCGGGAACCTCCGGCTGGCGCCGCGCGGCCATGGCGCGGGCAGCAAGGCCGCCGGGTTTGGCGCCACTGCCTGAAGCCTCGGGCCGGGCTGCACGTGCCGGATCATCATCATCATCGAAAAAGGGTATGTCGTCGCCACCATGAATCATGCGCGGCAATCTAATGCTTCCATCGCGATTGCGAAAGACCATCGGAAGCCAGAAGAACAAAATAAGCACATGTTCGATGAGGTCTACACAAAAATGTGTTTGGGGAACTGTTTAGAAGACCGCCGCACTGCGCTCTTTATTCAGGCTATTTAAATCTCAGCAGGCGTCATAATGCGCTGAAAGTCAGTCACATTGTTTGTTCACGAAAATGGCCCGCTATGTTGGTTTCTGATTACAATTTCGTCAGAAAGGCGGATGTCTCTTGATTTGATAAAAGCTGACAGTGATACTCCACACCACGAAATTTCCGTATTGCACAAATAGATGCTTACGCCGTCACCTATACCCAGCAGAGGTTATAAATGCGTCTTTATCAACAGGCTGCCATCAGTCTTGCTGTTCTGGCTGTCGGAGCCGGTGCCTGGCTCTTTCTTGCGCCCGATGGGCGAGAGGTTTTAGCCCGGCTCGATATCATTGACGGTGCTCCCGCATCTTCTGGCCCTCCCGGTGGTTTCGCCTTTGCAGGCGGCGGCGCGGTCCAGGTGGTCACGCATCCGGCAGAAACAGGCAAGGTGAATGACCGGTTGACTGCCATAGGTGATGGCAAGGCGCTGCAGTCCGTGACGCTCACGCCTGAGCAGGCGGGGACAGTGACGGATGTGAAGATTGAATCAGGCGAGCATGTTAAGAAGGGAGAGCTCTTGATCCAGTTGGATCAACGAGAACAGGTGCTTGCACGCGATCAGGCGGAAGTGGCTCTGCAGAGTGCGCAGCGGCAGGCCGAGGTCAATCGCAGGATCAAGAATTCGATTTCCGATCTCGAACTCTACAAGGCTGAAATCGCAGAGCGTTCTGCAAAACTGGATCTCGACGCTGCCGAACTGGATCTGACCCGCCGCCAGGTTACGGCACCATTTGATGGTGTTGCAGGTATTATCGTCGTCAACAGCGGTGACTATGTCACCACTTCGACCGAACTGATGACCATTGATGATCGTTCGGCAATTCTTGTCGATTTTGCTGTCCCCGAACGCTTCGCAGCCACGATCAAGCGCGGTCAGCCCGTCGAGGCGCGGCCCATTTCGGCTTCCAACAGGGTGTTTAACGGTGTGGTTCAGGCTGTCGATAACCGCATTGACGCGGCCAGCCGCACGTTCACAGTGCGCGCTCGTATCGACAACCCGGATGATGCCTTGCGCGCAGGCATGTCTTTCCGTGTGACCATGCAGTTTGACGGTGATGATTACACCGCGGTCCGGCCCCTCGCCATCCAGTGGGATTCTTCCGGCGCTTATATCTGGGTGAATGCCGATGGTAAGGCTGAAAAGCGCCGCGTGGCGATCGTCCAGCGCAATCCCGATTTTGTGCTTGTCGACGGCGAGGTTGAGACGGGCGATGAGGTGATTGTTGAAGGCATTCAGCGCCTCCGCGATGGCGTCGACGTCCGTATGGCCTCAGAGGCCGCCGCCAGCAAACAGTCGTCGTGACGGAAGGGATCGAAATGAGCGATAATGAGACGCCCCGTCCGGATGAGCAGGAAAGAAACGAGAGCCTGACTGACGAGGACCTGAAAGAGACCGCACTGAATGATCAGCATGGTTTCACGGCGCTTTTTGTCAGGCGTCCGGTTCTGGCCTTCGTTTTCAATGCACTGATTGTTGTAGCCGGTCTTGCTGCGTTCTTCGGCGTTGAGGTGCGAGAACTTCCGGATGTCGACCAGCCAGTCATTACGATCAGGACATCTTATTCCGGAGCTTCGCCGGAAACAGTTGATCAGGAAGTGACTGCGGTTATTGAAGGTGCAGTGGCGCGGGTCTCGGGTCTTCAGGCTGTGTCCTCACAATCGGAGACCGGTTCCAGCCGCGTGACGCTGGAGTTTTCCAAAAGCACGGACACAAATGTCGCCGCCATGGATGTGCGCGATGCGGTCGGCTCCGTTCAGGGGCGTTTGCCCGATGATGCCGATGACCCGCGTGTTGTGAAGGCTGATTCAGACAGTCAGCCCGTTGTGCGGCTGGCGGTCATATCGCAGAACCTCGATCTTGATGAACTGACCAGGCTGGTCGAGGACGAGATTGAAGACAAGCTGGCTGCCGTGCCCGGTGTGGCTGATGTCGAGGTCTACGGGGACCGTTCGAAGATCTTCAGAGTCGATATCAATCAGGCAGCGCTGGTGAGCCGTGGCCTGACGATTGCAGATCTGGGGGCGGCTCTCGATAATGTTTCATGGGATGTTCCTGCCGGTAACCTCACCAGCACCACACAGGCACTCAGTGTGCGGGCAACCGCCGACGTTAAGACGCCGGAGGCTTTTGAAAATCTGCTGATCGCAGATCATGTTCGTCTCAGGGATGTGGCGACAGTTACCTTCGGTCCGGATACAGCCTCGACAGCGCTGCGCTATAATGGGCAGGCTGGCATTGGTATCGGCGTTATCCGGCAGGCAAAATCGAACACGCTGGAGATTTCCAATGGTGTTCGCAAAGTCGTGGACGAGCTTTCCAAGACACTCCCGGATGGCACTTCTTTGCATATTTCCAGTGATGATGCGATTTTCATTTCCGGTTCGATTGACGAGGTCGTGCGCTCGCTGGTGCTGGCTTCGCTGATTGTCGTTGCCATCATCTTTCTGTTCCTGCGCGATTGGCGCGCGACGATCATTCCGGCGATCACACTGCCAGTGGCGCTGATCGGAACACTGGCCGCGATCTATGTCGCGGGCTTTTCCGTCAATATTCTGACATTGCTCGCGATTGTGCTGGCGACAGGTATGGTTGTCGACGATGCCATTGTGGTGCTGGAGAATATCGTGCGTCTGCGCTCCAGGGGCATGGGGCCGCGAGCTGCTGCGGTCATCGGGACGCGGGAAGTCTTTTTTGCGGTCATAACCACGACCGCAACGCTTGCCGCGGTTTTTGTTCCTCTTTCATTTCTTCCAGGACAGGCCGGTGGCCTTTTCCGTGAATTCGGTTTTGTGCTCGCCTTTGCGGTTCTTCTGTCATCGTTTGTGGCGCTGACGCTTTGTCCGATGCTCGCTTCCCGAATACTGGTAGAGCACAAACATGGTAAGCCGGGGCTACTTGCACGTTTCGGCATGGGCTTTGCAAAGGTTTATGAACTGACGCTGCGGTGGGCTCTTGGTGCGCCGATGGTGGTGCTGGCCCTTGGTGCGCTTTTGATGTTCGGTGCTTATTTAGCTTACGCCAATATTACGTCAGAGCTTTTGCCGCGTGAAGACCGGTCCGTCCTGCTGATGCGTGTCTCCGCGCCGCAAGGCGCAAGTCTGGAATATACCCGCGACCGGATCAGCCAGGTTGAGGAGCGGCTTCAGCCTTTGCTGGATAGTGGTGAAATCGAGAGCGTCTTTTCCATTTCCGGCTTTGGCAACAACACGAATTCCGGCTTTATGGTGATGTCTCTCGCACCCTGGGATGAACGTGTTCGCTCACAGGATGAGATAGCGCGCGATGTCAACCGCGCCGCCTCTGAAGTGCCTGCTGTTCAGGCCTTTGCCTTCCAGCCAAATTCGCTGAATATCCGTGGCGCGGGCAATGGTCTCAGTTTTGCGCTTGTGGGGGCAGGCCATGCCAGGCTGGCCGAGGCGGCCGATGCCCTCCTCACTAAAATGCAGGAAGACCCGACGTTTTCCAATCCGCGCCTTGGTAGTGAGACAACGCAGGCGCAAATATCTATTTCGGTTGATCGTGAGCGTGCTGCCGATCTGGGGGTCAATATTTCCGGGCTTTCGGCCGCTCTCAGGGCGTTGCTTGATGGCGACGCCGTTTCCGAAGTCTTTATCGATGGCGATTCCTACGATGTGAAGCTGCAGGCCGAGACCTACAAGCTCAATGACCCGACTGATCTTGAGAATATTTTCCTGCAGACCGGTGACGGCCGGATCGTACCAATGTCGACCATCGCGACCATGACCGAACGTGCAATTGCCCCGACGCTGGAGCGCGAGCAGCAGCTTTCTGCTGTTTCCATGTCGTCCAACCTTGGGCAGGGCGTTGCGCTTGGTGATGCATATGCCCACGTTGTAGAGCTGGCGGAGCCTCTGTTGCCACCGGGTGCTTATGTCATGGCGCAGGCTGAGGCGGCGGCCCTGGATGAAAACTCTTCCGGTATGGCAATGGTGATTGGGTTTGCGTTGATCATCGTTTTTCTTGTGCTTGCGGCTCAGTTTGAAAGCCCGTGGAGTGCGCTGATTATTCTGGCGACCGTTCCTTTTGGCATTGGCTGTGCCCTTCTGGCGATGCTGCTGACGGGAACGTCTCTCAATATCTATTCGCAGATCGGTCTGGTGCTGCTGATCGGCGTGATGGCTAAAAACGGCATTCTGATCGTTGAATTTGCCAATCAGCTGCGCGACCGTGGCGAAAGCGTGCGCGACGCCATCGAGCACGCGACGAAACTTCGCCTTCGTCCGGTGATGATGACGATGATTTCAACTGTACTCGGTGGCATACCGCTGGTGCTGGCTTCAGGTGCCGGTGCTGAGGCCCGTGTCGCGCTTGGCTGGGTGATTGTCGGTGGCCTTGGGCTGGCAACGATTGTTACCCTTTATGTGACCCCGGTCGCTTATCTCCTGCTGGCTCGCTTCTCGAAACCGAAAGCGGATGAAGAGCGACGGCTGAATGAAGAAATGCATCAGGCAGGACAGGTCGTGCACGGATCGTAAATATGGTTAACAAATCCTGAAGCCGTTATAAATACGCGGCATCAGGCCTTCCTGTGGCTGTAGCCAAATTTTAAAAGGTCAAAACTATTTGCCAAAAACACCGTCATGCTGTTGGAATAATGTAATATTAAGTCTTTGAGTTAGCACATATCTATTCCTGGAAGGGGGAACAATGCTCAAGAAACTGACGCTCATGGCATTCAGCGCGGCACTTCTGGCCGGTTGTGCATCAAGTGGTTCATCAGACATGAACGCCGCTGACGAAGTTGTTGCGACAACGGTGACGGTATCTGATGTCGGCGACTATATGGATCAGCAGGAAGCGGAATTCCGCCAGCAGCTTAAGGGTACGGGTGTCACCATCATCCGCACCAAGAATTATCTCGTGATCGTTATGCCGTCGAGCATCACGTTCGCCAGTGACAAGTACAATGTCGTTCCGGAATTCTACCCGGCACTGGATACCGCGGCGGCACTGCTGCGCAAGTACAGCGCCACAAATATCGATGTAAACGGCTACACCGATTCCACCGGTTCCGATGCGCATAATCTGAAACTCTCGCAGCAGCGTGCAAACTCCGTTGCAGGCTATCTGATCCAGCAGGGTGTCAGCCCGCAGCGCATCATGCCGGTCGGCTATGGTGAAGCGGATCCGGTCGCGACCAACTCGACCAAGGAAGGTCGTGCGGAAAACCGCCGTGTCGAGATCAAAATCGCCCCGCCGAAACCTGCTTCGGAGCAGATGGCGAAGAACTAAGCCATCTTGAAAGTGCATGTTGACGGGGGGCACTTGCCTCGAAACGAGGTGCCTTGGCGATGTGCAATCCCGTGGTATAAGAGCAGGCTTGATATTCACCTATCAGGCCTGCCTTAATGCAGGCGTGATATTAGGGTTCATGCTCCTGTGCGCAGAGCGTTTCAATTGAGGGTTAAAATGCTTAGGAAGATGATGATCGTGGCCGCCGGCACTGCATTTCTGGTCGGCTGTACAACAACTGACCCATATACAGGCCAGACCGTGAACAACAATACCGGTACCGGTGCTCTGGCTGGTGGCGCTCTTGGTGCGCTGGCAGGGCTGGCTGTCGGTGGTGATGCGAAAGGCGCGGCAATCGGCGGCGCTCTGGGCGCGATCGCCGGCGGCGGTGTCGGCGCCTACATGGACAGTCAGGAGCGGGAATTCCGCCGCGCTCTGGCCGGAACAGGTGTAACGGTCGTCCGTAACGGCGATCGTCTGACACTGATTATGCCGTCCAACGTCACCTTCCCGACGGATGGATACACAATCCTGCCGAATTTCTATAACGCCCTGAATGGTGTGGCCATGGTCTTGAAGAAATATGACCGCACGGCCATTAACGTGAATGGCTATACAGATTCGACCGGCCCGGCAGACTATAACGAGCAGCTTTCACAGCGCCGTGCCAACAGCGTTGGGAACTATCTGATCCAGAGCGGTGTGGGGGCGAACCGGATTTCAGCTGTCGGTTTTGGTGAAAGCAACCCGATTGCATCGAACAGCACGCCGGAAGGCCGCGCGCAAAATCGCCGCGTTGAAGTGCAGATCTCTGCGGTCAAAATGTAACCGGCGGAAGTTTTCCGGTCTCTTACCTGAACGACGAAAGGCGCCCTGCGGGGCGCCTTTTTCGGTCTATCTGCCGGGGCTGCCTGCTGGCTTCCTGTGCCTCCAATGCCATATCTGCTCGAGGCTATTGATGCAAAGCCTCGGAATATCCGGGAGAGGGGGCATCCAAACGCAAAACCCGTCGAAGAATCGACGGGTTTTCAAAAGGTCTGAAGCAGTAACTTTTCTGCCGGGGCATTTTCGGGCGACCGGTAGCAATAAAGTTTCAGCGCACCAGCAGAACGGGGATCTTGCAGGCGCGCAGAACCGCGGTCGTTGTCGAGCCGATCACGAGGGTCCGGATGCGCGAGTGCCCATAGGCGCCCATGACCAGAAGGTCTGTCTTTTCCGAGGCCGCAACGTCTTCAATTACACCCTCTGCCTCGCCGGGTCTGATGACGAGCTTTGGTTCGACATTGCCATCCTCCAGGCGCTTGACCGCTTTGGCGGCTTTTTCAGCGAGGGCATCACCCTCTTTGCAAACGGCCAGAAGAGTGCAGTTCGCTCCTTCCAGAATGTGGCTGTTGGCAACGCGCTCAACGGCCTTATCCGCGCTCTGGCCGCCATCATAGGCGATCATAACGTTGGAAATCGGTTTGAATGCGCGGGCTGCCACAAAGACCGGACGATTGGCGGCGCGCACGGCGCGCTCCAGGTTGGAGCCCAGATGACCGGAGGCAAAATCCACCCCTTCACCGCGCTTGCCAATAACGATCACAGTGCTTTCTGCATCCGTGTCCTGAATCGCTTCGACGAAATCACCATTCCGAAGTTTCATGGTGACGTCGTTGACACCATCGGCAATCAGACGTTCGCGGGCGCTTTCCAGAAGAAGTCGACCGCGCTTCTGTGCCAGTCTGGCGTTCTGGGCGTCAAGATCGGCCAGCTCTTCCAGAAGAGCGGAACGTGCACCAAGACCGATGGAGCCGGACAGGTTGGCAGGTGCTGTGCTGGCATGCGCGCGCTCCAGAACATGGACCAGTTCGACCGGAAGGTCGACCTTTTTGGCCATCCATGCGGCATGGTCGCACACGCTTTCTGCATAAGTCGAGCCGTCGACAAAGGCTGTCAGTTTATCCAATTTCGCCTCCCTTAATGGCCGCTTTGATTCATGAAGTCTTCAAGCGCGCCGGGCTTATCGTGAACGGCAAGCCTGTCAACCATTGTGGCGCTGGCTTCATTCAGCCCGACGATCTCGACGTCGGCACCCTCGCGCCGGAATTTCAGCACTACCATATCGAGCGCCTGAACACTTGATATATCCCAAATATGCGCGCGCGATACGTTAATTGTAACCTTTTCAAGGGCTTCCTTGAAATCGAAGGCATTGTTGAAGTCTTCGACCGAAGCGAAAAACATCTGGCCTTCAACATAATAGGTGCGTTCCCGGCCATCTGCCGAGGCTTCAGAGCGTACACGGAAAAGCTGGGCGATCTTCCAGGCGAAGAAGATGCCGGAGAGGAGAACGCCGGTCAGAACACCGATGGCGAGGTTATGTGTGGCAACAACCACGGCGACGACGGCCAGCATGACAGCGGACGATGAGCGCGGGTGGCTCTTCAGGTCTTTGATTGAAGACCAGGAAAAGGTGCCGATCGATACCATGATCATGACGGCGACCAGCGCCGGCATCGGGATCTGACGAACCCACTGATCAAGAACGACAACGAGAATCAGAAGAACGGCGCCTGCGATGAAGGTGGAGAGGCGGCCCCGGCCACCGGATTTCACATTGATCATCGACTGGCCGATCATGGCACAGCCTGCCATGCCGCCGATGAAGCCGGTGCAGAAGTTGGCAATACCTTGTCCAACGCATTCCTGATTGCGGTTGGATCGTGTGTCCGTCAGATCGTCAATCAGCTGTTCGGTCATCAGGCTTTCAAGCAGGCCGACAACGGCGACTGCCAGAGAGTAGGGCAGAATGATCATCAGTGTATCAAGCGTCAGCGGCACCATCGGCAGGTGGAAAACCGGGAAGCTTTCCGGCAATGCGCCCATGTCTCCCACATTGCGCACATCAAACTGAAAGATCATCGTTAAAACCGTGATGACGATGATGGCGACCAGAGGAGAGGGAACCGCATTCGTCAGGCGAGGCAGGAGGTAGATGATGGCCAGTGCGCCTGCGACCAGAACATAGGTCATCCAGGTCACATTGGTCAGCTCCGGCAGTTGCGCCATGAAGATGAGGATTGCCAGAGCATTCACGAAGCCGGTCATCACCGATTTCGAGACAAAGCGCATCAGGCTTCCAAGCCTCAGAATTCCGAAGATCACCTGAAGGATACCGGCAAAGACAGTGGCCGCCAGAAGATATTCGAGACCGTGACCGGCAACCAGCGGCGTCATGAGAACGGCCGTCGCCGCGGTTGCTGCCGAAATCATGCCCGGGCGACCGCCGACAAAGGCAATGATCACTGATATCGAGAACGACGCGAAAAGGCCGACCTTGGGGTCAACGCCTGCAATGATGGAAAAGGCAATGGCTTCCGGGATCAGTGCCATTGCGACGACAAGGCCAGACAAGACATCGGCGCGCGGGTTGCCGAACCATTCCTGACGGTATTGCGTGAGAGAAAAGTGTTTAGCTGTCATCAAAAATCCCTGAAAAATCTGTTTCCGGCAATGGTTGTCAAAACGCGTTGCCAGATTGCTTAAAAAAACAGGTTTCAAAGGTTGTCCGGCGGATCGGCGGCCGGAAGAGCCACCCGGAATTTCACCGGGTCCAGGGTTCATTGATGACAGTCAATAAAGACCGGAGGCGCTCAGGGCAAGGTTTGCAGCGCAAAATGTGGCCGAAAGCGGGCGGAACTGAACCTTTCAGGCGCACTCCATTGTCTTCGATGTGAGCTTTCAGGAGGTTTTCCTTTCGGGGCAGACCGATGAGACTGGAGTGACCAAGCTTCAGCACTCACCGAAGTCTCCGAATGAACATTAATTTGAGCTGTCTGAGCTTAAAGCCTTGCTTACCAGTGTCTTGGCATCTTCGCTCGCCCATTCTGCCGGTCCGTTCATGGAGCCCAGCAAGCAGCCATTTTCATCAATGAGGAGCGTCGCCGGAAGACCGAATGCGAGGCCGTCCTTTTTCAGTGTATTGAAGGTTTTCATCGTTTCATCGCGATAAAACGCCAGAGACTGAATACCGATCTCGTCCATGAAACTGACCGGCTTTTCATCCGATCCGGTATCGATATTGACGGCGACGACCTCGAAAACATCCGATCCCAGTTCGCGCTCCAGAGCATCGAGAGCGGGCATTTCTTCCCGGCACGGCACACACCATGTTGCCCAGAGGTTCATCAGCACTGTTTTGCCGCGGAAGGCGGAAAGGGACGTCTCGCCGTTCTGATCACGAAAGTTGAGGTCGGTCATGGGGCGCGGTTCATCAGCCACCACGAATGCCGCAACTTCGCCTGTTGCCAGTGGTCTCAGGGTTTCTGCAGTTTTCGCCGCCGTTTCGCATTGTTGCGCCGAAGCGGTTTTGGTGCCATTGCCAGTTAAGGTATTTTTCACGTATACCGCGACAGCACCGGCGGCAACGCCGGCTATCAGCGCAATCAAAACCAGTTTGGCGTAGATCAGGCCGGCACGGCTTTTCTTCGTCATGTTATTCTCCAGATGGGCTTCTCATGGCTGACGGCAATTCCGACAACAAATCCTCAAATGCAATGTGGGGCGGACGCTTCGCCTCCGGTCCCGACGCAATCATGGAGGAAATAAATGCCTCCATCGATTTCGACAAGACGCTCTACAACGAGGACATTGACGGATCCATCGCGCATGCCACCATGCTTGCCGCGAAGGGTATCATTTCGGAAGAGGATAAAGCTTCAATTCTTGACGGGCTGAACACAATTCGCCGTGAAATTGAGGGCGGCACCTTCACCTTTTCCCGCCGGCTGGAAGATATTCACATGAATATCGAATCGCGGTTACGCGAACTGATCGGACCGGCTGCCGGTCGTTTGCATACCGCACGTTCACGCAACGATCAGGTCGCCCTTGATTTTCGTCTGTGGGTCAAAAAAGAGCTTCAGAAAACGGACGTGGCACTCACCGGTCTGATTTCTGTCTTTCTCACCCGAGCCGAAGAACACGCCGATACGGTCATGCCCGGCTTTACACATCTGCAGACGGCTCAGCCGGTCACGTTCGGTCATCACTGCATGGCCTATGTCGAGATGTTTGGCCGGGATCGAAAGCGCGTGCGTCATGCGATTGAGCATCTGGATGAAAGTCCAATCGGCGCCGCGGCACTGGCTGGTACCGGTTTCGCCATCGATCGTCATATGACCGCAGAAGCACTTGGTTTTTCCGGTGGGCCGACACGCAACTCTATCGATACGGTCTCGGACCGGGATTTTGCTCTGGAGTTCCTGTCGCTGGCTTCGATCTGCGCGACACATCTTTCGCGGCTGGCGGAGGAGATCGTGATCTGGTCGACGCCGCAGTTTAATTTCGTGCGCCTGTCCGACAGTTTCTCCACCGGCTCTTCCATCATGCCGCAGAAGAAAAATCCGGATGCTGCCGAACTGGTGCGGGCCAAGACGGGACGTATCAATGGCGCCCTGATTGCGCTTTTGACGGTGATGAAAGGCCTGCCGCTTGCCTATTCAAAGGATATGCAGGAAGACAAGGAACAGGTGTTTGATGCGGCGAAAAACCTTGATCTTGCCATCGCAGCGATGACGGGCATGGTTGGTGACCTCACGGTCAACACGGCTTCGATGAAGGCGGCTGCAGGAACGGGCTTTTCAACGGCAACGGATCTGGCTGACTGGCTGGTGCGCGAAGCCGGACTTCCTTTCCGCGATGCACATCATGCAACCGGCCATGCTGTGGCATTGGCTGAAAAGAAAGGCTGTGATCTTGCCGATCTTTCGCTGGAGGAATTCCAGTCGATCAATCCGGCGATCACCAACGGGATTTTTGATGTTCTGACGGTCGAGGCATCTGTGGCCAGCCGCAAGAGTTTTGGCGGAACATCGCCGGATGGTGTGCGCCAGCAGATCGCGTGGTGGCGTGAACAGATTTAAATCCCTGGCGGATAAGGGTGCACAAGTGCTTGCTGATCCGCTATTCAGGTGCCAATGATCAATCACCAGTCCCGCTTTTGGGGCTGAAACCTTTTTTGACAGGGCAGGGCATGCGAAAAATTACGATTGCCACAGCAGCATTGTTCATGAGCGCGCTGGCGCTTTCATCCTGTGGACGCAAAGGCCCTCTCGAAGTGCCGCCTGCCAATCCGCAAACGCAAGCCGTTGCGGCAGAAAAGCAGAATGCGACGGCTTCGCAGCCCGATATTCAGATAGCGCCGAATGACAAGCCGGTGGTCTTTGACGGCTCGGGTGATATGATCAATACCGGACCGACAGCCTCCTCGGATGGTAATCAGTTCTTCCTCGACCGTTTGCTCGACTAGGTAACCCTCTTGAACCATTTTCAGTATTCAGATGGCGTCCTGTTCGCCGAAGGTGTGTCTATCCCCGCAATCGCAAGCGCGGTCGGAACACCGTTCTACGTCTACTCAACGGCAACATTTACGCGTCACTTCAAGGTGTTCGCCGAGGCTTTCAGTGGCGATGACGCTCTGGTTTGCTATGCGGTGAAAGCCAATTCCAATCAGGCCATCCTGACTATGCTGGCAAAGCTTGGTGCCGGTATGGATGTGGTTTCTGAAGGTGAACTGCGCCGTGCGCTCGCCGCTGGTGTTCCTGCGGAAAAGATCGTGTTCTCCGGCGTTGGCAAAACCGTTCGCGAGATCGATTTTGCGCTGGATGCCGGGATCTACTGCTTCAATGTCGAATCTGAACCGGAGCTGGAGGTTCTCAATGCACGCGCTTTGGTCAAGGGCGTGCAGGCTCCGGTTTCTTTCCGCATTAATCCGGATGTGGATGCCAGGACACACGCAAAGATCTCGACTGGAAAAAAGGAAAACAAGTTCGGGATTTCCTTTGAGCGCGCGCATGACGTTTATGCCCATGCCGCCAGGCTGCCGGGTATCCGGGTTTCCGGCATTGATATGCATATCGGCAGTCAGATCACCGATCTCGCACCGTTTCGCGATGCCTTCCGGCTGATGCGTAAGCTCGTGGAGGAGCTGCGCGCTGAAGGCCATGAGATCGACCATGTCGATGTTGGCGGTGGCCTTGGTATTCCCTATCATTTTGATAATGATCCGCCGCCGGAGCCGACGGCCTATGCCGCTGTGATTCGCGAAGAGCTTGCAGGCCTTGACTGCAGGATCGTGGCAGAACCCGGACGCATGGTTGCGGGAAATGCGGGTATTTTTGTTACAGAAGTCATCTACGTGAAGGATGCTGAAAACAAGAGCTTCGTGATTGTTGATGGCGCGATGAATGATCTGATCCGGCCAACACTTTACGAGGCGTTTCATGATATCCGTCCCGTGGTGGCAAAGCCCGGCGCAGACCATATGAAAGCCGATGTCGTCGGTCCGGTTTGCGAGACCGGAGATTATCTGGCGCTGGATCGCGATATGTCCCGGCCAGAGGCTGGAGATCTGCTCGCAGTTTCAACGGCGGGGGCTTACGGTGCTGTGCAGGCCGGGACCTACAATACGCGCCTTCTGGTGCCCGAAGTTCTTGTCGATGGTGATCATTTCCATGTCATCCGTCCGCGCGGTTCGTATGAGGAGCTGATCGGACTGGACAGCGTTCCCGACTGGCTTTCCTGAGCCGTTCTTCAGAGCGGCAGGCGAAAAAGTGGAAACCGGTTTTTTGCTGGTCCGACGCGCCGCTCTCCAAGTTTTGAAGCTGGAATGGCCTGCAATCATGTTCTGGCTCCTCGCTCTGGACACAATGCATGTTATGGTTTCTCCTGAACGGGCGGCACTTGAACCTGAAAATGGTAATGCATTTTTCTTTAAGGCCGTGCCCAAGAGGTGGCTCAGGATAAGACCGGTTTAACCGGTGGACCAGCAGGGATTGATGGCTGATCGCAAGAAAGCAGGAAATCGGAGCCCGGATGCGGCGATGATGCGACGGATCGCACGCAAGCGCGGTATTGTTCAGCTCAACCTCTTTCTTGAGGCGTTGCTGCCGCGTCTTCTCTGGCCAGCCTGCATCGCGGCTCTGTTTCTGTCGTTGTCATGGTTGGGTGTTTTTTACGTTCTGCCATTTGTCCTTCGGGGTGCGCTCGGTATCCTTCTGGCGATTTCCTTTGCTGTCAGCCTTCATCCATTGCGGCACGTGCGGTTGCCGTCCCGCGCCGCTGCCGAGCGACGGCTGGAGACGCTGAATGCGCTTGAGCATCAGGCCATTGGTGTGCGGTATGACAGGCCGGCTGGAAACGGTCCTGAAGCGATGGCGCTCTGGCGCGCGCATCAGCGTCGTATGGCCGCAAAGGTGCGTCATCTCGATAGCGGTAACCCCTTTCCGGACTTCTCCTCGGTCGATCCCTATGGTCTGAGAGCGGTGCCGGTGCTGCTTCTGTTTGTTGCTTTCCTTTATGCCGGTGCAAGCGGATCAGGTCGGCTGGCAGATGTGTTTATCCCGCCGGAAGATGATGGCGATACTGCGCTTGCCTTGCGGTTTGATGCGTGGATTTCACCCCCTGCTTATACCGGAAAGGCGCCGGTTTATCTGAAGCGGGAAATGGCTGAACCTGTTCGCGATATTCCTCAGGGTTCAGTCGTGACAGTGCGTCTTTCCGGTCGAGGTGCCGATGGTGATATTCGCTATCAGAATGATGACGGCAGTGCACTCGAGCCTGACATGCTGACCAGTGGCGAAATGGCCAGAAGCGCGGAGTTCACTCTGGACCAGAGCGGCGTTCTGTCGGCTGCCGATGAAAGCTGGACGATCACAGTCGCCGTGGATAAAGCGCCGACGATTGCCTTTAAAGGTACGCCAAAGGCTGCCGCAAATGGCGCGCTTGAACTGCAGTATACGGTTGATGACGACTATGGTGTTACTGAGGCCCGTGCCGAAATCAGACCGGCGGGAGCGATAGACCCTGAAGCTGAGCCGGTTTATCCGATGCCATCTTTTCCGCTGAACCTGCCGGTGCGTTCCAGCGACGACAATTCGGCAATGACCAGCCAGAACCTGACTGAGCATCCGTTATCCGGCACTCCGGTTACGATCACCCTTTATGCCGAAGATGCAGCCGGTCACGAAAGCCAGAGTGAACCGCTGGAAATGGTGATGCCGTCGCGGTCATTCTTCAATCTGCTGGCAGGGGCTGTTGCAGAGCAGCGTCAGATTTTCGCGCTCGACGCCCGTAATATGCCAAAGGCCATTGATTACAGCCGGGCCATCACTCTGAGGCCTGCTGAAACCATCGCTGATCCAACGCGGTTCCTTCTCATCAAAACAGCACAGACCCGGATGATGCTGGCTGATGATCAGGAAAGCTACCGCGATACTGCGGATTATATGTGGGATATCGCGACCGGCATCGAAGGCGGTGCGCTTTCAGATGCCGAGCGTCGTTTGCGGGAGGCGCAGGACGCTCTCAGCCGTGCCCTGGAAGAAGGCGCCAGTGACGCAGAGATTGCCCGGCTGATGCAGGAACTGCGCGAAGCCATGCAGCAATATATGTCTGAAATGGCCGCACAGATGCAGGATATGCCCAGAAATATGTCCGAAAATGCAGAGACCCTGCGCCAGCACGATCTGGACAATATGCTGAATCAGCTGGAAAATCTCGCGCGCTCAGGAGATCGTGCGGCCGCTCAGCAGCTTTTGTCAGAGCTTCAGCGCATGATGAATAATATTCAGCCGCCATCCTCGTTTGCGCAAAACCAGAGCGGACAACAGAATTCTGAAATGCGCCAGCAGGTGGATAAGTTGGGCGAACTCATTCAGGAACAGCAGCGCCTGATGAATGAGACCTTTGAATATGACCAGCAATTACGTGACCGCGAGCAGTGGGGAGACCCAATACCGCAGGAAGGTGAGAACCAGCAGTCAGATCAAGGCGGTGATAAGGCCCCGCGGGATATGACGGCGGAGGAGTTGCGGGATGCTCTGAAGCAGTTGCAGGATCGTCAGCAGTCGTTGTCAGACGAACTAAAGCAGCTTCAGCAAAAGCTTTCCGAACTTGGAATGCCACCTGCCGAAGGCTTCGGCAAGGCCGGAGAGGCCATGGATGGCGCTGCAGATTCTCTTGGAGAAGGCGAAGGTTCTGCCGCCGTCGATGGTCAGGGGCAGGCGCTGGAAGCCTTAAGGCAGGGCGCTCAGCAGATGATGAACAGCCTCATGGCCCAAGAAGGTCAGGGGCAGGGCCAGGGGCGTGGTCCCAATGGTCAGATGGGCTGGGGCAATCAGGCCGGACGTGATCCACTGGGGCGCAATCCCGGGTCAGACGGTCTCGATTTCGGTGAGAATGTCGATATACCCGATGACATCACCGTTCAGCGCGCGAGAGAGATTCTCGATGCCATCCGCGAGCGCCTCAACCAGGGAGCGGCGCCGTTGCCTGAAGAAAAACCATATCTTGAACGCCTGCTGGATCCGCAGTCACAGAATTGATTTTTATCTTAATCTTACAATCCGGACACTGCATTCCCATCTCATTTACAGGGAAAGAATAAGCCTTTCCCTGTAAATGAGATGGAGGATTTCCATGGCCAAACGATTTGAGAACAAGACGATCATCGTCACCGGTGGAGCATCAGGCATTGGTGCTGCCTGCGCGCACCTTCTGGCAAAAGAAGGCGCGAATGTCGTTGTCGCCGATCTTAATCAAAAACATGCCGACAAGACTGTCGCCGAGATCAGTCAGGCTGGCGGAAATGCCGCAGCGTTTGCGGTTGATGTCGGTGATCCGAAAGCGGTTGAGTCCATGGTTCAGTTTGCCATTGATAGGTTTGGAGGCCTTTACGGCGCGGTCAACAATGCCGGGATTGGTGGACCGGCACTGCCAATCGGCGATTATGAGATCGAGGACTGGCACAAAGTGCTCAACGTCGATCTGCATTCAGTGTTTTACTGCATGAAATATGAACTGGCCGCGATGGAAAAATTCGGCGGAGGCTCGATTGTGAACATGTCGTCGATTCTGGGGACGAACGGGTTCTCTACCGCACCGGCTTATGTCGCCTCGAAGCATGCCGTGATCGGCATGACGAAATCAGCGGCTCTGGAATATTCCAAACGCGGTATTCGTATCAACGCTGTCGGGCCGGGCTTCATCCGGACACCGCTTCTCGACGAGAATATGGAACAGGACGACATTGACGCGCTGGCCGAACTGCATCCGGTCGGGCGACTCGGTAAGCCGGAAGAAGTTGCAGCCCTGACAGCCTTTCTCCTTGCAGAAGAATCGTCCTTTGTGACCGGCAGCTATCACCTTGTCGATGGCGCTTATAGCGCTCAGTAAGATAAATCGCGAACCTCTGCCAGCGGGGGCAGAGGTTCAGGTCGCAACGCGGCTCTGGCCCTGACTGTGCTCAGGTGGGTTCTGTACAGTTCTTGATGTGCGTCAACTTGTAGCGGGGTGTCAGCTTGATCGTGTGAAGCCAAAAGCATAGTGATCTGCTCAGGTTTATAGTCAGTTTCACGCATGAAACCGCCCGCCTGAGGCGGAACTCCTCTCATTGGATCGCGTGAACAACAGCAAGCAACGAGAAAAAAACATGAACTGGGTTCCTGTAGTCCTCGGCCTTTTCAAGCTTGGCGTGATAGGCACGACCATCTTCTTCGCGATCAAATCGCACCGCGATGGTGAGAAGGAGCAAAAACAAAAGGCCAGTGCTGGCCCGCAATATGTACCTTCCGAGCCAACCGCCGTTGGTGCTCCAAAGCCGGAATAGGGGGGCCCAGTCTCTCCGGTCTGTCTTTTCCGGGGTTATCGGCTGAGGCTTCCAGATATGCCAAAAAGTCGATTTGCTGGAGTTCTCAACATATCGGATGCGGTGTGCTCTCCCGTTTCTTTTCTGATCGCGTTGTTGCAATCCCTTAAGGACTCTTTTTCTGAACGTGTCTACACCGGAATTCGCTGTGTCGACTCGCGGATGATCAGGGCGGGTTCCAGCGTCAGGTTTTCCGGCTGTGGCTTGTTTTCGATCATCGCCATAATCTGTTTCATCACGACTTCGCCCGTCGCCTGGCTGCAGACGTCGACGGTAGTAAGCGGCGGAGCGACATAACGGCTTGTCGGAATGTTATCGATGCCAGCGAAAGCTACGTCTTCTGGCACTTTGAAACCGAGTGAGCGCGCTTCGCTCATCAGGCCGATTGCGACGAGATCGTTGCATCCGATAATGACATCAGGCCGGTCCGGGCGCAGCAATGCGCGGGCCGCCGCCCGTTCTCCGGCCTCGCTGGTCGGTTCGTCGACGTCAAAAACCTGAAGCGCGAGACCCGCCGGTTCGAGGACGTCGCGCAGTCCGCGAAGGCGCTCGATATTCCATGATGCCCTTGAATAGCCGACATAGCCGAACTTTCTGAAGCCCTGCCGTACCAGATATTGCGCCAGAAGGGAGGCGACCTGAACGCTGTCAGTGCCGACTGTCAGCACATCTTCCCCTTCGGGTTGGCCGAGAAAGGCCACCGGCTTGTCGAGGTTTGCCAGCCACTTGACGACATCCGGCGGAATCCGGGCGCTGACGATCAGGCCGTCTGTGCGCGGAGAAAGGGCCTCAAGCAGCGGCCGGGCTGCGGCAATGCTTTCTTCCATGTCGACGACAAGAAGATTGTAACCGTTTTCCAGTGCGACACGGTTTGCGCCTTTGACCACGTTGGCGTAGTGCGGATTGGCAATATCCATGACGGCAAGGCCGATGGCTGTTGTCCGGCCTGTCACCATTGAGCGCGCCATTGGATTTTGACTGTAACCCAGATCGGCGATCGCGCTGCGAAGCTTGTCTTCCACGGCCTGAGAGAATGACTGCTGCCTGTTCACATATTTGGAAACGGTTGCAATAGATACGCCTGCCTTTTCGGCAACATCGCGTATCGTGGATCTTCTTTGGCGACTCATGAAGGGTAAACGCTTTCCTTAAATTTTTCTTTCCTCTGGAGATTGGGCGTCTTTTTGAGTCTTTCAGAGCATCGGAACGCCCCGTAATACCCTGTTATGGCACTATCTCAGGCGGATATCGTCCGTCTTATATCATTTTGCATCATTGGTATCACGCGAAAATTTTAGTTAAACGTTTTCTTGATCTGCTAAAAAATCTGTGCGTATAGTTCCTACGTGCTCAACAGAGCAGACCTGCCGTGGGTGTGCATCAGGCCATATCCGGGAGGCGTGCAGGGATATGATAACTTTGAGGAGGTTTCCCATGAGGAAGACAGGAGCGTTCGCAGCTCTCGTGCTGGCAGGCACATCACTCGCTTCGACGGCTTATTCGGCCGATACACTGGAAGTCTGGATGCGTTATGGTGATGCCGAGCGGCCAACGATTGAGCGGATTATTGAAGGATTTACGTCTGAAACGGGCATCGATGTCGATCTGTTTCTGGCCAATATCGATTTTGAAACGCGGCTTGCCCGCGCTGCTGCAGGCGGAAGCCTTCCCGATCTGATTATCAACGACGCTACGTCGATGGGACAGCTTCAGGATATGGGGATCGTCAAGCAGATCGACCGTGAGTCGATTGCCGGCGGCGACCAGCTTTATGATGTTGCCTGGAACAGCGTTCATGCGCCCGATGGAAACTATTATGGTGTTCCGACGTCAGCGCAGGCGTTTGCGGTTTTCATCCGCAAGGACTGGCGCGAAAACCTTGGCTATGACGTGCCGGAAAACTGGGAAGAGCTATACAATCTGGCAAAGGCCTTCACCGAAGAAGATCCAGATGGCAACGGCGCCGATGATACCTATGGCTACATCATGCCGCTTTCCAGTACACGCGGTTATGCTTCGTGGTTCATGTCCGATCTGATCTGGCAGGCCGGTGGGCAATTTCTCGAGCCCAAGGGCGACGGCTATGTGTCATCCATGGCAACGCCGCAAGTTGAGGAAGCCGTCAGCTTTGCCCGCAAGATGATCTGCGAGGGCTATGCGCAGCCCGCGGCGATCACCTCGACCACCGGTGATGCCACGCCTGTGTTTTCCTCCGGTCAGGCGGGTATCTATCGCTCCGGTCCTTATCATATTGCCGCGTTCGTGCGTGAGCCCGGCCGTGACAAGTTTGAGGTCGTGCCGCCGCCGGCTGGACCTGCCGGTCAGGCAGAGCTAGCCGAAGGAGAGGCCGCCTTCATGATGGTCACAACGGATCACGAGGACGAAGCCAAGCAGTTCATCGAATACCTGATCTCCGAAAAGGGACAGGAAACAGGTATGGCTGCCGGAACCGGCGACAACGCCATCGTTCGTCTTTCGGTCAACAAGAACGTCGATGCCAAGGAGATTCAGCCTGATCCGGCATGGGGTACCTATGCCGATCTCTATGCGACTTCCGCTCGCTATTTCCCGAGCGTTCCGAACTGGAAGCCGATCCGGCAGGCCGCTGCCGATGGTCTCAATCAGGTGCTTTCAAGCTGTGATTCCGATATCATGGCCGGACTCGAAAGCACGGATGAGGTCATTAACGCAGAACTCGACCTCCAGGGTGTGCTCGCCAGGTAAGGTCTGCCTCAATGGTCTGGCGCCGTGCCGTTGCCTCCCCCGGCGGTGCGGCGCCAGACAACCGGCCAGAGACCGGCTGAACTCTTCACCGTTAAAGTTTTGCAATTTTCAGGTGCCGGAGCGTTCTTCGGCGTCACGCGGAGGAGCATATGCGGCTTCATTCCAAAAATCTCAGGTGGATCATTCCCTGGCTGTTTCTGGCCCCGGCTTTGATCGTCTTCACATGGTTCAAGTTCGTCCCCATCGTCAGGGGGCTGATCATGAGCTTTTACAAGGTGAAGTTCATCGGCGACGATCAGTGGGTCGGGCTTGCCAATTTTGAACGTGCTTTTTCTGACAGCGCGCTGCATGCGGCCACGCTCAATACCCTCATTTACGTCGTTGTAACAACGCTGGCAGGCGGCGTGCTCGCCTTCGCCGTTGCAATGGCGCTGGAAGGCCAGGCCCGGCATATCCGGCTGATCCGCACTGCAATCTTTTTTCCCGCCGTGACATCGATCGCCGTTCTCGCCGAAATCTGGCGCATTCTTTTCTATCCCGGCACTACGGGCGTTGTGAACCAGATGCTTGGTGTGTTCGGCGTTGCCCCGCAGGGCTTCATGTCGGATCCCGATCAGGCGCTTTTCATCGTCATATTGCTGCAGATCTGGAAGAACGTGCCATACAATATGGTGATCTTCATTGCCGGTCTCGCGGGCATCAACCGAGAGCTTTACGACGCTGCCGATGTCGATGGCGCAAGCCCGCTCCGCAAGCTCTGGCATGTCACGATCCCCGGTCTCGTTCCCGCGTTTTCTGTCGTGATCATGTTGTCTCTCATTCGCGGTTTCCGCGTCTTCACCGAGATTTACACGACAACCGGCGGCGGCCCCGCTGGCGCAACCGAGGTGATCATGACCAGCATCTTTAAAACCGGTTTCGAGCGCTTCGATTATGGTTATGCATCTGCGGTTTCCTTCCTGCTGTTCGCCTTCACCGTGTGCCTGACGGTTGTGCATGTCACCGTGAAGAACCGCATCGACCGGACGTGAGGACAAGACCGATGAAAATGACAATCCCGCAACGCATTGCCCGTGGTCTGGTTTACGCTCTGTTGCTGATCGTGTTCTGCGGTCCTTTCTGGGGCATTGTGGCCACTGCGTTCACGAAGAATACGGTTCAGCCCGGGCAATTGGTGCTCTGGCCAAGCCAGCCGACGCTTGATCACTTCATCTATGCCTGGAAGGAAGTGAAGGTCTGGATCTATCTTTTCAACTCCCTGTTCGTGGTCCTGATTGCCACAGCACTGCAGACCATCGTCAGTGCCCTGGCGGCCTATGCGTTGGCCCGCAAGAAGTTTCGCGGTGCCGCCATCGTCAGCCTGGCGATCCTTTCCACGATGATGCTGCCCGATGAGGTGATCGCGATCCCGCTTTACCTGATCCTGCATGCCAAACTGCCGGTTCTGCATACGTCCATCTACAATACCTACGCGGCCATGATCCTGCCGGTTGTCGGCTGGGCGTTCTCGGTCTTCCTTCTGACGGAGTTCATGAAGGCGATCCCGCGCGATCTTGAGGATGCCGCACGTGTCGATGGCGCCAATGAGCTTCAGATTTTCTGGCGTGTGGTTCTGCCGCTTGTCAAACCGGCGCTCGGCACGGCAACCATCTTCGGGTTCCTGATGATCTGGGACCAGTATCTTCTGCCGCTGATCGCGGTTGACGATCGCAATCTCTACACGATGCCCGTCGTTTTGCGCTCGCTGCGCGTCGACGAGATCATGCAGCAGAATATCTTCATCGCCGTCACGGTTATCGCCACGGTGCCCTGCATCGTCGTTTACCTCCTGCTTCAGAAACAGTTCAACCGCGGTCTCATGTCCGGCGCGGTCAAGGGCTAGCGCATCGGCCCGAAAATCGTAATCGATTTTCGGAAAGCACGATGCGTAGATTCAACAGGTTAGAGCGTCCTTTGTGCGTCCGAATGGACGCACGGCGCTCTAAGCGAAAGGTTCAGGTGAGAAAAATGGGTTCAGTAAGCCTTCATAATGTCAACAAGTCCTTCGGCGCAGTCGACGTGATCCATGATGTGTCGCTTGATATCGAAGACGGTGAGTTCTGCGTTCTGATCGGGCCTTCCGGGTCGGGGAAATCGACGCTGTTGCGGATTATCGCCGGTCTGGAGGAAGTCTCCAGCGGCGCGGTCTCGATTGACGATAAAGATGTGACCGATCTTCCGCCCAAGCAGCGCGACATCGCGATGGTTTTTCAGACCTATGCGCTCTATCCGCAGATGACCGTTGCCGAGAATATGGGCTTTGCCCTGAAACTGGCGGGCATGCCAAAGGCTCAGATCGCCGAAAAGGTTCGTGATACGGCACGCATGCTTGAGCTCGAACCGCTGCTTCAGCGCCTGCCGAAAGCGCTTTCCGGCGGCCAGCGTCAGCGCGTTTCCATGGGGCGCGCCATCGTTCGCGATCCGTCGGTTTTCCTGTTCGATGAGCCGCTGTCAAATCTCGACGCAAAACTGCGGGTTCAGGTGCGTGGTGAAATCGCCGACCTGCATCGCCGCCTGGGCACGACCTCCGTTTATGTGACGCACGACCAGGTGGAGGCCATGACGCTCGGTCAGAAGATCGTCGTGCTGCGCGATGGCAGGATCGAGCAGGCGGGACCGCCGCTGACACTGTACGAGGATCCGGTCAACACCTTCGTTGCCAGCTTTCTCGGTACACCCTCGATCAACCTTGTCGAGGCGCATGTGGAAGGCGGTCATGGCGAGGCGTCGGCCCGGCTTGTTGACGGAACCCTGCTTTCGCTTGGATCGGGTCATGATTGCCGCGACGGGCAGGCTATTCTGTACGGCATCCGCCCGGAACATGTCGGCATTGTCGAAGGGCACCGCGAGGGCGGTATTTCCGCCACCATTCATGCGGTCGAAAACACCGGCTCGGATATGGTGATCGTCTCGGATACGGGCGGCTACCGCCTTACGGCGGCCTTCAAGGAGCAGCGTCCGCTGGAGGCGGGGCAGGCCGTCACGATCATCCCCGACCTCTCCAAGGTCCGGGTCTTCGATGCCGAAAGCGGAAAACGGATCCGCCGCCGCGAAGACAGCTGAAACTCAAGACATATCGAAAATGACCAGCCGGCCGCTATACGGTCACCGGCCTGTGCCCGAACGGGAAATTGAAATGTTCAAAGATGCGATGAAAATAGAGCGGCTCCTTGATGGACTGCAAAAAAACAAAGACTGGAAACCGTTTCCCGGTATCGAGGTGCGCGACCGGTGGGCGGACGTGGCGGAAGATCCGGCTTTGAAAATGCCGGTTGCGGCCATCATCGCTGTTGCCGACCGGCTTCTGGATGAAGAGATCGATCCGCTGACCGGCACGATGTACATGAATTTCATGACCAATGGCGACCGGACCTTTTACGAGGAAAGCTATTTTCGCCGGCGCTACGAACTCTCGCACCTCGTTATCGCGGAATGCCTGACGGCCAGGGGCAAATATCTTCCGAAGATCATCGACTATCTCTGGGAAATTCTCGGAGAGGTGAGCTGGTGCGTGCCGGCGCATAATTTTGCCGGCCAGCACGATATGGTGATGTTCAAGCGGGCCAATCCCTGGAAAGAGGATGACCCCCTGCCGGTGCCGGGCGACGATTATCTCGATCTGTTCGCCTGTGAAACGGCTGCAACGCTGGCCGAGACATGCTATCTTCTCAGGCATACCCTGCTTGAAACGGTGCCGTCGCTCTATCACCGCATTCACAGCGAAATCGACCGGCGCGCACTGCAACTGCTTGAGGGACCCAAGCTTTATGGCTGGTATCTCGGGCGCAACAACTGGACGGCGTGGTGTTCGCATAATCTTCTGCTGGCCGCCTGCTATACGGTGGAAGACGAACAGCGGCTCGTCAGTCTTGCGCTGAAACTCATGGTGCCCATGCAGCGCTTCTTCGACACGATCGAGCCGTCGGGCGCCTGTATCGAGGGGCCCGGCTACTGGGTTGTGAGCGCAGGGCGTCTTGCAGGGTTTGTCAGCCTCGTCGAAGAGCGTTTTGGCGTGAGCCTGAACGCGGCGGACAATGAGAAATTCCGCAATTTCGGGCAGCATATCCTGCCGCTCAATATCGGCGGCAATCTGTTCGTCAATTTTGCCGATGGCGGTCTGATGCTGGACCTCGACCAGGGGCTTTTGAGCCGCTATGCCGGCCTGATCGGGTCGGAGCAGCTTGCAAGTCTCGTCAGCGAGGATATCGACCGGCTGGCGGCGCGCAAGCTTGCCAATCCGGGCAGGGCGCGCGGGCGCAATGACTATGCCCGACAGTTTCTCGTGCATCTGACCCGGCTTTTGTTCTGGACGCCTGAAAACCGGAATGCCGTGCCGCGGACTTGCGACAAAAGTGTCTGGCTTGCCGATATGCAGATGATGATCGCGCGCTCGGATGAGCGACCGGGAACGGGTCTGATGCTGAGCGCAATCGCCGGCAGCAATGATCCGGAGGTCAACCATCACTCCCATAACGACGTCGGGCATTTCAGCGTCTATCTCGATGGCAAGCCGATGATCATCGATCTCGGACAGGGAGCCTATTCGCGCGCGACCTTTACCGAAACGCGCTACGACATGTGGCACATCAGTTCGAAGGGTCACAATGTTCCGAGCGTCAATGAACTGCTGCAATATGCAGGGGCGGGCGCTGCCGCGCGCGATGTCGATTATCGTCATGACGGCGCTTCGAGTGTTCTCAGCCTAGACGCCGGACCGGCCTATTTCAGCGAACCGGGCTCTCGACGCATTCAGCGCAGGATCACGTTCAGCCACGCGGCCGCCGAAATCCGGGTTGACGACGAAATAACGCTCGGCGAACCGCTGAGGCGCTTCATGCTGCCGCTGCATGTCTCCGATCGCAAGATCACCGTTCAGGAGGACGGATCATGCCGGATTGCCGGTGAAAACCGAACGCTCGTCATTACGCCGGAAAATCTGCGTGTCGCTGATGTGGAAGCGGTTGAAATCACCGATCCGCGCCATCTGGACGTCTGGGGCGGGCGCATCTTCCGCATTTGCCTTGCGCCCGCCGATCTCGCCACGCCCCGTTTCGGACTGACGATGCACGTTGAATGACGGATGGTTCGCATCCCGTCGAGAGGAGGAAGAAGATGTTTGTTTACAGCGATGACGTCCAGGTTGACGATCTGGGCGACGGCGTGAGCCGGAAAATCCTTGCCTACAGCGAGAACGGCATGTCGGTCGAAGTTTCCTTCGAGGAAGGCGCCATCGGGCCGCTTCACCACCATTATCACGAGCAGTTCACCTATGTGCTGTCAGGTGAATTCGAGTTCACGATCGGCGATGAAACCAAAATCGTAAAGGCCGGTGACCTGCTCTACAAGGCGCCCGATGTTCCGCATGGCTGCCGCTGCCTGAAGGAGGGCAAATTGCTCGATACCTTCGTGCCCATGCGGGAAGACTTCATCAAGCAGGCCTGAGGGCGTTTAACCCGGATATTCGAAGACTTTACGGCGTCACGTTTATACCCACCGATGAAGCATTTCGATGCGCAAAACCGTTTCTTTCAATCAGAACTGGACCCTCAGCCCCGGCTTCGATCCGGCGTCCGCCGGGCTTTTCAGGAGGGGCAGGCTGTGGCGCTGCCGCACAACGCTGTCGATCTGCCGTTTTCCTATCTCGATGAAAAATCCTACTGGAAAGCCTTTACCTATCAGAAGCGTTTCACAGCAGACCCTTTATGGGAAGGACAGGACGTTTCACTGATCTTCGATGGCGTGATGGATATGTACCGGGAGCCGAAATTTGCGGCCTATGTCTATGCCAGCCAGTGCGACCCGGAAGAGGATGTCGTCCTGAAGCCTGTGACCTACTGGACCCGCGGTGAACGCAATCACGGCGGCGTTCTGCCACTGATCATTCTGACCAACTGCGACGAAATCGAACTCGACTTCGACGGCTTCCCGCCCCGGCGCTTCCACCCGGATCGCGCGGCCTATCCGAACCTGCCGCATGCGCCTGTGATCATTCGCCGCGAAGATTATCCGGGCCCGGAATTCGGGCACTGGGGCATGGGCTGGCAGAATGTAGCTTTCACCGGCTACATCGATGGCAAAGCTATGAAAACCGTGCGCTATGTGGCCGATCCGCTGCCGCAGACGCTTTCTGTCACGCCGGACAGCGAGCGGATTGCCAATGGCGGCTTTGTGCGGGTGATGATCCGGGTTCTGGATCAGGTCGGGAACACATTGCCATTTCTTTTCGAGCCGGTATCTGTTGGCGTTGAAGGGCCTGCCAGGCTCGCCGGACCTTCGCTGTTCTCACTCAAGGGCGGGGTTGCCGGCTTCTGGTTGGTTGCTACGGGCGAGGGCAAAGTTTCGGTGACTGTGTCTGCTGATGCGCTGGGAGAAACCAGTATTTCACTTGAGGCGGTAGCGGTGAGCGTTTCATCCGTTTAAGGTTCGGCCCGAAATTAGGATGATGGAGTATCAGGTCTTGTTCTTTAAAACCTGATGCCCTGAGGAACATGGTGGAGAGTTTTTATGGCAGAAACACTGGGCTGGGGCATTATGGCCACGGGATTGATCGCAGAACTTTTTACAAAGGATCTGAAGGCGTCCGGCCTCAAGGTTCGCGCGGTCGGTTCTCGGTCGATTGAAAAGGCGAAAGCCTTTGCCGGTCGGTTCGATATCGAAAATGCTCATGGAAGCTATGAAGCGCTGGTCGCAGACCCTTCTGTCGATATCATCTATGTTGCGACCCCACATCCTCAACACGCCCCCTGCGTGCGGATGGCGCTTGAGGCGGGAAAACACGTTCTCGTCGAAAAACCGTTCACGCTGAACGCCAGAGAGGCCGAAGACATTGCCGCTCTCGCTCAGGATAAAGGACTTGTGCTGCTGGAAGCAATGTGGGCGCGCTTTTTGCCGCATATGAGGCGCATCCATGAGATTATCACGGCAGGAACGCTGGGGGAGTTGCGTTCGGTGCAGGCTGAACACCGGCAGTTCCTTCCTCAGGATCCATCGCACAGGCTCAACGCGCCTGATCTTGGTGGTGGTGCGCTTCTTGATCTGGGGATTTACCCGGTTTCATTTGCGTTCGATATTCTGGGTGCCCCGATATCGGCCTCAGCCGCCGCGCGGTTTACCGGAACAGGCGTTGACGCAGAAATCGCCGTGACGATGAAACATGGTGGCGATGCCATTTCGACAAGCGTTTCGGCGCTGGATTGTGCCGGTCAGAATGCTGCGGTGATTTATGGTTCGAAAGCGCGGATCGAGATGGCGCCGGTCTGGTATACAGCCACGGCATTCACCGTAGTCGATTATGACGGTAAGGCTCTGGAGACGTTTGACAGGCCGGTCGATGGTCGCGGCATGCAGTTTCAGGCCTTCGCTATGGAAGAGCTGGTGCAGTCCGGCAATCTGGAGACGCCCTTGATGTCGCTGAAGCAGTCCGTGTCTATCATGCATACGCTTGATGCGCTGCGCGCTCAGATCGGTCTTGTGTATCCCAGCGAAAACGAGTGACGGTGCTTTCCGCCTGTTGGCAAAACCGTCCGCTTGACGTGTCCGAAAGTCCGGGCAGGGCCGGTGCAATGCCTTCCTGCCGGATGTTCCGGGTGCCTTGTGCTCTTCTCCGATTCAGGAGCTGGTGTCTTCCAGATAACCGAAAGCCTGAGAAGCCTGGTGTGTCGCCGTCATCAGGACGTTCAGATAGTCATCTTTCTTGCTTTCGTCGAAACGCATCAAAGGGAATGAGACAGAAATTGCCGCGATTGATCGGCCGGCCTGATTGAGAATGGGCGCGGCGAGACAGCGCACGCCGATTTCACTTTCTTCGATCTCTTCTGAATAGCCACGCGCTCGCGTTTTCTTCAGCTCCTCTCTGAAAGCATCCTTGTCCGTCATGGTGTTCGGAGCGGAAACTTCCATTTTCATCGCTGAGAGACGCTCTTCAATCTCATCATCATCCCGGAAGGCCAGCAAGGCCTTTCCAAGTGAGGTCGAGTGCAAAGGGTTTCGTTTGCCCAGTGTGGAATTCATCGACAGGCTGTAGGTCGAGTCATACTGATGAATATACACGACCCTCTGCTCCTGCCCGTCGAGCACGCCGAGGTTGATCGATTCACCGGTTGCCCGTGAAATCCGGTTCATGACCTTGTCTGCAATCCGCAGCAGGTCTGCATGTGCGTTCAGCGAATGAGCCGCCAGACTGAACAGGCGCAATGATAGCTCGTATCTTTCCGTCTCGGGGTTCTGTTCGACATAGCCCAGGTCGATCATCGTGTGCAGAAGCCGATGCGTGGTGCTCTTAGAGGTCATGGCGCGCTGCGCGATGTCGGCCAGGCCTGCCGTGCGGGATTCGGCCAGTGTTTCGAGCACCGAAAACACCTTCATGACAGCTGCAACATTTTCGGTTTTGGGTTTGGGCGTTGTCATTTTTTGTTCCGATTTTATTGGAATAGAATTCTGAAAAAAATGAAAATAATTGTCAATACATTTTATTATATGCCTTAAGCTTATGAAATTAGTGATTAATATCAAAGTGCCAAAATTCATAAAAAGGATTGCCATCGTGAGCTGAGTGTGTATTCTCATAAAAATGGAATTGAATTCCAAAAAAAATGGTTTGGGAGGCCAAGACGGGTATGGATCCATTATTGCGACAGAAAGAGCATTTCATTTCACGCGATGAAGTTTGCAGTCTGATCGACCGTCTGGCCGAAAATCTTGTCAGTATTGAAGATGAAACCGGTGAGTTCCTGCTCCGGCTTGACGATGGGCGTGTTATCGACACGAAAGGGTGGGCCGGATGGGAGTGGACCCATGGTATTGGCCTTTACGGCTTGCTGAAGTACTGGCAACTGACCGGCAACAGCCGTGCAATGGAGATTGTCGAGACGTGGTTCTCCGATCGCCTGCGCGAAGGCACGCCGACAAAAAACGTCAACACAGTGGCACCGTTTCTGACGCTGGCCTTTCTCTACGAGCGCAACCCGGATCCCGTCTGGCGGACATATCTTGAAGATTGGGCCGAGTGGGTGATGCATCGTATGCCGCGAACCGAGGAGGGCGGTATCCAACACATCGTCTACAATTCCGTCAATCATCAGCAAATGTGGGATGATACGCTGATGATGAGCGTTCTGCCGCTGGCAAAAATCGGGCTTATACTGAATCGTCCGGACTATGTTGAGGAGGCAAAATATCAGTTCCTCATACATATTCAGTATCTTTCTGACCGGAAGTCAGGTCTTTGGTACCACGGCTGGACCTTTGACGGAAATCACAACTTTGCCGAGGCCCTTTGGGCACGCGGCAATAGCTGGATTACGATTGCTATTCCTGAGTTTATCGACTTACTGCAATTGCCGGAAAGCGACCCGCTTTGCCGTCACCTGGTCTCTACACTCAGGAGGCAGGCTGCCAGCCTGCGCCAGTCTCAGGATGAAAGCGGGTTGTGGCACACCTTGCTCGATGATCCGCAAAGCTATCTTGAAGCATCCGCAACTGCCGGATTCGCATACGGATTGATGAAAGCTCATCGCATGCGCCTTCTTTCCGATGACTATCTGGAGACGGCAGAACGGGCAATGCGCGGCGTCGTTAACAATATCAGCGAAGACGGTGAGCTTTTGAACGTTTCCTTCGGTACCGCGATGGGAGGCGATCTCGATTTTTACAGGCAGATCAAGCTGACATCGATGCCATACGGACAGGCAATGGCGATGTTCTGCCTGTCAGAATACCTGCGTTCTTTTATCTGAGGAGAAAAGAGGAACGCAGACCAAGACTTCAATTCAAAACGGGAGGACGACGATGTTTAAATCAATCCTGGTTCTGAGTGCGACTGCACTTCTGGCCACAACGGCGCTGGCGGAGGCGCGAACTCTGCGCTTCGCCTATGCGAGCAACGCAACGCCAACCAAACAGGCCATGGCGGAGTTCGGCGAACTCCTGAGCGAAAAGACAGACGGCGAGTTGACTGTGCAGTTTTTCCCCGACAGTCAGTTGGGTGGCGAACGCGAACTGGTGGAAATGGTCCAGTCCGGCATGCTTGACATGACCAAGGTTTCAGGTGGGCTTATGGAGAGCTTCTCTCCGATTTATGGCGTGTTTTCGATGCCATATCTCTTCGATGACCAGGACCACTTCTACAAGGTCATGGATGACCCGGAAATCATGGAGCCGATCTATCAGTCGACCGCAGACACCGGCATGATCGGGCTGACATACTATGACAGCGGCGCTCGCAGTTTCTACACATCCGAAAAGCCAGTCGAAAGCGTTGCCGATCTTGAGGGCCTCAAGATCCGGGTTATGCAAAGCCCAACATCGATTGCCATGGTGGAGATGCTCGGTGGTTCACCGATCGCCATGGGACAGTCAGAGGTTTACACATCCATTCAGCAGGGTGTTCTGGACGGAGCGGAAAACAACGAATTCGCGCTTACAATTGCCCGACATGGCGAGGTTGCAAAGTATTATTCCTACGATATGCATACCCGTATCCCGGATATTATGCTGATTTCCAAGACGACCTTCGACAGTCTTTCAGAGGGTGAACAGAAGGCTGTTCTGGAGGCTGCCAGGGAATCGACCGCGTTTCAAAAGACGGCCTGGGGCGATGCAATCGCCGCGACGAAAAAAGAAGCCGAAGAAAACTTCGACGTTCAGTTCTTTTATCCCGACGTTTCGGAATTTCAGTCCGCTGTGCAGCCAATGTATGATGAACTGAAATCGGAACCGGAAAAATATGAAGTCTACGAACAAATCCGCGCAGTAGCAGGAGACTGACTGATGCGCGCATTGCGTCGCCTTCTTGACGCCGTTGTGGGAACGGCTTGCTGCGTCGTGCTTGCGACGATGGTGGCCGTTCTCGCCTGGCAGGTGTTCAGCCGTTATGTGCTGAACGCCCCATCCACATTCTCCGAGGAATTTCTGAGGTTCGGCGTTATCTGGATGTCTCTGCTTGGCGCTGCCTATTCCGCTGGAAAAGGCACACATATGGCGATTGATCTCGTAACGGAAATGGCTCATGGCAAGTCCCGCCTGATACTGCGGGCTCTCGTGCCAGCTTCTTTCATGATATTTTCCGTATTGGTGCTGATCGTCGGCGGTATGCGCGGCGTCGATATTGCCGCCGGACAACACTCTCCGGTGCTGCGCGTGCCAATGGCTCTGGTCTATGCCAGTCTTCCGGTATCTGGCGTTTTTATCTTTCTTTACAGTGTTTTGAACCTGATCGACGTTCTCTTCGGAGAGCGTGAGTTTCCCGATCAGGTTGAGAAAATAACAGCGGCAGGAGACTGAAATGGCCGGTCAAGCCAGTCTTGTGATGATATCGGTTTTTGCGGTTCTGGCACTTCTCGGCCTGCCGTTGGCCGTTTCAATTGTGGCCGCTGCGCTGGCGGCGGTGACACTGGTCGCGCCATTCGATATGGCGCTGTTTACATCTGCTCAGAAAATGCTGGCGAGTCTCGACACGTTCTCGCTGCTGGCTGTCCCGTTCTTTATTCTATCCGGTGTCATGATGAACTCGGGCGGCATCGCCGTTCGTCTGGTCAATTTCGCAAAGCTGATTTCCGGACGTATTCCCGGGTCGCTGGCTCAGACCAATATTGCCGGTAACATGCTGTTCGGTTGCATTTCCGGCTCCGCTATTGCGGCGTCAACCTCCATCGGCGGGGTGATGGTTCCTATGCAGGCCAAGGAAGGATATGATCGTGATCTTGCTGCCGCGGTCAATATTGCGTCCGCGCCGACCGGAATGCTTATACCGCCGACCACGGCTTTCATCATCTATTCGCTTGTCTCGGGCGGAACGTCGATTGCAGCGTTGTTTCTGGCAGGCGGTGTTGCCGGTCTTATATGGGGCGCTGGGCTCATCATCATGACCACCAGCATAGCGTGGCGACGTGGTTATCCCACGTCGGGCTGGATCGGTTTTCGCGCGGCGGCGGTCGTAACGATGGAAGCATTGCCAAGTCTGTTTCTGATCGTGCTCGTTATCGGCGGCATCATGTCCGGCATTTTCACAGCGGTGGAGGCCTCCGGTATCGCCGTGCTTTATACGATGCTGCTGACATTCGTCATTCATCGCACAAAGCCGCTGAGGGCGTTTCCGCAGTTTCTGCTCGAAACAGCTCAGATGACAGGAACCATTATGATGTTGCTGGCGGCATCGGCTGCGCTGTCTTTCGCGATGGCCTTTACCGGCATACCCGCTGCCGTAACATCGCTTATTCTGGGTATCTCCGACAGCCCGATTGTCATTATGCTGGTGATCAATCTGCTTCTTCTCGTGATCGGCTGTTTTATGGATATCGGGCCGGCAATCCTGATCTTTACGCCCATTCTTCTCCCGATTTTCGAAAAGCTCGGCGGCGATCCGGTGCATTTCGGGGTGATCCTGGTTTTCAACCTTGCCATTGGCACGATTACGCCGCCGGTGGGCACCGGGTTGTTTGTCGGCGCCAGTGTCGCGCAAGTCAAAGTCGAACGCTGTATCCGCGCCCTTGCTCCATTTTATGTTCTGCTGTTTGCGATGCTGCTGGTCGTAACGTTCTTTCCGGATCTGTTCCTCGCTCTGCCCCGGCACTTCGGACTCTAGCGCATCGGCTCGAAAATCGGGTCTGAGTTTCGGAAAGAACGATGCGCAGTTTAAATAAGTTAGAGCACCGTGCATCCGAATGGATGCACGGTGCTCTAAGTGGCTTCAATCGGCTTTGCCGTAGCCACCGCCGGTCGGTGTTATAACGGTAATGGTGTCGCCAGCGTTTAAAACTGTACGGTCGCAGCCGCTGAGTTCTTCAACGCTGCCGTCGCTGCGGGTGACAATGTTGCGGCCGCATTCACCCGGCTCTACCCCCCGTAATCCAAAAGGACGCACCTTGCGGTGCCCGGAAAGCAGTGCGCAGTCCATCGTCTCCAGAAAGCGAAGCGTGCGCGATGTGCCGTCGCCTGCGTGCCATTTGCCCTTGCCGCCCGACCCCTTTCTGATGTGGAAGTCTTCAAGCACAACAGGGTAGCGCATTTCTAGAACTTCGGGATCTGTGAGCCGTGAGTTGGTCATGTGCGTATGGACTGCGTCGGCGCCATTAAATCCGGGGCCAGCAGGTGCACCGGAGCAGATCGTTTCGTAGTACTGATAGGTATCGTTTCCGAAGGTTAGGTTGTTCATCGTACCCTGCGCCGATGACAGGGCTTCAAGCGCACCAAACAGGCAGTTGGTCACAGCCTGACTGACCTCGACATTGCCTGCGACGACAGCTGCGGGATAGCTTGGAGCCAGCATGCTTTGTCCCGGCACGATGATTTTGATCGGGCGCAGACAACCTGCGTTCATCGGTATACTGCCATCGACGATCATGCGGAAAACATAAAGAACAGCGGCACGGGTCACGGGTTCCGGTGCGTTGAAGTTGCTGTTCTGCTGAGCCGATGTGCCGGTAAAATCGACAATCGCGGTCCGCTCTTCATGGTTTACGCTGATTTTCACTTTGATGGCCGAACCCTGATCCATCGGATACTCGAAGCTGCAGTCTTCGAGCTTTGTCAGCGCATGGCGGACACTTTCCTCGGCGTTATCCTGTACGTGGGTCATGTAGGCTTGGACGACTGCAAGGCCGAAATCGTCAATCGCCTTGCGCATCTGCTCAATGCCGCGATTATTGGCGGCAATCTGAGCCTTCAGGTCGGCGACGTTCTCTGTGACATTGCGCACCGGATATTTCGCGCCGGTCAGAAGTGCGACAAGCTCTTTCTCCCGGAAATGTCCGGCATCGACCAGCTTGAAATTGTCGATGTAGACGCCTTCTTCTTCAATCGTTGTGGCATCCGGTGACATCGAGCCCGGTGCTATGCCGCCGACATCGGCGTGATGGCCCCGCGATGCGACCCAGAACAGCAGGTTTTTGCCTGCTGAATCGAAAACCGGGCTGCAGACCGTGATATCCGGCAGGTGCGTGCCGCCGTTATAGGGTGCGTTGAGCGCAAACACATCGCCGGGGCGGATATGATCATTGCCGCGGATGACCGCCTGAACCGAGCGATCCATGGACCCCAGATGCACCGGCATATGCGGAGCATTGGCGACCAGCGCGCCGCTCGGATCGAAAACGGCGCAGGAGAAGTCAAGCCGCTCCTTGATGTTGACCGAATAAGCCGTGTTCTGCAGCGTCAGTCCCATCTGTTCGGCAATCGACATGAACAAGTTGTTGAAAATCTCCAGCATCACCGGGTCGGCTTCGGTGCCAGCGGCCTTTTGCGCTGGCAGGGCGGCGATACGTGTCAGAATGATGTTGTCTGATGTGGTGAGTTCTGCCTGCCAGCCGGGTTCGATCACGACAGTCTGATTAGGCTCGATAAGGAGGGCCGGACCGTCGATCCTCTGGCCAGCTGAAAGCTGTGCACGTCGATAAGTTGCTGTTTCATGCCAGTGTCCTGCCGAGTAAAAACGTGTCTTGCCATCGGGTTCTGGTGTTTCGGTGTTTGAGACCGATCCGTCTTTTTCTTCGGCCTGAGCCGCTCCGCCGACGGCCTCGACCGAAATTGCCTCAACAACAATTTCCTTGGTTTCATCGATAAAACCGAAGCGCGCCCGGTGCATGGTCTCGAAAGCCGTTTTCATGGCGTTACTGTCGCCTTCAAGAACGGCCCTTTCATAGTCACCATTGCCGGCAATATCGGCGATCGGGATTTCAAGCGTAGTGTCGGTACCCGCATAGCGCAGCAGCCCGGTCACGTGGACGATGATCTGCGTATCGGAGATACCCTGATCGTGCAGTTCTGCGACACTCTCTTCACACAGCATGGCCGCGCTCCCGGAGATATGGGAAAGGGCTGCTGAGAGCGGCTTTTCCACAGCCGCCTGACGAAGTGCACGCACGTCTGCCAGGCCCATGCCATAGGCAGAAAGCAGACCGGAAAACGGATGGATCAGCGCCTGTTTCATGCCCAGCGCATCGGCGACCAGGCAGGCGTGCTGGCCGCTGGCTCCGCCAAAGGCGTTCAGTGCATAGCGGGTCACATCATAGCCACGCGCGACCGAGATTTTCTTGACCGCTTCGGCCATGTTGGCAACAGCAATGGTCAAGAAGCCATCGGCGACGGCCTCCGGTGTGCGTCCGTCGCCGATCTCATCAGCGAGTTCGGCAAAAGCTGCCCGAACAGCATCAAGGTCGAGGGGCTGATTCTGGTTTGGCCCGAAGATTGGCGGAAACAGATCCGGATTCAGTTTGCCGGTCATCACATTGGCATCTGTCACCGTCAGCGGGCCGCCGCGGCGATAGCATTTCGGTCCCGGATTGGCGCCGGCAGAATCCGGGCCGACTGTGAAGCGGGCACCGTCATAATGCAGAATGGAGCCGCCGCCAGCGGCGACAGTGTGTATCTGCATCATCGGCGCGCGAATGCGAACACCTGCGACTTCTGTTTCAAAGGCACGTTCATAATCCCCGGCATAGTGCGCGACATCGGTTGATGTTCCGCCCATATCGAACCCGATAACCTTGTCGAAACCGGCTTTCTTGCCCGTCTGTGCCAGTGCGACGACACCACCGGCAGGGCCTGAAAGAATGGCATCCTTGCCCTCAAAAAGCTCCGCCGATGTCAGGCCACCGGAAGACATCATGAACAGCAGCCGTGCACCAGTTCGCTCAAGGTCGAGTTCATCTGCCACCTGTGCGACATAGCGCTTGAGGACTGGAGAAAGGTAGGCATCAACGACGGTTGTGTCTCCGCGTCCGACAAATTTGATCAGGGGCGATATCTCGTGGCTCACCGAAATTTGCCCAAAACCGATTTCACGCGCAATCTCAGCGGCTTTTTGCTCATGGGCAGGGTAACGATAGGCATGCATGAAGACGATGGAAACGGCATCAAAGCCTTCCGACTTGAGTTGCCGGAGTGCCTTTTCGACAGACGCCGGATCCAGTTCGGTTTCCACCGTTCCATCAGCGCGCAAGCGCTCGTCGATCTCAATGACGCGGTCGTAAAGAAGTTCAGGCTTTTCGATGTTGCGCGCAAAAATGTCGGCGCGGGCCTGATAACCGATCTCCAGTGCGTCCCGGAAACCTTTGGTGGTCAGAAGCGCGACCTGTGCCCCCTTGCGTTCCAGCAATGCGTTCGTCGCGACCGTTGTGCCCATACGGATATCATTGATGGTTTCAGCGGGAATCGGCTCGCCCGGTGAAAGATCCATTAAGGCGCGAATGCCTGCGACACCGGCATCGCGGTAAGCTTCAGGGTTTTCTGAAAGCATTTTGCGTGCATGAAGCGTTCCGCTCGGGTCGCGCCCCACGATATCTGTGAAGGTGCCGCCTCTATCAATCCAGAAATCCCACTTGCCGGTCATTAAGTCTGCCCTCTCTGCCTTAAAAAAGTGCGTGTTTATTATTTGTGCATTTTCTCATCGATAATTTATTGACAAATAATCGTCAACATGTGACGAATTTAAAGCTGATATTTTTTTGCAGCCAAACAAAAGGGGAATGTTATGAAAGTTTTAATGACCGCCGCGCTTGCGGCGACCGCTGCATTTGCGACCACTGCACAGGCTGAGACCTGGGATATGCCTACGCCATATCCTGACGGGAATTTCCACACGCAGAACATCCGACAGTTCGTGGATGACGTTTCCGCTGCCACAGACGGCGCGATTGAAATCAATGTTCATTCCAACGGCGCGCTGATGAAGGCGACCGAAATCAAGCGCGGTGTTCAGAGTGGTCAGGTGCAGATCGGTGAAGTTCTGATCTCTTCGCTCGGCAACGAAGATCCGATCTTTGCGTTTGACGCAGTTCCGGGGCTTGTTTCCGATTACGACAGTGCTGCAAAGCTTTGGGAAGCTGCTGCGCCGACGGTTAAACAGCACCTTGAAGATCAGGGGCTTGTGTTGCTTTACACTGTCCCATGGCCACCACAGGGCGTTTATTCAAAGGACAAGCTTTCCTCACTTGCCGATCTCTCCGGCAAGAAGTTCCGTACCTATAATCCGGCGACTGCCCGTTTTGGCGAGATGAACGGTGCAAATCCGGTTACAGTTCAGGCTGCTGAAGTGCCGCAGGCCTTCAAGACCGGCATGGTGGACGCCATGATAACCTCGAGTGCAACCGGCGTTGACACTCAGGCTTGGGACTATCTGAGCTATTATTATGACACACAGGCCTTCCTGCCGGAGAACATGGTGTTCATGAGCAAGTCGGTCTTCGATGGCCTCGACGAGGACACACAGGCTGCTTTGCTCGAGGCCGCAGCGGCTGCCGAGGAGCGCGGCTGGGCGCAGTCGGAAGAGCTGAACGAAGGTTACAAGGCGACGATGGCTGAAAACGGTATTAATGTTGTCGTGCCGACTGACGAGATGAAAGCGGAGCTTGCAGAAATCGGTGATACGATGACCGCCGAATGGCTGGAAAGCGCTGGCGATGACGGCCAGACCATCATCGATGCCTACAAGGCTGATTAAAGGCCAGCCAGGCTTTCGGGTCGGAGCCTTACAGCATCGGCCCGAAAATCGCAGTCGATTTTCGAAAAGCGCTATGCGTAGATTCAATAGGTTAGAGCGTCCTTTGTGCATCCTAATGGATGCGACAGCGCTCTAATGTCCACGCTCCGGCTTTTCTTCCTTAACAACACATTCTGGCGGGAGCCTTGTCATGACAAGTCCGTTGACGCCGCTATACCGGCTGGCCGAAATACTGGCCGCGCTTTCGATGATCAGCATTCTGCTGCTGGTCGGCGGGGGCATTGTTTTGAGATTTTTCGGGACCCAGTTTGCCGGCAGTGATGATCTGGCCGGATATTGCCTCGTTGCCATCTTCTTTCTTGCGCTCGCGCCCACATACCGGCGGTCGGAGCATATTCGTGTCAGTCTTCTGTTGGCGCGGTTGCCGGAAACCCTCAAGTCGAAATTCGAAACCGTGCTGACGCTGGTCTCGATGATCGCTGTTGGCTGGGCAACCTGGTGGCTCGGGCGGCTTGTCTATGATTCCCATCGCTTCGGCGATGTCGCTCAGGGGCTTCTGCCTGTTCCGTTGTGGATCCCGCAACTGACAATGGTGATCGGTATGGCAATTTTCTTTGTGGCGCTTGTGGAAGATGCTGTTCGCTGCCTGTCAGGTAAAGCGCCCAGCTATATTATCGCCGAGGCCACCTCCGGCGATGACAAACATTTCGAACGGTGAGGTAACGGCATGGATCCCGCAATCGCAGGCATTTTCATTGCCGTTTTCGTTCTTCTGATCCTCGGCGGAGGTCTCTGGATTGGCGTCGCTTTGGCTGCTGCCGGGTATGTGGCGATGGAGTTTTTCACCAGCCGTCCGCCCGGCCTGCTGTTCGGCACAACGCTCTGGGGTTCCAATAATTCGTGGTCACTAACGGCGCTGCCGCTGTTCATCTGGATGGGCGAGATCCTGTTTCGTACACGGCTTGCTGAAGACATGTTCAAAGGTCTTGCGCCCTGGGTGCAGCGCATTCCCGGTCGCTTGCTGCATACCAATGTCGTTGGCTGCGCCATCTTTGCAGCGATTTCCGGATCGTCTGCTGCAACGGCGGCGACGATTGCCAAGATGACGATTCCGGAACTGAGGCAGCGCGGCTATTCCGATTACATGATTGTCGGTTCGCTTGCGGGCTCGGGAACGCTTGGACTGCTGATCCCGCCATCGATCATGATGATCGTTTATGGCGTCGCCGCGCAGATCTCTATCGGCCGGCTGTTCATTGCCGGTGTCGTGCCGGGTATCATGCTGATGGTGATGTTTTCCTGCATTGTTGGCGGTTATGCGCTGATGCGCCCAAAACGTATTCCTCATCGCGATCCGCATATTCCGCTGACAACCAAATTGTGGGAATCGCGTCGGCTGATCCCGATCATGGTTTTGATTATTGCCGTACTGGGCTGCATCTATGGCGGCATAGCCACGCCGACCGAGGCCGCGGCAATTGGCGTGACCGGTGCACTGGTGCTCGCACTTATTGGTGGTGGTCTGACGTTTGATAGTTTCTGGACCAGCATTGTCGCTGCGACCCGTACCAGCGCGATGATCGGCCTGATCCTGTCGGGTGCGGCCTTTCTTTCCACGGCGATGGGGTTCACCGGCCTGCCGAACGATCTCGCCGCCTGGATCGTTAACATGGACCTGCCGCAGCCCATGCTGCTTCTCGCCATGGTGCTGATCTTCCTGACGATGGGCTGTTTCATCGACGGGATTTCGATGATCCTGCTGACGACCTCCGTTTTGCTTCCTGCTGTTCAGGCCGCCGGTATTGATCTTCTCTGGTTTGGTATTTTCGTCGTGCTTCTGGTGGAAATTGCTCAGATAACGCCACCAGTCGGGTTTAACCTCTATGTCCTTCAGTCCTTGGCAAATCGCAGTATCGGCTTTATTGCTCTTGCCGCACTTCCATTTTTCATCGGCCTTCTGGCGGCAATCGTGGTGATCTCGCTGTTCCCCGAAGTCGTCTTGTGGCTGCCATCGCAAATGCTTGGACGATAAAATGACAGACAATGACGACCAGGAATTGAATGGAGCAGGCATTGGCCCGATTGTTTCTTCGGGGCATCTGGCAAGCGGTGCATTGCCCGCTCTTTCAGAAGTGGAATTCGGTCTGACGATGCTCAATCAGGCATTCAGCCGCTGGATTGTTCGCTGTATGGCAGCGGCTGGCGTGCCGGACTTGTCGCCGCTTGATATTCTCGTGCTGCATAATGTGAACCATCGCGGCAAATCCAAAACCATGGCGGATATCTGCCTTGTGCTCAATATCGAGGATACCCATACAGTCGCTTATGCGCTGAAAAAGCTGGAAAAGCTGGATCTGGTCGAAAGCGGCCGACGTGGCAAGGAAAAGCTGGTTGTGATCACCGAAAAGGGAAGCGATATCTGCGCCCGTTATGCGGCTGTTCGTGAGGAACTGTTGGTCAAATCAGTGCTTTCAACCGAAGTTTCGCCAGAGGTCCTGTCGAAGCTGGCAGCGCGCATTCGGGCGCTGTCGGGTCATTATGATCAGGCCACACGGGCTGCGGCATCACTTTAGAGCGCCGTGCATCCATTCGGAAGCACAAAGAACGATGCGTAGACTGACTGTCTTTCTTTAAAAGATGGAGGGCGCCTCGTTGTTGAACGCGGGCAGCGCCTTATTTTTCAATAGGCGATCACTGTATGGCGTGTTGGCTTTGTGTTGTGCCATTGCTGATCTCGGCAGTGGCCGTTTCCTTTTTCGCCGTTTCATCGACATAGATGCTTGCGGTCATACCTGCGGCGAGCGCCACATCTGATGGCGGATCATCAAGAGTGATACGCACGGGAATGCGCTGTGCAAGGCGCACCCAGTCGAAGATAGGATTGACTGCGGGCAGGCCTTGCGAATTGGCAGCTATATTAGCATCGGCGATACCGCGGCCGAAGCTTTCCACATGACCGTTCAGGTCAGATGAAAATCCCATCAGCTGAACCCGCACCGGATCGCCTGTATGGATGCGTCCCAGCTGGGTTTCACGGAAATAGCCCGTTACCCGAAAACTGGTTGCATCAAGAAGCGTGACAGCGCCCTTGCCGGAGACCGCATAGTCACCTTTTCTCAAATGAAGGTTGGTGACGTAGCCATCAACAGGCGCTTTGACTTCAGTGCGTTTCAAATCCAGGTTGGCAACACTCAGTGCGACTTCCGCGCTTTTAACTTCGGCACTTGCGGCGGCGGCCTGGCGCGTTGCCTGCTCAGAATTTTCCGCACTGATTGAACCGGTAGTGCTCAGGCGTTGGGCGCGCTTGGCAACAGATTGCTTCAGTTTCATCGTCTCTGTTTTGCTGTCCAATGTGGCTTTTGCTGCGTCAACGACCAACTGAAAACGTTCCGGCGAAATGGAAAACAGAACGTCGCCCTGGTGTACGAACTGATTATCGGCCACCTTCACATCGGCGATCGTGCCGGAAACCTCCGGTGCGATCAGCACCACATCAGCAGTGATGCGTCCGTCGCGCGTCCATGGAGCGTTGAAATAATAGTCCCAGAGATGATGGGCAAAAAAGGCGGCGCAGGCGAGCATTGCTGCTGTGAAGAGTAGCCGCCCGATATTTTGTTTTAGTCTGGCAATCACGATGACAGATGCTCCATGAACAGGACAGTTGCGCCCAGAAGGCTTAAATAGAGTGCGGTGTCGAAAAGTGCCGGGTGCCAAACATGGCGGTAGAGGCCAAGCCGTGCCAGCCCCACATGCACCACCCGGTAAAGCCCGTAACAGGCGATGACGAGCAGAAGCAGTGTCGGCACCAGAACGCCGAAAAAGTCGATCTCCGGTCTCATGCCGTAAGCCTCCATTCCAATGCCTGGAGGTGTGACGGGGGCGCCTGTGGACAGAGGGAACTCCTGAGGCCGACCAGCGCGTCGCGTACACGGAGCGGAGCTTCGGCCTGTTCATCGATAAGCCTGTTCAGCCCTGCATCCAGGGCCTCAGCAAGCGCTTCCGGCGCAGTTTTTTGATCTTTCAGCTTGGTGCAATACTCGTCCGCAAGTTTCAAAAGCAGGTCGTTGATCAGCCGGACCTCCTGCGCCTTGAGCGCGTGCTTGTTGCGTTGAATTTTCAGCACATCGAGACCAACACGCAGATCACGTAAAAGATCAGCTTCCAGAACAGAAGAGCCCTGTGGCAGTCCGGCAAGTCGGGGTACGATCAGTCCCAGGCGGTCCAGCATACGCGCCACCAGAAAATCGGGTTCGAGCCGTCTTTTATTCATGGTCGCATCGATGACGACGTTCCAGCCGGATCGCAAAATCCGTCTGGCGCTTTGTTCGCTACCAACCGCGCGCACGGTCGCCATGATGATTGTGGCCGCTCCAAGACCGGCAAATGTGGCAAGGATGATATTGGCAAAAGCGCCGAAATTGGTGCTCATCTGATTGCCGAGTGTCAGCATGTAAATCAGGTTCACGCTGATCTGAAATCCCATCAACCAGCTGGCTGGAGCAGCCAGAAGAATACCAGCCGGGATCAGCACAAGGCCGAGCGCGCCTATGAGCGGGACAAAACCATCGATGAGGGGCATAACGGCGAACTGGTAGACAAGTGCGGTCAATGCGGCAATCAGCATCAGCCTGAAAACTTTGCGCAAAACCGGTGTGGCGTTATCCATCGTCGCCAGTACGCAGCACAGAACCGCGCCAATCTGCACCGCGCTGCCGCCATAGGTCCAGCCAGAGTAAATCCAGAGAGCGGATGCAACCACAATCAGAATAAAAACTGAAGTTGCGGCCAGAACTGCCACACCATAATCGGTGTGCAGGTTCAAAGACTGGCGATATTGCGTCGCCAGTTCTTTGCGCAAGCGATGTGCTTTGCCGCTGGCCATGTCAAGCCGCAGTGTCTGGCAATCGGCCCAGACATCAACAAGATCTGCAAGCCGTCGTGTCATGCGCAACCACAAAAGGTCATTCCAACCGGAGGCGTTGTCTTCCATGCGCTGTCGTTCTTCAGCGATTGCCGCCCGCAGCTGTTCTGCCCGATTGAGGGCAGTTTCATCCTTCTCTGCACACCATTCATGAATTTCCATAAGGAGGCTGGTCTGTGCGTCTTTCATTTCGCCATTTTTCTTCAGTGCCAGATGCAGGTCTGCGATCTCGGAAAGCAACGGCAACACTTTCACCATGCGTTGCTGCAATGCCTGCATACGCTCTGTCAGCGCCCGGCCTCTTGCACCTTCATAGGCGACCTGTGATGTGAAGGCGCGCAAGCCTACTGCATCAGCGGCCAGCTTATGGCGTTCGCGAATAATCTGTGGACCTTCCGACACACCTGACAATACATCGCGCGTGAGATTTGCTGTGTTTTCCAGCCAGCCCTCCACACGGACAGAGAGGAGCGGTCCGGCATGCTGCGGCATGACAAGCCGGTTGACGAAGGCAGCACAGATGATGCCAAGCGCAATTTCCTCGACGCGGCTGGTGGCAACGGAAAAGCTTGTTTCCGGCGCATTGACGAGGGTGAGGCCTGTCAGCGCGACCGTATAACCCGCCAGCATGAAGACATAGCTGCGGGGCGAGCGATCCAGCATGCTGACAAACAGGCAGAAGCTGCACCAAAGCGCTACGGCCAGAACCAGAAGCGTAGGAGCGAAGACCAGATTCGGCACAAGAGCAATGATGACCACTGCGCCCAGAAAAGTTCCCGCCAGACGATAGACCGCTTTTGAAGCGATCGCGCCGGAAAGCGGGTTGGCGATAATATAAACGGTGCCAACCGCCCAGTATGGGTTCGCCAGCCCCCATTCAATCGCGATCCAGTATGCCAGCATCCCGGCGACAAAGGTCTTCAGCGAGAAAATGATGTATTCAGTTTTCAAACCGCCGGGGACCATCATCGCGCCTTCTGTTTCTCTTCATAGGTCTCCAGAACGGAAGAGAGTGTTTTCAGTACATATTCGGTGATTGCCAGATCCTTCTCGCTCAATCCTGCCAGAAGCTCTTCTCTCAGCTCACGCGCAATCCTGTCAGCGCGTTTTCCCAGAGCGATGCCCTCATCGGTCAGCTGAAGCAGGCGGGCCCGACGATCGGACGGGTCTTCAACACGACGCAGCAGGCCACGCTTTGACAAAGTGTCGAGCAGCCTGACAACGCCGGACGTTTCGAGGCCTAGAAGCGGTGCGAGTTCGTGCTGTCGCATTTCACTGTCCCGGCTGCGCCACAAAACCAGAATAGGCAGCGCCGTTGCATCGGAAAGGCCTTCATTACTCAGGCGTTGACCAAGCACCCGCCGCCATGACTGGCCGACTGCCGGCAGCATGCGACCAAGGTCGGTCCATTCCGCGCTATCTTTTCTGTCCTGATCCGGCATTCGTTTCTCCTGCGCCGACGAAACCGCCCCTGGCCCCTTCTGAAGAGGGAGAGTCAGTCAATGCGATATTTAGGTGATGTGTCATTTAATGATGTATCATTTAAAATGACGAAACGCAAGAGAGGGCCGTGGGCCGTGGCGCAAATCAGGCGGGGAAGCCAAAATTCTGAAGTTTCTGGATGTATTAAAGCGGCCTATATGCGCCAGAAATTACAGATGTCCTGGCCGGAGAAGAAGGTCATGACCTGGGCCGCGATCCTGTTTTCCACACCGCCGAGATTATAGGGACGGCCGGACGAGATGACGACGTTCACCGGCTTGCCGGTTTCGATCACGGCATCGAGCAGCTTTTGTTGCGCGCCGGGCAGTTCCAGCGAGGTGGCGTCATCGACATCGCCGGGGAAGTCCGGCACCCCGGCCGAAAGCGGCAGCCAGATAAAAAAAAGCCCCGCAGACCATCTTCTGCGGGGCTTTTTGCTTTTTTATCTCAAAGCTTTGCTGGCGTCAGGCATAGCTTTGCAGCGGCTGAACCTCAAGCTGGCCTTTCTTGAGGGCGCTGATGGCCTGAGCGGCGGCAAGAGCGCCTGCCATCGTTGTATAATACGGCACTTTCTGGGTCAGCGCAGCGCGACGCAGAGACTTCGAATCCGAAATCGTCTTGTCGTTGCTGGTCGTATTGAAGATCAGTTGAACCTGGCGGTTGCGGATCGCATCCTCAATATGCGGCCGGCCTTCGCGCACCTTATTGATTTTGGTGGCGTGAATGCCGTTTTCTTCCAGAAAGTCCCGCGTGCCGCCGGTTGCCATCACCGAGAAACCCTGTTCGACTAAAAGCCTGACGGCTGGCAGAACACGTTCCTTGTCTTCCGGTTTGACGGAAACAAAGACACAGCCCTCACGCGGCAGGTCGACGCTGGCACCAAGCTGGGCCTTTGCAAAGGCAATCGCAAAGTCCTTGTCGAGACCGATGACTTCACCCGTCGAGCGCATTTCCGGGCCGAGCAGTGTGTCGACGCCGGGGAAGCGGGCGAACGGGAAAACAGCTTCTTTCACTGCGATATGCTTCAGCGTACGCGGGTTCGGTTTATCGCCGTAGGACGTGATCACGTCATCAAGCTTTTCTCCAGCCATCACACGGGCTGCTATTTTTGCAATCGGTGCGCCGATGGTTTTGGCCACGAACGGAACCGTACGTGATGCACGCGGATTGACTTCAAGAATGTAGATTTCGCCGTCCTTGATGGCGAACTGAACATTCATCAGTCCCTTCACGTTCAGGGCCAGAGCAAGCTGGTGCGTCTGTTCTTCCAGCCGGTCAATCAGATCAGGCGCAAGCGTATGTGGTGGCAGCGAGCAGGCACTGTCACCGGAGTGAATGCCGGCCTCTTCAATATGCTCCATGATCCCGGCAACAAAAACGCTTTCCCCATCACACAGGCAATCCACGTCCACTTCCGTTGCGTTGGTCAGATAGCTGTCGAAAAGAAGCGGGTTTTTGCCGAGCATCGTATTGATCTGCCCGGTCTTGTCGTTCGGATAACGCTGGCGGATGTCTTCGGTCACCAGCTCCGGCACAACTTCCAAAAGGTAATGTGACAGGCCGGCCTCGTTGTGAACGATCTCCATGGCGCGCCCACCCAGAACATAGGATGGGCGAACGACGAGCGGATAGCCGATTTCATTGGCAACCAGACGGGCCTGCTCGACGGAGTAGGCAATGCCGTTATTCGGCTGGTTAAGGTCCAGCTTTGTCAGAAGCTTCTGGAACCGGTCACGGTCTTCGGCAAGGTCGATCATGTCAGGCGCGGTGCCGAGGATCGGGATCCCGTTCTTTTCCAGAGCTTCAGCCAGCTTCAGCGGTGTTTGACCGCCAAATTGCACAATTGCCCCGGCAAGCTTTCCCTTTTCCTGTTCAGCGCGCATGATTTCGATGACATCTTCGGCCGTCAGCGGCTCGAAGTAGAGCCGGTCTGAGGTGTCATAATCGGTCGAAACCGTTTCCGGATTGCAGTTGATCATGATCGATTCATAGCCAACGTCTTTCAGGGCAAACGCGGCATGGCAGCAGCAATAATCGAACTCGATGCCCTGACCGATACGGTTTGGGCCGCCGCCCAGAATGACGACTTTCTTCTTATCGGAAATACCGGCTTCAGACCGTGTTTCGCCAGCGAAAGGGGCCTCATAGGTTGAGTACATGTAAGCCGTTGGCGAAGCGAATTCGGCAGCACAGGTATCGATCCGCTTGTAAACCGGGCGTACACCGAGTTTGTTTCTGAGCTGGGCCACTTCCTTCGGGCGGCCATGGATCAGGCTGGCAAGCCGCTGATCGGAAAAGCCCATGGCTTTGAGTTTGCGCAGGTTTTCGGCATCGTCCGGCAGGCCGTGTTCGCGAATCTTTTCTTCCATATCGACGATGGTCCTGAGCTGCTCAAGGAACCATGGATCAATTTTGGAGTGCTCGTGAATTTCTTCCAGGCCAACGCCGAGACGCATGGCCTGAGCGACCATGCGCAGGCGGTCAGGCGTGCCTGTGCCAATGGCAGCGCGGATGGCGTTATGCGGTTCGCCATTTTCGATGCCGGGAATCTCGATTTCGTCGAGCCCGGTCAGGCCGCGTTCGAGGCCACGCAGTGCTTTTTGCAGCGATTCCGGGAAGGAGCGACCGATGGCCATAACTTCGCCGACGGATTTCATCGCGGTCGTCAGTGTGTTTTCAGCGCCCGGAAACTTTTCGAACGCAAACCGCGGGATCTTCGTGACGACATAGTCAATCGAAGGTTCGAAGGATGCCGGCGTTGCGCCGCCGGTGATATCGTTTTCAAGCTCATCCAGCGTGTAGCCTACGGCAAGTTTCGCCGCGACCTTTGCAATCGGGAAGCCTGTAGCCTTCGAGGCCAGAGCAGACGAACGCGAGACGCGCGGGTTCATTTCGATGACGACGAGACGGCCATCCGCCGGATTGACGGCGAACTGAACGTTCGAACCGCCGGTTTCAACCCCGATTTCGCGCAGAACAGCCAGCGAAGCGTTGCGCATCATCTGGTATTCCTTGTCGGTCAGCGTCAGCGCCGGTGCAACGGTGATCGAGTCGCCGGTGTGAACGCCCATCGGGTCAATGTTTTCGATTGAGCAGATGATGATGCAGTTGTCCGCTTTGTCGCGGACCACTTCCATTTCGTACTCTTTCCATCCAAGAACAGATTCTTCAATCAGCACTTCTGTGGTGGGGGAGGCATCAAGGCCACGCTCGACGATCTCGAAGAATTCTGAACGGTTGAAGGCGATACCGCCACCTGTGCCGCCAAGCGTAAAGGATGGGCGAATAATGGCAGGCAGGCCGACGAAATCCAGAGCCTGAGCGGCAATCGCCATGGCATGCGACATATAGCGTTGCTTGCGATCGGTGTTGCCGAGGTTCCATTCGTTTTCAAGCGCGTCAAGCGCGTCGTCAAGCGCGCCACCTTCGAGCGTCTTCTTCAGCTCAGCGCGCTTGGCTTCATGCTTCTGGCGGTCAACATCCTTGATCTCGGTTGCATTGGCCAGCATCGAACGCGGCGTTTCCAGGCCGATTTTCGCCATAGCCTCGCGGAAAAGTGCCCGGTCCTCCGCCTTGTCGATCGCCTCCGGCTTGGCTCCGATCATTTCCACATTATAGCGTTCAAGAACGCCCATACGGCGCAGCGAAAGCGCTGTGTTCAGCGCTGTCTGTCCGCCCATGGTTGGCAGCAGAGCGTCCGGCCGTTCCTTGGCAATGATCTTGGCGACAACTTCCGGGGTGATTGGTTCGACATAGGTGGCGTCTGCCAGTTCCGGGTCGGTCATGATCGTGGCCGGGTTGGAGTTGACCAGAATGACGCGGAACCCTTCTTCCCGCAGCGCTTTGCAGGCCTGCGCACCGGAATAATCGAATTCACAGGCCTGGCCGATAACGATCGGCCCCGCGCCGATGATGAGGATGGACTTTAAGTCTTGGCGCTTGGGCATGGGCGTAATCCGTCAATTCTTGTTTTATGCCTGCATCAAAAACCGGCACGGAAAACCGGGCCGGGGACAGGCAGCTGAGCATTTGGGCTAGGTGGGCCTTATAGGCAAAATGCATACGGAACGGAACCCCGAAAATGCACCAACCACCCATCACATGCAGTTTATCAATGATTACTATTTTCTAAACACACATGAACCTTTTTGACTTTTGCAACGTTTACTTTCCAAACAGGAGGGTTTGTGATGTTTGAATATCTGCCTCTGATTGCTTTTCAAATAGCATTTGCCGCTGCAGGAATGACCATCCTTTACAGGATCGTACGCGGGAAACCATTGAGTGAGCGCATTGAAAGCCTGTCGCACACCCGCCGTGATCTTCTCGGTCAGGCAGACAGAGCCGGTGCTCGCAGGCGTCGCGCCTCAACGGCTTGAGGCGGTAAAATCCGCCAATGTCCACGATAGATGCGTGACTGAAACAATCGTGCTGTCAGCGCGTTGACGTTGGCAACACGGAGATCTTGATGAATTTTGAAAACCTGTCGCTCGTCTGGCTGGTGCTTACTTTCGCGCTGTCGGGCACTGTCATTCTCGGCTGTGGCGTAAGAATTACCGGCGTGGCGGATCGTATTGCCGATCGCACGGGGCTGGGCGAAGCGCTGATCGGTGGTCTGCTCCTAGGGGCTGCGACTTCGCTTTCGGGGACGGTCGTATCCATCACCACGGCTCTTGAAGGCCGTGCGTCTTTGAGCTTTTCAAATGCGGTCGGTGGTATCGCGGCTCAAACCGCGTTTCTTGCTCTCGCGGATACGATTTATCGCCGTGTTAATCTGGAACATGCCGCCGCTGATCTTTCCAATCTGTTCCAGGGTGCGCTTCTCATCCTGCTCCTCAGCCTTCCCCTGATCGGTTACATCGCTCCCGATGTCACAGTCTGGTCCGTCAGCCCCATCTCAATTGCGTTGTTTGGCGTATACATTGCGGGTGTCGTCGCATCTAAGAAGGTGAAAGATGACCCCATGTGGCGACCGGTCGGCACCCGTGAGACCCGAACAGATATACCGGATGAGGATCAGAAGGATGCGCGTGGTAATCTTCAGATATTCTCGGTGTTCTTCCTGCTGATGCTTCTGATGGGGATGGCTGGCTATCTGATTTCGCAGGTCGCCGGTGTTGTAACGGATCGCTACGGGCTTTCAGCGTCAATTGTCGGGGCACTCATGACCGCGGTCGTCACCTCGCTGCCGGAGCTGGTAACAACTCTGGCGGCAGTACGGCGTGGCGCATTGCAGCTGGCCGTTGGCGGCATTATCGGCGGCAATACATTCGATACGCTGTTTCTCACGCTTTCAGACGTCGCCTACCGCGAAGGCTCGCTTTACTCGGCAATCACCAAGGACGATCTGCTTTGGCTGGCCATTGGTCTTTCGGTCACAGCGGTGCTTTTGCTGGGGTTGATCGTGCGCCAGAAATCAGGACCGGGCAGTATCGGTTTTGAAAGTGCCGGCATCCTGTTTCTGTATGGTGGAGGCATCATGCTCGCAGCGTTCTGATTGATCGGTACAATCCAGATGATGCCAGAAGTCGTAAAAGCAATAACCATTACGTATCGTTTATAACGCTCAGTCGAACACCTGGAAGGTCAATATGCTGCTGGTCCACTATCTCGAAGATTCGCGTGCTCACCGTATTTTATGGCTGCTGGAAGAGCTTGGTGTCGATTATGAAGTCAAGACATACAAGCGCGGTCAGGATATGAGCGCACCTCAGAGTCTCAAAGACGTGCATCCACTCGGTAAATCACCGGTGATCGAAGATGATGGGAAAGTGATCGCCGAAAGTGCGGTGATTATCGACTATCTTATCGATCGATACGGAACAGAAAGCAATTTACGTCCCCAGGCGGGAACGGATGAAGCCCTCAGATATCGCTACTGGATGCACTATTCCGAAGGTTCGGCCATGCCGCTTCTGGTGGTGAAACTTGTGTTTCACAAGGTGCCACAGCAGGCGCCAGCGCTGGTGCGTCCGCTTCTTAATCCGGTTTTCAAAACTTTGCGGCAGAAACTCACTGATCCGCAGCTGAAAAACCATGGTGAATTCTGGGAGACCGAACTGAACCGTGATGGCTGGTTTGCCGGACCTGAGTTTACGGCCGCCGATATTGTGATGAGCTTTCCGGTGGAAACCGGCCTCGAGCGTATTCCTTTCGATACGAGGCCGAGGGCGCTCTATCGCTATCTCGAAGCCATCCATGCACGCCCGGCCTATAAGCGCGCTTTGCAGCGCGGCGGCGCCTATCGTTACGGCGGAAACCCGATGTCCTGAGCGCCAGTCAACCGGAATTCAGCCGTGCCGGTCTGGCTATTGCATCCAAACTGGGCTAGACAGATTTGCCGCCGCAGCCCCGCTGTTGTCTGGCTGCGGCGTGTCAGCTTCTGGTGAAATTCATGTCTGTCGCAATGCCTCCTGCGCAAGCAGCCGGTCATTCGTGGCTTTCCCATTTCCGGGAAACGCTTCTTCTTGGTATTCCGCTCATCGGAGCGCAGCTTGCCCAGCAGGGTATCCATGCAACGGATATCGTGATTCTGGGCCAGATCAGCGCCGTCGATCTGGCTGCTGTCGTGCTTGCGACGCAGTATTTCATGACTTTTTTCCTGTTCGGTTCAGGCCTCGCCATGGCTGTGATGCCGATGGTTGCGCAGGCTTACTCGCGCGGCGATGAAGTCTCGGTGCGCCGTTCCATGCGAATGGGCATGTGGGCTTCGATCATTTTCGGCGTATGTACGCTGCCTCTGTTTCTGTTTTCCCACACTATTCTTCTGGCGCTGGGGCAGGAGGCAGAGGTGGCGCGAAAGGCAGCGCAATATCTCCACATCGTCGGTTTCGCGATGTTTCCGGCTCTGATCTTTTATGTGTTGCGCAGCCTTGTCAGCGCAACAGGACGTGCCGGCATCGTACTTTGGGTCACGCTGGCCATGCTGGTCATCAACGCGGCGCTTGCCTACATCGTTGTACTCGGGCATCTCGGTCTGCCGCAGTTCGGTGTGCGCGGTGCTGCCACAGTAGCGTTTATCGTGCAGTTTAGCGGCTTTCTGTTTCTCGTGGTTTATATCGAGCGCGATAAAGAGCTGGCTCGCTATCAGCTTTTCGTCCGGTTCTGGAAGCCGGATTGGGCCGCTCTTAAAGAGGTCACGCTTCTTGGGCTTCCGATCGGTGTTGCAATCCTGGCGGAAGTTTCGATGTTCACGATTTCCTCGGTCCTGATGGGCCAGTTTGGTGCCGTTCCTCTGGCCGCGCACGGGATCGCGATGCAGCTATCGTCGATTACCTTTATGGTGCCGCTTGGTCTTGCACAGGCAGGCACGATCCGGGTGGGCGCATTTCACGCGCTGGGCGACCGGGAAAATCTTATTCGGGCATCGGCCGCAGTCATGGCGATTGCCATTGGTTTTGCTTTGGCTGGCGGGATCAGTTTTGCGGTGTTCCCGGCGGCGTTGACGAGCTTGTTTATCGATACCAGCCTGCCGGAAGCGCCAGACGTTCTCGCTTATGGTATCCCGCTGATTGTGATTGCAGGGCTGTTCCAGTTGATGGATGCGCTGCAGGGTACGCTGAACGGTTTGCTGCGCGGCCTCAAAGATACCCGGATCCCCATGTTTCTGGTACTGATTGCTTATTGGGGTATCGGCCTCACATGCGCCTGGATACTGGCTGTTCCGCTGGGGCTGGAAGGCATTGGAATCTGGACCGGCTTCCTGCTCGGTCTTGGTGCCGCCTCGATCATGCTTGGTTTGCGTTTCCGAAAGTTGCTGAAGGCGGAATAAAGCTTTCAGGCACCAAAAAAGGCGCCGCATTGGGCGCCTTTCATCGATTTTTCGATCAATTTACGTTTTATGCACGTTCGGCCAGAAGCGCTTCGCCCTTCTGTTCGCGCACCATATTGATGAAACGGCGGAACAGGTAGTGGCTGTCCTGCGGGCCGGGAGAAGCTTCCGGGTGATGTTGCACTGAAAAGACCGGACGTCCGGCAAGGCGCAGACCGCAGTTCGATCCGTCGAACAGCGAGACATGGGTTTCTTCGATGCCATCCGGCAGTGAGTCGGAATCAACGGCAAAACCATGGTTCATCGAAACAATCTCGACCTTGCCGGTTGTGTGGTCTTTGACCGGGTGGTTCGCGCCGTGGTGGCCCTGATGCATTTTCGTCGTACGTGCCCCAAGTGCAAGGCCCAGAAGCTGATGCCCAAGGCAAATGCCGAAGACAGGCTTGCCGCTTTCGATCAGTTCCTGAATAACCGGAATTGCATATTTGCCGGTTGCTGCCGGATCGCCCGGCCCGTTGGACAGGAAGATGCCATCCGGAGAAAGTGCCAGAATGTCTTCCGCCGATGTTTTGGCCGGGACAACGGTTACTTTGCAATCCAAGCCGGAGAAGAGGCGCAGAATATTGCGCTTCACACCATAGTCGACACAGACGATGTGGTATGTCGCATCCTCGGGTGAGAGTGTGCCATAACCCTCATTCCAGACCCAGGGTTTTTGATCCCACTGCGAAGATTGGCCCGAGGTGGCTTCAATTGCCAGATCCATGCCTTCCAGCCCGCTCCAGGCTTGTGCTTCGGCTTTCAGGGCCTCGATATCGAACGTGCCGTTCGGATCATGGGCGATTACAGCATTCGGTGCGCCGTTTTCGCGGATCCAGGCTGTGAGCGCCCGGGTATCGATTCCGCTCAGTCCAATGATGCCACGGGCTTTCAGCCACTCATCCAGATGTTCAGCCGAACGGTAATTGGATGGGTTGGTGATATCGGCCCGGAAGATCGTTCCCACGGCACCACGGCGGGCAGCCGGCGTCAGGTCTTCAATATCTTCGCCATTGGCGCCGATATTGCCGATATGAGGGAAGGTGAAGGTTACAATCTGGCCCAGATAGGAAGGGTCTGTCAGGATTTCCTGATACCCCGTCAGCGCCGTATTGAAGCAGACCTCCGCCTGAACCCGTCCGGTTGCGCCAACGCCTTTGCCATAAATCACCGTGCCGTCGGCGAGTACCAGAACGGCCGTCGGCTTTTCCGTTGTCCATGCAGATGAGGCTGTCATTGTGATCCTTCTGTCGTTCGTCTTGCAGGCCGTGCCAATTGAATGGTGCCGTCTGTTACCATATATAAGGCCGCAGCGATGGGTATGCACTTGCTAGGCAAGCACCGTGAGGCGGTCAGTTTGTCATGCGGTCGCGGGAAAATAGTCAAACGCGGCTTGCGGGTCAATCGTTCACGGTGCAGACTGCAGGAATATATGAAATTCTTGAAGCAAACCCATTTTTAGTTTGATTGCGGGTCCCGGATTCGGTAAACGCCGCCGCCATTGAATGAATGTCGGCCCGGTTTTTTGAAAAACGGCGTTTCCAGGAGTTAAAGATTCATGTTGCGCGATAAACTCGTTCTCGCACTGAAGGATTCTTCGAAGGAAGAAGATCCTGTCCGTTTCTCGACTCTGCGCCTTGTTCAGGCTGCTATTAAAGACCGTGATCTGGCGCATCGTGCAAGCGGCAGAGACCCCGTCAGTGATGAGGACATTACCTGCATGCTGATCCAGATGGTGCAGCAGCGCAAAGAATCCGTCCGGCTTTACAATGAGAAGGGGCATCCTGAACTTGCAGAGCAGGAGCGTGCCGAAATCTCCGTTATCCGGGAGTTTCTGCCTGCCCAATTGCCGGAAGATCAGATCCGTGAAGTCTGTGCCTCTGTGGTGGAGGAAACCGGCGCTCAGGGCCTTCGTGATGTGGGCAAGTGCATTAAGACACTCAAAGACCGTTATTCCGGCCAGATGGATTTTTCCAAGGCTTCAGGTGTCGTCAAGGACATGCTGAAATAGTCTTTGTCTGCCGTTTGTCTGTGATATGCCAAGGGTGAGATGATCTTTATCCACTGTCTCGCCTTCAGTTATCCCTGTGGATAGTGTTGATAACGCGGATAACTTCAATAGCCGGTTTAAAGCTGGTCTCAGCATCGCGAAAGTTTTTTAATTCGCAGCTAAGCTGGTGTATCTCACGGCTGCCGGGACCTGTTCACCGGCGCAAGCGAGGAACTGATGCGTTTTCCACCGTCCTTTCTGGATGAAATCCGTGACCGTGTGTCGATCTCTGACGTGATCGGGCAGCGCGTTTCATGGGATCGGCGCAAAACCAATGTTTCACGCGGTGATTTCTGGGCATGTTGCCCTTTTCACGGTGAAAAGACGCCAAGCTTCCACTGTGAAGACGCCAAAGGGCGTTATCACTGTTTCGGATGCGGCGTGACCGGCGACCATTTCCGTTTTCTGACTGACCTTGACGGTTTGAGCTTTCCCGAAGCGGTCGAGCGCATTGCCAATATGGCAGGTGTGCCGATGCCTGCGCGCGACCCCGAAGCCGAGCGCCGGGAAGAAAAGCGCCGTTCACTCACCGATGTGATGGAAATGGCAACGGCCTTCTTTCAGGATCAGCTGCAATCATCCAATGGAACCCGCGCTCGTGCCTATTTGCGCGAACGCGGCCTTTCCGCCCGTACGATTGATACGTTTCGGCTTGGCTATGCGCCGGAAAGCCGGAATGCCCTGAAAGAGTATCTGGCTTCCAAAGGCATTGAGAAGGCGCAGATCGAAGCTTGCGGACTTGTGGTTCACGGGTCCGATATTGCGGTTTCTTATGATCGCTTTCGCGACCGGATCATGTTTCCTATCCTGTCGTCGCGCGAGCAGGTGATCGCTTTTGGCGGGCGTGCGATGCGCCCGGACGCTCTGGCAAAATATCTTAATTCCAACGATACGGAACTGTTCCACAAGAGCAATGTTCTGTTCAATTTCGCCCGTGCCCGGCGCTCGCTGGGTGGTGCCGAAGGCGCAAAGACTGTTGTCGCCGTTGAAGGCTATATGGATGTGATCGCACTGCATCAGGCAGGCGTGGAAAATGCCGTCGCTCCACTTGGTACGGCGCTGACTGAAAACCAGCTGAAACTGATGTGGCGCATGACCAATGAGCCGGTGCTCTGCTTTGATGGCGATAATGCCGGAATGCGCGCCGCAGAAAGGGCTGCCGGCGTTGCTTTGCCAATGCTGAAGCCCGGGCATTCGCTGAAGATCGCGCACCTGCCCGAAGGCCGTGACCCGGATGATCTGGTACGTGAGGGCGGGCGCTCAGCCTTTCAGACCGTGCTGGAGCAGGCCCGGCCGCTTGCAGATACGCTGTTTGAACGTGAGCTTGGCACACGGGAAAACCCGACGCCGGAAGAACGGGCCGCCATTGAAGCCCGGATCAACGCGATGGTGCAGACCATCGCGGATGAAAGTGTTCGCCGTCATTATCAGCAGGACTTCCGCAACAGGCTTTACCAGCGCTTTCGCGGCGGCGGCGGTGGTTTTCAGGGGCGTCAGGGAAATTCTACCTATGGCCGGGGTGGCCAGCGTGGTGGCGCTCCGGTGCGCATTGCCGCTTCGGACCGGCTGAGCCGTTCACACCTTGTCAGTCTGCGGGCAGCCCCTCGTCCGTCCTTTCGTGAGTGTCTGATGGCTTTTTGCCTGATGAGCCAACCGGCGCTGTTGCGTGAGGATTTTGATGGTGTCTCTGCCCTTACGTTTGACGGGCCTGAAATGCGGGCTTTCTGGCCTGCGCTGCTTTCTGCAGCTTCCCGGCCCGGTATTGAGCGGGGGAGGTTGCGTGAAAAGCTTGAGGAAATGGGGTTCCGCGATCTCGTTGGCTATCTTGTCAGTCATGTCAGTCGCAATGTTCACTGGATTGTCAGTGATGATGCGGTGATTGAGGATGTGCGCGAGGTTTTTCATCAGGCAATGGCTTTTCACAATCGCGCTCGCTCGCTGGTCAGGCAGAAAACTGAACTTGAGCGTGAACTCGCAGAAGCCGGGGAGGCGGGAGATCTGGTTCGCCACGACAGGTTGCTTGAGGCCCTTAAAGTGGTGCAAAACGAGATTGCGCGCATTGAGAATCAGGAGGCGGATATCGACGGGTTTGGTGTGATGTCGGGCCGAAATGGCAAAACCGGGTAGCCTTGGTCATCGAAGCAAGGTGAGGCGGCAAGGTCACATCAGAAAAAGAATCAGTGGTGCTGCTACTTGCAATTGGGCAAACGCATTCTAAATTGTAGCCTTGCGGACAAAAAGGTGGCTGCATCAGTCCGGTCATTGAAACAGGCGTCTTGAGAAGCGGATTTTTGATAGTAAATCGCTTGAAACATGAATTGACGCTTGACTGACGATGAAAATCTGGGAATCACCAGTCTGAATGGCAGAGCGCAGCACAAATTCACGATCAACACGGTGTTGTCCTGGAGCAATGCAGCTCAGGCATATCGTTTGCCGTGTGTCAGAATTGCAGTTTTTGGGCCGGACGGACCAAACCTTTTCTTGAAATGAAAAGGTCTTTTTAAAGTTTCGCCGGTAATCCGCTTGGTTGAAACAAGCGGAATGAGCGTCAGGGAAGCGATATCTATGGCAACAAAAGTCAAAGAACACGAAGAAGCCGAAACCGAACGCGAAGGCGGAACCGACGGCCCTCTTCTGGATCTTTCCGACGATGCCGTCAAGAAGATGATCAAGGCCGCCAAAAAGCGCGGCTACGTCACCATGGATGAGCTGAATTCCGTGCTCCCGTCTTCGGAGGTTACCTCCGAGCAGATCGAGGACACGATGGCTATGCTCTCCGATATGGGCATCAATGTGATCGAGGACGAAGACGAAGTCGATCAGGATAACAATTCGGACGATGATTCCGATGGTGACGGCAGCAGTGACAGCACCGAGGTCGCAACCACGACCGGCACAGCTGTCGCGCAAACCAAGAAGAAAGAACCGACCGACCGGACGGATGATCCGGTGCGCATGTATTTGCGTGAGATGGGGTCGGTCGAGCTTCTTTCGCGCGAAGGCGAAATAGCCATCGCCAAGCGGATCGAATCCGGCCGAGAGACGATGATTGCCGGACTTTGCGAAAGCCCGCTGACCTTTCAGGCGCTGATCATCTGGCGTGATGAGCTGAATGAAGGCACGACGCTTCTGCGCGAAATCATCGACCTTGAAACCACCTATTCCGGTCCTGAGGCCAAGGCTGCGCCGCAGTTCCAGAGCCCTGAGAAGATTGAGGCTGATCGCAAAAAGGCCGAGGAAAAGGAACAGGCGCGCAAGAAACGTTCAGACGACGTGACCGATGTCGGCGGCGAAGGCGTTCAGATGGACGAGGACGAGGAGGACGAAGATGAGTCCAACCTGTCTCTTGCCGCAATGGAAGCTGAGCTGCGCCCGCAGGTCATGGAAACGCTTGATCTGATTGCGGAAACTTATATCAAGCTGCGCAAGCTACAGGATCAGCAGGTGGAAGCCCGCCTGGCGGCAACCGGCACGCTGACCAATGCTCAGGAGCGCCGCTACAAAGAGCTGAAAGAGACACTGATCAAAGCGGTTAAGTCGCTTTCGCTCAATCAGAACCGTATCGACCTGCTGGTCGAGCAGCTTTATGACATCAACAAACGTCTCGTCGAAAACGAAGGCAAGTTGTTGCGTCTGGCTGTTCACCGCGGCGTCAAGCGCGATGATTTCCTTGAGCACTACCATGGTGCTGAGCTTGATCCGAACTGGATGAAATCAATCGGCAACCTCTCCGGCAAGGGGTGGAAAGACTTTGCCAGCAAAGATGGCGATGACATCAAGGCGCTTCGCAGCGAGATTCAAAGCCTTGCGACAGAGACCGGTATTTCGATCGCTGAATTCCGCCGGATTGTGCATATGGTCAAGAAGGGCGAACGTGAAGCCCGCATCGCCAAGAAGGAGATGGTGGAAGCCAACCTCCGGCTGGTGATCTCGATTGCGAAGAAATACACCAATCGTGGCCTTCAGTTCCTCGATCTCATTCAGGAAGGCAATATCGGCCTGATGAAGGCCGTTGATAAGTTCGAGTATCGTCGCGGTTATAAGTTCTCCACCTACGCGACCTGGTGGATCCGTCAGGCGATCACCCGTTCGATTGCCGACCAGGCCCGCACGATCCGTATTCCGGTGCATATGATCGAAACGATCAACAAGATCGTTCGTACTTCGCGCCAGATGCTGCATGAGATCGGGCGTGAACCAACGCCGGAAGAGCTTTCCGAAAAGCTCAATATGCCGCTTGAGAAGGTCCGCAAGGTGCTGAAGATCGCCAAGGAGCCGATCTCGCTTGAAACGCCGGTGGGTGACGAAGAAGATTCGCATCTCGGTGATTTCATCGAAGATAAAAACGCGCTTCTTCCCATTGATGCCGCCATTCAGGCGAACTTGCGCGAAACGACCACCCGCGTTCTGGCTTCACTCACGCCGCGTGAAGAGCGTGTGCTCAGAATGCGCTTCGGCATCGGCATGAACACGGACCACACGCTTGAAGAGGTCGGTCAGCAGTTCTCGGTGACCCGCGAACGTATTCGTCAGATCGAGGCCAAGGCGCTTCGCAAGCTGAAGCATCCGAGCCGCAGCCGCAAGCTGCGCTCGTTCCTGGATAGCTGATCAGGATCGCATCTGATATCAAACGAAAAGCCCGGTTTTATGACCGGGCTTTTTTTTTAAAATTGCGAGACAATGAAATGTTCGTCTGATCGCCTTTCAGACAGAAATCAAATAACCTGTTGTCTTTGACGTTGCATCACCGGGAAAGACAGCTTTCCCGTTTTCCATCCATACGTTACCTGCGGCGAGACGCTCAAGTGCCGCCGGATAAAGCTGATGTTCAACGGTGAGAATGCGCGTGGCCAGTGCATCGGCGTCGTCGCCCGGCAATACAGGCACGACGGCCTGACCGATCACGGGCCCTTCATCCATGCCTTCCGTCACGAAATGGACGGTGCAGCCTGCGACCTTCATACCGGCAATGATCGCGCGCTGATGAGTGTTCAGGCCGGGGAAAAGCGGCAACAGGGACGGATGGATGTTGATGATCCGGCCTTCCCATGCCCGGATAAAATCGCCGGACAGAAGCCGCATGAAACCGGCAAGGCAGATGAAATCCGGCTGAATTTCTGCCAGTGCATCCAGCATTGCCGCTTCGTGATCTTGTTTGCTCTCATAAGCTTTTCGCGGGAAACTGAGCGTTTTAATGCCGCGTGCAGCAGCTTTCGTCAGGCCGGTGGCTTCTGGCTTGTCAGACATGACCGCAACGATCTCGGCAGGAAAGGCTGGGGCTTCGCAGGCGTCTGCCAGTTTCAGCATGTTTGAGCCGCTGCCGGAAATAAAAACGGCGATACGCTTCTTTCCTGTCATAGGTTGATCATGCCTCGATAGACCGTGCCTTCCATATCACCTTCACGCGGCACGATCTGCCCGAGCTTATAGGCTGTCTCCCCCTCGCGGCGAAGTACGGCCAGCACATCGTCCAGCTTGTCTTCGGCGCAAACGCCGATCATGCCGACACCACAATTGAACGTGCGCAGCATTTCCGCCGGTGCAACACCGCCCGCACGCGCCAGCCAGGAAAAGACCGGCGGAATGATGAGGGTTTCAAGGTCGATGGCCGCAGAAAGATGTTTCGGCAGTACCCGCGGGATGTTTTCCGGGAAGCCGCCGCCAGTGATATGCGCGAGTGCCTTCACAGAACCGGGTTCGCGTATGGCGGCAAGAAGCGGTTTGACGTAAATCTTCGTCGGCTCGAGAAGCGCCTCGCCAAAGGTTTTCCCCGGCGCAAAGGGAGCGGCGGCCTGCCAGCCGATGCCATTGAGCTCAGCCACACGGCGAACCAGCGAAAAACCATTAGAATGAACACCGGAAGATGCCAGCGCAAAGATCACGTCGCCTTCAGCCAGGTCTTCGTCCGGCAGCAGCTGTCCGCGCTCGGCCGCGCCAACAGCAAAGCCGGCCAGATCATAATCGCCCTTGGCGTACATGCCCGGCATTTCAGCCGTCTCACCGCCGATCAGCGCACAACCGGCCTGCCGGCAGCCTTCTGCGATGCCCTCGACGATGTCGGCACCCTGTTCCGGATCGAGGCTGCCAGTTGCAAAATAATCGAGGAAGAAGAGCGGCTCAGCGCCCTGAACCACCAGGTCGTTTACGCACATGGCAACCAGATCGATACCAACGGTGTCGTGCTTTCCGGCCTCAATCGCGATTTTGAGCTTTGTGCCGACACCGTCATTTGCAGCGACCAGAACCGGATCGGAAAATCCTGCAGCTTTCAGGTCAAACAAACCGCCAAAGCCACCGATCTCGCTGTCTGCGCCGGGACGGCGGGTGGATTTCACAGCGGGCTTGATTTTTTCGACCAGCAGGTTTCCGGCATCAATATCCACACCGGCATCGCTATAGGTCAGTCCGTTCTTGCGGGTCTCGCTCATGGGGCGCTTCCTCATCCATATATCAACAAACGGCATTGCATGGCGGGGGGCACGTTTCAAGAGGAAGGCGCGCGACACTGGTGCGATATCGACAGCTATATGACCGGCTTCGCACCTTTCCGCTGAAAAATCTGAGGTTGAGGCGCTGGAGATTTTACGGAATTGAAGAGCCAGTTTATCAACGCTTTCCACAGTTGTCCTTGTGAGAATGTCTTACCCCATACACACCCGCGAAGTTATGCTACAAGGTAGCGGGGATTGCCGCTACAAGCGGGCAAGCGTGTGTTTCAGGAGATTTAAATGCCAGAACGTGTGACCGGCGCCGGTCTGAAGCGACAGTTGATTTTCTGGCTGCTGTTTGCAGCGTTTGTCGCGCTGTTTTTATATGTTTTTCGCAGCATTCTTCTGCCCTTTGTTGCAGGGATGGCTCTTGCCTATTTTCTTGATCCGATTGCCGATCGTCTGGAGAAGTTTGGTTTTAACCGGCTCTGGGCGACGATAACAATTATGCTGGGCTTTATCGTCGCCGTGATCGCGGTGTTGCTGATCCTTATTCCTCTGGTCGTCACGCAGGCTACGCAGGTGGTAGAGCAACTGCCAAAATATATGGCCGAACTGGAGCATTATATCCAGACGACCCAGCTTTCGAAGCTTACGGACTGGGCGAACGGCCAGATTGCCGAGCTCAGTCAGAATGTGGGCAAGATGCTCTCAAGCGGCGCATCGATCGCCTCGTCGTTGTTTGGCAGTATCTGGAGCTCGTCAATGGCGGTGGTAAACGTCGTTTCATTCGTCGTTCTGGCACCGGTGATCGCGTTTTACCTTCTGCTTGACTGGGACCGCATGATCGTCAAGCTCGATAGCTGGATTCCACGCAGTCATGTTGGTGATGTGCGTTATCTGGCTAACGAGATCAACAAGGTGATTTCGGGCTTTGTGCGCGGGCAAGGTTCACTCTGCATCATTCTCGGGATTTATTACGCCGTTTCATTGTCGCTGGCGGGACTGAATTTCGGTGCGCTGATCGGGCTTTATGCCGGGTTCGTGAGCTTTATTCCCTATCTAGGCTCCACTTCGGGGCTGATTTTGTCGATGGCGGTTGCAGTTTATCAGTTCTGGCCGGATTACTGGATGATTGCGCTTATTCTGGTGATCTATCTCTTCGGTCAGTTTTTGGAAGGTAATGTGTTGCAGCCGAAGCTGGTTGGATCCAGTGTTCAGTTGCATCCCGTATGGCTGATGTTTGCCTTGTTTGCCTTTGGTGTTCTCTTCGGTTTTGTCGGCCTTCTGGTCGCTGTTCCTGTTTCCGCAGCTGTTGGCGTGCTTGTGCGTTTTGCAATTGATCGTTATCTGAAAAGCGAACTCTACTGGGACGGCGAAAGGGATGGCGCCGAACCTTCGGAAACAAGTGCGGGAATGTCCGGTGACAGCTGAGGCTGATGAAAAACAGAAAGCGGCGATGCAGCTGCCGCTTGAACTTGGATATGGCCAGGCCAGCAGCCGGGACGATCTTCTGATTTCGGCATCTGTTGCGCCTGCCGTGGAGCTGATTGATCGCTGGCCGGACTGGCTTGCGCCTGTGGTCCTTCTCGTGGGGCCTCCAGGCGCGGGCAAAAGTCATATTTCAGGTGTCTGGAAAAGTTTAAGCAGCGCAGGAGATGTGTCTTCGGCGATGCGTTCCGGTGCTACATCTGAACATCAGGGGACGGCATTTCTGTTTGAAGATGCCGATCATGAAGCATTTGATGAGACAGCACTTTTTCACCTGATCAACCATGTGCGACAGAATAACGGGACATTGCTGATTACCGCACGAAGCCTACCCGGCCAGTGGGGCGTTTCACTTGCAGACTTAAAATCCCGTCTCGCTGCAGCCACTGTTGTGGAGATCGGCGCGCCGGATGATGAACTGCTGGAGCAACTGGTTTTCAAGCTTTTTGCCGACCGGCAGCTGGATGTCGATGACCGGGTTGTGCGCTACATCGTGACACGAATGGAACGCTCGCTCGAAGCTGCCCGCGGCATTGTTGAAGCCATTGACAAGTTAGCGCTTGCGCGGGGCCGGAGAATTACACGGGCGCTGGCGGCAGAGGTTCTGCAGCAGCACGATTAGTTGTGTTTCCCAGTCTGCGGGGCACAACCCGCGCGATATGTCACAGTTTCGTTGCTAAATTGCGATAGGCCAGCATCGGGCAGATCATCTTCAGCGGTGGTTTTGCCGGCCAGAATTTTCTGTTGTGCAGCCTTTCTTTTCAAGGCAGGCTTTGTTGCAATGATTTCAGCGGGTTTTGGCTTCCGGAATTCCCGGATCGGGATGAATGAAGCGTTGTTTTAAAAGGGATGCATTAGGTCATGGAAAATCTGTCGACTGGTACGCCAGCCATTGAGGAAATGAACGGGACAGAGGATCTTCTCAGCAGTCCGGAGCGCTTTATCAACCGGGAGTTTTCCTGGCTTCAGTTCAATCGCCGCGTTCTGGAAGAAACGCTGAACCCGGCTCACCCGCTGCTTGAACGTGTTCGCTTCCTTTCCATTTCAGCTGCCAATCTCGATGAATTCTTCATGGTGCGTGTGGCCGGTCTGGAAGGACAGGTTCGTCAGGGTGTGACGATGATTTCGGCTGACGGAAAAACACCGGCTGAACAGCTGGCGGATATCCTGCGTGAGATTGACAACCTGCAGATGGAGCAGCAGGCCGCGCTCGCTGTTTTACAGCAGTATCTGACCAATGAAGGCATTGTCATCGTGCGTCCGGCAGCGCTTTCGGAAGAAGACCGTGTCTGGCTCACGCATGAATTTGAACAGGGTATCTTCCCGGTTTTAACACCGCTTTCCATCGATCCGGCTCATCCGTTTCCGTTCATCCCCAATCTCGGCTTTTCAATGGGGCTGCAGCTTGTCAGCCGCCATGGTCGCGCGCCGATGAATGCCCTTTTGCGTATGCCGCCCTCACTCAACCGTTTCGTTCGCCTGCCCGATCTGGACGGCGGCATCCGTTATATCACCATGGAAGATGTGATTGGCATGTTCATTCACCGGCTTTATCCGGGCTATGAGGTTCAGGGGTCGGGAACATTCCGCATCATTCGCGACAGTGATATCGAGCTGGAAGAAGAAGCAGAAGACCTCGTGCGGTACTTCGAGACAGCTTTGAAACAGCGTCGTCGTGGTTCGGTCATCCGGATCGAGACCGATTCGGAGATGCCTGCATCGCTGCGCCACTTTGTCATGCGTGAGCTCGGTGTGCCGGAAGATCGTGTTTCTGTGCTGCCGGGTCTTCTGGCGCTCAATACGCTTTCAGAAATCACCAAGGCGCCGCGGCAGGACCTCTTGTTTAAGCCCTTCAATCCGCGCTTCCCGGAGCGTGTGCGTGAGCATATCGGCGACAGTTTCGCTGCGATCCGCGAAAAAGACTTCGTGGTTCACCATCCATACGAATCCTTCGATGTGGTGGTTCAGTTCCTGATTCAGGCTGCACGCGACCCGAACGTTCTGGCCATCAAGCAGACGCTTTACCGTACTTCGAATGACAGCCCGATTGTTCGTGCGCTGATCGATGCTGCTGAGGCCGGTAAGTCCGTCACCGCGCTTGTGGAGCTGAAAGCCCGCTTCGATGAGGAAGCCAATATCCGCTGGGCGCGCGATCTTGAGCGTGCAGGCGTGCAGGTGGTCTTCGGTTTTATCGAGCTGAAAACCCATGCCAAGCTTTCGATGGTTGTCCGTCGTGAAGATGGAAACCTTCGGACCTATTGCCACATCGGAACCGGCAACTATCACCCGATCACGGCAAAGATTTACACCGATCTCTCTTATTTCACCTGCGATCCCAGAATTGGCCATGATGTGGCTGAGGTCTTCAACTACATCACCGGTTATGGCGAGCTTGAGCGGGGTATGAACCTTGCTGTTTCGCCGAAAACGATGCGGCCGCGCATTCTTCAGCATATCGAAGAAGAAATTGAGCATGTACGCAACGGATTGCCCGGTGCAATCTGGATGAAGATGAACTCGCTCGTCGACCCGCAGATCATCGATGCCCTTTACCGCGCCAGCAGCGAAGGTGTCATCATCGATCTTGTCGTGCGCGGTATCTGCTGCCTGCGCCCTCAGGTCCCCGGACTTTCCGATAATATCCGTGTGAAATCGATTGTCGGGCGGTTCCTTGAACACAGCCGCATCTACTGCTTCGGAAATGGTCATGGTCTGCCGTCAGAGAATGCGCATGTCTACCTCGGATCAGCGGATCTGATGCCGCGCAATCTCGACCGCCGCGTCGAAACGGTTGTTCCGGTCACCAACCCGACTGTTCATGAGCAGGTTCTTTCACAGATCATGCTTGGTAATATCATTGACAACCAGCAGAGCTACGAGATACTGCCCGACGGTACCTCCCGGCGGATTGAACCACGGGAGGGTGAGGAGCCGTTCAATGCGCAGGAGTATTTCATGACCAATCCGAGCCTGTCCGGCCGCGGTGAAGCCTTGAAATCAAGTGCGCCCAAACTGATCGCCGGGCGTATGTCCGGCCACAACTGAGCAAGCCGGGACTAAATGGTCGAATCAGAAGTACAGGGGCGCCTTCCGGGTATTTCTCCTGTCTCCGTGGTCGATATCGGGTCGAATTCGGTTCGGATCGTCATATATGAGGGGCTGTCGCGTGCGCCGACAGTCCTGTTTAACGAAAAAGTCCTCTGCGGGCTCGGTCGCGGTATCGCTGCAACCGGCAAGATGGACGAGGAGGGCGTGGAGCGGGCTCTTCGGGCACTGAAGCGTTTCAAGGCGCTTTCCGATCAGGCGCGCGCGGGAACCATGCACGTGCTGGCAACAGCAGCGGCGCGTGAAGCCTCCAATGGCCCGGCCTTTATTGAGGCTGCCACAGAAATTCTTTCAGCCGAAATCCGCGTTCTGACCGGTAAGGAAGAGGCGCTTTATTCCGCTTACGGTATCATCAGCGGTTTCTATGAACCGGATGGCATCGCCGGTGACCTTGGCGGTGGTTCGCTGGAGCTTATCGATATCAAGGATAAAACCCATGGCGACGGTATAACCTTGCCATTGGGAGGCATCCGGCTTTCCGAATTGTCAGAAGGCTCACTTTCCAAGGCCCGGTCGTTTGCCAAGAAACAGGTGAAAAAGGTGTCTTTCCTCGAAAAGGGGAAGGGCAGGATGTTCTATGCTGTCGGCGGTACGTGGCGTAACATTGCGCGTCTTCACATGGAGATGACAGGTTACCCACTGACCATGATGCAGGGTTATGAGCTTCCCTTCGGCGTGCTGATGGAGTTCCTCGACAAGATTTGTGACGACGAGGATCAGAAAGACGCAGCCTGGCAGGCGGTTTCGAAGAACCGTCGGATGCTTTTGCCCTACGGTGCGATTGCGCTGCGAGAAGTGCTGAGCGTGATGGAGCCGAAGGCGATTTCGTTTTCTGCACAGGGGGTTCGTGAAGGGCTTCTTTATTCTCTGCTTCCGGTGGAGGATCAGCAGCAGGACCCGCTCCTTGTCGCGGCACGTCAGCTTTCCATTCTCAGGGCGCGTTCGCCCCGCCACGCAAATGAGATTGCCGCCTGGACCGGCATGATGTTCCGTCGGTTCGGTGTGGAAGAAACGCCGGAAGAGGCGCGCTATCGTCAGGCGGCCTGTCTTCTGGCCGATATCAGCTGGCGCGCGCATCCTGACTTTCGCGGTAGCCAGTCGCTGAACGTGATTGCGCATTCATCGCTGGTCGGGATATCGCATCCGGGCCGGGTGTTTATCGCGCTATCCAATTATTACCGGTTTGAAGGGCTGCGCGACGATCATCACACCGATAATCTGGCGTCCATTGCTTCCTCAGAATTGCTGGATCGCGCCAAGCTGCTTGGAGGCCTCTTGCGTGTGGCTTACCTCTTCTCAGCTTCCATGCCAGGCATTGTCGGGGCGCTCGACTTTTTGCCGGGTAAGGACAAGGATGTTGATCTGGAACTCGTCGTTCCGGAGAAATACTCCGATTTTGTTGGCGAGCGTGTGGAAGGCCGCGTTCAGCAGCTTGCAAAGCTGACAGGCAAAAATCTCGCGATTGCGCATGTCTGATCTGCTCCAGACTACGTACCATTAAAGCGCCGTGCACCCATTCGGATGCACAAAGGATGCTGCTGCAAATCTTTTGTTCCAAAATGCGACGGTGGCTTCGGCCACCGTTTTTGTTTGCCGTCAGCCTTGTTGAAACCTTCCCGGAAACCGGTATCGTAAAGTGCGGCCTTACAAATCTGCCGGGCACGCAGGGAATGAAAACCGATTGTTTGCTTCGATCCGCCGGTGCGCTGAGTTTTCTGACGGATCTTTATGTGAGGGAACAGCTATGCTGAATGAATTCAAGAACTTCATTGCCAGAGGGAATGTGATCGACCTTGCTGTCGGCATCATTGTCGGTGCGGCCTTTACCGCCATCGTCCGTTCGCTTGTATCCGACATTATTGATCCGATCATCGGTCTGGTGGTCGGCGGAATTGACTTTTCTGATATGTATTTCGTGATGAGTGGCACGGTTGAGCCCGGCGTCGGACTGGATGTCGCGCGGGAAGGGGAAGCTGCCATTTTTGCTTATGGAGCGTTTCTGACGGCTATCATCAATTTTCTGATTATTGCTTTTGTCGTCTTCCTGCTGGTCAAGGGCGTTAATCGTATACGCGCGGCAGCCGAGCGCAAAAAGGAAGAAGCCGAGGCACCAAAGGCTTCTGCAGGCCCCAGTGAGCTGGATGTGCTTCTGGAAATCCGTGATGCGCTGAAACACAAGCAGTCATAATCTGAAAACTCTGACCAGTTGATGCCCTGGCTGTCTGGTATTGTGTAGTTCAAGTTCGCCTTATTATTGCAGCGACTTCGAATGCGAATTTCAAATTAGAAACCGCATTTTAAAAAAACTGTTAGTGGCCTTCCTTGAATCTAATGGTCGTTCAGAGCAAGCGGAACAATGAGACGAGATTCCGATCACGATGAATGGGTAATCATGTTGTCATCTTGCCTGTTCATAAGACGCAGAAAGTTTTTCGCTTCGGCTGATCGCAACCAGAGGAATAGGTCTTGGCGTTTCTTGATAATCTTCAGTTCATTCCGATCCTCGACAGTACGCTGAGCCTGGTCATCGCTTTTATTTGCGGTACGGCCATTGGTGCGGAGCGCCAGTATCGTCAGCGTAGCGCCGGCTTGCGTACCAATGCGCTGGTTGCCATCGGCGCTGCCGCCTTCGTGGATATCGGCATGCGCGTCGGAGGTGATGTTGAGGCTGTCAGGGTCATATCCTATGTCGTTTCGGGCATAGGGTTTCTGGGCGCAGGCGTGATCATGAAGGAAGGCCTGCATGTTCGGGGTCTGAATACAGCCGCCACCTTGTGGTGCTCCGCCGCCGCAGGCGCCAGCGCGGGTTCGGACCTGGTTGCCGAGGCCCTGCTGATTACCCTGGTTGTTCTTGCGGCAAATACGATGCTTCATCCTTTGGTGGATCGCATCAACCGCACGCCGCTCAATGCATCCCGCGAGGAAGCCGTCTTTGTGGTACATGTTATCTGCGAAACCGATGCGCTGGTTTCGGTCCGCCGTCGCTTGATCGAAGCCTTGAACGCTGCGCACTATCCGGTGCGCGATATCGAGATCGATGAGCGCACGGATGGCGATGTCGATATCAGCGCGACGCTCGTCAGCTCGGCAATCGACCATGCGGTGCTCGACAAGACGGTGTCGGGCGTCGCCCGGTCCAAAGCGGTGAAATCCGCTTACTGGGAAAATGACCTGGAGGACTGATGCTTTACTGGAGCATCGGCCAGAGCGTTGTCCACATCAGAGCGCGAATGAAATAAATCGCGATCAGCACGACAATCGGCGAAATATCAATGCCACCCAGATTAGGCAGGATATTGCGGATCGGGCGGTAGACAGGTTCGGTCAGGCTATAGAGACCGCGCCCGATAGCGTTGACGACCCCATTGGAAGGGTTGACGATGTTGAACGCGTAAAGCCATGACAGAATGGCGCTGGCGATTACGATCCATGTGTATAGGTTGAGCACGAGATCGATCGTCTTGAATAGCGCATACATTAAGCGGTCTCCTGTTTTGCTTGACAACCATTTAGACATTGACAACTAAACGGGCAAGGGGAGGAAGCGGCGTCGCGCGAATTGTGCCACCGGTTCTTGCTGATTTTTTGATTACAATTCGTTCGGAAAGACTTTTTATCAATGCTGGCTTCTGCTTCCGGCGCGCGTTTTGCGGCCTTTCGCCATGTTGCTTATACGCGCTATTTCTTCTCACGCCTTCTGGCGACATTCGCGATTCAGATCGTGTCGGTCTCTGTCGGCTGGCAAATTTACGATGAAACCGGAAGTGCGCTTTACCTCGGTCTGATCGGCCTGTTTCAGTTTCTCCCCTCTCTGTTGCTGACGCTTGTGACCGGAACGGTGGCAGACAGATATAACCGGCGCATGATCGCTGCAATCTGCTTCCTGATCAGCACTGGCTGTGCGGCTGGCCTGCTGATGATCACAATGTTCGAGGTGTTTTCACCCTGGCCGATCTTCGCCCTGTTGATCGTATTTGGCACGGAACGGGCTTTTGCCGGTCCTGCGTTACAGTCGCTGGCGCCCAATCTTGTACCACAGGATGATCTGGCCAATGCAATCGCTTGGAACTCCTCATCCTGGCAGATTGCCTCAATTGTCGGGCCGGTAACCGGCGGTCTGCTCTATGGTGCCGGGCCGTCCGTTGCCTATACGACGGCTCTTGTCCTTTTTGCAGCCGCTGCCGTGCTGATCCTGATGATTGGCAAGCCACCCCAGCGCAGTGCGGGCAGGGCAGTGACAAAAGAAACAATTCTGGCAGGCTTCCGTTTTATCGCATCAGAGAAGGTGGTTCTGGGCGCGATATCGCTGGATCTGTTCGTGGTTCTTCTGGGCGGTGCGGTCGCGCTTATGCCGATTTTCGCCCGCGATATTCTGGATCTCGGGCCCTGGGGCCTTGGCTTGCTGCGTGCTGCTCCGGGCATCGGGGCTATCGTTGTGGCTGTTCTTCTGGCAACGCTGCCGATCCGCCGTCATGCCGGAGTCATGATGTTTCTGGGGGTGGCTTTGTTCGGCGTGGCGACCATCGTCTTTGGTTTATCCCAGACGGTCTGGCTTTCAATCGTTGCGCTGGTGATCATGGGCGGGGCCGATATGGTTTCCGTCTATGTGCGCGAAACGCTGATTGCGCTCTGGACACCGGATGAGGTGCGCGGGCGGGTTAACGCAGTCAATATGGTTTTTGTTGGCGCTTCTAACGAACTCGGCGAGTTTCGCGCGGGCTCGATGGCCTCGGTCATTGGCGCGGTTCCGGCCGTTGTCTTCGGCGGAATCGGCTCGCTGTTTGTCGCAGCACTATGGGCTGTTAAATTCACCAAGCTCAGACAGATCGACAGCCTTGAGGCACCTGAGCACCTTCAGGGCCGCTAGAGCATCGGGCGATTAGTCTGCAACGCATGCTGTTGATTTGAAGTAGTTCCAGCATTCCTGTGGTGAGAACAGTGCGCACACGTGGCCTACAGCTCTCCACAGGTCGTCATAGGTTCGCGCCTTTGCCTTCCTGAGAAGGGCCTTGAGCTTGGAGAACGCCTTCTCGATGGGGTTCAGGTCCGGTGA
>NZ_SMAR01000013.1 GCF_004342225.1 Martelella mediterranea | reverse complement strand
CATCTGATATCTCCGTATTTGTTGCAGAATACAAAGAATCTGATGGCCGCCCTTCACTCAACCCCGGGCTTCAGCGCCATTCTTGGACAGACACTGAGTTGATTTATGTCTACTCTTCAAAAGAACAAATAAAGAACACAAATCAGGAAAGAGGGACACCAATGCCATTCGAAAAACGTATCAATCTTGTGACGCTGGGGGTCAGCGACCTGAAAGAGGCAACAGCGTTTTATGAGCGCCTCGGATGGAAGAGATCGTCCGCATCGTCAGAGGCAATCACATTCATAGCTCTTGACGGTTTGGTTCTGGGGCTGTTTCCGCGTGATGAACTGGCTGCTGACGCCGGGATAGGAGCACCTGAAAGACCGAAGGGATTTTCAGGCATAACACTGGCCCATAACGTTCGCAGTGAAGCTGAGGTCGATCAGATGCTGGCCTTTGCCGCAACCTGCGGTGCAACGATTACGAAGCAAGCCGAAAAAGTGTTCTGGGGCGGTTACAGCGGCTATTTCGCCGATCCTGATGGCCATCTCTGGGAAGTGGCCTTTAACCCGCTGGCGCCTCTTGACGATGAGGGCCGAATGCAGCTGCCGGATTAGGTTAAACAGGCCGTCATCAGCCGTGGCTGCGCCGCAAAGCGCAGCCTTCTGCCCTCATGGACCGAAGTTTAATGAGGGAGCAGCGCCTTGATGCCTTTCAGCGGCTGAACGCCTTCGCGCATGGCAAACTGGCGCAGAGGCGGCAACGACGAGAGCAGATGCAGCCCGGCAGCCCGTCCAAGCTGTGCCGGCAGAAAGTCAGCCAGCAGTGAGCGGTTCAACAAATCGACACTGAGTGTCCGCGTCCATACGTCGGATTTACGCATAACGTCATACTTGTCGCCGCTGCGTGCTGAAATTGCCTTACCGCTGATGCCCTCAAGCATACGGGCAAGTCGCATGATATCGCGAAGGCTGAGGTTGAGCCCCTGCGCCCCGATGGGTGGAAATCCGTGCGCGGCCTCGCCAACGAGCGCCATCCGCTCCTTGCCGAAACGATGCGCAACAAAGGAAGAAAGCGGCCAGGTCTGCACCGGCTCTTCGACAGTCACAGCTCCGAGAAGCGATTGCATCCGCTGTTCAACAGCAACACTCAGTTCTCCTACGCTTTTCGCAGAAAGGTTTGAGGCTGTGCCCTGATCCAGCACCCAAACGAGGCTGGAACGTTTCCCGCCGGGAAGCGGTACCTGCGTAAACGGGCCTGTACGCGTATGAAATTCAGTGGAAACATCGTTATGCGGCAGGGTATGCGAGAAGTTCAGCACCATTGCGGTTTGCGGATAAGACCATTTTTTGACACCGATCTCCGCAGCGTTGCGCACCAGCGAATTTCTTCCGTCGGCGCCAACAACAAGCTTAGCCTCGACTATGGCGTCATCCTCAGTTGTTATGAGAACCTTTTCGTCGGAAGTTTCGATGTTTGTGGCTGCACTTTGAAGGTGCCGGATGTTGGGTTCGTTGCCGACGGCCTGCTGCAGTTTCTCGATGAGAACAGAATTCGGGATATTATAGCCGAATGCGTCGAGATCGATTTCTGCGGATCGGAAGTTTGCCGTCGGTGCACGAACGAGTCTGCCGGTTCCGTCGATGATTCGCATGGTTCTGAGCGGGGCGGCATCAGGCGCGATTGCATCCCACACACCGAGGCGTTTCAGAAACTCAACCGACTGATCCATCAGTGCCGTTGTGCGATAGTCTTGCCGTTTCAGTTCCGGCGCGATCAGCACAACAGAGCGACTGGCGCGCGCGCATGCCAGCGCTGTGATCATTCCGGCGGGGCCTCCGCCGATAACGGCGATTTCGAATTCCGGCATCTCACTTTCCTCAGAATCTGTATTTCTTTCTCGCCTATATAGTGCCGCATATGAATTTATGCCGCGAAAAATTATGGAAAATCACGTTTTTCTATACGTTCGGTCCCTGTCCTGATGCATGGTAGTTGTATATGAAAAGGTGATGGATACGCGATGAAACAGTCCCGCCGCAAGAAAGGTCGCCATGCGAATTCTGAGTGAACGAAAAGTGCCATTTGCCGAGATCCGGGCGTTTTCGGTTCATATTCTGACGGCATCCGGGTCATTCCTTGCCTTCCTGGGGGTTGTCGCGGCCGCAGAAGGCCGGTTTGTGACCATGTTCTGGTGGCTGGGTGCCGCCCTGCTTGTCGATGGTATCGACGGGCCGATTGCAAGACGCCTCAAGGTGAGTGAGGTGCTGCCCAGTTGGTCCGGCGTCATGCTCGACAACATCATCGACTACGTTACCTACGTTCTGCTTCCCGCATTCGCGCTTTACCAGTCGCATATGATCGGTGAACCATGGTCATTCATTGCAGCAGCGCTGATCGTGATTTCCAGCGCGATCTATTACGCCGACAGCGGCATGAAGACTGACGAAAATTTTTTCTCCGGATTTCCGGTCGTCTGGAACATGGTGATTTTCAGCTTCTTTGTGATCCAGCCTCACGGCCTTCTGGCAATGGCAATTGTCATTGTCTCTGTAATCCTGACATTCCTGCCGGTGAACTTCCTGCATCCTGTGCGCGTCAAAAGACTGAGACCCCTGAACCTCATTATCTTCGCACTTTGGTGCCTTACCGGTTTTTACGCTTTGATCGTTTCTTTCGAGGCCCCGGTCTGGGTCGAGACGATCTTTGTTCTCAGTGGGATCTATCTTTATTGCGTTGGCGGACTTTTGCAGTTGTTTCCGGCACTTGGCGCAAAAGCGGCGGCAAACCGGGGTGAGTACTGACGGCATTTTAGAATGGAGCTGTGCAAATCCTTGCCCATCTGGTCAAAAAATATTGCGTCACGACTGCCTAATATGCTTGATTTATGCGCATTAAGCGGGGAAACCTATTTTTTAATCAGTCGCGACTGATTTCTGCCGTCCAGCACAAGCGTGACGGATTTCAGCGATTTTAAGCCGGAGGGGCCGGGTGAACGAAACGCATGGACGCGGTCATGATGCGTTACTGTCGGTTCGGGGACTGACGAAATATTTCGGCAGCTTCGCCGCCTGTGACCATATCGACCTTGAGATCGGCAAGGGCGAAGTCCACGCCCTTCTTGGCGAGAATGGCGCGGGCAAGTCAACGCTCGTCAAAATGCTTTTCGGCGTTCTGGAGCCATCCGCCGGTCAGATCGTCTGGAAAGGCAGCCCGCAAACCATTGCAGATCCTGCCGCTGCCCGAAAGCTCGGGATCGGCATGGTATTTCAGCACTTCTCGCTATTTGAAGCCCTCACAGTGGCCGAGAATATCGCTCTTTCTCTTGATCAGAGTGTCTCCCTGAACAAAGTTGCGGAAGAAGCGCGACGGCTTTCAGTGGAATATGGGTTGCCACTGGACCCTCGCGCCCATGTCGCGGATCTTTCTGTGGGAGAGCGGCAGCGGATCGAAATCGTGCGCGCGCTCTTGCAAAATCCGGACCTCATCATTCTGGATGAACCGACGTCAGTCCTGACGCCGCAGGAAGCTGACCGGTTGTTTGAAACGCTGGAAAAGCTTAAAAGCGAGGGGCGTTCGGTTCTTTATATCTCCCACAGGCTGGAGGAAGTTCAGCGCATTTGTGACAAGGCGACTGTCCTTCGCCATGGCAAGGTCACGGGTGACTGCGATCCGCGACAGGAAACGGCTTCTTCTCTTGCGCGCATGATGGTTGGTGGTGAAGTCTCGGAAATCAGACGGCCTGAGGCAGCAAAAGCCGGAAACATTCTCCTCGAGACGAAGGGACTGAGCGTTCCGGCACCGTCACCATTCGCGACAGCTCTGGATGATATCTATCTTCAGGTCAGGGCAGGCGAGGTCCTTGCGATTGCCGGTGTTGCAGGAAATGGTCAGTCGGAGCTGTTCGATGCGATTTCGGGTGAGTACCCTGTCAGCGAAAACATTGTCATCCAGATCGATGGTGCACCGGTCGGGGTGAAGGGTATTAATTTCAGGCGAAAACTTGGTGCTTCGTTCGTGCCTGAAGAACGCCAGGGGCACGCAGCCGTTATTGGCATGACGCTTTCAGAAAACCTTATTCTGGCGCGCAATCAAGCTGAAGCCGGTACTTTTCTCGCTGGTGGCCCTCTAAGGGTCATCAAACGCGCAGCAGCCCGCGCCCGAACAGGGTTGATTTCGGATGTCATGGATGTGCGCAAGAGTGGCGATAATCCTGCAGCCGGATCGCTATCGGGCGGTAATCTGCAGAAGTTCATTGTCGGTCGCGAGCTGGACCGGAAGCCAAAAGTCATGGTGGTGAACCAACCGACCTGGGGTGTCGATGCCGGTGCTGCAGCTCATATCAGGCAAGCCATTGTTGACCTCGCCAAAAGCGGGTCAGCTGTTCTCGTCATCAGCCAGGACCTCGACGAAATCTTCGAGATTGCCACGCGCATCGCCGTAATTTCTGAAGGGCAGCTCTCAGAGAGCCATCCAACCGAAACAATGACGCGCGAACGGATCGGCCTTCTGATGGGCGGGATTCACGGTGAAGACGGCCAGGTGGAGACCCTTGATGCGCATTGAACTAGAGAGACGTTCCGATCGCTCCGCTTTATTTTCCATTTTCTCGCCGGTTATTGCCCTTGCACTCACAGTGATCTTTGGCGCAGTGATGTTTGCCTTGCTCGGCAAGGATCCGGTTGAAGCGCTCTACCGTTTTTTTATCGAACCGCTTTTTGATGTCTGGTCTTTGCATGAGCTGATGATCAAGGCTACACCCTTGATCATGATCGCGGTAGGCCTGACGGTCTGCTATCGTTCGAATATCTGGAACATTGGTGCAGAAGGCCAGTTCACAGTCGGCGCAATCGTCGGTTCAATTGTCCCGATCTATTTTTACGAATGGTCTTCGCCGCTTCTTCTGCCGATCATGTTGATCATGGGCGCGGTCGGTGGTGCGCTTTATGCCGGTATTCCCGCTCTGCTGAAAAACTACTTTAATACCAACGAAATCCTGACATCGCTGATGCTTGTCTATGTCGCCCAGCTTTTCCTCGATTGGCTGGTGCGAGGCGCATGGCGCAATCCTGACGGCTTCAACTTTCCGCAGTCGCGCGAGTTTGTCGATTCTGCCATTCTCCCTGAAATGTTCGCTTCCGGGAGGGCGCATTACGGTTTCGCGCTGGCCATACTGGCGGCTCTTGCCGTCTGGTTCATGATGCGGTTCACGCTCAAGGGCTTTGAGGTCAATGTCATCGGACAGTCAGAACGCGCGGGGCGTTTTGCAGGCTTTTCGTCGCGTCGTATGATATGGTTCGGCTTTCTTCTTTCCGGGGGGCTTGCAGGGCTTGCGGGCATCATCGAAATCTCCGGTGCGATCGGTTATGTTCAGCCGACCATTTCGCCTGGCTACGGATTTACCGCGATCATCGTTGCCTTCCTTGGGCGGCTCAATCCTCTGGGCGCGATTGTTGCCGGGCTGGTGCTGGCTCTGACCTATATCGGTGGCGAAGGAGTTCAGTTCACGATCGGCGTTTCAGACAAGGTAACGCGTGTGTTTCAGGGCATGCTGCTGTTTTTCGTTCTCTCGTGCGACACACTCATTCTCTATAAGGTGCGGCTTATCTTCGGCCGGGTTGCAAAAACCGGGGAGCAGCCGTCATGATCGTCGAAGCAATACTTCTCACTGTCGTTACCGCATCGACACCGCTTGTTCTGGCTGCGATCGGCGAGCTGGTTGCTGAACGCGCAGGTGTTTTGAACCTTGGTGTTGAGGGGATGATGGTCATGGGAGCTGTCGGCGCTTTCGTCGCCGCACAGACCACCGGCTCGCCCTATATCGGAATGCTGGCAGGGATGGTAACCGGCACACTGTTCTCACTTCTTTTCGGCTTTCTGACATTGTCACTGGTCGCCAATCAGGTTGCGACCGGTCTGGCGCTGACGATTCTGGGGCAGGGGCTTTCGGCTATGATCGGCGAAGGTTTTGTCGGCAAGGCCGGCATCAAAATGCCCGCCATATCATTTCCGGTTCTTGCCGATATTCCTTTCATTGGCCCACTGCTTTTTAATCAGGACATCTTCTTTTACCTGTCGATCCTCATCGTTGCAGGCACATCATGGTTTTTGTTTAAAACCCGAAAAGGGCTGGTTTTGAGAGCTGTTGGCGACAATCACGCATCGGCGCACGCCCTTGGGATCAACGTCATTGGCATCCGGTATATGGCTGTGATGTTTGGTGGTGCTTGCGCGGGCCTTGCAGGGGCGCAGCTTTCGCTGGTCTACACCCCGCAATGGGTCGAGAACATGGCTGCAGGACGCGGCTGGATTGCGCTGGCTCTGGTGGTTTTCGCCTCATGGCGTCCCTGGGGTGTCCTCCTGGGTGGCTATCTTTTTGGCGCCGTCACCATCGGGCAATTGCACGCTCAGGCTTTCGGCATCGCGATACCGTCTCAGTTTCTTTCAGCCCTGCCTTATCTCGTAACCGTCATCGTTCTGGTCATCATCTCCCAAAACCGGAGGATGACCCTGATCAACACCCCGGCCGCACTCGGAAAGCCGTTTGTACCGGACCGCTAAGATCGTGTTAAATGCTCCTTCAAACCGAAAGAGGTGAACTATGAAATCAATAAAATTCGCTCTTGCTGCTTCGGCAGCCATGATTGCAGGCTTCTCGGCGCAGACCGCAAGCGCGCAGGTGGACGATGTGAAAGCCTGCTTCGTCTATATCGGCTCTGCAACCGATGGCGGCTGGACACAGGCCCATGATCTCTCCCGTCAGGAGCTGGAAAAGACGCTAGACGTTGAAACCGCTTATATCGAAAATGTTCCGGAAGGCCCGGATGCCGAACGCGCCATCGAACGTATGGCCCGTTCTGGCTGCGACATTGTTTTCACAACATCGTTCGGTTACATGGAACCAACGCTCAAGGTCGCTGCGAAGTATCCCGACGTCAAGTTTGAACACGCAACCGGTTACAAGACCGCTCCGAATGTTGCGACATACAATTCCCGCTTCTACGAAGGTCGTTACATCTCCGGCGTCATCGCAGCATCGATCTCCGAAACCGGTGTCGGCGGCTATATCGGCTCATTTCCGATTCCTGAAGTCGTCATGGGTGTTGATGCTTTCCAGCTCGGCGCACAATCGGTTAATCCGGACTTCAAGACCAAGCTCGTCTGGGCCAATACATGGTTCGATCCGGGCCGCGAAGCTGATGCCGCGAAAGCTCTGATCGACCAGGGCGTCGATGTTCTGGCGCAGCACACGGATACAACGGCGCCGATGCAGATTGCAGCAGAACGCGGCATCAAGGCCTTTGGCCAGGCATCGGATATGATTGAAGCCGGACCAGAAACACAGCTGACATCCATCATCGACACCTGGGGCGCTTACTATATCAAGCGGGTCAAGGCGCTTCAGGATGGCACGTGGGAATCGGAGCAGAGCTGGGATGGCCTGAAAGACGGCATCCTGACGATGGCGCCATACACCAACATGCCTGACGACGTGAAAAAGCTCGCCGAAGAAACCGAAGCAAAAATCAAATCCGGTGAGCTGAAGCCATTCACCGGCCCGGTCAAGCTGCAGGACGGAACTGTATGGCTGGCAGAAGGTGAAACCGCCGACGACGGCACTCTTCTCGGCCTTGATGTGCTGGTTGAAGGCATTGAAGGCACCCTGCCGCAGTCTGAATAAAGCGTCAGTTATTACCGATTTAAAGGGGCGCTCCCTCAAAGGAGCGCCTTTTCTTGTTTGTGGCGTCGCTGACGGATGAAATTCATTCATAATTTTTGAATAGGTCTCAGGCACGATTCAGATAAAAGCGATCTGGAAATATCAGTTGGAGGCAATATGAAACGCAGCGCACTCGCCATTGTTCTGGCTGCCGGTGATGGCACGCGGATGAAATCCGCAAAGACAAAGATGCTGCACGCTGTTGGCGGTCTTCCCATGGCGGCACATGCTGTAAGCGCAGTATCGAAATGCGGTGCAGATGATATTGCGCTTGTGGTTGGTCGCGATGGCGATAAAGTTTCCAAGGCCTGTGCACTTCCCGGCATTTCTTTAGAAACCTTTGAACAGACTGAACGGCTCGGCACGGCCCATGCCGTGCTCGCAGCGCGTGAAGCGCTGCAACGTGGCTATGATGATCTGCTCGTGACATACGGCGACACGCCGTTGATCACACAGGAAACCCTTTCAAAGGCACGGGCCGGGCTTGCAGAAGGAAATGACGTTGTCGTGATCGGATTTGAGGTTGAGAATCCGAAGGGCTATGGGCGGCTATTGACCTTGGATGGTGCTTTGACAGCGATCCGCGAAGAAAAGGACGCATCGGATGAAGAGCGAAAGGTCAGGCTTTGCAATAGCGGACTAATGGCGATCAATGGTCGCCGCGCGCTGGAATTTCTCGAGGCCATCGATAATAAAAACGCCAAGGGCGAGTACTATCTCACAGACGTTGTCGAGGTTGCGCTGGCAAGAGGCGGGAAGGCCAGTGTCGTTATGGCGGATGCTGACGAAGTACTGGGCTGCAATAACCGCGCAGAACTCGCGGTCCTGGAGCGAATCTGGCAGGAAAGAAAACGCCACGAGCTGATGCTCTCCGGCGTCACCATGATTGCGCCTGAGACAGTGTTCCTCGCCCACGACACGGCCATCGGTCCTGATACGATCATCGAGCCCAATGTTCGTTTCGGTCCCGGCGTTACCATCGCCGGGGATGTTACGATCCATTCATTTTGCGACATCGAAGGCGCAAGCATAGAGGCCGGCAGCCAGATTGGGCCATTCGCACGTCTAAGACCAGGCACCACACTCCATGACGGTGCCAAGGTTGGTAACTTCTGTGAGGTTAAGAATGGCGATATCGGGCCGGGTGCAAAGGTCAATCACCTCACTTATATCGGAGATGCATCTGTCGGCGCTCGCACGAACATTGGTGCCGGTACGATCACCTGCAACTATGATGGTGTGAACAAATTCCGCACGGAGATTGGTGAAGACGCTTTCATCGGCTCCAATTCCGCGCTGGTTGCGCCGATCAGAATTGGCAGCAAATCCTATGTCGGTTCGGGTAGTGTGATTACGAAGGATGTTCCCGAAAACGCGCTCGCGCTTGGCCGCTCTCGTCAGGAGGTCAAAGAAGATCGCGCGGAGTTTATTCGGGCACGAGCGCTTGCGCTGAAAGCGGCCAAAAACGCTTAAATTATTCAAAGACGCATGCAGCCATCATGGCTGTGGTATCTCAGCCAGGTTTCACGGAGAAATTTCAGGAATGTGCGGAATTGTTGGTATCGTCGGAACAGGTGCAGTATCCGAACGCATGGTGGATGCACTTAAGCGACTTGAGTATCGCGGCTACGATTCGGCAGGTATCGCCGTCATTGAAAATGGATCGATTGTCCGCAGAAGAGCGCAGGGTAAGCTCGACAATCTGCGCGAAGTGCTGGCGTCTTCTCCGGTCGACGGAACAACAGGGATCGCACACACACGCTGGGCCACGCATGGTGTGCCGAATGAAGCGAACGCCCATCCTCATATCGCTGACAACGTTGCTGTGGTCCATAATGGGATTATTGAAAACTTCGCGGAACTCCGTGCGGAACTTGCGCACGAACCGGATGGGTTCGAGTCCGATACCGATACCGAAGTCGTTGCCAAGCTGCTGGCGAAATATCGCCGCGAGGGAATGGCACCGCGCGATGCCGTGCTCGCGATGCTGAAAAAGGTGACAGGTGCATTTGCACTTGTCATTCTGTTTCAGGACAGACCCGAAACGCTCTACGTCGCACGTTTTGGTCCTCCGCTGGCCGTGGGTTTCGGTCACGGCGAAATGTATGTCGGCTCAGATGCAATTGCGCTTGCGCCGTTTGCAGATGGCATTGCCTATCTTGAAGACGGTGACATGGCGATTGTCGACCGGGATGGCGTCGAATTCTGCGATTTTGACGGCAATGCATTGTCACGGCCCCGTCAGCCACTGCAGCTTGCTTCGATGATGATCGACAAGGGTAATCATCGCCATTTCATGGAGAAGGAAATCTTCGACCAGCCGGAAGTGGTCTCCCATACCTTTGGTCACTATTGTGATTTCGCCCATGGACGGATCGCGGTGAACGGCGATGAGATCGACTTTTCCAGGGTCTCCCGGCTCGCCATCGCCGCTTGTGGCACAGCTTACCTTTCCGGCCTCATCGGCAAATACTGGATCGAGCGTTTCGCCCGTCTGCCCGTCGAAATAGATGTCGCATCGGAATTCCGTTATCGCGAAATGCCGCTTTCACCGGACGAGCTCGCTTTGTTCATTTCACAATCGGGAGAGACCGCCGATACACTTGCATCTCTGCGGTACTGCAAACAAAACGGCCTTAAAACCGGTGCTCTTGTCAACGTCACCGGCTCGACGATTGCGCGAGAAGCTGATGCAGTCTTCCCCATTCTGGCTGGCCCGGAAATTTCTGTTGCCTCGACAAAGGCCTTCACCTGCCAACTGGCGCTGATGGCTTCTCTGGCACTTCGGGCAGGACGAGAGCGCGGCACTTTGCCGGTTGAAGAGGAAAAGACGCTTGTGCATCAGTTATCCGAGGTTCCGCGGCTGATGAACCATGTTTTGCATACCGTGCAGCCGCAGATCGAAAAGCTGGCCCGTGATCTCTCCAGGTTTAATCATGTGCTTTATCTCGGCCGTGGAACCAGCTATCCATTGGCACTCGAAGGTGCTCTAAAACTCAAAGAAATCACATATATACACGCAGAAGGTTATGCAGCAGGTGAGCTAAAGCATGGGCCGATTGCGCTCATTGATGAAAATATGCCAGTGATCGTGATCGCGCCATATGACCGTTTTTTTGAGAAAACGGTCTCCAACATGCAGGAAGTTGCAGCGCGCGACGGTCGCATCATTTTCATCACTGATGAGCGCGGCGCAGCGGCATCAAAGCTTGAGACGATGCAGACGATCGTGCTGCCGGATATGCCGGAATTCATTGCGCCTATGATCTTTGCGCTTCCGATCCAGCTTCTGGCCTATCACACGGCTGTCTTCATGGGAACGGATGCCGATCAGCCGCGAAACCTCGCCAAAGCTGTGACCGTCGAGTAAGGCGCAACCTGAGGAGACGTAACAAATGCGGATCCGTCGTGAAACGCCTGCCGATATCGCGGCCGTGGATCGTCTTATCGGACGTGCCTTCGATGGACACCCGCACAGCGATGGCAGTGAACCTGCCATCGTCCGGCGCCTTCGTAAGGCAGAGGCGCTGGAGCTTGCGCTTGTGGCTGAAGAGGACGGGGAAATTCTGGGACATATCGCGTTTTCACCCGTGGGCTTTGAAGACGGCAGCGATGGATGGTTCGGCCTTGGGCCGCTCTCGGTCGAGCCGTCCCATCAGAGACAGGGAATCGGCTCGTCACTGATGCTTGGCGGGCTGGAACTCATGCGCGATGACAATGCTGCCGGCGTTGTTCTGGTTGGCGATCCGAAGTTTTATACCCGATTTGGTTTTCAGTCTGACACTGACCTGTCGATGGAGGGCGTCCCGCCGGAAAACCTTCTTGCCTTGCCTTTCGATGGAGACATTCCGAAAGGGCAGGTGGCGTTTCATCGCGCATTTTTCGGAGACCTTTAAGGCGGCGGTATCTCTGATCTCACCCTGCACTCAGATAACGGATCGCCTCATCGCGTCGGAACAAATAGAGTAGGGTCCGCAATGCCTGACCACGCGCCCCTTCCAGTTCCGGGTCTTTATTGACGATGTAAGCTGCGTCCTTGCGCGCCATTTCCAGAATATCGACGTGGCTTTCAAGGCTGGCAAAGCGAAACCCCGGAATGCCGGATTGCCTTGTTCCCAGAAGTTCACCTTCTCCGCGAAGCTTCAGATCTTCTTCTGCAATACGAAAACCGTCATTACTGTCACGCAACACCGAAAGCCGGGCCTTACCGGTTTCAGATAGCGGCCCTTTGTAAAGAAGGATGCAGGACGAAGCCTCATCACCGCGCCCGACGCGGCCACGCAGCTGGTGCAACTGCGCAAGACCGAACCGTTCAGCGTGCTCGATCACTATGATCGAGGCATCCGGCACATCAACCCCAACTTCAACAACAGTCGTTGCAACAAGCAGACGAGTCCTGCTGGCCTTGAATGCCTCCATCGCGGCCTCTTTATCCGCTGAAGACATGCGCCCGTGCACCAATCCGACATTGTCCGCGCCGAAGGCTTTCGTGAGCGTCTCAAACCTCTGCTCAGCAGATACGAGCTCTATGGCCTCAGACTCTTCAACCAAGGGACAAATCCAGTAAGCTTTCTTGCCCTGTGCCAGCGCATCGCGCAAACGCCCGACCACATCGCCAATACGTTCGGTCGGGATGGTGACTGTCTGGATCGGTTTTCGCCCGGCCGGCTTTTCGGTCAGCCGTGAAACATCCATGTCGCCGAAGGCAGCCAGAACAAGTGTGCGGGGGATAGGCGTTGCCGTCATCACCAGAAGATGCGGTGAAACGCCCTTTGAGCTTAACCTTAAACGTTGGTGCACACCGAAACGGTGCTGCTCATCGACGATCACCAGACGCAGATCAGCATAGGAAACATTGTCCTGAAACAATGCGTGCGTCCCAATGACGATCTTTGATGCGCCACTGGCAATATCATTCTCGATAAACTTGCGTTCCCGGCCTTTGGTTTTACCTGTCAGAAGCGAGACCTGAACACCGGCAGCCTCTGCAAGCCGGACAATGCCCTCATAGTGCTGTCGGGCCAGTATCTCGGTGGGCGCCATCAATACGGCTTGTGCGCCATCTTCCACCACGGCAAGCATGGCCAACAGGCCAACGATTGTTTTACCGGACCCGACGTCGCCTTGCAGCAGGCGAAGCATGCGCTCATCCTGCTTCATATCCGCCAAAATCGCTTCAACCGCATCCTTTTGACCTTTGGTCAGGGCAAAGGGAAGGGCATGCAAAACCTTATCTGCCAGCACGCCCTTCGAATGAACCGGACGCCCGGGCGTGCGTCTCATGCGGCTTCTGACCAGCGCCAGAGAAAGCTGCCCGGCCAACAGTTCATCATACGCAAGCCGCCTGCGGGCCGGAGATTCCGGCGCAATATCGGTTTCGTCACGAGGCTGATGCAAACCCGTCAGTGCATTTTTAAGCTCCGGGAAACCCTGACGTTTGACAATCCCGGGATCGATCCACTCGGTAAAATCCGGTAGTCGATGAAGCGCTGCATCAATCGACCGGCGCAGAACTTTTGGCGACAGCCCGGCCGTCAACGGATAGACCGGCTCGACATCAGGCAGGGTGTCGGCCTTATCCGCCGGGACAATATAGTCCGGGTGCACCATCGAAGGGCGACCATTGAACCATTCAGCCCGCCCGCTGATCACGACATTTTCACCCACCGGAAGCGATCGCTGAAGCCAGTCGGCTTTCGCGTGAAAGAATGTCAGCGTCAATTCGCCCGTGTCATCGTGAACGTAAACGCGGTAAGGCGCATTTGAGCGCTGCGGCGCCGGCTGATGACGGTCGACGCGACCTTCAACCGTGACGATGGCGCCTTCTGGTAGATACGCGATCCCGGGCTTTAGACGGCGATCTATAATGGAATGCGGGGTGTGAAACACCAGATCGACTACGCGAACATCATCTTCGTCCCGCCCGGTCAGGCGGGCCAGAACTTTAGCGAGTTTCGGCCCGATACCGGAAAGTGAAGTCACAGGCGCAAACAGGGGATCAAGCAAAGCCGGTCTCATAACCTATGAAATGTACCGATCCCGTTGCTTTGGCAAGGCTGACAACAACTGATCGACCCGCTATAGAGACAAATCAACAAGGAAGGTTTTCAGATGACTGGACTTAAACGCTCAAGTGCCGATCTCGACCCGCGCCGCCGCCGCATTCTGTTCCGCTGCTGGCATCGTGGCATTCGGGAAATGGACCTCATCCTCGGCCAGTTCGCCGAGGAGAACATTGCGCTTCTTGATGACGCCACGCTGGATACGCTGGAGCTTATCATGGACGCCGAAGACAATGACCTGATCAAGTGGATCAACGGCGCAGAACCCGTTCCGGAACGGTTCCGGATTCCGCTGTTTGAGCAGATCGCATCTTACCGTCCGGACTTTGATCCGGTCGAAAACAATCTCTGAGGCGTCTTAAAAACCGATGATAGCCGGATTTAACCCGAAGAAACTTGATGGCCTGAGCGGCGCCGTCACGATATCCAATGCCGTTGCGGGCACGGAACCGCTCGTTCTGGCGGAGATGGCGCGGGCGGGACATGCAGTCGCTTATGTCTTGTCCGATGGCCAGCGCGTTGCGGATTTCGAACAAATTCTGGGCTTTGTCGCACCGGATATTCCGGTTCTTGCTTTGCCAGCCTGGGATTGCTTGCCCTACGATCGCGTGTCGCCGGCTGCCGATACTGCAGCGCGACGTCTTTCGGCTCTGTCTGGCCTTGTGCAGCACAGCAAGAACCCGCACCCGGCAATCCTTCTCGTAACCGTTAATGCCATGCTGCAAAAACTGCCTCAGCATGATGTGATCGAATCGCTTGGGTTTTCCGCGCGAGCGGGCCAGATCATTGATATGGATGAAATCGTCCACCGGCTGGCTCAGGCGGGTTTCGAGCGGGTTCCAACAGTACGTGAGGTTGGAGAATATGCGGTTCGCGGTGGCATTCTCGATGTCTTTGTACCAGGATCGGAAAACGGCATCCGCCTTGATTTCTTCGGGGACACGCTTGAAAGCATTCGTGCGTTTGATCCGGCAAACCAGCGCACAACCGGAACGGTCAAGTCTCTTGAACTGAACGCCATGAGCGAGGTTGCTCTGACGCAGGAGACAATCGCACGGTTCAGGAAAAACTACCTTTCGCTTTTTGGTGCGGCCACGCGCGACGATGCGCTTTATCAGGCAATTTCTGAAGGGCGGCGTTATGCGGGAATGGAGCACTGGCTTCCGCTTTTCTATGAACGTCTCGACACGATGTTCGATTACCTTAAAGACTTTCGAATTTTCGTCGATCATACGGCCCGCGAAGCCGCATCCGAACGCGCAGATCTGATCCGTGACTATTACGAATCGCGGCTGACCAATCTCAAAGAAGGACAGGGCGGTCACGGAGCACCCTACAAGCCGGTTCCGCCAGACACGCTCTATCTCAATTCGGAAGATTTTGCCGAAGGGCTGACGAACCATAAGGCGGTGCGGCTGTCGCCCTTTAACGAGCCTCCAGCTGTCGGAAGGCCGGTGATTTCGCTTGATGCCCATGCTGGTCCGCGGTGGGCGACTGAGGCAAAAACATCCAACCCCGACGAACGCGTCAACGTGTTCGAGCAGGCTGTCGCACACATTGCGCAAAAACGCGCAGAGGGCGGAAAAGTGCTGATCACCGGTTGGTCCGAGGGCTCTCTGGATCGACTGTTACAGGTTCTCAAAGAACATGAGCTTCAGAAGATCAAGCCGGTCAAGGCACTGGCGGACCTGAAGAAACTGAAAAAAGGCGAGGCGGCCAGCGCTGTGCTCAGCCTTGAAGCCGGATTTGAGACCGATGATCTTATTGTTATCGGTGAGCAGGATATTCTTGGCGACCGCCTAATCAGAAAGACGAAAAAACGCAAGAAAGCCAGTGACTTCATATCAGAAGTGTCTGGACTGGATGAAGGTTCTCTGGTGGTTCACGCCGAACACGGCATTGGGCGTTTCACCGGCCTTCGCACAATCGAGGCAGCAGGCGCCCCGCGCGATTGCCTCGAATTGCTTTACGCCGGCGACGCCAAGCTTTTCCTACCGGTTGAAAATATCGAGCTTTTGTCGCGATATGGCTCTGATGCTGCCGATGTTCCTCTGGATCGCCTTGGCGGCGGCGCCTGGCAGGCGAAAAAGGCCAAACTGAAAAAACGCCTGCTCGACATGGCGGACGAACTGATCGCGATCGCGGCCAAGCGGGCAACCCGAACGGCACCGCCCTTAACAGCCACAGAAGGTCTCTACGACGAGTTCGCGGCACGCTTCCCCTATGAGGAGACAGAAGATCAGGAAAACGCCATTCTGGCGGTCCGTGATGACCTCGGGGCAGGCAAGCCGATGGACCGGCTGGTTTGTGGCGATGTCGGCTTCGGTAAAACAGAAGTCGCGCTACGAGCGGCTTTTCTTGCAGCGATGAACGGTGTTCAGGTCGCTGTGGTCGTGCCGACCACGCTTTTGGCGCGCCAGCATTTCAAAACCTTCGCTGAGCGCTTTCGTGGCCTGCCAATCAAGGTTGCTCAGGCGTCTCGCCTTGTCAGCTCAAAGGAACTGGCGCAGACGAAAAAGGACCTTGCAGATGGCAAAGTCGATGTCGTTGTTGGCACGCACGCCCTGCTCGGCTCGACGATCAAATTTGCCAATCTCGGCCTTCTCATTATTGATGAAGAGCAGCACTTTGGCGTCAAGCACAAGGAGCGACTGAAAGAGCTGAAAAGCGATGTCCATGTGCTGACGCTTTCAGCAACACCAATTCCGCGAACGCTGCAGCTGGCGATGACCGGTGTGCGAGAACTCTCGCTGATCACAACGCCACCAGTCGACCGAATGGCCGTCAGAACCTTTATCTCACCGTTTGACCCGCTGGTTATTCGCGAAAATCTGATGCGCGAACATTATCGTGGTGGACAGAGCTTTTACGTCTGCCCCCGAGTCTCTGATCTTGACGATGTTCACGCCTTCCTGCAATCAGAGGTGCCGGAGTTGAAGGTTGCCGTCGCACACGGGCAGATGGCAGCCGGTGAGCTGGAAGACATCATGAACGCGTTTTATGATGGCAAATATGATGTTTTGCTTTCCACGACGATTGTGGAGTCCGGTCTTGATGTGCCCACTGCCAATACGCTGATTGTGCACCGTGCCGACATGTTCGGTCTGGCACAGCTCTATCAGCTTCGCGGCCGTGTCGGCCGATCAAAAATCCGCGCTTTTGCGCTCTTCACGCTGCCGGTCAACAAGCGCATGACCGACACCGCAGACCGGCGCCTGAAGGTGCTTCAGTCACTGGATACGCTGGGGGCGGGTTTCCAGCTTGCAAGCCACGATCTGGATATCCGCGGGGCAGGGAACCTGCTTGGCGAAGAGCAGTCCGGCCACATCAAGGAAGTCGGCTTTGAGCTTTACCAGCAGATGCTGGAAGAAGCTGTTGCGGAGGCCAAGGGGGATGAGGATGCAGGTGATAACGACTGGTCGCCACAAATTGCACTTGGCGCATCTGTCATGATTCCGGAAAGCTATGTGCCGGACCTTAACCTGCGTATGGGACTTTACCGCCGCCTTGGTGATCTGAACGACCCAGGTGACATCGATGCGTTCGGCGCCGAGCTGATTGACCGTTTCGGACCGATGCCTGAAGAGGTTCAGTCGCTTCTCAAGGTTGTCTTCATCAAATCACTTTGCCGGACAGCAAATGTGGAGAAACTCGATGCAGGGCCGAAAGGTCTTGTGGTTCAATTCCGCAATCAGGAATTCCCGAACCCAGCCGGACTTGTGCAATTCATCGCAGAAAACAGTGTTTCCGCGAAAATCCGCGCAGATCAGAGCATTTATTTCAATCGCGATTTGCCAACGCCTGAAAAACGGCTTGGACAGGCCGCTGTTACGATGAATAAGCTGGCCAAGATCGCGGTGGCGTAAGCTTTTCATTAAAGAGACACGTGTTCACGCACAAAAAAGCCCGGGCATCTATTCCCGGGCTTTTTAAATTGACTGACGACCTGTTCACGCGGCCGCAAGCTCGGCCAGAGCGTTTTGCAACACCTCCGCAGACTGCGCACCGCTGACGGCATACTGCCCGTTAAACACGAAAAACGGCACGCCGGTCACGCCCATCTGATGTGCATTATCAATTTCGTTTCGAACCATTTCCTTATCTGAATCGCTTTCAAGAAGTCGAAGTACCATATCGCGATCCATACCGGATTCAGCGGCTATATCCGCAAGAACAGCATGATCGCCGATGTTGCGTCCTTCCTCGAAATTGGCTTTGAACAGTTTGTCGATCACCACATTCTGCAAAGTCACGCTTTCTGTGTGCGCCCACAACAGAAGCCGGTGCGCGTCAAATGTGTTGGGCCTGATCAAAATGCGGTCGAAGTGAAAATCGATACCAACTTCACGACCGAGCTCTGTCATCTGAGCGTGCATTTCATCCACGCGAATGGCACTGCCTATTTTCTCCACTAGGCTTGTGTGATTGTCGACGCCTTCACTGGGCGTATCAGCATCAAGCTCATACGGGCGCCACTGCACCGTAACGGAAACATCGCCTTCCAATACCTGAATTGCCCGGTCCAGACGCGCCTTGCCGAGGTAGCACCACGGGCAGACGACATCGACGATAGCATCAACGGTAATGGCTTTCATTTCGGCTATCCCTTTTGTCTCAAGCCCTTACTGGGCGCTGGCATCCCACCAGGTCGGAAACTCGTACCCGTAAATCGGTGTTTCCTGCGGGTGCATGATATGCTTCCAGCGCGCGACCCACTGACCTTCACGGTGATAAAGTGGGAGCACGTAATGACCGTTGACCAGAAGCCGGTCAAGAGCGCGAACGGAATCGGTGAATTTTTCGGTCGAGCGGGCGGACAACATCGCATCGATGATTCGATCAATATCAGGGCTGGCGACACCGGCGAAATTGAAGGTTCCTTCAATATCTCTGGAGCGCGAATCCCAACGCCAGATCTGCTCGGCGCCCGGTGAAAGCGAGGAGCTGTAATAAAAGCCCGGCTGAACGAGGATCATCATATCATAATCGAAGGTGTTCAGTCGTTTCTGATACTGCGCGTCATCAACGGTGCGGATCGACATATCGATGCCGATGAGCTTCAAAGTATGCTGGTAGGCAAGCGCCAGCTTCTCCTGATTTTCATTGGTCGTCATCACCTCGAAGGCCAGCGGCGTTCCATTCGGCCCCAGCATTTTGCCATTGCTGATCTTGTACCCCGCTTCGGCCAGCTGTCGCACGGCTTTGCCCAGAACCTTGCGGTCTGCGCCTGATCCGTCGGTGACAGGCATTTGATACGTTCCTTCAAGGATTGTCTGCGGAAGCGTGTCGGCAGTCGGCCCCAGAAGCTCAAGCTCATTCTCACTGGCAGGATTGCCAAAAGCGCCCAGAGCCGAATTCTGCCAGTAGCTCTCTGTACGCCGGTAGGCCTGATCAAAGAGCGTACGGTTCACCCACTGAAAATCGAAGATATCCGAAAGCGCTTCACGGACGCGCGCATCAGAAAACTTGGGGCGACGAGTATTGAAGACGAAACCGGTCATTCCCGTCGGCGTCTGAGGATGAAAAACATTCTTTACAACATCGCCGCTGTCAGCTGCCGGAAAGTTGTATGACCGCGCCCAGTGACTGGGGCTGTTATCGATATAGACGTCCACTGCGCCTTTTTTGAAGGCTTCGAACAGGGTGGAATCCTGAAGGTAATAGTCAATCGTGATCGTATCGTAATTATCGAATCCAACCTTGGACGGCAAATCCTTTGCCCAATAGTCAGGATCGCGCTTGTAGACAATTCGCTGACCGGGTTCGACCTTATTGACGACGTAAGGCCCTGAACCGACCGGGGTTGCCATCGTGTTGGTATCGAAGGTTTCGGGGTCAATAGCATGCTCCGGGAAGACGGGCATGAGAGCAAATATCAGTGGCGTTTCCCGGTTGGCTTTATCGTTAAAGGTGAAGCGAACGCTGTGCTCCCCAACCTTTTCCATACGCGCGACGAGATCAAGCCGCCGGTTATATGGCGGTCTGCCTTTTTCCTGAAGCAGATTGAATGTGAAGATAACATCTTCAACTGTGACCGGCTCGCCATCAGACCACCTGGCCTCAGGGTTCAGGTTGAACTGAATGTAACTGCGTGCATCATCCCACTCAACCGTTTCCGCCAGAAGACCATAGAGGGTGAAAGGCTCATCGCGTGAGCGCTTCATCAGCGGTTCATAGACAAGGTGACCGATCTCTTCTTCCCAGGTTCCACGCGCAGATGAACGCATACCCTTCAAAACGAACGGATTGAGGCTGTCGAAAGAGCCGACAACACCATAGGTGATTTCACCACCTTTTTTCACATCAGGGTTTACATAGGAAAAGTGCGCGTAGTTTTCCGGCAGTGCCGGTTCGCCATGCATGGCGATGCCATACTGCGGCTCTGCCATCGCCACGCCAGAAAAAGCAACTACGAAAACAAGAGAAAGAAATAAACGCATCGATTCGTCCCGCATTGGCCACAATGTCGAGAATCGTATCATGACGTTCCCAGGATGCGAAACGCGGCAGAGAATTTACCCGTGATTGCCATTTTGACAAAATCAGGGGTAGATAAGAGCTTTCTTGAGCGGTATCAGGGATACCAGTTCACAAGAACGGCAAAGGCTGCCGCATTTCGGTAACAATGCCGATGCAGGGTCGTCAAAACGGGTCTTTTGTACTTAACCAGGAGAGATTATTTATGCTTTCACGAGCCAAAGGAATGAAGCACGCCGCAATTTGCGCTTTGGCAGTTGTCGGCTTTTCGGCAGCGGGCGCTTCGGCTCAACAGCAGCAGCAACAGCAGCAGCAGGGCTCCGCAGTTCCGCAGCAGGGATGGTACAAAACCTGCAACGAAGGCCAGCAGGGCCCGCAGATGTGTATCGTACAGAACTATGCACGCGCTGAGAACGGTCAGATTCTGACGGCTGTGGGCCTTATCACGCCACAGGGTGAAAATGGCCAGCCTATGATTCAGGTTACTGTGCCGACATTTCGTCTTATGCCTCCGGGTGTCCGCATGCAGATCGACAGTTCTGCTCCTCAGCAGATTGATTACGCTATCTGCACAAACGAGCAGTGCGTAGCGCAGGCTCCGTTGACAGATGCGATGGTCAACGCAATGAAGCGCGGCGGCGAAGTGACCTTCACTTCAGTCAACGTGCGCCAGACGCCGAACCCCGTGACGATGACGCTCAGCGGGTTCACGGCAGCCTATGATGGCGATCCGATCAGCCAGTCGGATCTGGTTGAAAGCCAGCGTAATCTGGATGAATCGATCCAGAAGATGGCAACGGATCGCCGCAAGAAAATCGAAGAGGCTCAGCAGAGCGCTTCCGGCGGAAACTAATCCAACTAATCCCGCTAAAAAACCCGGTTGCCTCAGGCAACCGGGTTTTCTGTATCTGTCAAACCTTGGTTGATTTGCAGGCGCACTAGTGCGCGACGCAATAGCGCGGCGAGAGTTCCCCCGCTTCTGTCATATTGAAAAGCTCACCGATTTGCGGATTGCGCAACGGCTCTCCGCTATCATCGACTTCCAGATTCTCTTCCGAGACATAGGCGACGTAACCAGACTCCTCATTCTCTGCAACGAGATGATAAAAAGGCTGGTCCTTGCCGGGCCGCATTTCAAGCGGCAGTGACTGATACCATTCCTCGGAACGTGAGAATTCCGGATCGACATCGAAAACGACGCCGCGGAACGGAAGACTGCGGTGACGTACGACATCACCGATGTTGAATTTTGCTTCACGTATTCTCATAGTCATTTCCTTTCAACGTATCATATGGAAACGGCAACGCGTGAACTCAAGACCTTTTTATAAAAACTGTTGGATTACGGCTGGTTAAAACGTAAACTTCTCTCAGTGAATTAAAAAACCGGGCACGAAAATCGCGCCCGGCCAGCTTTTCTGAGGTCTTCAGCATATCAGCGCCTTTTCAAACAAGGCGCTGAAACACTCTGATTAGACCGAATAGTACATGTCGAATTCAACCGGATGCGGCGTCATTTCAAACCGCATGACTTCTTCCATCTTCAGTGCGATGTATGCGTCGATCTGATCGTCATCAAACACACCACCGGCTGTCAGGAATTCACGATCCTTGTCGAGTGATTCGAGCGCTTCGCGCAGCGAACTGGAGACGGTCGGAATGTCTTTCAGCTCTTCGGCCGGCAGATCGTACAGATCCTTGTCCATGGCTTCACCAGGATGAATCTTGTTCTTGATACCGTCGAGGCCAGCCATCATCAACGCTGCGAAAGCGAGGTATGGGTTGGCAGTCGGATCAGGGAAACGGACTTCGACACGCTTTGCCTTCGGCGAGGAACCGAACGGAATACGGCAGGAAGCAGAGCGGTTACGGCTGGAATAGGCCAGCAGAACCGGAGCTTCATAGCCCGGAACCAGACGCTTGTAGGAGTTGGTGGAAGCATTGGTGAAGGCGTTGATCGCCTTGGCATGCTTGATTACGCCGCCAATGTAGAAGAGGCAGCTTTCGGAAAGACCGCCATACTCGTCACCAGCAAAGGTCGGCTTGCCATCTTTCCAGATCGACTGGTGAACGTGCATACCTGAACCGTTGTCACCAAAAACCGGCTTCGGCATGAACGTCGCCGTCTTGCCGTAAGCGTTGGCAACCTGATGAACGCCGTACTTGTAGATCTGTGTCTTGTCAGCCATGCGGGTCAGCGTATCGAAGACCATGCAAAGCTCATGCTGCGACGAGGCAACTTCGTGGTGATGCTTTTCAACGGTGATGCCCATTTCGGCCAGAACCGTAAGCATTTCCGAGCGCATATCCTGAGCGGAATCAACCGGAGGAACAGGGAAATATCCGCCCTTCATGCGCGGATGGTGACCCATATTGCCGGTTTCATATTCCGTGTAGGAGTTCGAAGGCAGCTCGGTGCTGTCGACTTCAAAACCAGTCTTGTAGGGCTCGGCAGAGAACTTAACGTCGTCAAAGACGAAGAATTCCGGCTCCGGGCCAAAGAAGGTGGTGTCGCCGATACCGGTAGACTTGAGGTAGGCTTCAGCCTTTTTGGCCGTGCCACGCGGGTCGCGGTTATAGGACTCACCGGAAAGCGGCTCAAGCACGTCGCAGAAAACAGCCATGGTCGCCTGAGCGAAGAAGGGGTCCATGTGTGCGGTTTCTGCGTCGGGCATCAGCACCATGTCGGACTCATTGATCGCTTTCCAGCCGGCGATCGACGAACCGTCGAACATAACGCCGTCGGCAAACATATCTTCATCGACAGCCGAAACGTCCATCGTCACGTGCTGCAGTTTACCCTTGGGATCGGTAAAGCGCAGATCAACGAATTTGACGTCGTTGTCTTTGATTTGTTTCATGATTTCTGCTGCTGTCGTCATTTAACGTTTTCCTTGCATTCAGAAGATGACGATAGGGAATACCCGTTTTTAAAAAGAAAAAGGGGCGGTTTGGGTCAGATGGCGTCCTCACCGGTCTCGCCGGTACGGATACGCACAACGCCTTCGACATTGGAAACGAAGATCTTTCCGTCGCCGATACGTCCTGTCTGAGCGGCATTGCGGATCGCCTCGATCACGGCGTCCACATTCTCGTCCACCAACACGACTTCGACTTTGACCTTGGGTAGAAAGTCAACGACATATTCGGCGCCACGGTAAAGTTCAGTATGACCCTTCTGGCGCCCGAAGCCCTTGGCTTCCGTGACTGTTATACCTTGCAAGCCAACGTCCTGAAGGGCTTCCTTCACTTCGTCCAGCTTGAAGGGTTTTATGATCGCTTCGATCTTTTTCATGAGAAAATTGCTCTCCGCTTCTCCCGTTGAAGCAGGCATCAGCCCGCTCGAAACACGATATGCACATAGCATGCCAAGTTTCACTTCCAATGCAAAGAAAGCGATTTTTTTCTCACTATTCTTTGCTGTGTCTCTAAAACTCCCGGCTCATTCACCAGTCAGGTTCGGTGAAACGATCAAGAGCGTCAAGCATCACAACCAACAAACTCCGCCAACAGGTGTCCGCACGGATTTTGGGCATTTCGAAATGTCTAATTTATAGGCATATGGTTATAACGTAATCATATCAACGCAGCAGTTGATCCTTCGAATAAAATCGCATTTTAATTCCGACACCAAGGAGGAATGAAATGCAATTGCTGACACCTGAGCAAATGGGGCAGGCCGACCAAATGGCGGCCGCAAGCGGAATCGATAGTCATCGCTTGATGATGAAAGCAGGCGAAGCGGTTTCCGCCGCTGTCCTCCGGCGCTTCCCTGCCGCGGTGCGGATGGTTGTTTTGTGCGGTCCGGGAAATAACGGCGGCGACGGATATATCGCAGCAAAGGCGCTTTTTGAGGCAGGATGCAATGTCAGCATCTACCACTTCGGCGATCTGGCAAACCTGAAAGGCGATGTCGCTCAGGCTTTCAATGCCTGCCCGGTAAAACCGCAACCGCTGGCGGCATATGCTCCCAAAGCGAATGACGTGGTGGTCGATGCCCTTTTCGGAGCCGGGTTGACGCGTTCACTTGATCCTGCGGTGCAAAGCCTGATTTTAAACCTTCGCAAAGCAGGATCGAACGTGGTTGCAGTCGATCTGCCATCTGGTATCAGCGGTGGCACCGGAGCCGCACTCGGGACGGCAGTCACGGCCTCACACACAATCACATTTATGAGGCCCAAACCGGGACATTTCCTTTTACCCGGCCGGGAGCATTGCGGCACTCTGGAAACCTTCGATATCGGCATTCCCCAGCGAATACTCACATCCGTTGCCGGAAATACCTATCTGAATGAACCTTCACTCTGGAAAGCGCATCTTCCTGCAACTTCGATCCAGTCTCATAAGTTCAAGCGCGGACATCTGACCGTTTTTTCCGGCGGCCACGGGACAACCGGCGCGGCGCGACTGTCGGCAACAGCCGGACTGAAAGCCGGGGCAGGGCTCGTGACGCTTGCGACGCCATCCAATGCCTGCACAGAGGCGACCGCGCACCTGACCGCAATCATGCTGCGGGAAATCAACAACGTAAGAGAACTCAGCCACTGGCTTGAAGACAAACGGCTTTCCGCATTCGTGCTTGGCCCCGGCTTTGGTATCGGAGAAAAGGCCCGCGACTATACAAACCTTCTAGCTGGCAATCCTGTTGTGCTGGACGCTGACGGGATCACCTCTTTTGCTGAAAGCCCCGACCGTCTTTTTTATTCGCTATCAAAACATCCAACGACGTTCGTTCTCACTCCACATGAAGGCGAATTTGCGCGCCTTTTTCCTGACATTCACAGCGACAAAAGTCTTGGCAAGCTGGAAAAAGCCAGAGCTGCTGCCAGCCGATCCAATGCCGTGGTTCTTTATAAAGGTGCGGACACTGTGATTACCGCCCCGGACGGTCGCGCAGCGATTAATGCCAATGCTCCGCCATGGCTTGCAACAGCAGGCTCCGGTGATGTGCTGTCGGGAATTATTGGCAGCCTTCTGGCGCAGGAAATGCCACCATTTGAGGCCGCGTGTGCCGGAGCCTGGCTCCATGGCGCCGCCGGTCAGAACGCAGGAGAGGGGTTAAGCGCAGAAGACCTGCCCAACGGCCTGCCGAAATACTCACAAATCAGTTGAGGCGGCTCTGAAGCGCCATCGCTCCGGCCGGTGCGTTCACCTTGCCTCCCTTGATGAAAAAGGCATAGACATCGCGCTTTTTGTGCTCAGGCTCAAAATCATCAAACAGTGGAAGGTCATCCGGCTGACGACCGGAAGCCCACACGCGCAATCTTTCAGCCCAGCCCTCAATCCCTGTATCAGTATAGCAGAGCGGATTTTCGTCTGATCCATTCTGCAGCCGCGCATAAATGAAATCACCCGTGATATCGGCGAGCATAGGGTATTCCGGATGATCTGCACAAACGACTGAGACTTTGTATTTACGGGCAAGTGAAACGAATTCAGGCACCAGAAAGCTGGGGTGACGCACCTCAACTGCATGCCGAAGCGAAATGCCATCCCGCTTTTCTGGCAAAAGCTGCAGAAAACTCTCGAAATCATCCTTTTGGAATGATTTCGTGGGCGTGAATTGCCAGAGTATCGGCCCGAGATGATCTCCAAGCTCGGTGAGCCCCGAACCGAGAAATTTCTCAACAGACCCTTCGGCCTCTGAGAGCCTTTTGCGATTTGTACAAAAGCGGCTGGCTTTCAGCGCAAAAACAAAGGTACCGGGAACAGTTTCGGCCCATTTGGCAAAGGTCGACGGCTTTTGAGACGAATAGTAGGTGGCGTTGACCTCAATTACAGAAAGCCTCTGGCTGGCATATTCAAGCTGCCGAGTCTTCGGCAGCCCTTCAGGGTAGAAAGAGGTGTTCCAGGCATCGAATTTCCAGCCGCCAATTCCTGCTCGAAGTGTTCCCGATGCCTGAACCATGATCTTTTCCTCTTATTCCGCTGCGGCAATCTTCTGCGGCCGACGCTCCAGAAGGTCTTTCAGATACCGCCCGGTGTATGATTTCGTTTCCCTGACAATATCTTCCGGCGTACCCGTGGCAACGATCTCGCCCCCTCCATCTCCGCCTTCAGGGCCAAAGTCGATAATCCAGTCAGCCGTTTTTATGACTTCAAGATTATGCTCGATGACGACGACGGAATTGCCCTGTTCAACCAGCTTGTGCAGCACATCCAGCAGACGGGCGACATCGTGGAAATGAAGGCCTGTTGTCGGCTCATCAAGGATATAAAGCGTCTTTCCTGTGGACCTGCGCGAAAGCTCCTTTGCCAGCTTCACACGCTGAGCCTCACCGCCCGAGAGCGTATTCGCCTGCTGGCCAACCTTGATATATCCGAGGCCAACATCCTTAAGCGTCTGTAACTTGTCCCGTACAGACGGGACAGCAGAGAAGAACTCAACACCTTCTTCAACCGTCAGCTCAAGAATATCGGCAATCGATTTACCCTTAAATTTCACATCCAGTGTTTCACGATTATAGCGTTGCCCGTGGCAAACATCGCAAGTCACATACACGTCGGGCAAGAAGTGCATCTCAATCTTGATCAGCCCGTCACCCTGACAAGCCTCACATCGTCCGCCTTTCACATTGAAGGAGAAGCGCCCTGGCTGGTAGCCGCGCGCTTTTGCCTCCGGCAGGCTGGAAAACCATTCTCTGATCGGCGTGAATGCGCCAATATAAGTTGCCGGATTGGATCGGGGTGTGCGCCCGATTGGCGACTGATCGATATCGATCACCTTATCGACAAACTCCAGCCCCTCGACCGCATCATGAGGCGCCGGGTTCTCGCGCGCGCCCATGATGCGTCGCGCGGCTGCCTTGTACAGCGTCTCGATCAGAAACGTGGATTTGCCACCGCCAGACACACCTGTTACCGCTGTGAAGACCCCCAGCGGGATGGACGCCGTAACATCCTTGAGGTTATTTCCGCGCGCACCGGCCACCTTCAAGGCCTTGCCCTTACGCGCTTTCCGCCGTTCAGCCGGAACCTCAACAGCTTCAACACCGCTGAGATACTGCCCCGTCAGAGACTTCGGATTTGCCATGATGGCGGAAGGCGGACCTTCAGCGACAATCTCTCCACCATGTATGCCCGCAGCAGGACCAACATCGACGACATAGTCAGCGGCAAGAATGGCATCCTCGTCGTGTTCTACAACAATCACGGTATTGCCGATATCGCGAAGGTGTTTCAGCGTATCAAGCAGGCGATCGTTGTCGCGCTGGTGAAGGCCAATCGATGGCTCATCCAGTACGTAAAGAACACCGGTCAATCCCGAGCCGATCTGAGAGGCCAGACGGATCCGCTGACTTTCCCCACCTGAAAGCGTTCCGGAATTGCGCGACAGCGTCAGATATTCCAACCCGACATCGTTGAGGAAGCGCAGGCGCTCACGGATCTCTTTGAGGATACGAACGGCAATGTCATTCTGCTTTTGAGAGAAGTGCGCAGGCAAGTCTTCAAACCAGTCGCGTGCGCCGCGGATCGACATTTCGCCAACCTCACCAATATGCAATCCGTCAATTTTGACCGCCAGCGCCTCGGGACGCAGCCGGTAGCCATGACAGGCAGGGCAGGGCGCAGCAGACATATAACGCTCAATCTCCTCCCGCGCCCAGGCGGAATCTGTTTCGCGCCAGCGCCGTTCGAGATTGGGAACAATGCCCTCGAAAATTTTTGTCGTTTTATAAGAGCGCGCACCATCAGCATAATTGAACTCGACCTTCTCACTGGTGCCGTTCAGTATCGCGTTTCTGGCTTTCTCAGACAGTTGTTCCCACCGGTCACTCATCTTGAAGCCAAAATGCCTGCCCAGCGCCTCGAGCGTCTGCCGGTAATAAGGTGACGAAGACTTTGACCAGGGCGCGATGGCACCATCGCTCAGGGCTTTGGTACGATCCGGAACGACAAGCCCTTCATCGATTTTCTGCTGAAAACCCAGCCCGTCACACGTCGGGCACGCGCCAACCGGGTTATTGAATGAAAACAGCCGTGGTTCAATCTCGGAAATGGTGAACCCAGAAACAGGGCAGGCAAACTTCTCCGAAAAAACAATCCGCTCATGGGTTTCATTGAGAGACTTGTTTTTAGCACCGCCTGCCGCGGTCTCTTTTTCAGGAAGCGGCTTATCTGCATATTCTGCAACTGCCAGACCGTCTGCAATCTCAAGACATGTCTCCAGACTGTCAGCAAGACGCGTCGCCAGGTCGTCACGCACCGCAACGCGATCGACCACGACATCAATGTCGTGTTTGTATTTCTTGTCGAGCTTCGGTGCTTCGGATATCTCATAAAAAGAGCCATCAATCTTTACGCGCTGAAAGCCCTTTTTCATCAATTCGGCGAGTTCCTTGCGAAACTCACCCTTACGCCCGCGCACAAGCGGCGCAAGAAGATAAAGCCGCGTCCGTTCTTCAAGCGCCAGGATCCGATCAACCATCTGCGTAACCGTCTGGCTTTCGATCGGAAGCCCGGTCGCAGGTGAATAGGGAACCCCCGTGCGGGCAAACAGCAACCGCATATAATCGTAAATCTCAGTGACAGTTCCAACCGTGGAGCGCGGATTTTTCGAGGTTGTCTTCTGCTCAATCGAGATCGCCGGCGACAGGCCGTCAATCCTGTCGACGTCCGGTTTCTCCATCATCTCGAGAAACTGTCGCGCATAGGCGGACAGGCTCTCAACATAACGGCGCTGCCCTTCTGCATAAATCGTATCAAAAGCCAGCGATGACTTTCCGGAACCAGAAAGCCCGGTCATGACGATCAGGGAATTGCGCGGCAAATCAATGTCCACGCCCTTCAGATTGTGCTGGCGGGCACCGCGAATGGAAATATTTTTGAGCTCGCTCATAACATCCCGCTTAATGTCAATTGAAATCCGGTTCCTATGTAGGTCACAAGCCGCAGGAGTCGAGACTTACCTGAACCATTCATCGAAAATCGATGACTTGACTTAAACCATAACATCGTTTTAGAACAAATAAAGAACATTTTTTGTTGTGGATTTCGACGCTTGCTTTGGTCCGGCGCCGTCATATCGTTTATGTTATCCGGAGTTTTGATTGACGGTCGCAAGGGCGACCAAACAGGTGGTATTTATGGCAGGCAGTGTAAACAAGGTCATACTCGTCGGCAATCTGGGAGCAGACCCGGAGATTCGCCGCACCCAGGATGGAAGACCGATCGCCAACCTCCGCGTTGCGACCTCCGAGAGCTGGCGCGACCGCAATTCAGGTGAACGTAAAGAGCGCACTGAATGGCATCGCGTGGTCATCTTCAATGAAGGCCTCTGCAAGATTGCCGAGCAGTATCTGCGCAAAGGCTCGAAGGTCTACATTGAAGGTCAGCTGCAAACGCGCAAGTGGACAGATCAGGGCGGACAGGACCGATATTCGACCGAAGTCGTTTTGCAGGGCTTCAACTCTTCGCTGACCATGCTCGACGGGCGTGGCGAAGGCGGCGGCGGTGGCCAGTCATTTGGCGGCGGTCAGTCCGGCGGCAATCTTGGCGGTGGTTATGACGACTATGGTTCACAGCCATCTTCCGGCGGCGGTGGCGGCCGCAGCAGTGGTGGAAGCGGCGGGCTTTCGCAGGACCTCGACGACGACATTCCGTTTTGATGTGAATTTACTGATCGCCGGAGCGAAGAGAGCGGCATTCGCATTTCTTCGTTTTGCACACTGTGTGCAAGGATAACGTATTCTTCTGGAAAACCCAGGAACGGGAAGGAACGCATGACACTGATCCGTTAGCGATGATCGCACAAAACCATTTTGCCGGTGCTGCGGCTTTGCCGGGGCACTGAGGGTTTTGGCGTCAGTTTCATCATGGAACTACGATCGTTTTCTTATGGATTATAGCATGACAGATTTTCTTTCTCCCGTCGCCGGTAGCGACGACCGTTTCGGTATCCTTGAAAGTGGTGGCTTTCTTCTGTCCTTTCGGATTGAAGGACAGGGGCTTCCTGTAGTTGTTATCGGCAGTGCCGACTATTATGCGCGTTGCTTTCCTGCGGTCTTGCGCAGCGACCTGCGTTTTCATTTCATTGATCATTGCGGGTTCGCGACCGCCATCGAAGATCACAAGGACAGCGATTTCAGCCTTGAGCGCATCGTCGCGGATATAGAGCGTATGCGCGTTCGCCTGGGCCTTGAACGGTTTGCCATTCTCGGTCATTCCGGACACGGCTACATGGCGCTTGCCTATGCTGCGCGCTATCGTGAACATGTGTCTCATGTCGCCATGATCGCCACGGCGCCGAGCCAGTCGAAAGAGATGCTGGAAGCTGCCGATCGGCGCTTCGAGGAAGAGGCGGATGAAACACGCAGGGCCATTCTGTCCCGGGACATCGCGAGCCTGGCCACGGATAATCTAAATGCGCCGAATACCCGCTTCAAACATTTACTCATTCGACTTGGTGCACGGAGCTGGAATGATCCCACCTACGATGCACGCTGGCTGTGGTCGGGCGTGCCGATCAACGATGCGGCCTTTGATCATCTGTGGGGCGAGGTCTTTCGCGACATTGATGTTCGCTTTCTGGCAGAAAAGGTTGAAGCTCCGGTCCTGATCGCATTGGGAGCCAATGACTACCTGATCGCCCCGCCGGAAAGCTGGACCCCGTTACTGCCAATGTTTCGGCGAGCTGAAACCGCAAAGTTTGACAGAAGCGGGCATACGCCGCCGCTGGAAGAACCCGAGCACTTTGCCGAAAGGCTGCTCTGTTTCCTGAGAAACGCATAGCTTCCGCCTCCGTTCAGCCTGCCGTCCCGCTCAGTCCGAAAGCGGCCTGCATGCCGTCAATGACGAACTGGACGGCCAGCGCCGTCAGCATCATGCCCAAAATGCGGGTCAGAATATTTCGCCCCGTTTCACCAAGCAGGCGATCTATGAATCCCGCTGTGAGCATGGCCCCCAGAACAATCAGCGAAGCAAGAAGAATAATTCCGACAAGCGCAACAGTTTCGAGCAGGCCGTCTGCGCGAGAACCGAGCAATATCGTGGCTGAGATTGCGCCGGGGCCTGCAAGCAGCGGCATCGCCAGAGGAAAAGCCGCCAGATTGGCAATATGATCTCTGGTAATCGCTGTTTCAGTCGTTTTCTCTTTGCGTTCGAGGCGCTTTTCGAAAACCATCTCCCAGCCGATCCAGAACAACAAAACCCCGCCAGCAATGCGAAAAGCGCTCATGGAGATCCCGAGCGCATCCAGTATCTGTGTGCCAATCAACGCAAAAACGACGAGCAGAACGAACGAGATAAGAGCGCCACGGATTGCCACGCTGCGCCGCTCATCCCTTGTCATGCCGACAGTCAGCGCCAGAAATACCGGTACCATGCCCGGTGGATCCATCGTCACCATCAGGGTTACAAAGCCGTTCACAAGTTCAGACATATCGTCCATATGTACCTCATGGTGCATTGGTCTCGGCACGGCCAGCTAAAACACGTGGCCTTGCCAAATCGTTTTGGCGGCATTGAGAGCGAAGCTTAGCTGCACTCCTGCGGTTTTCAAAAAGAACCGTGCCATATCCACGCCATATCGCTTCATGAAATTGGCGTCTGCAAACGGATTCAGCTATAGATAACATATATGATTCTAGATTGAGATCGTGATTCAATTTGACTGAGCAAACGACACCATCGGGCGGGGGACTCCCGCCGGGCATTGAGCCCATTTCCATTGTGGAAGAAATGCAGCGCTCGTATCTCGATTATGCGATGAGCGTAATCGTCAGCCGTGCGCTGCCTGATGTTCGCGACGGGTTGAAACCGGTCCATCGCCGTATTCTTTACGGCATGTCGGAACTCGGCGTCGACTGGAACAAGAAGTACATGAAATGCGCCCGTATTACCGGCGATGTCATGGGTAAATATCACCCGCATGGCAATGCCGCGATTTACGATGCTCTGGCACGCATGGCGCAGGACTGGTCACTTCGTCTGCCTCTGATCGACGGTCAGGGTAACTTTGGCTCGATTGACGGTGATCCGCCAGCGGCCGAGCGTTACACCGAGTGCCGTCTGGAGAAAGTTTCCCATACGCTTCTCGACGACCTCGACAAGGAAACGGTCGACTTTCGCGAGAACTATGACGGCACGCTTTCCGAGCCAGTCGTTCTCCCGGCGAAATTCCCGAACCTGCTGGTCAATGGTGCAGGCGGTATTGCCGTTGGCATGGCCACGAATATTCCGACCCATAATCTGTCGGAAGTCATCGATGGCTGCATTGCCATCATGGATGACCCCGGCATCGAGCTGCCGGAGCTGATGCAGATTATTCCGGGTCCGGATTTTCCGACCGGAGCGCAGATTCTTGGTCGGGCTGGAATCAAATCTGCATACGAGACCGGACGCGGCTCTGTCATCATGCGCGGCAAAGCCTCGATCCAGCCGATGCGTGGCGATCGTGAACAGATCATCATCACCGAAATTCCCTATCAGGTGAACAAGGCGACGATGATCGAGAAAATGGCCGAACTGGTGCGCGACAAGCGTATCGAAGGCATTTCCGATCTGCGTGATGAGTCCGACCGCGAAGGCTATCGCGTGGTGGTCGAACTTAAGCGCGATGCCAATGCTGAAGTTATCCTGAACCAGCTTTATCGCTACACACCGCTGCAGACCTCTTTTGGCTGCAACATGGTGGCGCTGAATGGCGGCAAGCCTGAGCAGATGAACCTGCTCGACATTCTAAAGGCCTTCGTCGCTTTCCGCGAAAACGTCGTCAGCCGTCGCACAAAATACCTGCTGCGCAAGGCGCGTGAACGGGCACATGTTCTGGTCGGCCTCGCCATTGCCGTTGCCAATATCGATGAAATCATCAACCTGATCCGTCGTGCGCCTGATCCGGCGACCGCGCGCGAACAGCTGATGGAGCGTCACTGGCCGGCACAGGATGTGGAATCGCTGATCCGTCTGATTGACGACCCGCGTCACAAGATCAATGAAGATGGCACGTATCAGCTTTCTGAAGAGCAAGCCCGTGCCATTCTTGAACTGCGCCTGTCGCGTCTTACGGCTCTGGGTCGTGATGAAATCGGCGATGAGCTGAACAAGATCGGCGATGAGATCAAGGAATATCTTGAAATCCTGTCCTCGCGCCTGAGAATTCAGCAGATCATCAAGGAAGAACTGGCCGCGGTTCGCGACGAATTCGGTACCCCGCGTCGCACTGAAATCCTCGAAGGCGGCCCGGATATGGACGACGAGGACCTGATTGCACGTGAAGAAATGGTGGTGACGGTTTCCCGCCACGGATATATCAAACGCGTGCCGCTCACGACCTATCGTGCGCAGCGCCGTGGCGGCAAGGGCAGGGCAGGCATGTCCATGCGCGATGAAGATTTCGTGACCCGGCTTTTCGTCGCCAACACGCATACACCGGTGCTGTTCTTCTCCTCACGCGGCATCGTCTACAAGGAAAAGGTCTGGCGCCTCCCGCTTGGCACGCCGCAGTCGCGCGGCAAGGCACTGATCAACATGCTGCCGCTCCAGCAGGGTGAAACTATCACCTCGATCATGGCGTTGCCGGAAGATGAGGACAGCTGGTCAGAGCTCGACGTCATGTTCGCGACGACACGCGGCACGGTTCGTCGAAACAAACTCTCTGACTTCGTTCAGGTAAACCGCAATGGTAAGATTGCGATGAAGCTGGATGATGAGAATGACCGCATCCTTTCTGTCTGGACCTGTACACCGGATGATGACGTTCTTCTGACCACCGCTAAAGGTCAGGCAATCCGCTTCCCGGTTCCAACCGTGCGCGTTTTTGCCGGACGAAACTCGATTGGTGTTCGCGGCATCGCTCTGGCTGAAGATGACTCGGTCATTTCAATGACAATCGTCAGCCACGTTGAAGCCGATCCTTGGGAGCGTGCTGCCTATCTCAAACGTGCTGCGCTGGAACGTCGCTCTGAAAACGGTGAGCCTGAGGATATCGCACTTGTAGGCGAGGGTGATGTCGAAGAGGGCACGCTGATGGATGACCGCTACGAGGAGCTGAAGTTCCATGAGCAGTTTATTCTGACAGTGACCGAAAAGGGCTTCGGCAAACAATCATCGTCTTATGATTTTCGTGTGTCCGGCCGCGGTGGTAAAGGTATCCGCGCGACCGACACCGCCAAGACAGATGAAATCGGCAAGCTGGTTGCCGCTTTCCCGGTTGAGGAAAACAATCAGATTATGCTGGTCACCAATGCCGGGCAGTTGATCCGCGTTCCTGTTGACGGAATTCGCATCGCAAGCCGTGCAACCAAGGGCGTAACCGTGTTCAAGACGGGAGCGGACGAAAAGGTTGTCTCGGTTGAGGTTATCAGTGAGCCGGAAGACGATGAAATCATCGATGCCGCGGTGAAAGGCGAAGAGGGCGCAGACGAAAGCGCAGCTTCGGCGACGCCGCCACAGGATGGCCCTGAAGAAAGCTGACATTAAATCGGAAAGTCCGGGTTCATACCCGGGCTTTTCAGTTTCTGCGGGCTGATCCGGCGGATGCCCGCTATTTCCATGTCTTGCGGCTTGCAGTCCCCAACGTTCCGTGACAAAAGGCCGAAAACGCAACCCGGAACGTCGCACCATGGGCACAGCTTTTTATCCCGGCTCCTTCGATCCTATGACGAACGGTCACCTCGATGTGGTTCTGCAGGCTTTGAACATTGCAGACAGGCTGGTGATCGGCATTGGTGTCAATGCCGGGAAAAAACCGCTTTTCACATTTGAGCAGCGTGCTGGTTTTCTGAAAAAAGCGATTGCGCAACATCTGCCGGAACGAAACCAGGATGTCAGAGTTGAGGCATTTGAAGGCCTGGCGATCGATGCGGCGCGAAAGAGTGGTGCGACGATGATCATCCGTGGCCTTAGGGATTCGACAGATTTTGCCTATGAAATGCAGATGGCTGGTATGAACCAGACGATGGCATCAGACATCCAGACAGTATTTCTGCCCGCAATGGCGCTCTCACGTCCGATATCGGCCACATTGGTCAGGCAAGTGGCCGCAATGGGTGGCGATGTGAACCGTTTTGTCCCACCTTTTGTCGCTACAGCGCTTTCAGAAAAGTTTTCGCGCTGACAACGCGCCCCAAGAATTCATAGCGAGGAGCCTGAAATGAACAAGATGATTGCTGGTCTGGCTGCAGTTGCAGCGCTGACGTCTGTCACGATTTCCGGACCTGCACTTGCGCAGGAAAACGACGACTATCTGACCTTCAACACCACCGAGGGCGCTTTCACCATCGAATTGTTTGAAGATGTCGCGCCGGAAAATGCCGGCCGCGTGAAAGCGCTGGCGGAAGAGGGCGCGTACAACAATGTTGTCTTCCACCGGGTGATTGACGGCTTTATGGCCCAGACTGGAGATGTCCAGTTCGGCGATGAAGAAAACGGTTACAATCCGGCGCGTACAGGCATGGGCGGTTCAGACCAGCCAGACCTGCCAGCCGAATTTTCCGATATTCCTTTCAAGCGTGGTGTGGTTGGCATGGCGCGTGCCCAGGATCCGAATTCTGCAAATTCTCAGTTTTTCATCATGTTTGATGATGCGCCTTTCCTTGATGGTCAGTATACAGTCATCGGTGAAGTCGTTTCCGGCATGGAAAATGTCGACAAGATCAAAAAGGGCGACAAGGCCCAGAATGGTAAGGTCAGCGATCCGGATCGGATCATTGACGTGACACTCGGTCGCTGACCCATATTATTTCGACCGATACGCGCCAACAGGAGAGAGTTTATGGCCGAAATCAAAGACCGTGAAAATGCGTTCATCATGGAAACATCCAAAGGGAAGATCGTCATCGAAGCCTATCCGGATGTTGCTCCGAAGCATGTAGAACGGATCAAGGAACTGGCGCGCGAAGGCGCTTACGACGGTGTTGTCTTCCATCGCGTGATTGCGGATTTCATGGCACAGGGCGGTGACGTTCAGCACGGCCAGAAGGAAAATCCGGGCTTCAATCCGGGCCGCGCCGGAACAGGGGGCTCTTCAAAGCCCGACCTTCCGGCCGAATTTTCCGATAAGCGCCACGTGCGCGGAACATGCTCGATGGCACGCACACAAAACCCGAATTCGGCCAATTCTCAGTTCTTTATCTGCTTTACCGATGCTCCCTGGCTGGACAAGCAGTACACGGTCTGGGGACAGGTGATTGAAGGCATGGATGTGGTCGACTCTTTCGAGCGTGGCGAACCCGTGAGCCAACCGGATCATATCATTTCCCTGAAGGTTGCCGCTGACGTTTAAAACGTCATAAATCTGATTGAGACTGCCCGCGCGGCGGCCCTTTTCTGGCTGCCGGCGGGCTTTTGGTTTAAAGCGATGAGATCATGCGCGTAGATTTATTCAACTTTGACCTTCCGGAAGAAAATATCGCTCTTCGGCCTGCAAGCCCGCGCGATTCTGCCCGCCTGCTGGTCGTTCAGCCAGGTTCCCAACCCATGACTGAAGATCATAGCGTGCTTGATCTGCCATCGTTTCTAAACCCCGGCGACGCTCTGGTTTTCAACGATACAAAAGTCATCCCTGCCCAGCTGGAAGGCGTTCGAAAACGGCCCGGCGGACAGGATGTTTCGGTCTCCGTTACGCTCCATTTGCGATCGGCAGACAATATATGGCACGCATTTGCCAAGCCGGGAAAGCGTATCAAAGCGCATGACCAGATGGTGTTCACATCAGCTGATGGAAGCATGACGCTGGAAGCCACGGTGGCGGAAAAGAGAGAAGGGGGAGAAGTCGCCCTCAGCTTCAATGCACGTGGTGGCGCCCTTGATGAAGCACTGATGCAGGTCGGTCATGTTCCGCTGCCGCCCTATATCGCGGCAAAGCGCGCTGAAGATGATCGTGACCGCGATGATTATCAGACCATCTATGCACGCGAAGATGGCGCCGTGGCTGCCCCGACGGCGGGGCTCCATTTCACCCCACGACTGTTCGATGCACTGGACAAAGCCGGCATTGAAAGACATTTCGTAACGCTCCATGTGGGAGCGGGGACCTTTTTGCCAGTCAAAGCCGATGATACAGACAATCATAAAATGCATTTTGAGCGCGGCTATGTCAGCGAAGAGGCTGCTGCAGCCCTTAATGCGGTGCGAGCGCGAGGCGGACGGATTGTCAGCGTGGGAACCACCTCTTTGCGCCTTCTGGAAAGTGCGGCTACCGACAACGGGGTTCTTCAGCCCTGGCATGGTGAGACCGGTATTTTTATCCAACCCGGCTATCGGTTTAAGGCGGTCGATGTGCTCATGACCAACTTCCACCTGCCGAAATCGACCCTTTTCATGCTGGTTTCTGCATTTTGTGGGCTTGATACAATGCAGGCAGCCTATGCGCATGCAATAAAGACCGGCTACCGCTTCTACTCCTATGGCGACTCCAGCCTGCTGTTCCGGAAAGACAGATGAACGATAAGTTTCAATTCACACTGAAAAATACCAGTGACAAGGCGCGTCTTGGCGAAATCACCATGCCAAGAGGTGTCATTCGCACGCCGGCTTTCATGCCGGTTGGAACTGCCGGTACCGTGAAGGCCATGTATCTGGATCAGGTTCGGGAACTGGGGGCCGATATCATCCTCGGCAATACGTATCATCTGATGCTTCGCCCTGGTGCAGAGCGCGTGGCGCGCCTTGGCGGACTGCACGCGCTTATTCGCTGGCCCTATCCGATACTTACCGATTCCGGTGGCTTTCAGGTTATGTCGCTTGCGGCCCTGCGCCAGATTGACGAGAAGAAGGGCGTTACCTTCAAGTCACATATTGATGGTAGCGTTCACCATATGAGCCCTGAGCGCTCAATCGAGATCCAGGGGCTTCTGGGGTCTGACATCCAGATGCAACTCGATGAATGCGTACGGTTGCCCGCGGAGCGGCAGGAAATTGAGCGCGCAATGGAAATGTCGCTCAGATGGGCAGAACGTTGCCGTGAGGCTTTCGGCGAACAGCCGGGCAAGGCCATGTTCGGTATCGTACAGGGCGGCGACATCCCCGATCTGCGCGTGCGCTCTGCTGAAGGGCTCGCCGCACTCGATCTCAAAGGATATGCCGTCGGCGGCCTGGCAGTCGGCGAACCGCAAGCCGTCATGCTGGACATGCTCAACGTGACGCTACCTGTGTTGCCGAAGGAAAAACCGCGTTACCTCATGGGTGTCGGAACACCCGATGACATTTTGAAATCAGTGGCCTGTGGCATTGATATGTTTGACTGCGTGATGCCAACGCGGGCAGGGCGCCACGGACTGGCGTTCACCCGCAGAGGCAAGGTCAATCTGAGAAATGCACGCCATGCTGAAGATCTCCGCCCTCTGGATGAAGAAAGCGAGTGCCCGGCAACACGAGATTATTCGCGCGCCTATCTGCATCACCTCGTCCGTGCCAATGAGTCCTTGGCCGGAATGCTGCTGACATGGAATAATCTTCATTATTATCAGGATCTGATGAAGGGCATTCGTGCCTCTATTGCCGAAGGCAGATTTGCAGACTTCATGGCCGAGACACAGGATATATGGGCCAGAGGGGATTTAGATCCTGTCTGATCGAAGCCGCATGGACATCAAGCCGGCAATCAGGCAGGAACAAGGTTTCTCAACGGCACCCAGCCTGTCTGCCCATGCGCATTGAAGCAATATGCCCATCCATGCGTTTCGTTGATGCTCGAGCTGGCGGATTTCGCTCAGCGATAACCACATACCTCATGGACAAAAACCAAGATCGTCCAACATTTCCAAAAAAATCACATAAGGTAGATTATGGAACTCAACTGAACGGCCAAGACAGCTAAAGAGACAGAGAACGTTTTACCAACGTAAGCACTTCTGCCTCTGAACCGTCTAGAAACTATCGCAGAGCATTCAGTCTGTTATAGGCTGCAGTGAAACCGTTAAGCGAAGAAGAAATCGTAATCGCTTCACCGCTGTCGAGCACAGTGCCACTGATTTTGAGTGTACCGCCATTCTTAAGTTTGCCGATCATGTCGGCATTGAACTGAACTGGCACGACGCAGCCTTGCGGCACACAGGTCGAAAAACCGAACGTCGCGTCTGCTGGAGCATCGTCAATGCTGATTGAAATCCCTTTGGCCAAGGCAAGACCAAATGGCATCAGTACAATGCCCTGTAGACCATTTGCATTCGGTGCTGTGAGCTCAACGGACATCACGCGTTGACCAGAGTCCTTTGAGACCTGATTTTGCAGCATGGAACAGCGATCCGTTTCACCATCGCTCACACAAGCAACGCGCCAGTCCTGATATGTCTCATTCAAAGAGTTAGCACCGTCCGGCAATGCGGAAAACGCATTCGAAACGGGCATGACACTCAATAATGTGGCAAATGCGATTGCGACTGCATGACGCGACTTCATTATGTATCCCTCCAGGTAAAGCAGATGAGATGCACCACCCAGCGGTGCGAATCCGGCTTTCATCTTGCGTGGATTTATGCCACGACCAGTAACGAAACAAAACATGCTCTCGTAAAATTGCAATAACATATTTCTGCAACGCTGAGTTTTATTGAGGCTCTTTCAGACAGGACCTGTGAGATTATGTCCACGAATTCGGACAGCCATAATAAAGGTATTGGCGAAGAGGGAGCGCAGCGCCCTGCTCCGCAAATGCCCGATATCAATGCGATTCTGGGCAATAACAAGCCGCCGCGCAAACCAGTGAATTTTCCCTGGCGCTGGTTGTTGGTGGTTGTTGTGGCGGGCTTTATCATTTTTGCCGGCTATCGGTTCTGGCCTGCCGATCTGGCCGTCGGCAGTCCAGCACAGCAATACGCAACCGAAGACGTGATTCGCGGCAGCATGACGGTTACAGTCACGGCGACCGGTTCCATTGAACCGACCGATCAGGTTGATATCTCCAGTGAGCTTTCCGGTACTGTACGCGATGTCTACGCGGATTTTAACGACACTATCAGCGCCGGAGATGTGCTGCTTCAGCTTGAAACAGACGAACTTGAAGCCGATATCCAAAGTGCCCGCGCCCGCGTTTCCGCCGCTCAGGCCGATATAGCGGCCAGCAGCTCGGATCTTGAGGCCGCAAAGGCTGATATGGAGCGCACAGGAAAGCTTGTGGAGCGCGATGTCGCACCGCGACAGGATCTTGAGGATGCCGAGTTCAAGCTGAAAGCGATGCAGGCCGCCAAAGATAGTGCCGAAGCGCAATTATCCGTTGCGCGAAGCGATCTGGAGCGCGCCCAGCTGCGCTTGACGAAAGCGGAAATCCGGTCCCCGATTGATGGTGTGGTTCTCGAGCGCAATGTCGATGTTGGTCAGACAGTGGCCGCATCGCTGGAAGCCCCGACACTGTTCGTGATCGCGGGCAACTTGAAACAGATGGAGTTGCGTGTTGATGTCGATGAAGCCGACGTTGGCCGGGTTAAGGTCGGGCAGACCGCCAGCTTCACCGTTGAGGCGTTTCCGGATATGAGCTTTCCGGCCGAGATCAAATCCATCCGTTATGCTTCTGAGATTAACAATGACGTGGTTACATACAAGGCGGTGCTGGGCGTCGATAATGAAGACCTGCTTCTGCGTCAGGGTATGACCGCAACGGCTGAAATCGTCGCTGACGACGTGGAAAACGCACTTCTGGTGCCAAATTCCGCCTTGCGTTTCCAGCTGTCACCAGAAAGCAATCAGCCCAAGGCCGGTCAAAGCTCAGGCCCCGGCAAGGGAAGAACAGTCTGGCTCATGCGCAATGGTGAGGCCCAACCTGTCGAAATTGTCACAGGGGCAACAGACGGACGCTACACACAGGTGGTCGAGGGCGATCTCAGGGTTGGTGACAGACTGATTACCGGCACTGCCGGCTAACAGGGGGATGTGTCCATGAATAACGCTCCGCTCATTGCGTTTAAAGATGTCTTCAAGACATATGGCAGCGGCGAAGCGACCGTGGATGCGCTTGCCGGTGTAAATTTTGAGATTGAAGCCGGTGAATTCGTTGCCATTCGCGGCCCTTCCGGCTCGGGCAAATCCACCGCGATGAATATCATGGGTTGGCTTGATGCGCCGTCCAGCGGCGAATACCTGTTCCAGGGTGTGCCGACAGGTGAACTCCCCTCCTCCAAGCTCACCCTTCTCCGGCGATATCTTCTGGGCTTCGTGTTTCAGGGTTTTAATCTTTTGCCGCGCACCTCCGCGCTCGATAATGTTGAGCTACCGCTCATTTATCGTGGCATTAAGCGCAGACAACGCCGGGAGCTTGCCGAACAGGCGCTCATCCAGGTCGGTCTCGCTGACCGTATGCATTACAGTGCCCAATCGCTCTCCGGCGGCCAGCAGCAGCGCGTCGCAATTGCAAGGGCGATTGTTACAAAGCCCGGCGTGCTGCTGGCTGATGAGCCAACCGGTAATCTTGATACACGCACCAGCGAATCCGTGATGGACCTGATCACCGGCCTGAACCGCTCCAACGGCATTACAGTGATCGTCGTCACCCATGATGATATGGTCGCGGCCTATGCTGACCGGACGATCCGCTTCCTTGATGGCCACCTTGAAAGCGACCTGCGCACCCGTGCGGCCAGGGAGACAAGCCATGTTTCTTGAAACTGTAAAGCTAGCGCTGCGGGCCGTTCGCAAGAACTTTCTGAGATCTTTTCTGACGGTTATGGGCGTTGTGATCGGCGTATCGGCTGTGATCGCAATGGCAACAATCGCCGAGGGTACAAGTCAACAGGTAAAAACCGAAGTATCCGAATTGGGAACAGATCTGTTGTTTATCCGGCCCGGTCAGCGCAGCCCCGGTGGCCCGGCAGAAGCGGCAAAAGGCTTTTCGGAAAGTGACGTTGCCGCCATCCGCAACCAGATCGCCGGTCTGCGCGCTGTCGCGCCGCAAAATACGGCCAGTGTTACGGTAGTTTCCGGTGGGCAGAACAGAAAAACCACGGTGGTTGGATCGACCAATTCCTATCTCGATGCTCAGGACTGGCGCATCATATCAGGCCGCGCTTTTTCTGACGCCGAAAATGAGGGAAGGGAAACAGCCTGCATTCTCGGCAATACGGTCTCCAATGCGCTGTTTGGTGAAGCAGAGCCTGTCGGGCAGTCGATCCGTGTCGGAAATATCGCCTGCAATGTTGTCGGCGTTCTGGGCGCCCGTGGCGAAAGCGGCATGGGGCAGGACCGGGACGATATTGTCCTAATGCCGATCAAAACGTTCCAGCGGCGTGTTGGCGGCGAAAGCTATATCGACAGCATCATACTTTCCGCACGCGATACCGCCTCAAAGGCACAGGTTGAGAAGGACGTGTCAGCATTACTGCGTGAGCGGCGCAATCTCGCCTCCGGTCGCGACAGCGACTTCGTGGTGAACGACATGACGCAGATTGCGGACACAATGGACGGCACTACACGGCTTTTGGCGGGCCTTCTCGGCGCGGTGGCTGTAGTCAGCCTGATCGTCGGTGGCATTGGTATCATGAACATCATGCTGGTGTCGGTGACCGAGCGAACGCGTGAAATCGGTCTTCGGCTGGCGATTGGTGCTTTCCGGCGGCAAGTCCTCATGCAGTTTCTGGTCGAAGCCGTCGTTCTTTCGGTGCTCGGCGGGATTGGCGGTATCGCTCTCGGCCTGGGCGTCGGATATGCCGGTGTTCAGTATCTTGGTGTCCCTTTTGCACCCAATCCATACCTCATCATCGTGGCATTTCTTGTCTCCGCCCTGATTGGCATTGTCTTCGGTTATTTCCCTGCCCGGCGCGCTTCGCGGCTGCAACCGATTGATGCCCTCAGACATGAATAACCAAGGCAGCGACAGCATTCACTGAGCATGAAAAAGGGGAGCCTGTGCTCCCCTTTTTCATTATCTTATTGTCGGAATAATTCAGCCCACAAACGCACGTTCGATTACGAATTCGGACGGCTTATTGTTCGCGCCTTCTGTCATTCCGGCCTGTTCAAGCAGCGCCTTTGTATCCTTCAGCATCTCGGTCGAACCACAGATCATACCGCGATCTGTTACCGGATCCAGCGGCGGCACTCCAAGATCGCTGAACAGTTTGCCACTGGCAATCAGATCGGTGATACGACCGCTGCGCTCGAACGGTTCGCGTGTAACAGTTGCGTAATGCGTAAGCTTATCGCCAACGAACTCGCTCAATAGCTCGTCATTGCGGATTTCGCTGACCAGATCGAAGCCATACTGAAGCTCGGCAACCTCCCGGCAGGTATGTGTCAGGATCACTTCATCAAACTTTTCATACGTTTCCGGATCACGGATCAGACTTGCAAACGGAGCAATGCCTGTGCCCGTCGAAAACATATAAAGGCGCTTCCCCGGCGTCAGCGCGTCCAGAACCAGTGTTCCGGTCGGTTTCTTGCGCATCAAGACGGTGTCACCAGTTTCAATTTTCTGCAAATGCTGCGTCAAAGGGCCATTGGGCACCTTGATCGAAAAGAACTCCAGTTCGTCAGCCCATGAGGGGCTTGCAATCGAATAAGCACGGTAAACCGGCTTGCCTTCAACCATCAGGCCGATCATTGCGAATTCACCGGAGCGAAAACGAAACCCTGCTGGCCGCGTCATCGAAAAACGAAACAGGCGGTCCGTGTAGTGATTCACGCTGAGCACCTTTTCAGCGTAGACGCCTGCGGGCAGCGTCTCTGCAAATTCCGCGGTCTTGGCTTGCACGTTCATGCGGATTGTCGTCCTGTTTTCATCGTTTAGCGGTGGGATGACCGCCTTATCTAAATTCCAGCGTTCAATACTACCGTGAGAGACAGAATGCAAAGTACGATCATAAAACTTGGGGCATAAAGTCATATTTTTGCAGCATGACGCCAGCTATAGCGACCGGCAGATGGGGTTTTCCGGGTCGCAGGCTGATAGTATCGGTTCACCTCTGGCAACCGCCCTTCCCTCAAACGCCTGATCGCAGTCTCGTTCTCAATAGCGAAGCTGGAAATCCCACAACGCAGCATAAAGACCAAAGGATCAATCAGAACATCGCCAACCGCACGGAGCTCGCCAGTATAACCAAGGCGGTCGCGTATATATGTCGACTGAGAGAAGGCACGCCCATCACTGAAGGCCGGAAAAGTCAGCGCGATCAGATCAATACGCTCAAGGTAAGGTCTTAATGCTTCCGGGTCATCATCCGGTGTAAGCAAAATGCCTAGGCCTTCATTACCGGTTTCGCCGGTTTCTGCGATATCGTTGAGCGGAACCAGTACACGCTCGCCCTCGCCTGCTATACGGTCATCGGTTTCGATGACCCACGGATCGTTTTCAACAAAGCCGGTTTCACGCCAGATTGTGGTCAAAGCTCTGGCCTCCTTATGCCGCTTTGGATTTTTCGGGGTAGAGCGCATCCTTGAACGGCTGCGCCCCCAGACGCCGATATGCATTGATGAATGTTTCATCGGAACTGTTTCTCAGCCGCAGGTACGTATCAACAATCGTCTCGACGGCATCGGTCACTTTTTCTGGCTCGAAGCCTCGTCCAACAATCTCGCCAATCGAGGTGTTTTCATCCGCCGAACCGCCGAGCGTGATCTGATAGAGTTCGGCCCCCTTTTTCTCTACCCCCAAAAGCCCGATATGGCCGACATGGTGATGGCCACAGGCATTGATGCACCCTGAAATCTTGATCTCGAGTTCGCCGATCTCTGCCTGCCGTTCCGGGTTGCCGAAGCGCGCAGACAAAGACTGAGCGACCGGGATCGAGCGGGCATTGGCAAGCGCGCAATAGTCCAGTCCGGGACAGGCAATAATATCCGTGATCAGACCGGCATTACCGGTTTCAAGCCCGGCGTCCTTGAGAGCCCGGTAGACTTCAGGCAACTCGGCGCGCGCAACATGTGGCAGGACAAGGTTCTGCTCATGGCTGACCCGGATTTCGTCAAAGGCGAAGCACTCTGCGATATCGGCGACGGCTTCCATCTGCTTGTCTGTCGCATCGCCGGGGATGCCGCCAATCGGCTTGAGCGAAATTGTCACCATCGCATAATCGTTTCGCTTGTGCGGAGCCGTATTGCGGGAAAGCCACTCCTCGTAACCGCTCTCATCTCGCAATTCCGTCGCACTTTCATCCGCTGCGCATATTGGCAGACTGGGGACCGCAAAATAGTCAGATATTGCCGCGATATCGGAGTCCGGAAGCTTGAGTTCGGTATCTCTGAGTGCCTCGAACTCATGTTCAATCTGGGCCTTGAGCACATCAAGGCCGGTTTCGTGTACCAGTATCTTGATGCGTGCCTTATACTTGTTGTCACGACGGCCATGGAGATTATAGACGCGCAAGATCGCTGTCGTATAGGCAAGCAAGTCCTGTTCAGGCAGGAAATCGCGCACCTTTTTGGCGATCATCGGCGTTCTGCCCTGCCCGCCTCCGATATAGACAGCAAATCCCAGATCCCCGGCGTCATTTCGCTTCAGATGAAGGCCGATATCATGCACCTGAATTGCGGCCCTGTCTTTCTCTGCACCGGTGACAGATATTTTGAACTTTCGCGGCAGGAACGAAAATTCAGGGTGCAATGACGACCACTGCCGCAGAATTTCGGCATAGGGACGCGGGTCGGCGACTTCATCAGCAGCTGCACCCGAAAAATGGTCAGCCGTTACATTCCGAATGCAGTTTCCAGACGTCTGGATCGCGTGCATTTCCACCGTAGCCAACTCACGTAGTATCGCCGGAATGTCGGCGAGCCGCGGCCAGTTAAACTGGATATTCTGCCGGGTTGTAAAGTGACCATATCCCCGGTCATAGGTGCGGGCGATGTGCGCGAGCTTTCGCATCTGGGCAGAATTCATTGTCCCATAGGGCACCGCGATACGCAGCATATAGGCGTGAAGCTGAAGGTAAACACCATTCATCAGCCGAAGCGGCTTGAACTGATCTTCCGTGATTTCACCGGAGAGCCGCCTTTCGACCTGATCGGTAAACTGGTCAACCCGCTGGGCAACGAAATCATGGTCAAATTCATCATAGCGATACATAATCTCAAGCCTCCACGCGTTCGGGGCTAGCCGCAGAAAAGCCGGCTGCATAGGGTATGGTTGGCCCTTCAGCGCGAATGCGTTCGCGCAGCCTCAGCGGCCAGATTCGCCCGTCAGCCCGCTCCTCGACATCAATCAGATTGACATCAACAACCTTGTTGGCCGAGAAGTCGCGCTTGCCGATATCATCGAGGCTGTCGACGGCTGCGTCATGCCTGGCGACAAGAGCCTGCTGCAGATTTTCTGTCCAGCGACCATTGGCATCAAGCCAGATTGAAAGGCCATCTTTCAGCCTGTTTGCCGTCAGCACTTTTGCAACATGTTTAGCGGGCATGAGCGACTCCCATAAAGTGTTTGGTGGCGACATTGCTGTTGGTCGCGATGGTGCTCGAATGTTCAAGGTTAGCCCCGGCGACGGCATCTCCGATGATCACCATAACCGGACCTGAAAGGTCATCACGCCCCTCAAGAAGCGGCAGCTCTGCCAGAACACCATGCAGCAAGCGCCGGTTGGTGCGGCTGGCATTTTCGATGACCGCGATCGTGGTGTCGGGTGAAACACCTGCTTCCTCCAGCCGGGAACCAAGTCTGGCAGCGACAGAACGGCCCATATAGACAGCAATCGTGGTACCCTGAACCGCCAATCCGGCCCAGTCCGGCAAGGTTTCACCATTGAGGTCGTGGCCGGTCGTAAAAACCAGCGTTGAAGCGACACCGCGCAGTGTCAGCGGTAATTCGAAATCAGCAGCTGCGGCAGTGGCAGAGGTCACGCCGGGAACGACTTCATATGAAATACCGGCGGACCTCAGTGCCGCCATTTCTTCGCCGGCGCGTCCAAAAACCAGGGGATCACCAGATTTCAATCGAACGACACGCTTACCTTCTTTGGCAAGATCGATCATCAGTCCATTGATTTCATTTTGAGATTTAGAATGGCAATTCTTGCGCTTACCAACGGCTATCCGCTCTGCATCACGCCGTCCCATATCAATAACGGCCTGGGGCACGAGCGCATCATGGGCAATCACATCAGCTTCCATAAGAAGACGGTGCGCACGAATGGTGAGCAAGTCTTCTGCTCCCGGACCTGCACCAACAAGGGCAACATGGCCGCTGATATCAGCCCCATCCGCCAGTATTTCGTCTGCCAGGCATTCGGCCTCAATCATTCGTCCGCGCTCGACCGCCTCTGCCACCGACCCATTGAAAAAACGGGACCAGAATGCGCGCCGCGGGCTTCCTCTGGGGATCCGCGCATCAACCTTATCTCTCAGGCTGTTTGCCAATCGTGCCAGTGGACCAAGGGAACGTGGCAGCATGGTATCAATTTTGGTTCGGATCATCTGAGCCAGAACCGGACCGGCGCCTTCTGTGCCAATGGCGACGGCGACCGGCGGACGAGCAACCAGCGCAGGCGTATAAAAATCGCAGTCTTCTTTCTGGTCGACGGCATTTACAGGAATTCGAAGTGAGCGCGCAGCCCCGGCAATATGATGGTCAACCTCTTCAACGCCTGAAGCTGCGAACACCAGGCTGGCGTCTTCCAGCTGGGCCATGCAAAAAGGTTCGCGGATGAGCATATGCCCGTTTTCCAGCAGAAATTCTGTGTAGTCTGTTTCCGGATTATCGGCATAAGCAACGATCCGTGCGCTGGTTTTGGCAACCAGCCGGGCCTTTGCAAAGGCCTCATCACCATTGCCAAAAATAGCGACCTTCTTCCCATCAACCCGGAAAAACGCCGGGAACGTCGTCAGCAATTCTTCTTTCGCGACCATTTGCAACCAGTCCTTTTCAAGCTGGTGAAATGATCGTTGTTTCGTGCCCGTAGTTGAAGAAACGAAAATGCGTAACCGGCGCGCTCATGCACATTTCGTTCCTCAAATTTCTGAGGCTTGCAGCAAATTTAACCGGTATCGGGAGACGGCGGTGTCTTGCATACAGGTGATGAACTCATTTTACTCGCTGATGAACAGCATCGAACGGGGAACAAAGATGGACGATATAAAACTGACCAACCGACTCCTGAGCGTCATTGAGAACGATATCCTGCCGCTGACCATGCGCGGGGTCGATCGGGGCAACAAGGTCTTCGGAGCGGCGATACTCAGAAAGTCAGATCTGTCTCTGGTCATCGCGGGAACCAATGACGAGACATCCAACCCACTCTGGCATGGCGAGGTTCACACACTGAAGCAATTCTATGAATTGTCCGAGCGCCCGGACACGAAGGACCTGCTGTTCCTTACAACGCACGAACCCTGCACGATGTGCATGTCGGCAATCACCTGGGCCGGTTTCGACAATTACTTCTACTTCTTCAGCCACGAGGATTCGCGTGATCGTTTTGCGATTCCGCATGACCTGAAAATCATGAAAGAGCTATATGGTTTAGAGCCGGGCGGATATCACAGAAAGAATGCCTTCTTTACGTCCCGCTCCATACCGGAAATGGCATCTTTGGCAAACGAGCCTGAGCGCAGCGACTTTGAAAATCGTATCGCTGAGATCAAAGCAACATATGCGCTTGCCTCACAGACCTACCAGTCGCATAAAGGCGAAACCGGTATCCCGCTCGACTAGCGCATCGTGCTTTGTGCGTCCGAATGGACGCACGGCGCTATAGGCTGCTTCTCAAGTCTTATGCAAACCGGCACTGCGCCTCGATTTTGACCTGACCGACCGAACTCAGGAGCCCTTTCCCATGGAACCTTCGCCCGACATCAACCGCCTTCTCGAAATTATGGCCGCACTTCGCGATCCTGAAACGGGTTGCCCCTGGGACATCAAACAATCGTTCGAAACGATCAAACCCTATACCATCGAAGAAGCCTATGAAGTCGCAGACGCGATCGAGCGCAATGATCTCGATGATCTTTGTGACGAGCTCGGTGACCTGCTTTTGCAGGTGGTATTTCACGCGCGCATGGCTGAAGAAGCCGGTGAGTTTTCGTTCGGTGACGTTGTCCACGCAGTCACATCAAAAATGATCCGCCGCCATCCGCATGTCTTTGGCTCCTATGATGCTGAAACCGCCGAAGCCGTGAAGCAGAAATGGGATGATATCAAGCGTGAAGAAAAGGCAGAGCGCGCAGAACGGCGCGCCCGACGTGGCCTTACGGAAGACTTCAAGGCCGGTCATCTTGGTGGTGTACAGCGCTCATTCCCGGCCCTGACCGAAGCTCTCAAGCTACAGGAACATGCAGCCCGTGTCGGTTTCGACTGGTCTGAGCCTGAGCCAATCCTCGATAAATTTGAGGAAGAAATTCATGAGCTGAGACAGGCCCTGCTTTCAGGGAACAAAGCGGCAGTGTCGGACGAGCTCGGTGATATGATTTTTGCCGCAGTCAACCTGGCGCGCCACACCAAAACCGACCCGGAACAGGCATTGCGTGGTACCAACACGAAATTCCGACGTCGTTTCAGTCATATTGAAAAGACGCTGGAAAAAGACGGAAAAACACTTGATGAGGCCACGCTGGAGCGCATGGAAGCCCTCTGGCAGGACGCAAAGTCCATTGAAAGACAACTTGTTTGAAGACAGCGGTCGTAACCCGCCCTATTCCGACAGCATACTCTCAAGTCTTTGCGATTCCGCTTCCGGTAAACGGATATCAAGACTGACGGAGCCATCTTCTTCATCACGACGTTCATCAACAAGAGCGTGTTCATAAATCCACGGCAGAAACTGAAGCTGGGCGGGTGAAAGCACGATTGTCGTTTCGGTTAAAACACCAGCAAGCCGTGCAGCGATAACATCCATAAGCTCGGACACGCCCTCGCCGGTAACCGCAGAAACGCCCATCACCTTTTCATTCGCGTTAGCCCGATCCATAAGCGCGTCATGTTCATCAGGAGACAGAAGGTCAAGCTTGTTCCAGACCTCGATGATACGCTCATCCTGCGTTTTCTCGTCGATACCGAGCTCGTTCAAAATCCGCAAAACATCGTCAGACTGGGCATCGCGCGCCGGGTCTGACATATCGCGCACATGAAGAATGAGATCAGCTTCAAGAACTTCTTCCAACGTTGCCCTGAACGCTGCCACCAGATGGGTCGGCAGATCAGAAATGAAGCCAACCGTGTCAGACAGAATAACTGTGCGGCCATGCGGCAATTTCATCCGCCTGAGCGTTGGATCCAGCGTCGCGAACAGCATGTCTTCTGCCAGAACGCCTGCCCCGGTTATCCGGTTAAACAGTGTCGATTTACCGGCATTGGTATAGCCGACGAGCGCGACGATGGGATGCGGCACTTTTTTCCGCTTTGAACGGTGCAGCTGGCGGGTGCGGACGACCTGTTCCAGCTCACGCTCAAGCTTGACGATTCGCTCACGCAACATTCGCCTGTCGGCTTCAATCTGTGTTTCACCCGGACCACCCATAAAACCGCCGCCGCCACGCTGACGCTCCAGGTGAGTCCAGCTCCGCACGAGCCGCCCGCGCTGATAATTCAGATGCGCCAGCTCGACCTGAAGACGGCCTTCTTTCGTCGAAGCGCGGTCACCAAATATCTCGAGGATAAGGCCGGTTCTGTCGATGACCTTTGCGACCCAGGCTTTTTCCAGATTGCGCTGCTGCACCGGCGTCAGCGGGTGATCGACAATTACCAGCCCGATATTCTTCTCATCAAGCTGATGGTCAATTTCCTCAATCTTCCCGCCACCGATCAGGGTCGCAGGGCGCGGATCATTCACCGGTACGATCTGGGCCTCAACCACACTCAACCCGATAGCGCGGGCAAGACCATCAGCTTCCTGAAGGCGGCTCTCCGCCGGGCGTGTGCTCACAACATTGTCCGCGCCGCGATCCCCACGTGCTGCTTTCAGCACAGGCACGATCACAAGCGCGCGGGAGGCATCCCGGTTTTCGTATTGGCTCTCGAAAGAGTTGTTATCGTCAGAAATGGAAGTTCACCAATCAGGATGCGCTGTCTTCGGTTTCAAACATCTGAACCGGCTGACTTGGCATGATGGTTGAAATCGCGTGCTTATAGACAAGCTGGGAATGTCCGTCGCGTCGCAGCAATACGCAGAAATTATCAAAAGATGTGACCACACCTGTCAGCTTCACACCATTGATCAGGAAGATGGTCAGTGAAATTTTCTGCTTACGAACGCAATTGAGAAAGACATCCTGAAGGTTTTGAGAACGTTCCGCCATGGCGCCGATTCTTTCTTAATTTTGCCGACCTCAGCCGGTTTCCATTTATTATGCGCTGTACTGATACTTCAGTTGCAGCTCTTCATTTTAGGTTGGTAGCAAATCGTCAGCACTTCCGCAACGGCGAAAAGATACCATCTTTGATAGTAAAAACAGTCTGAAACATCACTACACTAGAAATACTGGATCGATACCCGGAACAATTGTTCGACATGCCGGACTGCGGAAGCGACAGCAAACAGAATAACCCGATCATTTGCTTTGATTTTCATATCACCGGTTGGCCTTAAAACCTTATCACCGCGATAGACTGCACCGATCCGGATCCCTTCAGGCAGGTCAAGATCACGAAAAGGCGTCCCGACAAGCGGTGAGGTCGTCAAAGCCTCAGCTTCAATCACTTCAGCCGCGCCCTTCTGGACCGCATAGACGGAACGGATGCGCCCCTTGCGGACGTGTTGCAGCACACGGGAGATCGTGACGGCACGTGGATTGATATAAGCATCAATGCCCAGAGACTTGGTCACGTCATGAAATGAGGGATTATTGAGAAGAGCCAGATTGGACTGACAACCAAGCTGCTTGGCAATGACCGAGGAAAGGATATTTGTCTGGTCGTTATTGGTGAGTGAAACCATCAGATGCGCATCAGGCACATCCGCCTGAACCATGATGTTCTGATCGAGCGCCGACCCCTGCAACACGATCACATTGCGAAGCGCATCAGAGACCGCAACCGCCTTTTCGCGATCATTCTCGATCATCTTCAGTCTTGTCTTCGGCTGCAGTTCTTCAATCGACTTTGCCACGTAAAAGCCGATATTGCCGCCCCCGGCGATAACGATACGGCGGGCTTCCTGCTCTTCATGCCCAAAAAGGGCAAGCGTGCGCCGTATATGCTCCTGCTCGCAAACAACATAGACAAGATCACCGGCGACGATCTGATCGTTCGAATGTGGAATGATGACTTTTTCATCCCGGTAAATGCCCGTGACAGTGGCCCCGAGATCCGGAAACAGCTGGCTGAGCTGGATAAGCGGCGTATTGAGCACCGGGCAATCATCGTTGCACTCAACAGCCAGCATGGTGATACGCTCATCTGCGAAACGCACGATGTCTGTTGCTCCGGGAAACGAGATCCGCCGCAAGACGAGCTTACCGACCTCAACCTCTGGCGAAATTGTCACATCGATCGGCATGTGGTCACGCGAGAAGAGGTCAGAATAGTGAGACTGAAGATAGCTCTGCGAGCGAATACGCGCGATCTTGGTGGGAACATTGAACAACGAATGTGCAACCTGGCAGGCCACCATATTGATCTCGTCATGCAGCGTCACAGCGATGATCATATCGGCCTGATCGGCCCCTGCCTGAGCCAGCGTATCAGGATGCGCGCCATGTCCAACATATCCACGGACATCAAGAAGCTCTGTGATCGTGCTGATCAGCGACGCGGATGTATCGATAACGGAAACATCGTTATATTCCTGTGACAGGCGCTCCGCGATACCAAAGCCAACCTGCCCTGCGCCACAAATAATGATCTTCATACAATCTTTTCAGCCTGAAAGGCCGTTCCCGAGTTTGAAATTCGGTGAGCGAACACGACGGCATGCCGTCCTGTGCTGAGCGTATTTTCAGCGCCCAATCTGACCGAGTTTCACTTAAATGCCAAGAGATTTGAGCTTCCGATGAAGCGCTGAACGCTCCATGCCTACAAACTCGGCTGTACGGGAGATGTTCCCACCGAACCGGTTTATCTGCGCCATAAGATAGTCACGTTCAAAACGCTCTCTGGCCTCGCGCAAGGGCAATGTCATGATGTGCGCATCGCCACTGGTCTGTATCTGCGGCAGCACATCGGAGAGATCAGCCGGCAACAGATCCGCACTAATCGGTGTCTTCGGGTCTTCTTCCCTTGATAATATCAACAAGCGCTCAAGGTTGTTGCGCAGCTGTCTGATGTTACCCGGCCAGTCATGCGCCTGCAGAATAGCCATTGCATCATCAGCAATGCGCCTCTGGCGTATGCCAGCCTGCTCGCATAGCTGTCGCATAATGAAATCAACGAGGAAGGGAATATCTTCCCGCCGTTCCGCCAGTGCCGGAATGCGCACAGGAACAACAGCAAGACGGTGATAAAGATCCTGCCGGAAAGAACTGTCCTGGATACGTTCCTGCAGATCAAGCGCTGTCGACGATATGATCCGGACATCCACGCTCACCCGGCGATTGCCCCCAACACGCTCAAACTGCTGATCAACGAGAACCCGCAATATCTTTTTCTGCGTCTCAAGCGGCATTTCGCCCACTTCATCAAGATAAAGCGTACCGCGATGCGCCCTTTCAAGGGCACCGGTTTTGCGGGTACGCCCACCGCCGCCTTCGACGCCAAAAAGTTCAATTTCCATATTTTCCGGTGTGATAGCAGCAGCATTCAAAGCAACGAAAGGGCCTTCTGCACGCTGACTTTTTTGATGCATCAGGCGTGCGACAACCTCTTTGCCACTACCGGAACCACCGAAAATCATAACCCGGCTGTTGGTCGGACCGACTTTCTCAAGCGTCTGACGCAATTGCGACACAAGAAGCGAAGAACCAACCAGTTCTTCCGGATCGCCTGTTTTGCGTTTCAGCTCCATAACCTCACGTTTCAGACGCGAATTTTCGAGCGCTCGCTCGGCAATCAGCACCAGCCGGTCAGCCTTAAACGGCTTTTCAATAAAGTCGAAAGCACCCCGCTTGATGGATGAGACAGCCGTTTCGATATTCCCGTGACCGGAAATCATGACCACCGGCAGATCGGCGTAACGCTGCTTGATTTCATCAAGAAGAGCCAGACCATCCAATCGGCTGCCCTGCATCCAGATATCCAGAAAAATCAAGCGCGGAACACGATTTGCAATGGCGGCCAAAGCGCTATCACTGTCATGCGCGACCCGCGTTTCGTGCCCTTCATCCGAGAGAATACCCGATACGATGTCCCGGATATCCGCTTCATCGTCTACGACTAGAATATCAGAGGCCATCAATATCTTCCCTATCTTTGTCTTCGCGCATGCTTTCTGCGTCATGCACGTGCGGCAGTTCCACGCGGATCATCGCGCCATGCCCTTCAGCAAAATCTTCCGGTGCGTCATGCAGTTCCAGCTTACCACCGTGCTCTTCGATGATTTTACGCACGATAGCCAGACCAAGCCCCGTCCCCTTCTCACGCATGGTAATATAGGGCTCCAGGATCATATGGCGATTTTCCACGGGTAAGCCTTTGCCGCTGTCGATAAAGTCAACAATATAGCGGTCACGAACCTTGTCGTGGCTGGCGGAGACAAGCACTTTTCTCTCCCCGGAAAAATCAGAATGAGGAACAGCATCAATAGCTTCAACTGCGTTCTTAATCAAATTTGCAAACGCCTGTCCAAGCATGCGCTCGTCAAATGATCCCACGAGTGGCTCATCTCCGAGTTCACGCAAGAAGCTGATATCTGTGCGCCCCATCTCACGCAGGAAAATAGCATCAGTTATGATACTGCGCAGATCGCCCTGTGATTTCGAGGGCTTAGGCATGCGGGCAAAGGCGGAGAATTCATCCACCATCCGCCCGATGTCACCAACCTGACGGACAATCGTATCCGTGCACTGATCAAATACAGCGCGATCCTCTTCGCTATCGATTTTGCGGCCAAACCGCCGCTTGATCCTTTCGGCAGACAACTGGATTGGCGTAAGAGGATTTTTGATCTCATGCGCGATGCGTCTGGCAACATCCGCCCATGCCGATGAGCGCTGCGCAATGATAAGATCTGTAATGTCATCCAGAGTGATCACATAGGCTTCCGTCCCATCCCGCGAATCTTCCTTTGTGACCTGAACGGAAAGAGTCCGCTCTTTTCCAAGACGCATCAGATTGATCTGCCGGCGGAAATTTTTCCGGCTTCTGCGCATTGCTGCCGTCATCACGACATCAATCTCTGGCGCAATGTTTTCCAGTTTCTGCCCCAGCAAATCGTCAGCATGAACAGCAAGCAACTGTTCCGCTGAAAGGTTCACAATCGTAATCGTGCGATCCGCATCGACACCGATTACAGCAGCCGTCACACCGGAAAGCACGGCTTCAATAAACCGCCTGCGGTCGTCTACCTCGTCCTTGGCAAGCAGCACTTCGCGCTGCTGCGCACGAATTTCCGCAACCATCTTGTTAAACGTCTTGGACAACCGGCCAACGTCGCCGTCAATGGTTCGAACCGGAACTGCGACCTTCAGATCCCCCGTCGCAACCTGGTCAGCAGCACCAATCAAAAGCCGGATAGGCAGAACAATCCTGTCAGCCACCGCAATCCCGGTCCAGATCGCAGCCAGAAGAACGATGAGCGCAAAACCGAGATAAAGGACAGCAAAGGCCACCTGAATGGAAAACCGGCCGGTTTCCATCGATTTATACTCTGAGAAGTTGTCCTCGATCATGCGCATTGCGCCCATGACACTGGGATCAACGGAACGGACTGTATAAAGATATGTGTCCGGCAAAGCCTCCAGCGCAATGATAGCCCCGACGAGGTTCGTTTCCCCCGGCGGAATCAGTGTGGGCGTCCCGGCTGCTGCCTTTTCAAGCGCATCCTCAGGAATATCGGGTAAAGGCGCGTCATCGCTAACATCGGCCTGTGCGATGATGCTGCCATCGTCACGCACAAGAAATGCCCCAAGCATGCCACGTCCGCGCGCCTGACGGGTCATGAGGTCAGTAAAGCCTGTGCGATCGAGATAGAAGAGCGACCGGTTGCGCTCCAGATCATTGCCCATAGAAAGCGTCTGGCCCTGCAGGTAGCTGGCATTCTCCATCATGTAGGCCTGCGCAACATTGAGCGAAGACTGCACGATCGATTGTGTGCGCATGGCAAACCAGCGATCAAGACCGGCATTCAGTGTCAGAGTGGCGAAAATTGCGACAATAATCGCAGGCGTGACAGCCACAATGGCAAAAAGAAGAACGATCCGAATATGAAGCTGGGCCGCAGCCCGCCCGCGGTGCCTGGCCTTCAAAAGCTGCCGCACCTCGCGCCCGATGAGGAAAATCAGCGTCAGCACGAAAAGAGAGTTGGCCGCAACAAGACCTGCAACGACACGGCCAGTCGGCTTGAAGGGCGTCAGCCCCAGAAGGATGAACAACGAGAGAAATGCTGTCAGCAGCGCTCCGGCCACGATAAACATTCCCGGAGAACGGAGAATCGCACGCATACCGCCACGGCCATAAGCGCCGCTGACCGTAGCACCATCCTCATCCGGGTCATGCCGGAAAAACTCCGGATTTCTTTCCGTATCCGCCGTCATACTCTGCGATCTGTTTGATGTTTGTTTTCCCGCAGTGTCTTCACGGCCTGCTTTTCCAACCGGCGAATCCAAATACGAGATGATAGTTTATGCAACAGATTGTGGCACAAATGCAACGGAAAGCATTGTGCCATTTGATTGTGACGGAACAGAAAACAACCCTAAGAGGACGATGCTGTGCCCCTTGAACTGCGGTAGACAGACACACCAAGCTCACGAATTTTCTTTCGAAGCGTGTTGCGATTGAGACCAAGAAGATCGGCAGCACGGATCTGGTTCCCCCGAGTTGCCGTCAATGCAGCGAGTATCAAGGGATATTCGACCTCATTTAAAACGCGCTCATAAAGCCCGGAGGGCGGAAGACTTTCACCAAAACTGGCAAAATAGCTCCGCATGTTTTCTTCCACGGCCTGCGCAATTGTCGGCGTTCCACTGCGTGTAGCCGCCGTTTCTGCCGGCGCCTCCGGTTGATCGGCCCTGAGCTCCTGCTCCACAATCTCACGGGTCATGACATCCTGAGGGTAAAGCGCCATCAGCCGTCGAACCAGATTTTCGAGTTCGCGCACATTGCCCGGCCACGGATATGACTTCATTACATCCAAAGCACCCTGCTCAAAGCGCTTGCCGCCAAGCCCCTCTGTTTCCCCCTCCTGCACGAAGTGACGCACGAGATCGCCGATATCCTCGGCACGTTCACGCAGAGGCGGCAGCCGCAGAGGCACGACATTCAGCCGGTAAAACAGGTCTTCACGGAAGAGTCCTTGGTGGATGGATTGCTTGAGATCTTTATTGGTCGCGGCGACGATCCGCACATCGGTTCGAATGGGCGTGCGCCCGCCAACGGTGGTGTATTCCCCCTGCTGAAGCACGCGCAGGAGACGGGTCTGCGCATCCATTGGCATATCACCGATCTCATCAAGGAAAAGCGTGCCGCCTTCAGCCTGCTCGAAACGACCGGTTGAGCGGGTCTGCGCCCCGGTAAAGGCGCCCTTTTCGTGTCCGAAAAGCTCCGACTCAATCAGATCCCGTGGAATAGCGGCCATATTGATCGCCACAAACGGCCCGTTGCGGCGCTTGCCGTAATCATGCAAAGCGCGGGCGACCAGCTCCTTGCCCGTACCCGATTCCCCGGTGATCATCAGCGTCAGATCCGTCTGCATCAAACGGGCGAGAACGCGGTAAATCTCCTGCATTGCAGCCGAACGCCCCACCAGGGGCATGCCGTCCTGCATATCGTCACCGAGCTGCGCAGGCTTGCGCTTCGGCTCGGAAAGTGCACGCCCGACAATGCCGATCAGCTCTGTCAGATCGAAGGGCTTTGGAAGATAGTCGTAAGCACCCTTCTCCGAGGCCTTAACCGCCGTCATAAACGTATTCTGCGCACTCATAACGATAACCGGCAGATCCGGGCGAGATTTCTTTATACGCGGCAGAAGATCGAAAGCGTTTTCATCAGGCATGACGACATCGGTCAGCACAAGATCGCCATCACCGGAGGAAACCCAGCGCCAGAGTGTAGCTGCATTGGCGGTGATACGGACATCGTAGCCTGCGCGGCTGAGTGCCTGATTGAGCACTGTACGGATTGCTGCATCATCGTCGGCGACAAGAATGGTGGCTGTCATTGTTCTTTTCCTGACTTTTCATCCATCTGCGCGGAAGGCATAGCCGCGACATCTTTCGAGACCGGCATGAGAATTCTGAACGTTGTGCGGCCACTGGCACTGTCACATTCGACAATACCGCCATGTCCACCAATGATCTTGGCAACAAGCGCAAGCCCAAGACCGGTTCCGTTCGGCTTTGTCGTGATAAAGGGGTCAAAAAGATGCGACATCAGGTCCTGAGGCACGCCCGGCCCATTGTCGTGGACGCAAAATTCAAGCGGCAGAGAAATTTTCTCCTGACTGCCGGCAACAGACATGCGCATGCCGGGCCGGTATGCCGAGGTCAGCACAATCTCTCCGTCGGGCCGGTCGGAAACCGCCTCCGAGGCATTTTTGATCAGGTTGAGAAACACCTGCACAAGCTGATCGCGATTGGCGAAAATCAGCGGCAGTGAAGGGTCATATTCTTCCGAAATCCTGATATTTCGTGCAAACCCGGCCTTCGCAACCGCCTTAACGTGGTCGAGAACCGAATGGATATTAAGTGGAACGCGGTCAATCGGCCGTTCATCGGAGAAGACTTCCATACGATCCACAAGCGACACGATCCGGTCCGACTCATCGCAGATCAGACGTGTAAGCGCCCGATCCTCATCACTGGCATTGGTTTCAAGAAGCTGCGCTGCACCACGAATGCCGGAGAGCGGATTTTTAATTTCATGCGCGAGCATCGAGGCCAGCCCGGTGACGGAGCGCGCAGCCGCCCTGTGAACGAGCTGGCGGTCAATCTTGTCGGCCATGGAACGGACCTGAAGAACAAGCACGACAGAGCCTTCATCACCAACAGGTGCGACATAGATATCGACCAGCTTTTCCTGGCCCAGTTTTGGCGACGACAAGTCGACCCTGTATTCATTCACAGGTGCGCGACGTTTGCGAACCTGATCGATCAGCGAAAGCAGAGGGCTGTCATAAGGAATGAACTGTTCAAGGGTTTTGCGCGCGAGATGCGCAGCACTTGAACCGAAGAAAACTTCGGCCTCCCAGTTTGAATAGGAAATCAGCCCTTCATGATCGATGAGAACCACCGGATTCTGAATGGCGTTCAATACCTCGAGCGCTACCGATTCGGCAGGCAAGCGCGCCTGACCGATCCCTTTTGGCGTTTTCATGCCGCTTCTTTCTCTGTTTTATATAATGCGCGTTGAAGGATAGCTGAAAAGCGTCTCAGTGCTTCATTTGGAACGGTTTCGGTCATCAGAGCCGCTCTTGCATCTGGCTCTGCATTGGGAGCAAGTTCCTCCATATACCAACCGAGATGTTTTCTTGCATGCCGCACACCAACTTCCGCACCATAAAAAGACAAAATCATTTCATAGTGTTCCAGAGCAATATTGATCTTCTCGGCACTAGTGGGCTCTATCGCCCCTGCCAGCACACCGACATGCCACGGTCGCCCCTGACAGGCTCTGCCAACCATTACCGCGTCAATACCGCTTTTCCCCAGCAAAGTGCTCACATCCTGATTACGCGCAATATCGCCATTGGCAATGAAAGGAACCGTAATTTTCTCCGCCACGCGATGAACAGCATCCCAGTTCGCTCTGCCCTTGTAAAACTGCATTCGTGTCCGGCCATGAACCGTTATGGCCTGCGCGCCGGCCTCCTGAGCGGCGAAGGCCAGTTCGGCTGCGTTGAGGGACTGCTCATCCCAACCGAGTCGCATTTTTACCGTAACCGGAATGTCGACCGCCTTCACAGTCGCCTCAATAATCGCAAGTGCGCGTTCCGGCTCGCGCATGAGCGCGGACCCCGTATAGCCGCCAACAACCTTCTTGGCCGGGCATCCCATATTGATATCGATGATATCCGCACCATTATCTGCCGCAATGCGCGCTGCATCTGCCATAACCTCAGGATCACGTCCGGCAAGCTGAACCATGTGCGGCTTCAAACCGGCTCCTTTCAGGCGCGACCAGCTTTCCGCAACATTAAATGTCAACTCACGACTGGCGATCATTTCAGTCACAACAAGACCAGCACCATGGCGCCACGCCAGTTGCCTGAACGGCAAATCCGTGACACCTGACATAGGCGCAAGAATAACACGATTCCGGATTGCCATCTCGCCGATGCAAAACGAATCCGATGATTTGAAAAGAGGCAAATGACTATCTTTCACGCAGCCCAGTACTTTGCCGTATTTTTAGACAAGTCCGTACGCGTTGCCAAGCAATTTCAGCCTGACGTTATAAAAATTAGGCAGATGCTGGAATTTTGGCAGAAACTGCGTAACGTCCCGCCACCCCTGAATCAAAAGACGAGACCTTGATCAGTCATGTATCAGAGCAAAAGCTTCAAGCCTGCAATCGTGATTGTCGCCGCCGGTCGGGGCGAGCGCGCGGGCGCACCGGAGGAAGGCCCGAAGCAGTACCGTCTGATTGGCGGAAAGCCTGTTATCACACATACAATCGCCCAGTTTTCTCGCTGGTCGGCGCCTGATGTCGTGGTTGTCATCCATCCCGATGATGAAAACCTTTTCGGCGAAGCTCTTGCGAAAGTTCCTGATGCAAAGAATATCCGTTTTGTTCACGGCGGGGCAACGCGCCAGCAATCTGTTCTCGCCGGCCTGTCGGCACTCGAAGACACCCACCCCAGCCACGTTCTCATCCATGATGCCGTCAGACCGTTCTTCGATCTCGCGCTCCTGGATCGGATTGCTGACGCCCTTAAGGCCGGTGCTCAGGCGGTACTCCCGGCTATCGCTGTAGCTGATACTCTAAAAAAGGCAGACACAAACCAGTTCGTAGCCGATACTGTATCGCGAACTGGGCTCTATGCTGCGCAAACACCGCAGGCTTTCGCATTTGAACCGATCATCACAGCGCATCGAAAAGCGGTTGAAGAAGGCCGGACGGACTTCACCGACGATGCCGGCATTGCCGAATGGGCTGGCATGCCAGTCAGACTGGTTGAAGGGCTCGCGGACAATGTCAAACTGACCTTGAAACGGGACATCGCCATGGCCGACGAAAAACTCTCCAGAAACCTCGTAGCGGATATCAGAACCGGTAACGGCTATGATGTGCATAAGCTTGTACCGGGCGATGGCGTCACGCTGTGCGGCGTTTTCATTCCGCATAACATGATGCTTTCAGGCCATTCAGACGCCGACGTAGCCATGCATGCGCTGACAGACGCCCTGCTGGCGACGTGTGGCGAAGGCGACATTGGCGACCATTTCCCGCCATCCGATCCACAATGGCGCGGCGCGGCCTCGAACATATTTCTGGCCCATGCAGCCGCCATTGTCCGCGAAAAAGGCGGCGTCATTCTCAATGCCGATGTCAGCCTGATCGCAGAAGCCCCCAAAATTGGGCCTCATCGCCTCGCGATGCGCGAAAGCCTGTCACATTGTCTGAAAATCGACATGGCGCGATGCTCTGTAAAAGCGACAACGAATGAAACAATCGGCTTCGTCGGACGGGGCGAAGGTATAGCCGCCATTGCAACCGCGACGGTCAGTTATGGAGTTATTTCATGAGCATTCTTGATCCCGATCTCGAAGAACGTTCACGCACGCTCGTTGAATATTGCACGCGCACCGGCCAATCGATCGTTACCGCGGAATCGTGCACTGGTGGCCTGATAGCAGCAGCACTGACGGAAATTGCCGGTGCCTCCGCCGTTGTCGACCGGGGCTTCGTCACTTACTCGAATGAAGCAAAAATGGAAATGCTGGGCGTTCGGCCCGACACGCTTGAAGATTTCGGTGCGGTCTCGCGAGAAACGGCCTTGCAGATGGCTTCCGGCGCATTGTGGCGTTCAAATGCCCACCTTTCTGTCGCCGTCACCGGTATCGCAGGTCCATCCGGCGGATCAGAGGAAAAACCAATTGGTCTGGTTCATCTTGTCGCCCGTAATCGGGCCGGAAAGGTTCATCATATAGAGAGTCGGTATGGCGATATCGGTCGCGCTGCAATCCGCAGGGCAACAGTCAGAACCGCACTTGGCATGCTGGAAGGTCTGGCTCAGGCGTAAATACTGTCGGCGCGGGCTTCAAATGCCTCGGCAAATTTGCGAAATGCACGATCAAACATCGATCCCATCATCGCCCCCAGAATGCGATTTTTGAACTCGTAGTTGATATAAAAAGCAACATCGCAGGCGCCCTCGCCTGCCGGGTCAAAACGCCAGTGGTTTTCGAGGAAGCGGAACGGACCATCGACATATTTGACGTCGATTTTCCGCTCCTCGCGGTTCAGAAGAACCTGTGTGGTAAAACTCTCGCGAATACCTTTATAGCCAACAGTCATGTCGGCGATCAGCAGTGTCTTGCCATTTTGTTCACGACTGGAACGGACAGACAGGGCTTCGCAGAGCGGGAGAAAATCCGGATACTGCTCGATATCGGCAACGAGATCGAACATGCGCTCGGCAGAATGGTTCACGTGGCGGGTTGTCTTAAACTCAGGCATAATTGTCAGCTAATAGTCCCGCTCGAGAAGTGCAAGCAATTCATTGTTCTCGGCATAGGATTTCAACACGCAAACGGGAATGTCATTGCCGGATTGCATCAGCAGCTGCTCAACGCGCGGCGCTTCCTTTTGCTCAAACGTCCACACGTAGCGCAGGAAGTTCAGATTGAGACGTTCCGGACATCCTTCCGCCATTTCCGGTCGGGACGTGCCTGCATAGCGGAAACGACGTTTCACGATCCCGGCGAGCGAAATCCGGCGCGGCGGACGCGGCCACAAGACGAGTTCGGCCTGCGCCAGCCGGATCGGCAGGGTGCCGGGACTGGTGCCATCGATCATCCATGCAGGGCGCTTTACCGCCTCTTCCATGAGTCTTACGATTTCGGTCCGGTCGCGCATTTTCCAGCCCGGCAACCAGAAGAAATCGCGATCCATCGAAATATAGGGAATATCACGGCGTGTGGCGATTGCGCGGGCGAGCGTCGACTTGCCGCTGCCTGAGCAGCCGATGACAAGAATGCGCCGCGCCGTTTTCAGCCGCGTGGCCGCGTCGGCGATATCGATCATATTCATGGAACATCCCCCGTTCGAAAGGACGGGGGATATAACCTGCCGGCTTTCAGTCAGGCAAGCCTTATTCTGCGGCAATCTGTGCCAGTTTCTTGGCGCGGTTTTCCTGCAGTTTCGCAAAGTCATCGCCAGCATGGTGTGATGAACGCGTCAGAGGGCTGGACGAAACCATCAGGAAGCCCTTGGTATAGGCGACCGTCTCATAGGATTTGAATTCGTCTGGCGTAACAAACTTCACCACCCGGTGATGCTTGCGGGTCGGCTGCAGATACTGGCCAATCGTCAGGAAATCGACGTCAGCCGTTCTCAGATCATCCATCAGCTGAAGAACTTCGTTCCGCTCCTCGCCGAGGCCGACCATGATGCCGGACTTGGTGAACATGTTCGGATCAAGTTCCTTCACGCGCTGAAGAAGCCGGATGGAGTGGAAATAACGCGCACCGGGACGAACCGTCAGATAGTTCGACGGCACAGTCTCAAGGTTATGGTTGAACACATCCGGCCGAGCGGCAACCACACGTTCCAGTGCACCGGGTTTGCGCAGAAAGTCAGGGGTCAACACCTCGATTGTGGTCGAGGGTGATGCTGCGCGAATCGCAAAGATCACTTTCTCGAAGTGCTCTGCACCGCCATCTGCCAGATCGTCACGGTCAACCGACGTAATGACGACATGCTGCAACCCCATCTGGCTGACAGCCTTGCCGATATTTTCAGGCTCATTCGGGTCCAGCGCTCCGGGCTTGCCGGTCGCGACATTACAGAAGGCACAGGCGCGGGTGCAGATCTCACCCATAATCATGAACGAGGCGTGCTTCTTGTCCCAGCATTCGCCGACATTCGGACAACCCGCTTCCTCACAAACCGTGACCAGCTTGTTTTCTTTAACAATGCCGCGCGTCTCCTGATATCCCCTGGAGGTTGGCGCCTTGACGCGAATCCAGTCGGGCTTACGCATCACCTCGGTATCGGGCCTGTGTGCCTTCTCCGGGTGGCGAACGCGCTTGGCGGGCTGATTGGTGGTATCGAGAAGCGTAACCATGTTGCTTTCCTGAAAATGTGGCCGGACACAACGCCCGACCAGCGATTTCAATAACCGTTTACCGGCGGACTAAACGACCGACAAAAATCAGGATGACCGCACCGATGAAGCCGGTGATCAGATAGGCGAGCCAACCGCCACTGACATAGACGCCAAATACGTTGAGAATGGCATTTGCGACAATCGAGCCGACAATGCCGAGAATGATGTTCATGATAATTCCCATATTGGACTTCATGAACTGCTCTGCCAGCCAGCCGGCGACACCACCGACGATGATCGCCGTAATCCAACCTACACCCATTTCAACGTCTCCCTTGTTGAAGCAATATCGTGCGGACCCTCTCAGCCCGCACGCTGCATTCTAGAGCAATCAGGCGTTCAGTGCACGTCCATAGGCATCAAGCACACTTTCCTTCATCATTTCGGAAAGGGTAGGATGCGGGAAGATGGTGTGCATCAGCTCTTCTTCGGTGGTCTCCAGATTCATGGCAACCACAAAACCTTCAATCAGCTCGGTCACTTCGGCACCCACCATATGAGCACCGAGCAGTTCACCGGTCTTCTTGTCGAAGATCGTCTTGACCATGCCCTGATCATCGCCCAGAGCCACGGCCTTGCCATTTGCGGCATAGGAGAAACGGCCGACGCGGATATCGCGCCCGGCTTCTTTCGCCTTCGCCTCAGTCAGGCCGACAGAAGCCACCTGCGGGTGACAATAGGTGCAGCCAGGCACTTTGCTCTTATCGAGTGGATGAACGTTCGGCTGACCGGCAATCTTTTCGACGCAGATGACAGCTTCATGCTCAGCCTTATGCGCCAGCATCGGCGGTCCGGCGACATCACCGATGGCATAGATGCCCTCAACATTCGTACGGCAGTATTCGTCGATGACAATGCAGCCGCGATCGGTTTTGATGCCAAGGTTCTCAAGGCCGATATTCTCGATATTCCCCTGAACCCCGACAGCCGAGATCATCCGGTCAGCCGTGATCTTCTCGACCTTTCCGTCTTTCTTCTCGACATGCGCTGTAATCGAGTCCGATCCCTTCTCGACCTTGGCGACCTTGGACTCCAGCATGATCTTGATGCCACGCTTTTCCAGACGCTTCTGGGCGAATTTCGAGATCTCAGCATCCTCGACAGGCATAACCTGTTTCATGACCTCAACAACCGTTACATCGACGCCGAGGGAACGGTAGAAGGATGCAAACTCAATTCCAATTGCACCGGATCCCATGACAAGCAGCGACTTGGGCAGCTTTGCCGGTTTCAGTGCTTCGAAATAGGTCCATATCAATTTGCCATCCGGCTCTATACCCGGCAGGGCACGCGGGCGTGCACCGGTTGCCACGATGATGTGCTTGGCCTTGTATGCCCCTGCACCCAGAGCATTCTTCGGTTTCGGGCCCTGCGGCTCAACGATCTTCTTTTTGGTCTCAGCGACTGAAATCTCACCGGGTTTGGTCAGCGTCGCCTCGCCCCAGATAATGTCGACCTTGTTTTTCTTCATCAAAAAGCTCACGCCGCCGTTCATGCGCTCGGCAATGCCGCGCGAACGCTTGACGATTGCATCAAGGTCAGCCTTGATCTGACCTTCAATCGAAAGACCGAAATCCTTGGCATTTTCCGCGAAATCCATAATCTCTGCGGAGCGCAGCAGAGCTTTGGTCGGAATACAGCCCCAGTTGGAGCAGATGCCGGCCATGTGCTCACGCTCGACCACAGCCGTTTTATAACCCAGCTGCGCGGCACGAATGGCGGCAATATAACCACCGGGGCCAGCACCAACGACAATTACATCATAATTCTGAGACACGGGACTTATCTCCTTCGCAAGGTGCCGGTCACTTTCCGGCTTCAGGGGTACGCTGATGAAAGCGTTTCACACCCCGCAAATTTCAACCTCAAGCCACCCAACTACAGCACGGATTTTCCCGGTACAGTAAATTGGCTGACACAATAAAAAGCGCAGGCTTCAAAGCCCGAGCATCATTCTGGCAACAGGCTCCATTCCGCGGCCAAGCGCGCGGGTCTGTTCAGCATCCAGATGAACACCGTCAACCGGACTGGCATGTGAAACCGAGGCGGCGTCAAAAAAGCCACAGCCCGATTGGTCGGCAAGTTCACTGTAAAACACCGACAACATCCGCGACTGTTCCACCACGCCCGGCATAAATGCCATGCTGCTGTCATCAGCCGTCTCGACGATATGCGGTGGCGAGACCACCAGGATTTCAGGAGCTTCATGGTCAAACGGCCATGGATGATGTTTCACGATTTCAACCAGGCGTTTGAGACCCCGGCTGGCGGCGAACGCGTCGCCGCCGGTCCAGGGCTTCAGATCATTTGTGCCAAGCATGACAATCAACAAATCAACCGGCGTATGCGAATCCAGCAATGTCGGCAGTATACGCACACCATTGCGGTCTGACACAGAAGTATGATCGTCATAAGCCGTCGTCCGGCCACTCAGTCCTTCAGCGACCACATGAACATCCGGCCCGAGTGCTTTCTGCAATGCCATGGGCCAGCGATCCCCATGAGCATGCCGGCCGTTGCCGGCCGGGTCATGCCCAAAGGTGAGAGAATCGCCAAAGCAAAGCACTGTTTTCATGACATCGCTCCGACGCTGATACTACACCAGCATAGACATCGGGTTTTCGATATAACCCTTGAAGGCTGCCAGAACCTGAGCCGCCAGCGCACCGTCGACGCAACGATGGTCCGTTGAAAGCGTCACCGACATCATTGTGGCAATCGTCAGCTCATCATTCTTCACAACCGGACGCTTCTCACCTGCCCCAACGGCAAGGATCGAGGCATGCGGCGGGTTCACGACGGCTGCGAAGTCCTTGACACCCATCATGCCCATATTGGAAACGGCTGTCGTACCGCCCTGATATTCCTCAGGCTTGAGCTTCTTTTCCTTCGCACGCTTGCCCATGTCCTTCATCTCATTGGAGATGACGGAAAGCGGCTTTTCTTCGGCCTTACGGATAATCGGAGTGATCAGTCCACCAGGAATAGACACGGCAACGCCGACATCAACATGGTGATGAACGACCATATTGCTGTCTGTCCAGGAAACGTTTGCTTCCGGAACATCACGCAGCGCAAGCGCCATTGCCTTGATCACCATGTCGTTGACAGAGAGCTTGTAGGCAGGCTTGTCATCACGCACGGGAGCCGCCTTGTTGAGCTGCGAACGCAACCCCAGGAGTGCATCCAGCTCGACATCAACGGTGACGTAGAAGTGCGGAATGCTCTGCTTGGATTCCTGCAGCCGCTTGGCAATCGTCTTGCGCATACCGTCATGCGGCACGAGGTCATACGATCCTTCCTCAAACAGCTTGAGAACGGCGTCGTCCGATGCGGCCTTTTGCGGAGCCGCAGCAGCCTCAGGCGTTGCAGCTTCTGCCTGCGATCCGGCTTTACCCACACCTTCGGACTGGGCCTTTTCGATGTCGCGCTTGACGATACGGCCATGCGGACCCGAACCGGAAAGCGCGGTCAGATCCAGACCAGCCTCCTTGGCCAGACGCCGTGCCAGTGGCGACGCGAAGACACGACCGCCCTTGGCTTCAGGTGCTGCCGGAGCAGATGGCTGCGGCACGGGCTTGTCAGACGATGGCACAGGAGCCTTGGCTGGCTCCTCCGCCTTGGCCTCATCCTTTGCAGGCGCACTTTCTTCTGCTGCAGGTGCATCGCCACCATCAGCCGCCTTGGCAGCCTCAGCCACATCTTCGCCCTCTTCAGCGAGAACGGCAATCAAAGCATTGACCTTAACCGCCTGCGTTCCATCCGGAACAACGATCTTGGCGACTGTGCCCTCATCGACCGCTTCAACTTCCATCGTCGCTTTATCGGTCTCGATTTCGGCAATAACATCACCGGCGGAAACGGAATCACCTTCCTTTACCAGCCATTTGGATAGATTGCCCTCTTCCATGGTCGGCGACAGCGCCGGCATCGTGATCTTGATCGGCATGGATCGCCTCCCTTACTTGTAGCAAACGGCTTTAACCGCATCGATGACTTCATCGACGTTCGGCAGAGCCAGCTTTTCGAGGTTCGCGGCGTAAGGCATCGGAACATCCTTACCAGCGATCGTCAGGATCGGGGCATCGAGATAATCGAATGCCTGCTGCATGACGCGCGTTGCAATCTCGGTACCGACGGAGGACTGCGGGAAGCCTTCCTCGACAGTGACCAGACGTCCGGTCTTCTTCACCGATTCAATAACGGTGGGGATATCCATCGGGCGGATCGTGCGCAGATCGATAACCTCAACGTCAATGCCTTCGCCAGCCAGCTTTTCAGCAGCTTCGACAGCGTAGGTCATACCAATGCCGAACGAAACGATGGTGGCATCGTTACCCGTCTTGTGAACGCGAGCCTTGCCGATTGGCAGAACGAAATCGTCCATTTTCGGCACATCGAATTTGTGACCGTAAAGGATTTCGTTTTCGAGGAAAATCACCGGGTTCGGGTCACGAATAGCGGCCTTCAGAAGGCCTTTTGCGTCAGCAGCCGTATAAGGCATGACAACTTTAAGGCCGGGCACATGGCTGTACCAAGCAGCATAGCACTGCGAATGCTGGGCTGCCACGCGGGCTGCGGCACCATTGGGGCCACGGAACACAATCGACGATTCCATTTGTCCGCCGGACATATAGTGCGTCTTGGCAGCCGAGTTGATGATCTGGTCCATCGCCTGCATGGCGAAGTTGAAGGTCATGAACTCTACGACCGGCTTCAGACCGGCAAGCGCAGCACCAACGGCAACGCCGGTGAAGCCATGTTCAGTAATCGGCGTATCTACGACACGCTTCGGACCGAATTCCTTCAGAAGACCCTGCGTGATTTTGTAGGCGCCCTCATATTCGGCAACCTCTTCACCCATAACGAAGACGTCGTTGTCTGAACGCATTTCTTCGGCCATAGCATCCCGAAGCGCTTCACGCACCGTGGTGGAAACCATCTCGGTTCCTTCCGGGATATCCGGATCAGATGCAGGCTCTACGGCCTTTGGCTGGGCAGGCGCTGCTTCAGGAGATGCCTGAGGCTTTTCTTCCTGAGCCACTTCCGGCGCTGGTGTCTCTTTCGGCGCTTTCGTGGCTGAAGCGTCTATGTCGTCAGCGCTCTCGCCTTCTTCAAGAAGCACAGCAATCGGCGTATTAACCTTCACGCCCTGTGCACCTTCTTCAACAAGAATCTTGCCGAGCGTACCTTCGTCAACGGCTTCGACTTCCATCGTCGCCTTATCGGTCTCGATCTCGGCCAGGACGTCACCGGCAGATACGGTATCGCCTTCTTTTTTGAGCCACTTGGAAAGATTGCCCTCTTCCATGGTCGGAGAGAGAGCCGGCATAAGGATATTGGTAGGCATGTATGTCCCTCCCCGTCTTAGCGCAGAATGTCAGTGTAAAGTTCGGACGGATCCGGCTCCGGATCGGTCTGGGCGAAATCGGCAGCGTCGGAGATAATGCTACGAACATCCTTGTCGATGGTCTTCAGCTCATCTTCGCTGGCCCATTTCTTGTCCAGAATCCGTTTACGGACCTGCTCAATCGGGTCATGCTCGGAGCGCATCTTCTGCACCTCGTCCTTGCTGCGATATTTCGCCGGGTCGGACATGGAGTGGCCGCGATAGCGATAGGTCTGCATTTCGAGAATGATCGGGCCCTTGCCAGATCGAGCGTGCTCTTCGGCTTCTTCTGCAGCAGCCTTGACCGCACGAACATCCATACCGTCGACCTGAAAGCCGGGAATACCGAATGAACTGCCGCGCTTGGAGAAGTCCGTCTCAGCGGACGAACGGGCAACCGACGTACCCATGGCATAGCGGTTATTTTCAACAACATAGACAACCGGCAGCTTCCAGAGCTGGGCCATATTGAAGCTTTCGTAAACCTGACCCTGGTTGGCTGCGCCATCGCCATAATAAACGACAGACACCTTGTCGTCACCGCGATACTGGTTGGCAAAAGCCAGACCTGTGCCAAGTGGCACCTGAGCGCCCACAATGCCATGACCGCCATAAAAGGCTTTCTCTTTCGAGAACATGTGCATTGAGCCGCCCTTGCCCTTGGAATAGCCGGACTGACGACCGGTAAGCTCAGCCATCACACCTTTGGAATCCATGCCCGTGGCAAGCATATGGCCATGGTCGCGGTAGCTGGTGATGATCTGGTCACCATCTTTCAGCGCCATTTGCATGCCAACGACGACGGCTTCCTGACCGATGTAAAGGTGACAGAAACCGCCGATGAAACCCATGCCGTAGAGTTGGCCCGCCTTCTCTTCAAATCGGCGAATCATGAGCATCTCGCGGAGCGCATGCATCTCCTGATCGCGATCAAACTCAACGATCCGGTTGTTATCTTCTTTTTTGGGTGATTTCCGTGAAGCGGACGCTTGCGACGCCATTCAAGTACCTCCTGTGGAAGGAAAGACGTTGATATGGCGGTCACAATAAGGAGTTTTATGTTACACGGCAATGCTAGATTTAACGCAAATATTACCACTCTAAGAGTCTGAAATTAATACGTAATATCGATATTACCGTGATTTCAGTTAATTAGAGATTTCTATCAAAAATCACGATTTCATCCGGCCTCAGAAGATTCAAGGCATACCGCGCCTGCTCATCAACAGCGTCCTTCATCAGGGACCCGTCGCTCAGCCGCTCAACCTTTTTTTCAAGCGCCTGACGCTCGCTCACAAGCTTTTCAAGCTTCCGTTCATTGATTTGGCGATGCTGTTCGAAATTCTTTGAGGCAATAAGACCGTAGTCGCCGTGAATCGAATGATAAATAAAGTAGCTCATGAAACACGCAGTGATAACCGGAACGACAAGTCGTCCGTAAATCCGCGATTTATGATGACGGGTCCACATGAAGCGATCCGATTAAATGACGCAATACCAATAAGAACGCAGAGTAACCGGATAACCTTAACCAAGGCTAAACCAAAAAAAGCCCGCGGCCATAAAGACCGCGGGCTCATAAAAAAGTCAGAAAATAACCTCAAGCCATTGAGGTTAAACCGTTATCAGACTTTGAGGATCGATTTACCAGCGTAAACCGCCTGCGCACCCAGCTCTTCCTCAATACGGATCAGCTGATTGTACTTGGCAAGACGGTCGGAGCGCGACAACGATCCGGTTTTGATCTGGCCGCAATTGGTCGCAACAGCAAGATCAGCGATCGTGGAATCTTCGGTTTCGCCGGATCGGTGCGACATAACGTTGGTGTAACCGGCCTTATGCGCAGTTTCGACCGCGTCGAGAGTTTCGGTCAGCGAGCCGATCTGGTTGACCTTGACCAGCAGCGAGTTGGCAACGCCCATCTTGATGCCATCTTTCAGGCGCTGTGTATTGGTCACGAAAAGATCATCACCGACGAGTTGGCATTTGTTGCCGATCGTGGCGGTCAGCTCTTTCCAGCCTTCCCAATCGTCTTCAGCCAGACCATCTTCGATGGAGAAGATCGGGTATTTGCTGATCAGGTCTGCAAGATAGGCAACCATACCGGAAGAATCGAGCGTCTTACCTTCGCCTTCCATGACGTATTTGCCATCCTTGTAGAATTCCGTCGAAGCAGCGTCCATCGCCAGATAGATGTCCTCACCCGGACGATAACCAGCCTTTTCAATCGACTTCATAACAAAATCGAGTGCCGAGATCGTGCTGTCGAGCGCAGGCGCAAAGCCGCCTTCATCGCCGATTGCGGTGTTAAAGCCGGCAGCCGAAAGCTCTTTCTTGAGCGTGTGGAAAATCTCAGAGCCCATGCGAACCGCGTCGCGCATGGTTTCTGCGCCCATCGGCATGATCATGAACTCCTGAAAGTCGATCGGATTGTCCGCGTGCTCACCACCATTCACGATGTTCATCATCGGAACAGGCAGGAGGTGGGCGAACGTGCCGCCAACATAACGGTAAAGCGGAAGACCGCTGGCCGAGGCTGCAGCTTTGGCGGAGGCAAGCGAAACACCGAGGATGGCGTTGGCGCCAAGACGTCCTTTGTTCGGCGTACCGTCCAGTTCCAGCATGGCCTTGTCGATTTCCATCTGGTTTTCGACATCCATACCAACGATTGTTTCCATGATTTCGGTGTTGACTGCATTCACAGCCTTCTCAACACCCTTGCCGAGATAGCGCTCTCCGCCGTCGCGAAGCTCGACAGCTTCATGCGCGCCCGTCGAAGCGCCCGATGGTACAGCGGCGCGGCCAATGCTTCCGTCTTCCAGGTACACATCGACTTCGACCGTAGGATTACCACGGCTGTCAAGAATTTCACGGGCGAGAATATCGGTGATTGTCGTCATATTTGTTTACCTGTCGACTTTTTTCTTAATCAGAGGAACCGCGTCAAAGCGGTGAAACTGTGATTGCGCAATAGTGGCTTGGGTAACACTAAAGCACTGCGAAGAAACGCATAATGCACATTATCCACCAGTACTATGACGAATGAAAGATTTTTGTCTGTCCTGGGCGAAAATCCCCCGTTATCGCCGTCCAATTGAAGCATTTTGAACTTATCCGGCCTTTGCGACTGCGTCAAAAGCCATCAGCTTGTCGAGCAGACGCGGCATCTCAGAAAGAGGCACCATATTCGGCCCATCCGACGGCGCATTGTCCGGATCTTCATGCGTTTCAATAAACACCCCGGCAACACCGACTGCAACCGCAGCACGCGCCAGCGTTTCAACAAACTCCCTCTGACCGCCTGAAGAGCCACCCTGCCCTCCGGGCTGCTGAACCGAATGAGTGGCATCGAAAATCACAGGGGCACCCGTTCCAGCCATAATCGGCAGCGAACGCATATCGGAGACCAGCGTATTATACCCGAAAGAGGCCCCTCGCTCACAAAGCAGAACATTTGGGTTGCCACTATCAACAATCTTGGCGAGGACGTTCTTCATATCCCATGGTGCCAGAAACTGCCCCTTCTTTACGTTGATGACGCGACCGGTTCTGGCTGCCGCAATGAGAAGATCCGTCTGACGGCACAAAAATGCCGGAATCTGCAGAACATCCACGACATCTGCCACCTCCGCACACTGCTTTTCGTTATGGACGTCAGTCAGAACAGGAAATCCAAACGCTTTCTTCAGATCCGAAAAGACCTCCATGGCCTTATCAAGCCCCATACCGCGCTGGGCATTGAGTGAGGTCCGGTTCGCCTTGTCGAAGGAGGATTTGTAGACAAGAGACACACCAGCCTGCTCGCAGATCTCCTTAAGTCTGCCAGCCACCATAAAGGCATGATCCCGGCTTTCCATCTGGCAGGGTCCGGCAATCAGCGACAGTTTTGCGGTATTGGCAAAGCTGACGCGGCCAGTGCCTTCACCAGCAATCACAGTTTGGTTCGTCATTTCATTCTTCCTTGAAAACAAAGGCCACACCCTGACCTGACGCGGGCGAAACGCTTACGCCGTTTTCAAGGGTGGAATAAGGCAGGTCATTGTGCTGGAGGATATCCTTCACGTTTAAAAGATCAGGGGCAGCAAATACGACGCCACTTGCAAAAAGCCCTCGCTGAGAAGCAACGGCATCAACCCCGTAAGCCTGCTTCAGATGATCCGGCGTATAAACCGACAGCCGCGAAGAGCCCACTTCGACCGAAAACCCATGCGGGTGGATATCAATATCGTGGCTGTTCGAAAGCACCTGAAGCAATGGCTCGAATTCCATGGGATCCTCTTCAGTCAGCAACACTTCAGCAATGCCTGTAACACCGTTCGCATGTGCCAGAAGTGAGGCTGCCGGAGAAAGCGGCGTCAGCCTCTCACAAACAAAGAAGAAGATATCCGGCGCACGCAGATCCGCAGCGAAAGCCAGCTTAAAGCCAGCAGTCGTTTTCGTTCCGTCGTCCAGCTCGAAGGGCCGTGAAAACTCAAACAGGTCATTTTCAACAATACCGGCTTTCGAAAAGGCGGCATGATCGGCTTCTGCATCTTCGGCCTTAAAGACGACGGCTGACAGGCCATCTTCGCCTACGCGAAACCGATAGGCTCGGTCACGGCGAACGAATTCGGTCCGCTCGGCGATCTTCGCTTCATAGGTCCGCAAATCCCTGATCGCCAGTGGCTCCAGATAGGTCGAGTCTGAAAAATAGACACAGGCATTGCCCGTGCCAAAGGGGTGACTGGCATCCGGTGCAACTGTAAAGCCGAGAGAGACAAGCCGCAGCCTCGACGTCGCAAGATCAACGACCGGCAAGACAAGATGATCGAGAGACCGCGCTGTGCGGGACGAAAGAGACATGGACTCCTCCTTTGCTCACTCACTGATGGCATGAAAGCGTATCAGCGATCAAGGCGCTCTGCCTAAAGCACGATATGACCATCACCACACGTAGCGAAGCTTGGCAGAAGCAATCAGAGCCGCATAACCATCCGCCCACTCCCCATAGGCATTAAAGGAGAGATCAGTCTGCGTCGAAAGCTGGACACGGGCACCGACATTGGCTGAGACAGCACTGCCCGTGGGGGCGTTGCTGGTGATATTGAAACCATATCCCGGCAGAGAGACGAACTGTGCATTTGTATCGCGATCAGGCCCATAGCGGTAAACGTAGGCAACACGACCGTTCAAAGAGAAGCGTCGGGCAGCATTTCCGGCAGCGGTATCGAACCCAATACCAGCCTCTACCGTGCCTCTGAACATATCATTATCCGAGTAGGTCAAAGCGGACTGACCGGAACCTGACAGCACCTCCTCCCGATACCCAGGAACACTGGAATAAACAGCACTGGCTGCGGCGAAGGGAATAAGTGCCACACCATCATTTACAATACGGCCACCGGCTTCCAAGCGCCCGCCAACCGTCGTGGCCGAAAATGAACCGCGCAACCGATCCGTGACACCGGAAAAACTGACCGTTCGCTCTGTCTCTATGCGATCAACGCCGACGCCCAGCGAAGCCGTGCCGTAAAGACCTGCTTTTGTTTGACCGGCAGCACTGACAGCAGCCCGGAAACTGCTGTCGTCAGCCGTTCCGTCCTGATCCGTCTGATCATAGCGCGTTGAACCTCCGCCCATGACCAGTCCGAGAGAGGTCGTATCATCAATGGCGGCAAGATAGCCGCCTTCGACGGTGTTACCCGACAGATCTGCACCCGAATTCCCGACGGCATAGTCAGTATCGATACTGCCGCTTTGTCCGTTATATTCCAGCCAGATCGCATTATCAGGGTTAAAGGGGCCATAAGCCCGCGCACGGCTGGAGGCCATCCAGTCCCAGCGCGCCTGCCCTGCGCCGAGTGCTGAACCATAGCCGCCATCATTGCCAACCGACCAGTATGCAAGAGCGGGGGACGGCGCATTACCTTCCTCATCTTCATTTTTCTCGATGGAGCGCCAGCCGGCAAGCAATCTTGACGGATTGGAGGAGCGCCGCAGAAAATCCTGCATTCCAAGCGTCGCAACCACTGCGCCATTCACGCCAAGTTCACCGCCAAGTGTGGTCATTGCATTTTCATAGCCCACGCCGCTCAAGAGCATTGCAGCCGAAAGTGTTCCTTTCAAAGGCTCTCCATCATTAAAGGCTCTGACCAGCTGGGAATTCACGCTCCTTCCAAGCTCGGAAAACCGATAATCGCCTCCGACATAAGCAAGCCCCAGTGAAAGTGTTTTACCATCATCGTCAAAGGTACCGCGAAAATGGGGAGGAAGCGCATCCGCTGATGCTTCATATGTGCCCGTTATTGATCCTGCAGAAAGCAGATTATAATTTTGCTGAAGCGCGCCACCCGGCACGAAGGCGAGATCGACAACGGTGTCATCAAAGCGAACATCACCTGTGACACTGGTCGTTTCGAAATTCTCGGTGATCAGTGCGCGATAAGTTGCGTCCCGATCGAATGAAAGGTCACCATCCACAGCAAGCGCACCATTGCGATCTCCCGACTGGAAAATGCCGCCCGTCGCGACATCGGTTGTGCCGATTGTTCCCGAACCGCCAATCAACGCGCCTGATGCAACGCTGACGGAGGTCTTTCGAAGATCACCATCGACCAGAAGCTGACCATGATTAACCTGCGCTGGGCCGGAAAATTCGGCGCTGTCTGCACTCAGCCGCACCGCACCCTGGCCGTCCTGAATGAGCGTGCCGCTACCGCTGAATGTGCCCCTGAAATCCAGTTCATCTGCGCGATCGAAAGCAAGGCGCCCATCACTTGAAAGTTCAATGTCTCCGTTGAGGCTTCCGTTTTCACCGCCGTCCCCGAGACGCAGCTCAGCACCTGCGAGAATGCGCGTCGAGCCGGAATTATTATTGTCTGCGGTGAGGATTGTTGTTCCGCTTTCCACGCTGATTTCGACGGGACCGTTTATCTGCGGTTCGAACAGATAGTCGCCGTCGGTATGGTTAAACACCAATCGGCCATCACCGGAGCCGAAAGATATCTGAGCCACATCCAGTGTCCCTGCAGAAGAAGGCGTTGCCCCTGATCCGGCACCAATGTTCAAAGACCCTGCTGAACCTTGAGAACTGGCGACCCGAATGGATGATGCCGAGACAGTGCCACCGCCCGAAAGTGTCAACGCGCCCCGCCCTTTGTCAGCCACGATAAGATCGCCATTGACGGTCCATGTGCCACCAGCAATGCTTGCGATGCCCACCGAGCCGGCTCCTGCACCGATCACACTTCTGGTACCTTTAACTGAGCCACCATCTTCAATGACGAGCAATCCGTATCCGCTTTGGCCGATGGTCATATCGCCGGAAAGCTGAAACGAGGATCCGGCACCTCCGACAGTGACAGACCCCTCGCCTGAGGCATTCTGACCTATGATTGTCGTCGACGAAGTCGCAACCGCCCCGTCGGTGACAGAAAGCGTAGCCTGGCCTGAACCCCCAACGGTTGTCGTGGCCTGGTTCGTCCACCGGGCGCCGCTGGAAACGGCCATTTCTCCGACACTTCCGGCATTCTGACCGATCACCGTATCCTTGGTTTCAAGACTTGCACCGTCTGAAATGGTGACTTCACCTTCACCGGATGCGCCGGAGGTCAAACCGTTGGTCACGGTCAGTTCGCTGTCCGCACCTGAAACTGTGATCGCACCATCGCCGGTCTGGTTCACGCCGACCACAGCATTGTCGATGGCCACTTTCCCGCCGCCGGTAACAGCCAGTTCGCCTCTGCCGGAAACGCCCGATCGCAATCCTGCGGAAACAGTCAGCTTCGAACTGTTGTCAACATTGATCACACCGTCACTGTTTTCGACATTTCCGATCAGAACGTTGCTGGCGGTCATCTCAGCCCCGTCCCGCACCGACAGAGCACCAAACCCTCCGGTGCCCTCACCAGTGATATCACCGCCAATGGAGACCGAATTGTAGACGGTCCACCGGGACGACGCACCGCTGACTTCTGCGTTATTCAAAACCGATGTGTTGTTTTTTCCGATACTTACGGAGCCGCTGACGATCTGCGCTCCATCACGGGCAGACACGTCACCGCGCCCGGAAAGCCCGATATAAAGATCGCCATATCCGTTCCACTCCGAACCTGCGCCGGTTAATTCAACAGTGCCACTCGACCCGACTTCAGACCCGAGAACACTGAGGTTTGATTCGATCTTGCCGCCATCGGACACCGTAATACGGCCAGTGCCTTCATCTCCGATACGCAGACCATTGCCTGACGCCGAAGACGTCCTGAGAAGCGAACCTGCCCCGCTTATCGTCACGGTGCCGACAGAGCCTGAAGCCTGACCGATTGTAATCGCATTGGTTGAAAACGCGCGCGCACCAGCTGAAAGTTCCAGCAAACCGGAACCTTCGCCGCCGACCACCAGATAGTCGTTGGAGTTGAAATACGCAGCCGCTCCCGTCAGCGACAAACTACCCGAACCGGCTGCATTTTTGCCGAATATCGCACGATCAACTGTGACGGCTCCCTCGGCTGTCATCGCGCCAGCGGAAGAATCGCCAATAATGAATGTACCGAGCTGTTCCGTTCCACTGCCTGCCGGTATAGCCGGATCATTTGCAGCAGCACCAATGGTAACATTATCACCGTTGCCCGGAGTATCGGTGGCTGGCGCACCGCCCTCGTTCCAGTTTCCGGATTGATACCATTCATCGGAAACAGCACCCGTCCAGTCGAAATCGGCAGAAACCGCGGCGCCGGATATAAAAACAGACAGAGCCGAGGAACACAGTAAAAGCTTTCTACGAAGCGTTGATTGCCTGTGAATACGCATAACTCTCTGTCCATCCTGAATTTCACGCAGCCAGAATGAGCTCTATGCTGACTGCACCACCGTCAGCTTTCTAGCCCGAATAGCCTTAACAATGGGTTGAGAATCGGGGCTGAAGCATCACTCTTTCCTTTGTGACCAGATGCCCGATTCGTGCCCTCCAGGCGGCTCCGGATTGCCAACCATTCAGAACTTCGAAACAGTCGGCCATTCCTTCAAAGCCCCAAAGTCCGTTGCTCCAACAAGCACTTTCCGAACGAGAGACATTCCGGTCTCTTCAATTCCGGTTCATCTTGGTCTAAGAAGCGACGATTAAACCGACGGTCCCGCAAACAGGATTTGCTGAATAATGCTCGAAACACTGCGGAAAGGCGCCCAGACCTGGGTCGCAAAACTCCTGATCATCCTCCTCATTATTTCCTTTGGTGTTTGGGGAGCCTCAAGCGCACTGCTTTCAGGCAATTCAGATGTTGTTGTCCAGGTTGGAAACCAGTCGGTCGACGTCAATGAGTTCCGGCTTGCCTATCAGCGCCAACTGAACAACCTGAATCAGCAGTATGGGCAGCGTCTGACCTCTGAGCAGGCGCGCATGCTGGGCGTTGACCAGCAGGTTTACGCACAGCTTGTTGCTGGCGCTGCACTGGATCAGCTCGCTGACAACATGAACCTCGGTCTTTCCGAAAAGCGGCTGGCTTCACTCATTGCGCAGGATCCGGCATTCCAGAATGCCAACGGTCAGTTCGATCGCCAGCGCTTCAGTTCGCTTCTGCGAAGTGTGGGCATGAATGAAGATGATTATGTTGCAGAGCGCAGCAAGGTGGCCGTTCGCGGCCAGATTGTCGATGGTCTTGCAGACGGATTCGATGCCCCTAAAACACTGACGGATGCCATTCGCGAATACAGAAACCAGACCCGGACCGCCGATTATATCGAACTGACCAACGCGTTTATCGACCCGATCAAAACGCCCAGCGATGATGTTCTGAAGCCCTGGTTTGAAAAACGCCAGGCCGCTTACCGCGCTCCGGAATACCGGACGATCGAATATGTCGCTCTGCGCCCGGCAGATATTGCCGACCCGGATTCAGTCACGGATGAGGCCGTTCAGCAGGATTATGAAGCGCGTCAGGCCTCTTATACAACGCCGGAAACCCGCTCGATCCAGCAACTGACCTTTGCAGACCAGGCAGCCGCCGAACAGGCAGCCCAGCAGCTTGCAGATGGCGAAAAGACATTTGATCAACTCGTAACCGAGAGCGGCAAGACAATCGCTGACGTTTCGCTCGGAACGTATGAGAAAGGCGACTTTCCGGACAGCAACATTGATGAGGCTGCTTTCGCAATTACGGAAGAAAACGGAACAAGCGGCGTCGTTCAGGGAAATTTCGGGCCCGTCATTCTGCGCGTGCCCCAGATTACGCCAGAGGCCGTCACACCGCTTTCGGAAGTGGAGGACACAATCCGGCAGGCGCTGGCGCAGCAGCAGGCCGCAAACGACATCCTTAATGTTGAAGACCAGTATGACGATCTGCGCGCTGGTGGCTCAACGATGGAAGAGGCTGCAAAAAGCCTCGGGCTTACACCTCAGACCATCCAGTCTGTCGCCGCCAACGGGACTGATGAGGGCGGTAATCCGGTTGAAGATATTCCTCTGGGCACTGAGCTGATTACATCGGCTTTCGATTCAGACGTCGATGTCGAAAACCTGCCTCTTACTCTGAGCAATGGTGGCGTCGTCTGGTACGAGGTCAAAGCGATCACACCAGCGCGGGACCGGACCTTTGAAGAAGTGCGCAGCCAGGTGGAAGCCGACTGGGCCGCAGAACAGCAAGCGAATGCTCTTGCCGCAAAGGCGGAAGAGTTCAGACAGCAGATCGAAGACGGCGCTTCACTGCAACAGCTCGCTGAAGATCTGGCAATTGATGTTCAGCAGACTCAGCCATTCACCCGCATGGCGCAAAACACCGCTCTTGGACCTCAAGGTGTTGCAGCCGCTTTCAGCGGCCCGCTCGGCACTGTCGCCACAGCGCCAAAGGATGGCGGCGACGAACAGATTGTTCTGAAAGTGACCTCAGTGAACAATGCCGGAGACAACGCCGTAGCCGCCAATGACAATCAGGCCGTAACAGCCATTGCATCATCTGCCGGTGACGATATTCTCGATGAGATGATCAAAAAGCTGCAGAGTGAATATGGCGTCTCAATCAACCAGACACTCGCACAGCAGGCGATCAATCTGCAGTAAACGAAAGTCATGAAATGTCCGCACTAAAACCCTTCATCGCCAAAATCGCCAATCGCGAGTCGCTTTCCAACACAGAAGCGCGTGCGGCATTCGATATATTGATGTCGGGTGAAGCGACCCCGTCCCAGATCGGCGGTTTTTTGATGGCGCTGCGGGTGAAGGGTGAGACGGTTGATGAAATCGTCGGAGCGGTAACCACAATGCGGGACAAGATGCTCCGCGTTAAGGCTCCGGAGGATGCCGTCGATATCGTCGGGACAGGCGGTGACGGCTCCGGAACCTATAATATTTCAACGCTGGCCGCTCTGATTGCCGCCGGTGCAGGGGTCACGGTTGCAAAGCATGGCAATCGTGCGCTCAGCTCCAAATCAGGCGCAGCTGACAGCCTCTCAGAACTTGGTGTTCAGCTTGAAATCGGTCCCGACATTATCGCGCGCTGCATTCAGGATGCCGGGATCGGCTTCATGTTCGCACAGACACATCATTCAGCCATGCGTCATGTCGGACCGACACGCGTGGAACTGGGAACGCGGACAATCTTCAACATTCTGGGTCCGCTTGCGAACCCTGCCGGTGTCAGGCGCCAGTTGCTCGGTGTTTACGCTCCGGAATGGCTGAGGCCGATTGCCGAAGTTCTGCGTGACCTTGAGGCGGAACACATCTGGGTCGTCCATGGTTGCGGGCTCGATGAAATCACGACAACCGGCGAGACACAGGTAGCAGAGCTTTCCGGGGGCCAGATCCGCGAATACACGCTGAAACCTGCAGATTTCGGTGTCGAGACGGTCGATATCAGCGCCCTGAAGGGTGGCGACGGCAAGGTCAATGCGGCAGCGCTGCGCGCTGTTCTGTCCGGCGAAAAAAATGCCTATCGCGATGTCGCTCTTTGTAATGCAGCAGCTGCATTGATGATTGCCGGCAAAGGCGAAACGCTTTCTGGCGCGATGCAACTGGCCACAGATGCTCTGGACAGCGGCAAGGCCGCCCTCGCCCTGGATCGCCTGATTGCGGTTTCAAATGAAGGACAGGTCGCAGCTGATGACTGACATTCTCAAGAAGATTGAAGCCTACAAGCGTGAAGAAATCGCGGCAGCCAAACTTGAAACGCCTCTGCAAGACCTGAAGGCGATGATCAGCGATCAGATGCCACCGCGCGGTTTTCTTAATGCATTGCGCACAAAGAAAGAGAATGGCGACTTCGGACTGATTGCCGAAATCAAGAAAGCCAGTCCGTCGAAAGGTCTGATACGTCCAGACTTTGACCCACCTGCTTTTGCAAAGGCTTATGAGCAGGGAGGAGCGGCCTGCCTCTCCGTCCTGACCGACACACCGAGCTTTCAGGGCGCGCCTGAGTTCCTGTCTGCCGCACGTAATGCCTGTTCGCTTCCGGCATTGCGCAAAGATTTCATGTTTGAGGAATACCAGATCTATGAGGCCCGGGCCTGGGGTGCTGATTGCATTCTCATCATCATGGCCAGCCTTTCGGACGATGAAGCCAGACGGCTTCAGGATAAAGCCTTTGAACTTGGTATGGACGCTCTTGTTGAAGTGCACGACGCAGAAGAATGTGCTCGCGCTCTGAAACTGTCGTCACCGCTGATCGGCATTAACAATCGCAATCTTCGCAATTTTGAAGTTTCACTTGAGACAAGCGAACGCCTCTCGGGCATGATTGGTGACGACCGCCTGATCGTCGGAGAAAGCGGTATTTTCGTTCACGATGATTGCCTTCGCCTTTCCAAGAGCGGAATTTCGACTTTTCTGGTCGGCGAAAGCCTGATGCGCAAGGGCGATATCGCCGCGGCAACACGGGAGTTGCTGACCGGAAGGCAGGCGAAAGACGCAGCCGAATGAGCACACAGCACTCTGACGGACTAACGCATATTTCCTCCAGTGGTGAAGCCCGCATGGTCGATGTCGGCGCCAAGGACGAAACACAGCGCTCGGCAACGGCTGAAGGTTGCGTGGTCATGAAGAAAGAGACGCTTGATCTTATTCAGGCTGGCAACGCCAAAAAAGGTGATGTGATTGCCACGGCCCGGCTGGCTGGAATCATGGGCGCGAAGCAGACCGCCAATCTTATTCCGCTTTGCCATCCACTGATGCTGACGAAGATTTCGGTCGATATTTCTGCCGATGACGAGCTGCCAGGGCTGCGGGTCATAGCAACGGCATCACTCAGCGGCCGCACCGGCGTTGAAATGGAGGCACTGACGGCCGTCTCGGTCGCGTGCCTTACAATTTACGATATGGCGAAAGCTGCTGACCGGGAAATGGAGATCGGCGCCATCCATCTCGTCAAGAAATCGGGCGGCGTAAGCGGCGATTACGTGCGGAAATAGGAATTGATATGGCACTGTCTCTGCTACAAGTCGGCGAAGCAAAAGAACGCATTTCTGCTGCTCACAAACCCATCTCAGAAACAGAAAATTTAAATTTAAATCAGCTACTTGGTCGCATTATTTCACGTGATATATTATCCCGTGTCACGCAGCCTCCTTTTGATGCATCGGCTATGGATGGGTACGCCATTCATGAGCGGGACTGCGGAAAAGAAGGCATTTCGCTTGAAGTCATCGGTGAAGTATCAGCCGGACAAGTCGCCGGTCAGACGATTACCGCAGGACAGGCGCTTCGGATCTTTACCGGAGCGCCAGTTCCCGATGGGGCCTCCGCTGTTATTATTCAGGAAAACACCGAACAGATCGACGGTCGTCATATCCGCATAACGTCCGCAGCTTCTGAAGGCGCCAATATCCGGCGCAGCGGGCAGGACTTTTCAAACGGCCAGCCCCTCCTCAAAGCTGGAACCCAGCTGAATGCGAGGTCATTATCTCTGGCCGCAGCGGCAGGACATGGGACGCTTGATGTGTACCGCCGCCCACGCATTGCCATTCTCGCGACCGGCAACGAACTGGTGCCGCTTGGTACACTGCCGGGTCCGGGCCAGATTTCAGCCTCCGGAGGGATTGCTATTGCCGCGCTTGCTCAAGAGAACGGGGCAGAAATCATCGATCTGGGGATCGCGCGAGACACAAGGGCCGAAATCCAGGATTCCGTTAAACGCGCCATAGCTGAAAAAGCAGACGTGCTGCTGACAATCGGCGGCGCATCTGTCGGCGACCATGATTTGATTCGTCCGGTTCTGGGCGGTATGGGCATGGAGCTGGACTTCTGGAAAGTCGCCATGCGTCCGGGCAAGCCCCTGATGGTTGGCAGGTTGGGTGAAATGCTGGTTCTTGGGTTGCCCGGCAATCCGGTTTCAAGCTTTGTATGTGCTCTGCTTTTTGCTGAGCCGCTTCTCAGAAAGCTTGGGCATTTACCCCCGCGCAACCGGGAAGCTTCAGTTCTACTGGAGGAAAGCATGCCAACCAACGGGCCACGCCAGCATTTCATGCGCGGCGTTTTCACGGATGTTTCGCAGACCAGTGTTCGCGCTCTGAGCAGTCAGGATTCTTCACTGCTGCAGGCTTTGACACAGGCAGATTGCCTGATTGTGCGACCTTCATACGCCTCCGAGGCCAAAGCTGGCGACAGCGTGCAGATCATTCGCCTCGCCTGAGCCGCGGGGCCTTAAGCGTCATCCCCACCCTGCATGCAGACTGACGTCTGGCTTCATAAGCCTGCAATTCCACTCGTTATTCAACGTCAACCTGTTGGCTGGCAGCTTGCATGAGTGCATGCATTTTCATGCGAAGCGCTTCTTCCTCGATGGAAATTCCTGCGTGCTCGAAATCACGCATCAGCTTTCGCAACACATCTTCCTCACCGGCTTTCGAAAAATCCGCAGCAATAACTTCGGAGGCAAAGACATCTTCGTCCTCGCGTCCGAGAAGATCAGCCGCCCAGGCTGCCAGCATTCTGTTCCGCCGCGCCACAGTCCTGAAGCGCGCTGCCTCTTGCCGCACGAAAGCCGCTTCAAATGCTTTCTCACGGTCGGAAAAGCTGAGTGATGCCATCGATGCCTCCTCCTAAGCATGAAATTTGCAAAGAATTTTGAGGCCAGAATTATCAAAAGCAAAGTACCTGGATTTCATTTCTTTAAATTTATTCGATTAAAATTTAATTGAGATATGGTGATTCTTGTTGGCAGACGCAAAATTGCTGTCTTTATCAGTGAAAACCCCAAAGGCTGATTGAGAAGTTCGCCCGTATTCGCTATGCGGTGATATAGTATGAGGCCGCGCACCCTTTTAAGGTGCCCCCATTTTATGAGTACAACAATGAATCGTCGCCGCCGCGTCTTCGAAGGCAAAGGCAAAATAATGTATGAGGGGCCGGAGCCCGGCACACTTATACAGTTTTTCAAAGATGATGCTTTTTCAGCTGACAGTGCTGCAACTGGTATCATTGACGGCAAGGGTGTGCTCAACAACCGGATCTCCGAATATGTTTTCGGCCATCTGAACACGATTGGCATACCGACACACTTCATCCGGCGTCTGAACATGCGCGAACAGCTCGTCCGTGAGGTCGAGATGATACCGCTGATCATCTCGGTTCGCAATGTTGCAGCCGGGTCACTGGCGCGCCGCCTGGGACTGGAAGAGGGCACGCCCCTGCCCCGTTCAATTGTTGAATTCTTCCTCAATGCTGAAGAGCTGGGCAATCCATTGGTGACAGAAGAACACATCACCGCCTTTGGCTGGGCAACGCCGCCGGAGCTAGATGACATCATGGCACTTGCCATCCGGATCAACGACTTTTTGACCGGCCTGTTTCTCGGCGCAGGCATTCAGCTTGTTGATTTCAAGATTGAATGCGGCAGGCTTTACGAAGGGGACATGATGCGCATCATCCTGGCCGATGAGATCTCACCTGATTCTTGTCGCCTCGCCGATCTATCGACACATGAACGGCTGGACCGGGATGCGTCTGCTGCAAACCCCGGCGACCTTTTCCGTGCTTACTCTGAAGTGGCCCGGAGACTTGGAATCATGAATGAAAACGAACCGGCGCGCGCTGCCGGACCGGTACTCGTGAAATAACGGAAGGACTGGATCAGTGATCAACGCACGCGTGATTGTGACTTTGAAGAATGGTGTTCTCGACCCGCAGGGAAAGGCGATTGAAGGTGCTCTTGCCGGGCTTGGCTTTGATGGCATTTCCGGTGCGCGGCAGGGTAAAGTTTTTGATCTGAAGCTTGATACCGATGATCATGAGAAAGCCAGAGCCGATGCAGCAGCTATGTGCGAAAAGCTTTTGGCGAACATGGTGATCGAAGACTATACAGTCGAGCTTTCCTAAGCGTTGCAGAAGGTAGCAGGAATTATGAAGACCGCTCTCATTCAGCTTCCCGGCCTGAACCGCGACCGCGATATGCAGGCCGCGATTTCTCTGATTTCAGGTGCTCCGCCTGTCACAGTCTGGCAGACAGAAACAGAGATACCGGATGTGGACCTGATTGTGATCCCCGGCGGCTTCTCTTACGGTGACTATCTGCGTTGCGGCGCGATCGCAGCACGCATGTCGGTGATGCGTGCGGTTGCTGAAAAGGCAGCGCAAGGCGTCAGGGTTATCGGCGTCTGCAATGGTTTTCAGATCCTTCTTGAAACAGGGCTCCTTCCCGGCGCGTTGATGCGCAACGCATCGCTGAAGTTCGTGTGTCGAGAAGTGCGCCTCAGCGTGACGAACAACCAGACCGCTTTCACGCGCGCTTATGGCGCTGGAGAAATTATCCGCTGCCCCGTCGCGCATCACGATGGCAATTATTTTGCCGATGCTGAGACACTGAGGCAGATCGAAGATAAAGGTCAGGTCGTCTTTCGATATGCCGATGGAACCAATCCGAATGGATCGGTCAATGACATAGCAGGACTGGTTAACGAAGCGGGTAACGTTCTTGGAATGATGCCGCATCCCGAAAACCTGATTGAACCAGCACATGGCGGAACTGACGGACGCCGATTGTTCGAAGCTGCTCTCAATCAGCTCGAAACTGCCTGAAAACTGAAAGCCTGTAATCAATTGTGCATCCGAATGGATGCATGGCGCTCTAAAATCCCGGTTGCCTCACGCAGCCGGGATTTTTTCATGTGATATTTACTTACGCAGGTTTATGCGCAAACTCTGATATAAAAAACCGAGTCGAGCACTCAGATCGCGTTCGGTTTACCTCGCAAACAGGCTCCAGGCATTTTTTCAATGGCAACAACAAAGTTCGCGATCATTCTGACGACACTCGCGCTCGCTGGATTCCCGGTGCTCCAAACCGCTTCTGCAGGTGAAAAACCGATACAAAGTGCAAAGCCGATCAACAACAGCCAGTACAAAGTGTTCGACGAAGTCCGGTTTGAAATTTCCACATCGATCCAGGTGGATGACGATCACGAAAATGGTGTGTTTCTGACCCCATCACTCTTTCTGGACCCTTTTGAGAGTCGCGGCCGGCAGGGACTGGACAAGCTTTTTCATCCGCGCTTTTTTCTGGCTGCGAATATAAGTACAGCCGGAGCTGCAAGCCAGTTGATGGCAGGCGCAAGCTGGAAGTTTCCGGTTTACCGCAAACTATTCCTCGACCTCGGATTTGGCGGTGCACTCAACAATGCCGAACGGACCGGTTCAACCGACAGCCCGAATGTCGGCTCCCACATACTGTTTCATGAATATGCCACCATAGGCTATTCCCTCAAAAACAATGGAACGTTACCGCAACGGTACGCCACTCCTCAAATGCCAATCTGGCAGAGAAAAATAGCGGCCTGACCTATACCGGCATCGGCATCGGCATTGGACATGCGTTCTGAAGCCCCTCGTTCTATTCCATAGCAAAAAGCCGGGACAGTGCCCCGGCTTTTTACATCTGATCTGATAACTGCCCTCTTAAGAACTTGCCTCAGACTTACGGCCTTTCTTTCCGCCTGCAGGCTTTTTACCTGTCTTACCAGCAGCCTTGGGCGCGTCCGATTTCAGCTCTGACTCTTTCACCGGCGTTGAATCCGGGATCGCTTCAAGCGTCAGCTCAGCTTTACCCTCGTTTACGGTTTTGACACCGACGCGAACAACCCCGCCCTTACGCAGATCCCCGAAGAGTATCTCATTGGCGAGCGGCTTCTTGATGTGTTCCTGAATGACGCGACCCAGCGGACGCGCACCCATTTTCTCATCATATCCACGCTCAGAAAGCCAGGCGACCGCCTCATCAGACAATTCAAAGGTCACATTCCGTTCAGACAACTGAGACTCCAGCTGCATGACGAATTTCTGAACAACCTGATGGATGACTTCAGTTGGCAGCGGAGCAAACTGAATGATTGCATCAAGACGGTTGCGGAATTCCGGTGTAAAGGTGCTGTTGAGCGCCTCCTCAGCATCACCGGTCCGCCGCGAAGAACCGAACCCGATTGCCGATTTCGACATTTCAGCCGCACCGGCATTCGTCGTCATAATCAGGATAACATTGCGGAAGTCGATCTTCTTGCCGTTGTGATCCGTCAGCGTGCCATGATCCATCACCTGCAGCAGGATATTGTAGATATCGGGGTGCGCCTTTTCGATCTCATCCAGCAGAACCACGCAATGCGGATGCTGATCGACACCATCGGTCAGCAACCCACCCTGGTCGAAGCCGACATAACCGGGCGGTGCGCCAAGAAGCCGGGAAACCGTATGACGCTCACCATACTCCGACATATCAAAGCGTAGAAGTTCGACCCCCAGAGACGATGCAAGCTGCTTGGAGACCTCCGTCTTACCAACACCGGTCGGGCCGGAGAAGATATAAGAACCAATCGGCTTGTTTGGTTCACGCAAACCTGCACGAGACAGCTTGATCGCGGTCGCGAGCGCATCGATAGCCGCATCCTGCCCGTAAACAACCGAACGCAGTTCCTGTTCCAGATTGGCCAGAACCTGCTCATCATCCTTCGATACGGTTTTTGGCGGAATCCGGGCCATGGTCGCGATCGTGGCTTCGATCTCTTTCTCCGTGATCATCTTGCGGCGCCGGGATACCGGAACCAGCATCTGCGCAGCACCCGTTTCGTCGATCACATCGATGGCCTTGTCGGGCAACTTGCGGTCCGTGATGTAACGTGCCGAAAGCTCGACAGCCGCCTTGATGGCCTCATTGGTATAGCGCAGGTGATGATACTCTTCGAAATACGGCTTCAGGCCACGCATGATGTCGATGGCATCATCAACACTCGGTTCGTTGACGTCGATCTTCTGAAAACGGCGTACAAGCGCCCGGTCCTTTTCAAAGAACTGACGATATTCCTTATACGTGGTCGAGCCAATGCAGCGAATTGTGCCTGAAGACAGGGCAGGTTTCAGCAGGTTCGAAGCATCCATGGCGCCACCGGATGTTGCACCAGCGCCGATCACCGTATGGATCTCATCAATGAAAAGGACAGCGCCTTCATACTCTTCGAGTTCCTTGACGACCTGCTTCAGGCGCTCTTCGAAATCACCACGATAGCGGGTTCCGGCCAGAAGCGTACCCATGTCGAGCGAGAAAATCGTGGCATCCATCAACGCTTCAGGCACTTTGCCTTCAACGATGCGCTTGGCCAGGCCTTCTGCAATTGCTGTTTTCCCGACGCCGGGATCACCAACGTAGAGTGGATTATTTTTCGAGCGGCGGCACAAAACCTGAATCGTCCGATTGACCTCTGAATCGCGACCGATCAGAGGGTCGATCTTCCCATTCTGGGCCTTCTCATTCAGGTTCACACAATATGCCTTGAGGGCGTCCGGCTGCTTGCGGCTGCCATCTTCGGTTTCGCGCGGATTGATGTTTTCCGCATCTTCTGCATCGCCTGGCGCTCCGCGCGGCGAACGCGTTTCAGAGGCGCCGGGCCGCTTGCCGATCCCGTGCGAAATATAGTTCACAGCGTCGTAGCGCGTCATCTCCTGCTGCTGCAGGAAATAGGCGGCATGGCTCTCGCGCTCTGCGAAGATTGCGACGAGTACGTTTGCGCCGGTCACTTCTTCGCGGCCAGAGGACTGAACATGGATTACCGCGCGCTGAATCACCCGCTGGAAACCAGATGTCGGCTTGGAGTCTTCGTCATAACCGGTCACCAGATTGGCAAGCTCGGTATCGACATATTCGGTTACAGTTTTGCGCAGAACGTCGAGATCGACGTTGCAGGCCCCCATCACTGCGGCCGCGTCACTATCGTCGATCAGCGCCAGAAGCAGATGCTCCAGCGTTGCGTATTCGTGATGCCGGTCATTTGCATAGGTTAGAGCCTGATGCAGCGCCTTTTCAAGACTGGGAGAGAATGTTGGCACGATCAGATCCTCACTTCTTTTCCATGACACATTGCAATGGATGCTGATGTTGACGGGCAAAATCCATAACCTGGCTGACCTTGGTCTCAGCCACTTCATAGGTAAAAACACCGCACTCACCGACGCCATTATTATGAACGTTCAGCATGATGCGGGTTGCCGCCTCACGGTCCTTCTGGAAGAAACGTTCCAGTATATGGATCACAAACTCCATTGGTGTGTAGTCATCATTCAACAGGAGAACCCGGTATAAGCTGGGTTTCTTTGTCTTGGGCTTGGTGCGCGCGATCACCGCTGTCCCGCGGTTTGGATTATCCCCGTTCTTCGAGGGGTCGTTCTGCATCCGGATCGACATCGCGATCATTTCATTACTCCGTTGGTCCTTCCGCTCATCCGACGCGTCCATCAGGCCCTTTTGTTGGTACTCATATCTGTCTGTACCGAGTTCGTTTCAAGCTCCCTTCGACTAATGCAATCTTAATGCCGTTATTTAGGGCTTGTCATTAAGAAAATCGCAAAGCCCCCAGCCCGTTTAAAGTCAGACTTTCAAACACCGACGCCTGTCGTAAAAATCAAACAGCAAAAAGCGAACATTTTCGAACATTGTCATGATTTTCGATCGGCCGCAAAACAGATCAATCTTTAATATAAGAGCACGAAACGTTTCGCATCCAAATACGAAACGTTTCGTTCCGTCGTTCTGAAACAGATCCGCACCGGAGACCCTGTCCGGAACAAATCTGAGCGGTATTAAGATGAAAGGGCATCGAAGACGGCGTCCGTCGTTCCGGCTGCCAGTATGGCCTAGTGGAATGAATTTGACATTTGAATCCCGCCTGCCGCCAGCGATAGTTTCAAATGTCAAATTCGAAAATTCCACTAGAAACATAAACTTGGCTAGTGGTTCTTTTGATTCCGGCATTTGGATAAGCACGTGCGGAAAAGGGAACCAAATGCCGGAATCGAACCGCTAGCTGCAGTATGCCCGTCCGGAAGAACGCTGCTTCAAATCAAAGTGAAAGTGATCATCATGTTTTGGATAGCCCGGCCCAAGCACCGTACTGAAATAACCGCAGCTGCTGGCACGGATGGACTTCAGCAGCCCCCTCTCCCGAAATGCAAACAGCCCTTTCGGCGAGACGTCGATTTCGCGACCATTGTTGAGTCGGAAGCCACCGACATCAATGGCATTGCCAGTAGCATGCTCCGACCAATCGGTGTTGCGCTTGCCGTTATTCATGCGCCTGCAAGAGTAGCCACCCATCGTCTGAACGCTGTCGAGGCCCGTCAGATAGCGAACCCGCACCGCCGGCGCGACCTCATTCTGCACCCATTGCGCAAATGACAATGCTGTCTGACAATTCACAACGACCTCAGGCGAGACTTTCACATCCCCAGACAGCGACTGAACCTCAACGGGATAATCAATACCACAGTGCTTTCCGTTGGCGATCGCCGAAACTTCTGAGAATTTTACGCCCATATCACTGAGCTGGCTCCTGCACTGCCGCTCAGACAAAGGCATGACGCCCGGTATGCGTTTTTGCTTTCCTGTCGCACTGCCGCCAGTTCCACCGGGATCGACATGCGGCAGAAGCGAGGCTGTTTCGATCGGGTCGATACCCGGGTCAGAAGCACCGCCTTTGGCAACATCAGCACCTTGGCCACGCGCGGCAATCATAGCTTTTCCCGCAGAACCCGGACCGGCTTCACCAGAGGCGCCGGCCCCTTCTTCGGCAACGCCCAGCCAGCCGTCAATCGATGTGCCCGCGGTGTCAGGCTCCTGAAGCTTCTGTGTTTGGGCAATCACCTGCTCGATACTCTGAGAGGCTGGCTTCGAAGCATCGATTGCTGAGGCATCTTCTGATGCGTTCGCGACCTGCTGCCCGTTGGCCGGTTGTGCGTTGGCGCCAGTCGTGTTCTCCGCCGTGCGGGTGACGGGAGGCTGCGACTTGCTACTTGTATCCACGGAAAATGAGGTCATCAGACCGCCAATGGAACACCCGGACATGGCCAGGGAAAGAGCCGTTATTGAAGCCGCCGACCGCAGGAGCGAAGAAAACGCCATACTAGAAAACGCCCTGTTTGTTGAAACACCCCTTAAGTTTAATCAGACAAGGGTAAACAAATGCTTTTTTCAACGCCGAACAGGACCGCGCTCTGGTTGCATGGCTGCCGTGCAGCAAACTGAATTGCGGCCATCAAATCTGCGGCCTAATAAACGCTTTCTAGCGACAACACGGGAGAAAACGATGAACGCGAACGGCTCACCGAAGGGCGAACTCACAATGCGGACTGTTGCCATGCCGGCGAATGCGAACCCGGCAGGCGATATCTTCGGTGGCTGGGTGATGTCTCAGATGGACCTCGCAGCTTTTGTCGCAGCCTCCGAGCGCGCAGGGAACCGGACGGTGACTGCAGCTGTGAATTCCATGTCGTTTGCCAAACCGGTCAAGATTGGCGATACGCTTTGCGTCTATACGCATTTTGACCGCATTGGCCGCACATCCATGACCGTTGATGTGGAAGCATGGGTGCACCGCCATGATCGCCCAAAGCGCGAACTCGTCACCCAGGCGCAGTTCATCATGGTTGCGATGGATTCCAGCGGAAACCCGACGCCCGTGCCCCCGCAGCATTGACGGAAACACCGGAGCACGCTGCACCAATTGTTTTTTTCGGTTGAAACAAGGGGAAAACCAGCCCAGAACGGACCTCATACAAGAGGACCTTAACGCATGATCGAAATCGCATCAGAGACCCCAAAGCCGCCGCGTTTTTTTCTGCGCCGTTTCGCGGCTCTGATCGTCGATCTTCTCGCCTACTCTGTGCTGTTTACATTTCTTGTCGCAGCCCTCGCCCTCGCCCTCCCTTCCCTCAAACCGGGCCTGAGCAGTTCGTTCCTGTACTCGCGGACCTGCTCAGACGAAGGTGCCGGTCTTCCGGTTTTTGCCGAGATCGAGCGCTACTGGCCATCTTCAGAGGCCGTTTCTCTGCCACTGAAGCGACAACTCTGCACCGTTGACAGCTTCTTCCTGCCCCAAAAACGCATGGCAGTTGTCAGCGAAGAACGCGCCGGAGAAAATGAAGAAACGCTGAGGCGCTTCGTCTCTGTTCAGATTGATGAAAACAACCAGCCAATTTTTCCCTCCCCGCTGATTTCGCGGGGCGTCGCCACTGTTCAGCTTTTGCTACTGCCACTCGCATTTGGTATTTTTAGTGCACTTTTCGGTCGCACACCGGGAAAGCAGCTTCTTGGCCTCACAGCAACGCGCGAGCCGTATGAAAAACACCCGCTGCCACTCGAACCAACATCAGCGATCCTGCGCGAATATCTGAAATTCTGGCCGGTTTGGGTGAATGGCTGCTTCCAGTTTGCCATTGCGCTTCAGGCACCATCAATCACCTCGGTTGCAGGCGCAGTCTCCGCAATGGAAACCGCTGGCGCAGACCAGCGTATGCTTGTTCATATGCTTGTTCTGAACGCTGCAACACTGCTGGTTATCTTCGTCTGGTGGGTCTGGCCGTTTGCATTGTGGCGCGGACGCAGCCTTTATGATGCAATGATGCGCTGCTGGGTTGTACAACGCAGCTAAGTCCAGCACGCCAATTCCGTTCTTTTTATGTTCCGGACCACCTCTGCCCCTTTTCTTTTCAGATTAGAGGCTCCATATTCCGTTTCATGGCCAGATCATCGAAAAAATCCGACAAGAAACCGGGCTTTGAAGAAGCCCCGCAGGCACCGTTTCAGGGAGAACCCGTGGGGGACTCCATGAGCGACTGGCTCGAAAGCCTTGAGCGTGAAGCTGAGGCTGAAACAGTCGAATCGCAACGATCGCTGGCGTCTAAAGCCGGCAAGCATCGCAAAAAAGCGTCTGAACGTAAGGACGCTGAAGAGCGCGACACAGCCAAAACCGGTAAATCGAAGGCGACTGCGGCGCGGACATCGCGCGGCGTTTCCATCGGCGCTTCGTCGGATCCGAAAACCAGAGCAGCGGCCGGCCTTAATCCGGTTGCAGGGGTGGATGTTTCGCTTGAAGAGGCCAAAACCCTTGCCCCCGGAGGCGTCACGGCAACCGTTGACGCTCTTTCCAAGCTGATTGAAAGCGGCAATCCGCTGTTCAAGGACGGCAAGATATGGACACCACACCGGCCTGAACGCCCGGAGAAGTCCGAGGGCGGCGTGCCGATCAAGATGGTCACGGAATACGAGCCATCCGGCGACCAGCCCACGGCAATCAAAGATCTTGTGGAAGGCCTGAATACCGGTGAACGCTCTCAGGTCCTTCTTGGTGTCACGGGTTCCGGCAAAACCTTCACCATGGCCAAGGTGATTGAGGAAACGCAGCGTCCCGCCGTCATTCTGGCGCCGAACAAGACACTGGCGGCGCAGCTTTATTCGGAATTCAAGAACTTCTTTCCGGATAACGCGGTCGAATATTTCGTTTCCTACTATGACTATTATCAGCCGGAAGCCTATGTGCCGCGCTCGGACACGTATATTGAAAAAGAAAGCTCGATCAACGAGCAGATTGACCGTATGCGCCACGCTGCAACCCGCGCCATTCTCGAGCGTGATGACTGCATCATTATCGCTTCGGTCTCATGTATTTACGGTATCGGCTCGGTGGAGACCTATACCGCCATGACCTTCCAGATGGCGGTCGGCGATGTGCTGGACCAGCGCCAGCTTCTTGCCGACCTTGTCGCACAGCAATACAAGCGACGCGATATGGACTTCCAGCGCGGCTCGTTCCGGGTTCGCGGCGATACTATCGAGATCTTTCCGGCTCACCTTGAGGATGCCGCCTGGCGTATTTCAATGTTTGGTGACGAGATCGACTCCATCACCGAGTTTGATCCCCTCACCGGCCATAAAACCGGCGATCTCAAATCCGTTAAGATCTACGCCAACTCGCACTATGTAACGCCGCGGCCAACCCTGAATGGCGCCATAAAGGCAATCAAAGAAGAGTTAAAACAACGCCTGCAAGAACTTGAAAATGCAGGACGACTTCTGGAAGCGCAAAGACTGGAACAGCGCACACGCTTCGATATCGAGATGATGGAAGCAACCGGCGCCTGCCCCGGCATTGAAAACTATTCGCGCTATCTGACAGGCCGCAAACCCGGCGAACCACCGCCCACCCTGTTTGAGTACATTCCGGACGATGCGCTGATTTTCATCGATGAGAGCCATGTCACGATCCCGCAGATTGGTGGAATGTATCGCGGCGACTTCCGTCGCAAGGCCACGCTGGCCGAATATGGCTTCCGTTTGCCTTCTTGCATGGACAACCGACCGCTGCGATTTGAGGAATGGGATGCGATGCGACCCGACACGATTGCCGTTTCGGCAACACCGGGCGGCTGGGAAATGGATCAGTCAGGCGGCGTCTTCGCCGAACAGGTCATCCGCCCGACAGGCCTGATCGATCCTCCGGTTGAAGTGCGCCCAGCCAAAACGCAGGTCGACGATGTTCTGAGCGAGATTCGCGAGGTGACGGCCAAGGGCTACCGCACGCTGGTCACCGTTTTGACGAAACGCATGGCTGAAGACCTCACGGAGTATCTGCACGAACAAGGCATCCGTGTGCGCTACATGCACTCAGATGTAGATACGCTGGAACGCATCGAAATCATACGTGATCTGCGGCTTGGTGCATTCGACGTTCTCGTCGGTATCAACCTGCTGCGTGAAGGGCTCGATATTCCTGAATGCGGTTTTGTCGCAATCCTCGACGCAGACAAGGAAGGCTTTCTTCGCTCGGAAACGTCGCTCATACAGACCATTGGCCGCGCCGCACGTAATGTCGACGGTCAGGTCGTCCTTTATGCTGACCAGATTACCGGCTCAATGCAGCGCGCGATGGACGAAACATCCCGGCGCCGGGAAAAGCAGGTTGCTTACAATGAAGAACACGGCATCACACCTGCGTCTGTCAAAGCCAAGATTTCCGACATTCTCGACAGCGTTTATGAGAAAGACCATGTCCGCGCGGATATCGGCACGAAAGGCGGCAAAGGTTTTGCTGAAGACGGTCACCTTGTTGGCAACAATCTGCAAACGCATCTTGAAGCACTTGAAAAGCAGATGCGTGACGCAGCGGCTGATCTCGACTTCGAAACCGCTGCGCGGCTGCGTGATGAAATCAAACGACTGAAAGCGGCAGAGCTTGCAGGCATGGATGACAAGCTTGAACGGCAGGAGTCGAAAGACGCTGAAAACGCGACAAAAAGTGATGACAGCGGGCAGGCATCCTATTTCGCAAAACCGTCACTGGACGATATGGGACCGGGGACTGATATGGCCCGTCCAATGTTCAGAAAAAACACATTGGATGAGATGACCGTCGGGCGCACTGAAAAGCCGCTTGGCAATGATGCGAAGCCGATCAAACGTGGAAAGATTGGTGCCGGTTCCTACGAAGACCCGTCAGAAACCAAAAAACGCGGTCGCCGAAACAGCAAATCCGGAAAGCCCGGTTCCTGAGAGCGGATATGCACCCCTTTGACGCCTTGCCAGGCAGATGTGGTATGGGGCAGCAAATTCACCTCGCCATTGCATCTTTCGTCCGGCTACCGGTGGCTTAGAGCGTCAGGCGCGATGAATGAATCGTATGGGATTCCGTTTTTGTGTGATTTGTGATTCCTTGTGTCAAAGGAGATTTCCGATGACCCGAGCTCTTTCCGTTGACCTCCGCCGTCGTGTGACGGATGCAATCGCACAA
>NZ_SMAR01000012.1 GCF_004342225.1 Martelella mediterranea | reverse complement strand
AATACACGGATGATAAGCGGTATTTTATATCTGAATCATCGGCTTACCGCATTCTCAAAGCTGCTGATCTGATTACTGCCCCTGATTATGTGGTGGTCAAAGCGGCGGAGGAATTCAAAGACAAAACCACAGCCATCAACGAGATGTGGCAAACAGACTTCACCTACTTCAAGATCATCGGTTGGGGATGGTATTATCTCAGCACGATCTTGGATGATTACAGCCGCTACATCATCGCCTGGAAACTCTGCACAAATATGCGGGCCGAAGATGTGACAGATACGATTGAGCTGGCTCTGACAACATCAGGCTGCGACCAGGCGGTTGTGCGGCACAAGCCACGTCTGCTCAGCGACAACGGCTCATGCTACATCTCTGGCGATCTGGCCAAGTGGTTGGAGGATCAGAAAATGACGCATGTCCGCGGCGCACCATTGCACCCGCAGACCCAAGGCAAAATCGAACGTTGGCACCAGACCATGAAAAACAGGGTTCTGCTGGAAAACTACTATTTGCCAGGCGATCTTGAACGTCAGATCGGGGCCTTCGTCGAATATTATAACAACCAGCGTTACCACGAGAGCCTGAACAACGTCACACCAGCTGACGTCTACTTCGGTCGCGACAAAGCCATTCTCAGGGAAAGAGAAAAGGTCAAGAAACAGACAATCCGACAACGCCGCTTGCAACATCAAAAACAAGCAGCATAATCAATCACACAAACCAGCCAGAGCCTCCAATGCTCAAGCCGCTCTGATGTCCCATTTTATATGACAACGGACATTTCGGTATGTGTATTGGAAACGCTGGCCTTCTCGATCATTAATGCCGTGATTTCAACCAGCTCTCCCCAAAGCAAGCTGACATCATTCAGGTCATCAGTCGAGGCCTTGCCGCTACGCTTTAGCCTATATCTACCATCGTCGCGAGGTTGAAATGAAAGACCAGGCTCGTCGTGAGCGACTAGATTGATTGGCGGGAAACGGATTGAACTAGAACCATCATGCTCCGAGGCCCAAAGTCTCATGAGTTGAGTCGGGGTCCAATGGCTCTTTTCCCGCTCTATGGCATCATGCGTCAATTCTTCCAGCTCTGCCAAGGTCAACGCTAGAAAAGCGTCACTGCCAGTCGAGAGGTCCGGTCGATCGATATCGGAATTTTCCTCGTCAGTCATATGGGCTAATTCGGCAGTGGGATCATCTTCCGAAAATGAGGACTCTACGTTGAGTATGGCATCCTCGACTTTGGCAATCTGCCTATCAAACATCGCGCGGGGTGGTCGCGGGTTCATACGATCCATTTGCCGCCGCACAGCCAAATAGGCTCTTGTGTATATGCGCATCCTTTGGGCGCGGTCCTGTTTCGGTAGGTCGTCAATTGCCTTTCGAAGGATCGTTTCAATTTTTGCCAAATTACGCCCACCTTATCTGAAGCACTCTTGCTAGACATTGTTGCAGTTACGAATACCGGTCAACTAGAATGTATCTCTTAGCGATGCTTCTACGGACAGCCTGTCTCAGTTGAAAAAAACTGGAAACTGTGGAACTATGTGCTCACGGCGTGAGCCATTTTCGTGCTACCTGGACGGCTTGCCGGATCAGCGAAGGAGTTCACGACCTTCCACGCCGTTATTCTCATTTCAGCAATGTGCCGTCTCTCTCTGCCCGTCTGACGATGCGGTCAATCTCTTTGCGCGTTTTGCGGTGAAAGCTGTTAAGCCACCATTCCGTCTCGCCGCTACGCACATTCGTGACCGCTTTCACGACGAGCCGCCATTTTTTGCCATTGGCTTCTCCCAGGTAGGTGAACCCCTTTTTCGATTTGAGCGGAATGGCCGCTTCCGGGTTCGCGGCGACGGTCAGGGCAGAGCTCATATCCTCAAGGGTCAGCCCACGTTCTTTGCGTTCGTTGATCATGTGCTGCAGGCTATCCGATGACAACCGCACGAAGCTTGGCTCTGCGCCAAGTGCCTGGGCGAGGTCCTGCCTGACGGGGGCAATGGGCAGGAACATGCCTTTCTTCGGCTTCTCATACATCGCCTTCAGAAGCGGTGAGCCGACAATGTCCTCAATCGCGGCGGTGCGCCGATTACCCGGAAGGGCCGCGACGCGATCCGACAGGAAGCTCGAAACATTCTTCGCGCGGTTCTTGCCGGGGTTTTGCGCCCAACCGGGATCTATGCCGCGCGGCACTTTCTCGGTCTTGCCGGTGCGCTTGTTCTTCCAGTTCTCGAAAACAACGACCGGCTCTTCCTGATCTTCCGACCAGCCAAGTGCAATCGCCTCGCGCCGCGAGATCTGCCGCACCGTGCATTCGCAGCCCCAACCGTTCGGCGGGTAGTGCGTTTCCCAAAAGGGATGTTCGACCGGCAAAACGATCCCGACAAAGCCCAGATGCTCGTCGCGCGGATCGCGGGCGATTGTGCGTTGGTAAAGGATGAAGGGCAGAAACGCCTTGTTGCGCTGGGTGCGTTCCCATTCACCGGCCGCATAGGCCGTGCGCGTGTTCGCCCAATAGATGGTTTTGAGACGGTGCGGCGAACCGAGCTGGACGATATCGGGAACACCGGTCTTCGGGTCGGTGGCGATGGCGCGGCCCCACCAGCCTTTCTTCTGCAGCGTTGGCGTGAGGCTTTGGCGGAATTCCTCGAAGGGCACCTGATCGCGCACCGCCCTTGCAAGCTCATCGTGGATATCGTCCAGGACATCAAAGCCAGCCGTCTTGGCAACGGTGAAGGTGAAGGCATGTTCGTCCGGTGCAATGTCGCGCCAGTCGAAAGTCGGCACCGATCCTTTGCTGTCAAAATAGCGCGTGACCTCTTTCGGTGCGGTTTTGAACAGATCAGACATGTTTTGTCCTCACACTGCCGCCGCGCGGTCGCGCTTGCGGCTTCGCCGGATTATTCATCTGCGAGATCGCCAAGGCCGCGCGCTTTCATTGCGAGCTTCGCCAGCCGATCGGCGACCGGACCTGCATCCATTTTGGCGATCAGATCATCCAGTCCGTTTTCGATATCTTCATAGGATGTCGCCCGTTCAAACAGGTCTCGAAGCGGCTTTATCATCGGCTCAAGGTCGGTCTCCCAATTGGCAAGCGCGTCTTCGGCCAGCGCATCCAGTTCGCTCTGTTCGGTGGCGGCGGTGTGCACCTCACCGCAATGCGCGCATGGCTTCAACCGTGCCGTTTCCGGTGGTTCTTCCGGTGGTTCTTCCGGTGGCGGAGCCGCTGATGGCGGGGCGGCTGGCGCTGTGAGAACCTCTTCCTCATCCTCCGGTTCATCCAAGGCAAGTTTGCTTCGAATGTCGGACATTGAAACCTTGAGGCCGAGTGGAACAAGTTTTTCCAGTGCCTGAGCCAAAGCCTTGACGTCTTCAGGCTCAGCAATCGGCCATTCAACCCGTGGATACTTGTCGCGCGAACCATGGTTCAGATCCACAAACGGCCGGATCAGATCACGGTTGATCGTAGCGACAATCTGACGAGCATCTGCATGCGCAATATCCATGCGGACATTTTCATGGATCTGCGCCTGCGCCATCGACGCACCATCATCGCTGGTCATGGTCTGCCCGAGCACACCTTTTGATAATTGCTTGTCGAGATACTCCGCCTTGGCAGCAAAGACCGCATTGCCGGAGCCGCCTTTGGCTTCGATAAACTCGATATCCATTTCGCGCGGAATGATCGCTGCGGCATCGGAGGAAAGCTGGCGCACGGCTTTCAACAACACGCGCCGTTCTTCCGGCGACGTTCCCTTGCCATAGCGGCCAACACGGAACGGCATGCCGTAGACTTCCAGAAACGCCATCCAGTCTTTAAGCGTGTAGGACTTGAACAGAAACGCCCAGGCAGCAAGACGCGCCAGCCCGCCACGCACCGGCAGACCGCTTTTCAACTTCGGATGATGAATGGTGAACTGGAAAGCAGGAAGATCAATGCCCTGCAGATTGGTGCCATCTTTCAGGCGGAGCGTCTCACCATCTCTTCGGTCGATGACGAAATAGCGCTGGTCGCGCCAGCGATAACCTTTCGGCCACCATTGTCGCTCGGAAAAGTCCCAGAGCGTTTCGACAACGGAAAAGCCCTTTCCGAGCGCATCAAGCAAATCCAGCACGTAATCGTCGATGAATTCGGGCTGACTGACGAGCCAGCGCACATCGTCGGCTATCTTTTCGTCTTCCGAACTGTCGGAAGCCGCTGTCACTGTCGGGGCAATTCCTGCAATGGCGAGCTTTCGCGTGGAAAGAACCGCAGCATAATGAAGATCCCGTTCCTCCATCTCACTGGCCAACGCAATGTAACGCTCATGATAACCGCGCGCTGCCTGGTCGAGCAGATAGGCCAGACCATGCGGCGTGAGACCGCTGGCAATCGTGTCCTGCCAGACCGAGCGTACGCCGAACGTTTCAGGCGCTGCGAACTCTTCTTTCAGTTTGGCGGTTTTTATTGGTTCACCACGGTGGTCATAGAGCACCATCAGTAAAGGCCTCCGGAAAGTTCCGGCAGCATGCCGCCGCCGGTGGTTTCATCGTCGTCAAACAGCTTCACGCCTTCATCGACCGTCTCGTGTGCGCCGGTATATTCGATGATCTCGATCTCCTGCCGTGTTGCGAAATAGGCCAGCGCGCCTGCAATGGCGCTGTCGCCATGGCGGTCAAAGCCGTCCGTGCCTTTGAAGCGGTGATTGTCCGGGATCTTCACATAGCCGTTGACATAGGCGAGCGCCTGATGATCGGTGAGCGTGTCTTCGCTGGCAGGCAGCACAATCGTCTTGTCGCCGAAAGCTTCAAGATAGGCGGGCATCTCGGTCTTGTACCAGCTGTCGGAAAGCTGAACCTCAACGACATTCGAGCCATAGCGCTGGGCTGCCTTTTCCGCCAGATAGGCACCATTGCCGCGCGCATCGAGCGCACCGCCAGACATGCGCGGCAAGCGGTCAACGATATAAAACAGGATCTCGCGCTGCTGATCGAAGGGCACATTGCGCAATTCAACCTGGGCCACGGCACGGCGAACGAGATCCCGGCCAAGTTCAAGCGGCAGGATGACCGTCGCATCGCCCTTGCGCGCAAAGTCCTCACCGAAATAATGCGACCGGCGTTTGTCCAGCCGGTCGAGAACAGGCTTCAGTTCCTTCTCGCAGAAATCCAGCGCCGCGCGGGTGCGCACGTCATCAGACGCATTCTTGAAATCGTCGTTGCAGGCCCAGCGAATGACCGGAATGCCCTGTTTCATGCAGGCTTCAATCTGGACGCGGGAAAGCGCCGCGCCTTCGGCATCGGCAGGGATTGCGTCCAGCTCCTGCCGCATTTTGGCAGTGCGCACACCATAGGAATTGCGGATTTGCCCTTCCCATTCGCGCTCGCCTTCTTCGGTCCATTCGGCCCCTTTGATCAGGCAGACCCGGCGATAGAGACCATTTGTGACAGCATCGGTGAACGGGATTTCGTGGACGCTGAACGGTACCTTGCCCGCACGCGCCTCGCGCAGCAATTCGTTGAACGGGTTCAGGTTGCCATTGTGCGAGGAGATCACGCGGATCTTGCCACCCCAGATCAGAAGCGCGTTTACCGCATCCAGGACTTCACGGACATCCTTGTGAAACGCAGCCTCATCGATGACGACGACGCCCTGCAGGCCACGAATATTTTCCGGCCGGGACGAGAGCGCCTCGACGCGGAAGCCGGATGCAAAGCGAATGACATAAGAAGCGATCTGGCGGGTTGAGCCGTCGGCCTTCTGGTCGGTGAAGAAACTGTCTTCGATCGACACGAGCTGCTTGGCAACCGTCTTTGCGAATTGCGCCACATAGCCGATGAACTCGCGGCCTTTATCCTTGGTATCACCAATATAGAAAACATTTTGCCCGCCCGCCGAGCGCTTGGCGGCGGCAATCAGCGTATCGTCCAGCGCCTCGGCAAAGGTGATGCCGGTGCGTCGGCCCTTTGCACACGCCTTCAGGTCACTTTCATCTTCCAGCCACTCGCTTTGATGGAGCATGAGAACGCCATCGGCAAGCGGGTCCAGTTCGTCAGGGATATCCGCGCCGCGCGGCCATTCTTCCGGCAGCTTGTCAGGTTCGCGCGGCAGGATCGGGTCGCGCCATTCCCCGCGTGGAATGTTCTGTTTGCCCTTCATGAAGCGCGGCCTTCCTTCGGTCTGACGCCGAGGAAATCACGGCGGAGCTGTGCAATAGTCTCAGAGGAGAGACCGGCTTCCTGCGAGACCTTCTCGATAACCTCTTCTGTCTTCGCTTCGAACGCGGCCTCGACCTTCTGGCGGCGTGTGGTGGAGACGGACTGAGCGGCAGTGGCCGCCCGCAGCGCATTGGCCAACTCTTGAGCGCCCTTCGTGGAAAGGCCGCTTTCGCCGGAAGACTGGAGCAGTTCGAAGATCAGCGTCTTGATCGCCTCGGCGGCAATCAGCGTCAAATCATCGGAAGCTTCGGCATCCATGCGCTCGGAAATGATCGCGGCCATTTCGCGGGTCTGCTCAAGCCTGCGCGTCATCTGCGCCAGCTTGACTGAGTGCCGGTGGAAGGCGGAGAAAGATGGGATGTCAAAGGCAACGCCATATTCGCCCTGGACGGCAATCAGCTTGTCGCGGAACTCCGGATAGATCTCGGTTAAGGGTCGGTCGCGATCGGCCATTTCCTGCGCTGCCCACGCGACAACATCGTCACATTCTTCGGGTAAAAGATCGATCTTGGATAGTCGGCCGCGTCCTCTGGTCGCCATGCTCAAACTCCCGGTGATGGACGGTCGACACCTTCGATAATCGAACGGCGCTCGACATGATCAAGCCCGGCGCGGGTGATGGAGGCAATCAGCACAGAACCGGCTTCGGTAACGGTGACAGCGCCCAACTCTTCCAGCTTGCGGATTTGCGTGCGCACATAGTCGCGGCTGCGATTATGACCGAAGGTACGAAGAACCGCTGTGAGCAAAGTTTCGTTCAATGCACCATCAACTTCGCCAGCCAGCCCTTTGAGCATGATCAGCCGTGCATCGCGGGTGGAAATTTCTTCAAAATTCATGCACCTTCACCCCGGTTTCTGAGATAGTTGTCGATACGATCCACGGTCATGGAAACACGTCCAACGGCCTGGCCTGTTGCTGTGACCGTGCCTTCAAGCTTGGCCAGTGAAAGCTCCAGCTTGTTCAACTCGTCTTTGCCCGGAAGCTGCTTGACCTCTGCCTCGACATTCAATGTGCGGCGGTCCAGCTTGGTGACTTCCTCCTCAAGTGACTCCAGCTTTGCAGTGTTGCCTTTCGCACGGGCGGTGAAGATCGAATGCACAAACGAGCCGATCGATATGAACAAGGAAATCGCGGTGAGTACGGGCAGAAACGTGCCGACTTCAATAACCACCATCGGCCTCCATCGTTTCCGGCGCAGCATCAACCGCGTTGACGGCGGCCGCGCGCCGGGTCTCGCACGTTTTCAGCGACACACGATCAGCGCCCCAAAGCGAAGTCACTTCAGCCTCGGTCAGGCCTCGATCATCCGGCAACGCAGAAGGCGACTGGCATGGTTTGCGCGCCTCTGACGGCAGTACCGGTTTAACTATCTCAGTGATGACGATCGGTTCATCGGGGGAGGATACGCACGCGCTCAGGCCCAAGGCCGCAAGCAGCGCCACCAGGCAAAGCCGCATTCGCTCTCTCCATTTCGTTCAGTTTGGTTTCGGCTTCGGCCTCGGCCGCACGAATTTTGTTGTCGGCGAGCATGACAGCACGCAGCTGCGCGGCGACCGCTTCATTCTTCGCTGCATTCGCCTCGGCGATCTCGCCTTTCCAGAAGGCGTCGCGCTCGCTCACCGCACTTGCCCTGGCATCCTTCACCATGCCGTTGACTTCGCGGACGGCCAGAAACGCAAGGCCGGTCGTGACCAATAACAGCACGACAACGACCACGCCCGGTGAGAGATATTTCGCCAGAAAAGCGGGCATTAGCTTCCCTTTTCCGGCTGGCCGCCGAAACGGGCGATGGTGCGCATGTCGACGGAACCAAGACCGCGATGGATGCCGAGCAAAGCGAGGATCATTCCGACCATCAGAGGAATGATGGTCGGCGCAAGTGCAAGCGCGCCGTCTGAACCATAGGACGCGGATACAACGATGATGAAAATCACCGCCCAGGCGAGCGCATGGGAAATGCCCATAAAGCGCTTGGAGCTGCGATAGCTTGGCTTCTCCATGATCACAGCTCCATCGCCCTGAAGGGCGGTTTTCCGGCCAGCGCCCGGTCCATTTCATCACGGGTTTGCGGGCCGACAATGCCATCAGCAACAATGCCGCGATGCTTCTGGAACCAGATGGTGACCATCTCGATTGTGTGATCGAAGGTATCGGTCGGCTGCACCGGCCATTTGTGGCCGATCATCTCGCGGAAATCGTGAAGCTGCTCTGTCCAGATAACGACGACCGGGCCAATATCGCCGCGCTGCAGAACCGCGTCTTCGAACGAAGCAATCTCTTCCATTGCGGGGAATAGGTGGGCGTATTCCGGACGGGCGTCGAAGGAAGGGCAGGCCTTGCCCGCATCATAGTCGTGATGACCGCTGATCTTTCCGATATCGAACCGATCGCGCAGATCGATGATTTCGGCCAGAAGCGCTTCTTTTTGGGCGGGCGTCCGCGTGTCGGCAGCCGCCGTGAAGTCGCGGTTCATGCCGCCGACATAGACCACGCCGATCGTACCGGTATTGTGGCCTTTGACATGCGCGCCGATACGCTCCATCGGACGGCCTGTTTCGCGACGGCCGTCAAGATGGATGACGCGATGATAGCCAATGCCGGACCAGCCGCGCTCAAGGTGCCATTCGTTGATTTCGGCAACCCTGACCGGTCGGCCTTCAGGCGTGGCCGTGCAGTGAATAATGATCTCGTTGATGGGGCGCATACCGGCTTTCCGTCTTCAGATTGGAGGTCGAAGAACTTCGTCTTGACCGTGAAGTCGGAGCCAGTATGCTGTTTTAAGAGATGGGATTAGCAGGCTGACAATGTCAGGCCGCAGGTCAGAATGGTCAGTTTTTCTGTTTCAGAAGGCCGGGGAAGTTCACCCCGTCTTTTCCAAACTCCACCAATCCGTTATCGCAGAAGAAATCTCGGTCCGTATAGCTCTCAGCGGACTGAATCATTCTTTGGTATTGGCCGGTAAATCGTGCCTGGTTTCCAGCATCGTCAAAAACCATTTGAGTGATGTTGTTGACCATTGCGGCCTGCTGCATCACGTCCTCGTCGATAACCAGATTGTCGCACAGTTCTTCATAGGCATGTGCGCTCCCCATGATTTCCATAAAAACGCCGGGCGTGTATCTGTTCTGTGCTGTTGCAAGCGATGCGGTCAAAACCAGTGTGGCGGCTGAAATTAAAGCAATCTTTTTCATCAAAAACCTCGTTGGTAGACAGTCGCAGTTTAACAACTATAACGATTAACACCATGATGATCTTGTCATAACGCCTAAAAAAGATCGCCCTGATTATCATCACCGTCTTTGCGCTGGCGTGCCCGCGCCCGGTAAGCCGACCGCACATGCATGCCCGACACTTCGGCCGCCTCTGGCGCGCTCATGCCCGCATCCAGTGCACGGGAAAGCCGTTCGCGCTGGCTGGCATATTTAGCCAGCGGTATAAGGATGCGCATGCCGCTATCACCAACACGGAAATGCTCACAGATTTTAGCGGCTCGCTCATAGCCAACCAGCTGTGTCAGCCAGTGACCGCCTGTCGGAGAAGCAGGAATATAGACCATCCGTCCGCCGTGAGCGCGGGCGATTTCCCAGGCAGCCTCCTTGCCTGCGACTTCGGCGATCTCTTCCAGCACTTCCGGAAGATAGGTCATGGATGCCTCACCCTTTCCTGCCTCTGATCTGCGACCCGAGCGCATTCATCACGGTGATCCACTCGGCCCGGCTCAAATTCCGGTCGCCGGAACGATGACCTGAGATAGACCAGATTTCAGGCCAGAAGTTTTCAGGCTGCATTTTCAGCAGAAACCACTGCGCCATGGCGATCCTGTAGCCATCGGCCTGCCGCCAGATCGAACAATTGCGGTCCACATGCCAGTCGACGTCCGCCTCGCGTGTCATCCAGCCCTTCAGGGCTTCAATCGCTTTGGCCGCGTCATCGCCATAGTAGAGAAAGCGCGTATGATCGATCCCGGTCTGGCGTTTGACAAAGGCGAGCAGAGCCTTGTCATCGCGATTGGAGACAATGCCAAGGTTCCACGCGGCAATCCATAAAGCCTGCAGCTTTGGTGCAAATGGACCTGTGAGCTTCCTGCGACCATCCGGTCGGCGGTCATCGTCAAGCCGCTTGAGCTCATCGGCAACCGCCTGACGCTCAGTTTCGTTCATCAGCGTGAGTTTTGGTTTGCCCGATACGCGTTGGTAAACGCCGCGCCGCGCCTCATCATCAAGGCCGAGCTTGTTTGAAATCGCATGGATGGTACGATAAACGGTCATTGTCACCCTGCCTTCGCCAGATCGATCGTGATCGCCTGCCAGCGATCCTCGACTGATCTGCGGTAGTAGAAGCGAACATATTGCTTTGAGCCGGTCACCCGCATGGCATCACGAATTGCGCCCATGGCCCGCTGCCAGCGCTCGTCCTCAATATTGTGACGAAGCAGGCTGAAGATTTCGGCGCGATTGATCTGGCCTTCTTTGTCAGTATTGAAGGCGCGCGTCACAATCGCCTGGATCTCTGGGCGGCTTTCTGCCGACCATTCATTCAGGCATTCGTCGATCAGCCCTTTGGCAATCTGCAGCTCCGGTCCGAAATCAATCCGCTCGGACACCTGCACCTGAATTTTGTAGAGACCGTCATAAGACTGGTAAGTCCGGTTGCCCTTCTTGCCACCCTTGGTGATTTCGTATTCCTGAGCCAGAAGCGCATCGAAACCATCCAGGTCAATCATTGTGTGTTCAAGAAACCGGCCAATCTGGGCAGACAGGTCGAAGGCAAAGCCGATGACCTTGCGCACGACTTCATCTTCCAACTGATGTTGCGGCTTCACTAAATCCAGAGGCACAAGCCGGTCGCTCGCATCCGTCATCATCTTGCGGCCATTGACGAGCGTTACGCCGGTACCGACGTCGCGAACCTGCGCCTGGTAAAGCGCTTCCGGTACGAACCGGCCGCGCACGTCCTCAATGTAGCGACCGCCATTAATTTCGGCGGTGCGCGGCTGGTTCTGCTGGGTTTCGAGAATGCAAGCTTCTATATTCATGCCGCATCACCTCCATTGTTGTCGTCGTGAAAAATCAATGTCAGATCCGGGCGGGAATGCCGGGCGCTTTTGTAGAGCTGGTTTTCTTCTTCCAGCTCTTCTGCCAGGGCGATGCCGGTATTGAGGCGGGTTACGATATATTCGATTTCCTGCACGCTCGGACGCTTTTGCGTGCGCACGAAAAGCCGCATTTCATCGCGCACGCCGGACAAATATTCGGATGCACAAAGGTTCATGATTTTCTGCCTCCTCTGAAATCAGGCCGGACGATCTTGCCGTCCGGGTCAGTCACCAGCTGCTGAAGTTTGACGCTCGCTTCCTTTTCGAGAGCCGCACCATGGGTATGATGGGCTTCTGTCATTCGGTGAACCGCGACTTCCTGTTCGAGATTGCGGGCAAGCTTTCGCATTTTCTTAAGCTGCTGGACGAGCCGGTCTGTTTCACCTGCAGAAAGTGAGCAGCCCGTGTGTGCGCAGTCCTCAAACTGCAGGGCGTAAAACGTGATGGTGTCGCTCAGTGTTGTGTCGAGATGGCGCATCAGGCGATGTCCTCCACGTCACGGTTCCGCCAGGCAGTCTCGATATGCTTGACACCGACGTCCTCCCCTCTTCCAAGCGCCAGCATTGCAGCCAGTTTCATCGTCTTGTCGATCTGGCCAAGCGCACCACCCTTCGAGCCGATCCCGGCAAGAAGCTTGATGGCGGCGGGATCGCTTACGCCCCATGCGGCAATGAATGTTTCCAGATCCTGTTTCAGCGGCTTTTGGCGGTTCAGACGTTTGCCGATCCGGCGTTTGAGCTGCGCATAGGAGCGCCCCTCAGACCTGTTGGTAAACCGGCCATAGACCTCATCATTGCCGACAAGTGCGACGCCACAGCCATAAATATCGACAAAGTGGCGAAGTTGGTTGATCGCATCATCGACAAGGTTCTGAGCTTCATCGACGATCAGCAGCGTGCCGGAGCCGATGCGCTCCAGCTTTTTGCCGATCGCCCGTGTCAGCTTGGCGGGATTGTGCTCCTGCACGTTCAGCTCGGCAGCCAGTTCCACGAGCATGGCGTGAACGGTTTTGGTGTGCGGGCTGACGGTCGCCAGATAAGCATGTGGATGCGTGGCGCAATAATGCCTGCAGGCTATCGTCTTGCCCATGCCTGCGGCGAGCGTGACGATCACGAAGTCAGACGTGATCTGTGCCCAGTTCAACGTCTCAACGACCTCTCGCGCAGTCTGGGTTTTCAGGAATGTCGGCGATTGCGGAATGGAAGCGGCGAATGCCGTCTGATCTTCCACCTCTTCCAGCCATTGCCGCACGGTCTGGTTCTGCTTGTCGAGACGCCCGTTATATTTGCCGGACACCCACTGTGAAAACGTGCCGTCGGCCATGCCGCACCGGCGCGCCACCTCAGCCTTTGTCCAGCCGTTCGTGGTTGCCGTCTCAATCACGCGGTCAATCAGCGACCACCAGAGGTCGATATCGGCCTGCGATCTGTTTGATGAAAGCTCCGGCCCTGCGATCGGACGCTCCCAGTTGCTTTTGGATTGGCTTGTGCCTGTGTGAATATTCATCTATGGTTCCTCTGCTTTAGATTTGTGGGCGGGGAGTTCCCCGCCCTCTTTTTTTGGAACCGTACGCACTACTTCTCGGTCATTTTGCCGGGCCTTACTCGCCCGACGCTTTCCCTTTCGGGAACTTGATCACCCCGTCATCCCCCTTGATCAGGGAGAGCGCGCGGGAGAAACTTTCTTCGAAATCATCATCTTCCTGCTGTACCGGTTTGAGCTGGTGAGCCGTTGCCAGACGTGTAACCACTGGACGCTGCGGCATTGGCTTGGCAGGCTTTTGCGGGTCTTTGCCGCGATAGATGATTTCCCCAAGTTCGCTGGCGGTCAGCTTCCGCTTCGCCGCTAGCGCGGCCTTTTCGGCCTTCAGATAGCTGCTGCGTGCCTTGCCATGTTCCTTGGCTGCGCCCATGTCCTTAAAGCCGGTATCGTCAAGGCAATTGGCTTCGCAGATCAGCCGGTCATTCAGGTCGTAGACCTTGAGGGGCTGGTGCAGATTATCCGGGTCAAACCGGACCGTGACCTTCTTGCCCGCATACTGGCTAAGCTCCGGCGACCAGTACCGGTTCTTCTGAAAATGGATCAGGCCGTTACCTTTGGCGGCTTTCAAAGCCTCAGAGGCCAGCAGCCAGACTGAGCGTTGTGCGGCCGTTGGCCAGCGCACGATGCTGGTCGGCTGCGCAAGGCTTGCCTCGAAGGTTTCGTCGAAGCTCCGTCCCCTGCAGGTTTCGGCGCGGCGGCCGGGCTGCGCATTGTGGTCTGCAATCTGTGCAGCAACATGCGTCCGGAAGTCCTCAAGCGGGATTGCGCGTTGTGCGTAATTTTCCGGTTTGGCATCAGGATTTGGGCCTGTGTAAGCGCCGGAGCAGAATGGATGCTTGCCAATCGCCTCTGCGAGATCACGCCATGCGCGCTCGATCGGCTTTGACTGGCCGGAATATGGCAGCGACCAGAGAAGGTTGATGCCGAGTGTCGTCACCAGGCCGCGCGGATCTTCGGGGCGGATTTTGTTGCGAAACCTTGTCGGCGTCTGGCCGGAAATCCATTTGCTGGCAAAAGCGCGGCCATTGTCCAGGACCATGTCATCTGGAATGCCGTATTGCTCGACCATATCGCCGATCACCAGCCGCACCGCCGTCCAGGTTTCAGCTTCAGAAAGCCGCCAGGCAACGATCTTCCCGGAAAAGACATCCTGAATGCCGAGCAGATACATACGCACCGGTTTTTCAGACCAGGGCACACGGACAAACACGTCGATCTTGTGGCCATCCATATTGACCATCTGCATCGCATGAAGGTTGGTCTTGCTGCGTCGCTGGGCAGGATAAAGCGCCTTGGCCTTTTCCTTGCCTTCACGCGCAATCACCTGTTCGGAGCGCGGCACCTCGGCCTCAAGGCGGCGGCGTAGTGAGCGTTCGCCCGGCACCGGTAACCAACCCTCGCGTTCAGCAACCTTCGTCATCCGGCGATAGCACGCCGAAAAAGCTGGCGCTTCCGGTCGCAGATAGTCGGACAACAGCACCTGCCATGCTTTTTCATGGCATTCCGCATGCGTTTTCTGCGAAGCAAAAGAAGGGGCCAGAGCGGCCAACCAGTCAGCCCTTGGTGCTTTGTCTGCCAGTGATTGCCAGTAATAGAGGATGCGCTCGCTAACGCCTTCCATCTTCGCCACCACCTCAAAGGCGGTACGCGCACTGACACCTGCGCCAACCATCTCATTGACCTTTAAAAGCGCATTCAAACGCTTTTCACAGGTTTGCTTATGCGGCTTTGAAAGGGCCTCATATCTCTTCCAAAGTGCCTTACGGGCCGCTGCCGCACTCCGGTCCTTCTCATTCTCAGCCTCAAGATGTGCCACGCGAAGTCGCGCCTGCGCGGCATCGGGCAAAAGTGAGATATGATATTCATAGCCGCCGCCGCGTCCTTTGCGCTTGCGGGCAAAACGGCTCTCACGCCAGCCTTGGCGCTCGCCGAAATTTTCGACCCCCGTGCGCGATGCGGGCAAATCCGGCAGGCGCGCCTCAGCCAGTTCGGAGCTGGTGAACCACTCTTTCATGGCCGCCCCCGCCGAATATTCACCGGTCGCGCCGTCAGCGCTTTCAGATCCGCAGTCAGCTTGCGCCGCTCCTGCTCAAGTCGCGCGATCTCGGCAAGCCGTGCTTCGTCACCTTCCAGCAGAAGCAATCCGTCGTCAGAAACAACCTCGTCCCAAAGCCAGACTGCACCGGTCGCACGCACAAAGGCTTTGAACCGCACCAGGCTGATGTCGTAGCCGCTCTTGCTTTCGGCTGTATAAGCATCAAGTGTTGCCTTGGAGATGTTCGGCAGGCTGAGATACTGCGCCATGCGCGCCGCAATCGTTGGCCGATCATAAGGGCATTCACGAATGGCCCGCGCCATCGCGCGCTTCACGCGCGCACGGAACCGTTCGAGGTCGATAGACTGAGCGGCCTCTCGCACCGGAAACAGTGGCTCTGCGAAGAAATCGAGCTGGTCGGGATCGGGTTTCATGCCGCATCCTCCTGACCAATCTCCGCCAGAAACGACTTACGCGTCGCCTCGTCGCACTTTGACCAGATTTCCAAAAGCGCCTTCAGCATGGCATCGCGTTTCACTTCAGGCTTTTCCGAAGGTTGAACGGCTTTCACATGCCCAAGCGCTTTTTTAAGATCCCCGCCTTCAGCGCGAAGTGCAATCGCCGCGCGGCGCTGGTCCTGAGGCTCCATCTTGGCAAGCTTCAGCAGCGCGGCCTGATTATCCGCCACCGGCGTTCCGCGCACGGCGGCGCGAAGATCGGAATGCAAGCGTCTAGATATCTGGCCAAGCCGCTCAACGGCACGCTTAGAAAGTCCCATTCGATCCGCAACATTCGCCGAAAAGCCAGCCTGTTCTTCCTGAGAGATTAACTCCGCCAAGTTGGCGGAATTTCCGGGACGACCCGGTTCAACCTTACCGAACTTGCTTTCCCAAACATCGCGATAGGTCTGCACGAAGATCGCCCGGTCCATCACCGAGAGCTCATTGCGAAAAAGGTTCTCGGTGATCTCAAGCAGCACGGCCTCTTCCTGATCGGCATCGACAACAACCGCATCAATCTCCGCCTCTTCCAGAAGCTCCATGGCGCGTAACCGATGTGCGCCAGCGACAAGCGTATAGGCCCCGCCCTTGGCGGCAGGTGTGGCGCGAACCGTTACCGGGTTCAAAAGCCCATGCTCTACGATCGCTGCCGAGATCGCCAATGCATGATCCTCCTCAACTGCGCGCAGTCGTTCCGGCACATGGATTTTGGCAATCGGGATCGATTTGGAAACAGCCATCACGCAGCCTCCTCAAACATCGAAAGCAAGACGGAACTGGCTCTCCCGGCGATAAAGGCATAATGGGCGAGGAAGACGGACCGCTCGCAACGTTCGTCAATAGTGCGCAAGGCGCGGTTCACCGCTTCGCGGGATCGGCCCTGCATTTCGACGACGCGCCGTTTCGGCACATGGAAGCGCCGGATCATGATGTGCAATGCAATCTGCCGTGCCAGAGCCGCGTCGAACATATCGTTCGGTGGATCAATGATCTCAGCGAGAGCCAAATGCGGAAAGCCCTCCCGCACGGCCACAATACAGGCATGATAAAGCGCGTCTTCGCGTTCGTTCGCGTTGTGAGGATTGAAGGTCATGCGTTTCTCCCGCATGTCGAAATCTGATTTAGGAAGCCAAAATCCATGTCTAATCCGCTCCGGCGATTAGACTTGAGGACAAAGGCTGAGCCGGTCAGAGTCGTTGCCGAGACGCGGATGAATGTAAGCGCCGGCCACGAAGTCCAGAAAAAGCTCGGCCCTGCCGCAAGCGCGGAAAGAATGGCCAGAGCCTTATGTTTCAGCCGCGTCTCAACCATCACGCCGCATCCTTCTTGTGGGATGTCTGCGCGGGAATGGACTCTTTGGCGTATTTGCGCGAAAGAATAGTGTGAGACCGTTTGGGGTAACGGTCCGGAAACAGCCGCTCGACCGGCACCTTGAGAAAGGCCGAAAGCGCGCGCTCAACTTTCTGGTTGGGCCGCTTCCATACGGCGCGAAAGGTTCCGGGATTGAGTTTGTTGATTTCAGCAAGCTTCGTCAGCGTCATACCGCGACGATGAAGCTCTGCTTTAATCTCGAACTGATCCCATGTCTTGGGCTTATCCGGCATCTGTCTCTCCGGTCTCAGGCTGTTGGAGCAGCCTATTTTTTGGGTCAAACAACGCGCATTTGCCGTCAGCGAGTGCGCTACAGATGTAGGATTAAACCAATTTTTTGTTTTTGTAAAACGGATTTTTGGTTTTATTGCGTGATTGCGATTGGCTAGGCCGGAAGTAGAACCTAAAACCCCTTTGGCACGGCGCCTACGCGACGTCAGGAAAGCGTTAGGGGACCCAGAGAGAGACGAATTGGCCCGCGCGATAGGTGTCAGCAAGAATACCTTGGCAGCTTATGAACGCGGAGAAACTGAGCCCACCGCGACTGCATTGAACACCTACCGAAAACATTGCGGTGTCAATGTGAGATGGTTGGTTACTGGTGACGGCGAAATGTTTGAAAAAAAGAATGAGCTCCCGAAGGAAGCCTCCGAAAGCACCATTGGAAAAACCGAATGGCTTCCTCTGCCCTTCTTTGAGGCTGAAGCTGCAGCGGGCTTCGGTCGCATTGCCCTGGACGAGCTTCCAACCGGTTCTGTCGCATTCGAAAGGGTGTTCTTGCACGACCTTGGTGCGTCACCGGACAAGTGCTTCCTGATGAAGGCGCGTGGTGACAGCATGCAGCCGACGATCCCGGACAATTCGCTGCTGATCGTTGACCAGAGCCAGACCGAGATAAACCATGGCTGCATCTATGTTTTCAGAGTTGGGGAAACGCTTCTGGTCAAACGAGCGCGGGTTCGGATGGATAATGTACTGGAGCTTATCTCAGACAACACCGCCGCCTACCCGCCAGAAACCATCGACGCCACCCGTAGCCACGAGCTGAGCGTTCTGGGCCGAGTGGTCTATTTTTGTCGAGTGCCGTAGTTGTGTGGGATAGCACAGGGCGGTTAAAGTGGCTACCTCAAGTGATCCCCTCGATTAGTTTGTTCTTGATCGCAACTCCCAACAGGTCACTGGGTCCACGAGATTGAACACCCAAGAGATTCAGCGCAAATCTAGCTCTTGAAGCAGCCACATATAGCCTGTTGTGCGCAGCATACGAGGCAAAACTCCTCGAGTTGGATACTTCTGTTTCACCATTTTGAGGGACTCGCCCTTTATCGACACCCACTATCACGACAACGTCAAATTCAAGACCCCCGACAAAATCTGCATGCCCTAGGACGATGTGACCAGACTTTTCAGCAGTCGCGACCGTGGTGAAGTCGCCTCGGCGTTTCAAAAAGGTAGTCGGCTTATTATGGTTTGAAGAGTATTCTTGCAATAGTTTCAAGAGGTCATCGTCAAGCGTAGTGATCAGAACCTGAGAGCGCGAAGAACCGGTTTCCGATTGCAACTCTTCTGCTTTCTGAAAAGCTCCCATCACAAGCCTCGCGTCATCGGCATATTCAATAAAGCGTACGGGTTGAGCGCGCCTTTCTTCTTCGCTGGTGAAGGCACTTGTGGTCGCAGCCAATGTGTCATCAAAATTAGTGAAGAGTGTCGCACCAGAAGCTAGAACCGACTGGCAGAAATCTCGTATCTGCGGTGAACTTCGGAAAACTGCGCTTACAGCTGTTTGCTCTTCTTCGAGCTGTGATCCATCTCCGAACAGCTCTGCAAAAGAATCGACGTCATTCCAACCACGGTCACCAACTGCTTGTGCATGATCAACTGTGAATGAAATTGGTAAAGAATCAGCGTGACGTGTGAAATGATGGAAGATGTGCAACTCGTTAATATTGAAGAGATGCGTTTCGTCTATGGCAATGAAGTCATAGGCCTCTCTAGCACGACGACGCCTCCAAATAGGGGTGTCAAGTTGCCCAGCGGCCGAGATGACTACGTCGTCCGTATCAAACTGGCTTGAAGCCTCAAGCTGCTCTTGGTAGCGCTTAAATACTTGAAAACTCAACCCCTTATCAGCGTCACCCGAAATGGGGAGACCGTATTTCAGTGAAGGACAATTTTTGTAAACGTCAAATGAGTCGCCGGCACGCCCCTTAATGAGAACACTAATCTCGTGTTGAAACAGCACAGCCAATTCACTATTGCCCTTGGCTTCCCAAATCGCCTTCATTTTAGGGCTCAAGTGTGGTTTAAAGGAATGAAAGTCGTCAGTATGCACACGCTCGATGGCTTGCTCGATATACATTTGCTGCAAAAGCTTCGAGTCCTGCGCATCTCGGTCCACGAACTCAGACTCTGAGATCGATTGTTTCAAGATGCTGGCGCACAGGGAAGCCAGTGTTTCAACCGAAAGAGAGACTGGCTCAATTCTAGGGTCTCGGTCTTGATATGCACTGGGATCAATCACTCTCAGCGCATCCTTAATCGATTGCCTCGTGGCTTCGCTGTGTGTCACGAGTAGAGCTTTACAAGTGTCTCCATCGTGCTCGGCTTGACCTAGCACGCGGATAGTCCTGAGAAGCAATGACAGTGTTTTTCCAGTCCCGGCTGGCCCGAGCAGACGGTGCGGTGTATTTGCGTTCGCAAAAACAAACTTCTTCTGACGAGCTGTTAAGCGCGGAACCCAATCATCAAATGGGTTGTGTAGCGAATGTACAGGCTTAATGTCCTGGTCAAGGTTTGTGACAGCTATTTGCTCATGCCCACTTACTTTGTCTACCTGAGCGTGGGCTTTTGAAGTCACCGAGTAGATTTCCTGCAGGCGATCAAAAACTCGGCGGAAATTGGCTTCATCAGGTGTTTCTGTTGATGAGTTGGCACCTTCCCAGCCCGTCTTGTAAACCAGCAAGAAATGCCCGTCCATGTCCCGTCTCTTCAAGCGATCGGCCATCGGAGCGCGTTCGATCGCAATACGATACGGCCTCGTAGAGTATGCGAGAGGGAAGATAATTGCTTTGGACGAGCCTGAGACGATTTTTTCCGAATTGTTAAGAACTCCGCCCGACCAATACTTAGCGCAAAACCGCAATAGTTTCTGGAAAGACTGAAGGGACTCTCCAGATCGAAGCTGCGTGAACAAGGCTGACATCTCACAGTCAATGACTAGATACTTTTTCCGTTTCCAAGGCCCTGGTGTCGTGAGAAAGGCGCCCTCGCTATCTTGGAAGAGCGTAATCTTTCGCATTTTCGCAACGAAAGAGACATATCCAAAAAGAGACTTGACGAGGCGATCGCCCTCCTCGAAGTCAATAGACTGATACTCGCGCCCAGAGATAAGTTCTGTGAGAGCCCCGTCATCAATGCAGATATACTTCATATTTTACGTCACCTATCGCTTGAAATGCAGTGCTCAACAATACCACCGATCACGTCTTCAACGGGGTCCGCGACCCCTATGCGTCCGAACAGCTGGGCGAACGATTGTAAAATATGTTCGATGGTGGGCGAACCTATTTCAACCACGGGCATAGCAAGGTCGTTCTTTTGAATACAAAGTCCATTCTCGAAGACCTCGCCAGCGCATATGCTTTGATAAGTTCCTTGATCTAATCCTCTACCAAGCCTTTCCGCAACGCTGCGTGGTAGCGTAATAACCTCTCTCAGCAAGCAAACGTAACCAGTGGCGCTTCCATCTTCTTCTTCTGAGATTTTTTCGAGGAAATAATGGCCCAAAACCTGGTGTCGACTGAGTTGACGTACTAACGCCTCGACATCCTTTGGTCGGTGTTCAACGAACCAAGAAAAGACTTCGTTGGGGGACTTCTTGAGTAAAGCCTCAAAGCTTCTATTCTCTTCAACAAGTTCGTGGAACCGGCGACTAGCTTCTTTATGGGCCTTGTTGCCCTTACCGATCGGAAAATGTGTTTCTGCAACTTGTTTCAACGACACTGCCCTAAGCAATGCTTCAGAGATTTGTGCTTGCTTCAGCATCTTATTCAGTGTCCCCTTCATATTCCGACTCTCGCGTTCCACAAGAATGTCGAGTCCGTCACGTCTGATCCAGTCATGGAGTTTGACGAGCGGAAGGTAATTTAGGACGGGATATTTTTGCTGAGCTACATCGCATCGGGCCGTAATTGTTAGCCCATGTATTTCACAAAGCTCGTAACGCGAAGCCTTCGCACACGAAAACACAGTCCCCTGCGTGACGGCGCCGTAAGTTGGCGGAATTAGATTTGGCCGGATTTTTTGCAAAAGCGAGCACCAGTGGTTTTATCGTGGTGCGCAGTAAACCAATATTCGCCCACAACAGCAAGGCAAGAAACTTGATCGGGTCGCTTTCTAGTCAATGGCGAACAGGCCTCACTACCATGTTTGTCAGGCAGTATTTTCAGCTAATGATCTGAAACATCTCATAAATTCACGAACATGACAGCAACTTCCATGTTCGGATTCAAATTTGGCGGCTCTATAGGGCATTGGAAGGGTAGCTCAAAGGGCTTTTGAAGCCCGTCCTAAGCGCATTTGAGGCCAGCCCGCGAAAATCCCCCGCAGCCCGCAAAGCCTTATGTTTCGGGCGATCAGAGGCGAGACGCCACTTCAGTTCCATAAGCCACCTTATGGCGCACAGCGCTCGAGTACTCTCATATTCACGCTGATTGAAAAAGTTGACCGCAGTCGGCGCGCGTTCCCTCTGCAGGCTGCTTTGAAGTGTGTCATGCTGTCAAAAGCGCTGCACAGAATGCCTGCCCGTTCTATTGCCAGATCCCCTGATATACCGGGCTTTCGCGACCGTTCCCAGCTGTTACCACTTATTCCCGGATATTGCAGCCTCATCTGACAAACAACAACGGTAGTGCCTCGGAGGCCTCGTCGCCTTCCCAATCGGGCGCCTACTGATTTCGCCCCTTACCCATGAATTGAAAAATAGATGCCGCGCGACGCCGATCAGCCGGTGCTAAGCTTCCCGCGCCAACAGACTGGTATTGTCTGTATCAATCAGACCGCGCAGCAACACATCGACTTCCGCACCAGCACTGACGTTTTCCGGATACCCGAAAGAAACGTTCACGATCGGCGTTCTTCCAACTTTTCCGCTCAGGTGGCGGTGCGTATGCCCAAACAGCCATAAGTCGGGGCTATGGTGCAAAATCCACCCATCCAGATCGGAAGCGAAACAAGGCGTCAGATCATCGACAGGTCCTGCCACACATGGACTGGGCGCATGATGGCTGACGATGATGGTACGACCGTCAAAAGGCTCCTGGATTTCTCGCGTCAACCATTCGAGATGGTCCGCATGAACTCGAATCGAATCATCGGGGCACACCATTCTCCCGTCGACTCGGATCCGATCATAATCGGTCATACGATAGCTCGCCTGCCGGGTAGCAGCTCCACGATCCCCGGTCAGACAGAGATCGGTCCAAAGCGTGCAGCAAAGGAACCGGATACCACCGAGTTCCAGCGCCTCCTTCTGGATAAAGCGCATACCGGCATCTTCCACCAATGACTTCAGCTGCTCGTCGCCGTCGAGTTGCCACTGATAATAGTCGTGGTTGCCCGGCAGGATAAATACCTTTGCCGGATCAATCAGGCGTGCCAGCTGCTCCAGGCCTCTCGGCCAGTTCAGCAATGGGTTGTTCGCGAGATCACCCGCCAGCACAAGGGCATCGAGCCCTTCGAGAATCGACCTGAACGTCGCAAAAGGATCGCGATAGCTTCGCCACCATAAGTCCAGGTGCCAATCGGCTGTAACGAGTATCCGCATCATTAGCGCTCTGGTTCGGCAACGCCATTTCGAGTGGTTGCTGCCTGATTAGCACTCGGACGGTTGGATCGCTATCATGTAACACGCAAACCGGCCAGTCTGGAAAGCGCCCCCATTTAGGGCGTCAGAACTGAATCGGCCGCACACATGAGGTGACGTCCATAACTCTGATGTAGTGTGGATCGCTCCACGTGCGATGATAATTTCTTACAAACAGAGTTCTTGAAGTATAAGCAATCCTGATCAAGTTTATCGGCTGACTGGCAGGAGAGCGTAGTGCAGACACTGATCTACGAAGGCAAGATCGAACCGGAGGCGGCTCCGCTTACCCTGGACTACCGACCAAAGTTTCTGCGGCAGGAGACACAATCTACGCCCGAGGTCGAGTACGAGGTGATTGTGTTTGTGGGTCGGATTCGCGTTCGGGTTACCACATCGGTTGTCAATGAGGAGATCGCAAGCGATCTGTTTTTAGTAGCTTGGGACGTCGCCCGGACTTTTGTAGAGACCGCCGGATTCGTAAAGGGCATTCCGTACTCGGTGAACCTCGACAGGGTCATTCTTCCTAACGGAGAAGTTCGGGCCTACGTATTAGGCGACCGATCGCTTGCCGCTATGCACGACTTCACCGACGATGATCTGGAGGCCCTCTCCGATATCAGCCTGGTCGACCTCAAGTGCGGCCTTGTCCTTTCCGACATTTTGATGACGCTCGGGAAAGCGCATTATTCGCCGACAGCCTGCGGCAGAGTGGCTGATAGCCTTGCGCGTCTAATCTCGCCAAACGTCAACCGAACGGAGCAATGGAAAAACTTAAGGCGGACATTGCGAGTTGATGAAGCCTACGTCAGGTCGCTTTCGGACGTTTCAAAGGCATCTCGGCATGGCGACAGAACCGAAGTCGACGCGGCCACCAACCAAAAGACTGCAGGTCGGGCTTGGTCGTTAGTAGGGCGGTATTTACGCTACAGATTGAATGGTGAACTCGATCCCGAAGTTTATCCTCTGCTTGAAGGCTAGCTTGGGTAGTACCCAAGGCAAAACCATAGACGACTGGAAAGCGAACAGTCCAATATAGTTCCTTACGCACCCTAGACGGACATAGGGGCGTCAATCGGGATCGGTATCAAAACCGTACAATAACCGATCAACCAAGCAGACAGCCTTTCGATATGCTGTCCTGTAAGGCTCCGGTTCAAAGCTGCCCAAATTATTGCGGAGGAACTGGCGCAATTCCTGCCGATCTATATCAACAACAGGCTGGAACGCCACCATAAGCAAGGCCTCGGCAGGACCTGAAGCCTTTTCAATAATCGACTTAGTTGAAAGGCCGACGAATGACGATTTGTATCGCCCGGCGTAAGAGGGCAGCGTGTAATCGGCCTTCCGCAGCTTCCCAACAACTTTCTTCGCGCCTTCGTAGTTTGACTTGGCTAGGTCATCCTCCGACTTTATTCCTGCGGCATTTAGGTACCTGAAAATCGGAATGAACGTTCGATTTGATCTGGCGTAGGCTGGGAAAGCTGAGCTGAGCAGATCGGACGCTTGATACTTTGAGGTGTCTTCGAGACAATCGATAAACACCTCTTCAGGGGAAATTCCCGCATAGCCTTTCTTCGCAAAGGCACTTTCAACCGCTTTTTCGACTTTGGCCCCCAAATCCTGCTGACGCTGGGCAACACCCACCCCGACTACAAACTCGACAGATTCCGCTGAACCGATCTCGTCGTAGTCGACGACCGCGATCTTCTTTTCGCTTTCTACTGGTGCATGCACCAATTCGTAAAGTTGCTCCTTGAAGAAGCGTAGCACTCTTGCGGGCATCTTACGCTTCGACTCCGATAACGCTGCGTAGACCTGACCAAAGTCCGAGAACTTCGCCACCATCATCGTTACACTGAATTCGCCGGATTGGATCGTCGTCTTCTCGATAACAGGTTCCTCATCGTCTTTGGTTCGCTGGATGAAAATGAGATTCTGCTGGAAAGCGTCAATCTTGTCTTTAGGCAGGCATTTGGCGATCGACGAGATTAGTGCGCGGATGTGGGGATCCGTAATCGAATATCCGAAGAAAATGATCGGATGCTCAACGAAGATCGTGACTAGTTTAGCCGCTAGATATGGGTTTCTCTCGTTAAACTCAGCATAATCTTCGGCCGTCAAGACAAGACTTTGTGGATCGCTCGCCGAGCCGTGGATTTTGTAGATTTCGCCGATCGACTGCGGATTCGCGAATAGCAGTTCCTCCTGTCCTACAAAGACCTTGTAGTCTGGGAATAATTCATCCAGGAAGAAGTCCCAGTTCGTAGTGATGATCCCATCCACGGCAATTTTGGATAAAGCGGCGATCTCGCTGCCGAATTCCGACTTTCGTGCATCCTCCAAAGAGAATTGGCCTAGATAGTTGGCAATCTCCACCTTCAAAGCATCGGCGCTCCCTTTGACGATGCCTGAGAACCGATTCCGATTGTCTGCCATTTCAGGCGCAGACCACCACCATTCATTATAGTCATGCGCCATGCTAGACGCGGCTGCAGGCAGGTCGCCGTCCGCCTTCGAGCTGTAGTAGCCAAAATCTTTAATTGGTTTGCAGAAATGCTGCAGTAGCCCAGCCCAATCACCCAGACCTAGATATCGTCGCGAGAAACCCGAGCCCACGAACAGGAACGGGGCCGCAGGATGGTTCTGTAGGATCGATTTAAGCTCTTCGCCAGGCGCGGCCATGTCGGCTCTCCATCAGTTTGGAGATTGTCCTGCCATGAAATCTGTTCATCAGCAACACTACGGGCGACAGGAGGGTTCACGCTAGCCTGACCATCCCACCATCAACGTCACAGCGGACAGACTGACCGCATCGGCTCCCTTTCAGACAACAGGCAGCGAAATGATTAATCCACACCGATCATGGTCAGATGCTTGCAATCCGCCTTCGTGCGTGAATGAACGTTTCCGCCAGAGTCGCATTGCTGTCGGCGAGACCATCGACGCAGTATGCGTTTAGAAACTGACGTCCGGCTAGCAGCTTCATGTCCGTCTCGCTCAGTCGCGCCTCTTCACAAACGCGATCCCATTCGTTTGCAATGGTCGCAATCTGGCCCTCGATGATCGAAACGGCCTCGACCTCGCTCAGCAGGAAATTGGCAGCCGCATCGATGCAGCTCTTCAGCGTGCTCATGCGGTTGTCTCCGCCGATCAGCATAGCCTGCGTCGCTTCATTGCCGGTTCGGCCCTGCGGGCAGATGTCATAGGCAGGTGTAAGCGTCAGCATCCTGCCGTCCCAGAAGGCTGCATGATTGCGGGCGTGATCGTCGGTGTTGCCGCACAGGATGTTGAAGCAGAGCCGCCCGAAGAGTTCCTTCAGCGTTTCCTTTGGCTGGGTGAACCGGTGGCGGATAATTTCGGCGAGGTTCTCGTAGGAAGCATAGCGCGCCATCATTTCATCGAGGCCGAACATGGTCAGAGCCGAGACCATGGCCTTCCTCTGCCAGCCATTGTCTCCTTTGACGCGGTCGAAGCGTTCGATCAGGAGGACATCCTTGTTCGCGGCAGAGGTCATCGAGACCGGCGCAACGTTGAGGCCGCAGGCCGCCGCAAGCCGCATCGCGATGAATTCGGCCTTTACGACGCTATGAAGATCGTTGCTCGAAGAGAACTTGGCGATCAGCTTTCGGTCACCGCGGTCGATTAGCGCCTTCGGCCGAGCACCGCCGATCGAAGTGCCGTGGTTGAGCGCCTGATCCAAGGCGGGCGTCAGCGGAACGCCCCGCTCGATTCGGCCAGCAGCTTCAATCAGTTCCTCATAGGACGCCTCGGCCTTGAGACGCGGAACATATTCCGTCGCCGATTGCTGAAAATCGAGTGCGCCGATCCGATCGGAACCGGATTCCAGCAGATAGGTCAGCTCCGTGATATCGCCGGTGTCGTCTTCGGCAGGCTTGCCGCCCACCAGACGGTTGAGGATAACCCTGCGTCCCCATGCGTCCGGCGAGCCATCCCGAAGGCAGCTCGCCATGGGCAGGCCGGCGTCCGGCTCGATCAAGCCACGACGGAGCGGAAGTTCGGGCTCATATATCGGGATCGCATCGTCACGGCCCAGATAGCTGGCGCCATAGTTGAAGACATAGCGGTTGCCATCATGCATGATGCGGCCGGCAACAACCGGTTCAGTCTGCCTTGGCAGCCAGATCCAGACATAGGCCTCCTTGTGCTGCGAGAGCCTAGAAGTCATCATCGATCTCCCGTGGGCTATGACGAACGCTCTTGGGCAGCAGCGCCAGCTTCTCATCGAGGCGGGCGTTGTGCATGGCCAGTGTCTGATCATCCAGATCGAACAGGCGGATGCCGACCAGAGTGGCGACTTCGAAGACCGTGCCGATTTCCGGTCCCGATTCTCCATACTCGATCCTGCGAAGCGTCTTGCGGGTGATGCCGGCGCGCTCAGAGAGCTCGACAGCGGTCAGGCCGCGCTCAACGCGGGCGGCCCTGATCAGCTTGCCGAACAAGGACAAGGCCTGTTTTGTGGCACGGGAGTAGCTGCGCGTTCGTTTCATGATAGCTCCGTTGAGCGGATCATTTAAAAGCCCTTTGGCTGTCTATGGGTATTTTAAGGCTCATTATAGCCCAAAATGGTCGAAACGCAAACTCACGAACCTTATATGTACCATTAATGTCTCTATGGATCATACAATGATCATTAGTGACGCGATCTATCCGGCGAATTTGCCAATCCCACGTCATTGCGCCATATCGATATCCCCTTCATTCAGAAGAATACCTGCCACAAGAGCACAGCTGGCCGGAAAGTCGCTAAAGGTCACGCAATGAGCAACGACAGCAAATTCATCTCCCGCGTGCTCCGACACGAGCCAGAGCTTCTGGGGCTTAAGCTACGCGCGGGCGGATGGGTGCTTGTTTCTGACCTGTTGCGCGGATTGAAGAAGGCTGGCCGTCCGTTGAATGTGAAAGAGCTGAAACAGCTGGTCGCAGACAATGACAAACAGCGTTTCACTCTTTCGGAGAACGGTCAGATGATCAGGGCGGCGCAGGGGCACAGTATCGCGGTGGACCTTGGACTTTCATTGTCAGTGCCGCCGCCGGTGCTTTTTCATGGAACCGCCCGCGCCAACCTGGACGCCATCTTTGCAGATGGCATCAAGCCGGGCCGCCGCCAATACGTCCACCTGTCTCGGGACGCCACCACTGCCGAGAGGGTTGGCCAGCGCCATGGCAAGCCTGTGGTGTTGAGTATCGATGCGCAGCGCATGCACGAAGATCAGTGTCCCTTTTGGGTCGCCGACAATGGTGTCTGGCTGACGGAATGGGTAGCTCCGGAATATCTGGGGTTTCAATAGAGCCGAGCAAACGGTGGTCTTTTCGCTACCCCTACGCTCGGGTGGCCTGACTGTACCTTTCAGATGTTTCTGGTCCCACGTTCAGTGCCGGAAAGCGTTCGGAGACGGCTACTGCGAATAATAGATCGCCACTCTGTTTTTCGCATTTTATCGTTTCAATACAAAGCATTGTAAGTGTGGCGCCGTCGTGCAAGAACGCATCCAGACCCCTTGTTGCTTCCTTCGGATAACACCTCTCATGCCCGTTCTGATCACCGCCGACCTGCATCTCGACCAATGGCTTGAAGAAGGACGTGATCCCTTCGCCGCGCTGCCTGCTGAGATCTTCGGTACATTGGATGCACTGATCATCGCAGGAGATCTGGCGGACAAACCGAAGGTGAGATGGTCGCGATTGCTCCGGCATCTTGGACGCTATGTCGACCCGGCACGCATTTACGTGTTCCCAGGAAACCACGACTATTACCACCACGTCATTGATGGCGATGACCGCCTTGCCGAATTGACAGCTCAGGCTGGCGCCAACTTTGTTCAGAAAGCAGCAATCACGGTCGGCAATACAAGGTTTCTGTGTTGCACGCTCTGGACCGACTTCGCGCTTCATGGATCGCCTGCTGCGGCCATGACGTTCGCCAGAACACGGATGAATGATTACCGCTATATCCGTAAATCACCCCGGTACGGCAAGATCCAGCCATCAGACACGGTGCTCGTTCACGGTGATCATCGGCGCTGGCTGGAGGACCAGTTGGCGACGCCGTTTGCTGGCAAGACGGTGGTGGTCACGCATCACTGTCCGCATCCGGAGCTGCTGTCAGATACGCCAAGTGAGTTCGATCCGATCTATGGCTCGGACCTTCGGGCGCTGATTGCCAAGCATAGTCCACACGCATGGTTATTCGGGCATACGCACCGGCAGCGTGAAGCTTTAAAAGGCGACACGATTGTCCGCAATGTTTCGCTTGGTTATCCATCGGAGGTGGAGACCGGGCAGGAAGCTGAATTCTTGATGCGGGGCATGATCGATGTCTGATCTCGCCGGCACGGCGGAGAGCGACAGTGCGGAGCAAACGACTGATCATTCAGTCATCTCATCAGAGGATTGGTGATTGTTCGCCGGTCTTGCCGCAGCGATCAGAACGTTTAGTTTGGCACCGACCTCCGACACAGAGCAAACCCCATGATCGAGTTTCAATCCCTACCAGACGACCATCCTGATCTTGCCTTGTCGCCCCTGTTACGCGGTGCTTGCCTGATACTCAACCATGCCGGGGAACACGGCGGGATCGGCTTGACGGCGACCAAGGCGTTCAAGCGCGATTTCGTAAGGTGGGCGGTGGAGAATTTTGAATGGCCAGGCAAATCGGCCGAAGAGGTGTTCCGCTACCAGTCAGTCATCAATGAAGCTGACTTTCCACCGGTCGATATGTTGCACTTCCTGCTGATCCGGCTCCGTCTGGGCCGTCATTACAAGGGCATGTTCCGCGTCACATCCGAAGGCAAAAATCTCGCGGCACATCCCGGGCTGCTATTCAAACGGCTCATATCCTTTTTCGTGCTCAATATCGACCACGCGGCCTATTCCCGCCTCGGCGAAGGCGTGTTCGGCAAGTGGGATGTCTGGCTCAATGTCATGAATGTCGAGATCGAAGTCGGGGCGAGCGAAGACAACCTGTTCAGCTGCTTTTATGGCGCGGCAGGAGACGGTAGTGACCGGCACTGGCGTGAAGTTCATGCATTCAGTGCTTGCGTCCTCAAGCCTCTGGAATGGAGCGGCTTGATCACCGTGCAAGAGCTTCGCGACCAGGATAATAAGCTGGAATACATCGTAGCGAAAACAGCCCTGTGGCGCTCAGGCCTGAAACTCGAGACGGACGACCTCGTTCAACCCATGACACGGCACTGAGAACGATTGAGGTGCATCCTCCCGCACGAAAAACCGGTCGATTTCTGCATACTGTTGTTCAGAATGGCTGCCTTCGGCAGACCTTGCGATTTCACCCTGTAAATCGGCAACCGCCGCGATTCGAGGGATTATCCAGATTTCTGTTGCTCGCATACCTGCAAGGCCTTGAGCCAACCCGAAGCCAGACGAGCACTGTCGGGGCCGGCCCGATGAGGCACACCCATGCGCTCGAGCTTTTCGTAGAGAAAATCCAGGGCAAGGCCATCGAAATGAGCGAAGCTCACAGCATCGTAGTCTTCGACAGTGACCGCCGGAAATGCCCAGCCAGCGGCGACAAGGAGACGGCGCAGCCAGTGATGTTCAAGCCTTGGAGCATCTGAAACAAGGATAAAACCCTCGATCTTGGGCATCAACTGTTGGGCGACGTTTTAAACGGTCGGGGCGGACTCCAGATCCGACATCGAAATCCCATGCACAGCTTCGCTTTGCTTCGACCAATCCGCGCGCTCCCAAACCGATGCTGGCCGTATCAGCGACGACCATGTCTGAACCTGGTTGCCTTCAATCCATGATATGCCGACTTCGATTGGCCAGCTCTCTACCGAAAGAGACGAGGCTTCGAAATCCAGGGCCATGAGTGTTTCGATATTTTTGCCGGTCATCAGATTTTGACGCATACTGCATCAATGGTCTCGAAGAAAGTAGCGCATTGAGGGTGGCGATAAGTAACAGCACAGTGGGTGACTAAAATGGGGCCGGAAGCCGACCGGCTGCGTGTGGCAATGAAAGGTAGATTGCTGCCGTCTGGCGGCACGCGGACCGGGCGCAGGCTACATACCGCATTCTCCGAACCTCGACCCGAAACCTTCGGGCATGCGGAAGAACGACGCCTGTTTTACGTCCCCCTGACGCGCGCAAGCTGCAGCGTGTTTCTGCTGAGCAAAAGTCGTGAACCATCTCGATACATCCGAGAACTTTCCGAGATCGCTGGCGACAACCTCCGCTTCGAGAGCGCAGACGGCGACCCCAAGCAGCAATATCCCACCTGTCGCGCGGGTCATCTGGTGGAGCGGACCGGGCCGGCCAATCGCCGCTTTCTCGGTTGCAGCCAGTTCCAGAACTGCGATCACGCGCCACCACTTAAATGAGCGACAGGTTGCCACACTGTCAGACGAGCTCGGCGTCGAACATCTCAAGCAACGCCGTCGCCAAGTTGGGTCCCTCAAGATAAAGGCCAATCTCGTCCAACGGATTGTCCTCGAGCCCGGACTGTGATCCCCAATTCAGACTGCTGACAACGACATGGTCCGCGTCCCAGGCCAGGAACTTCGCGTGCAGTTGCGGCTCAGGCACCCCCGTGAGGTCCACTATGCCGTGGAGACGCTCGCGATGCTTCGTCACATGGCCGCGCTTCACCGGTCCCGTGCGGCGCGAATAGTAGATGCGCACGTCACCCAGGCGCCGGCCCGCGACCTCGGCGGGATCGAACAGGGCCGGCACCATGTTCGCACCGACCTTGTTGGTACAGCAGATGAAGCGCTGCCGCGCTTCGTGGGCGGCGGCGCGCAGCAGCCGCTCGTGGTCAGCGGCATGGAGGATTGTCAGCGTGGCGGTCGGCGCTTGTGCCTCCTCGGGGGGCGAGAGCATGTTTCGTTGTCGCCGCAGCTCGGACGCCATGAATTGCAGTGCTTCGACCGACCGACTAGCGCTCGATAGCTTGGAGACAATCTGGCGGAGTCGATCGAGCCCTTCTGCGACGGCTTTGGGGTCACTGAGCTCGGCCGAGACTTCAACGGCCGAGAATGGAGAGTGGAGCCAATTGCAGGAGCCCATGAGAACCACCGCGCCGTCGTGGCCATTGTCGGCAACTAGGAACTTCGCGTGGCTCTCGACTGGATCCCTCTGGACCAGGAGATATCCTCTGGTCTGTCGGGCAGCGGAGAGCCGCAGATACAGTTCCTGCATGGCCGCGGCGTGCTTGGCGCGATCAAGCGAGGTTCCGAAGAAGAGGTGGCATCTCACGCCGCGCTTGCACGCATCCTCAAGTGCTCGCACGATGCGTTCGCGGCGTTCCCTGCCCTTTTCGTCGGATTGCGACGCAACGAATGTAGACAGGACGAATATGTTGGACTTGGCGGCGCCGACAATCTGCTCGAAACGCTCCAGATGCTGCTCGGCCCCGACGACGAGGTGAGCAGCATCAAAGCGCGTTTCGATGGTCAGGGGACGCTCCGGCGTGGGTGCCGTGGTTTTCGGTAGAACCCCAGTCTTGATTGTCGCCTTGAGAGCGTCGACGAGTTGGTCGCTCGCGCCCTGCGGAAACACGCCTGCCCCGACCTCTTCGAGATCGAGGACGAGGAATTTCCGCTCGAGGAATGAGCTGCTTTCCTGTACCCCGCGCAGCCATTCGCCGGGCCTCAACATGCCGACCATGAACTCGTTGACGCGCTGCATCATCGAATAGTGCGTCTCTGGCGGTTCTCCTTCCGGAAACCTGATGATCGAGCCCTGCGCGGGAAGTTTGGTGACAGGGATTGGACCTGTCACAGAATTGTTCCGCTCCTTTGACTTGGTATTTTGCCACAAAGGAGAAACATCATGGCACAACAACCGACCCGGGAATTCCGCGCTGAGGCAGTGCGGGTCGCTTTGACCAGCGGCTTGCCGCGTAGGCAGGTAACGGCAGGTTTTGGCGTCGGCCTCTCGACGCTAAGCCGTTGGATCCAGCAAGATCGGCGCACCCCTGCCCTGAAAAGCCAACCACCCAGCCCGATCTTGAGCACGAGATCGACGAGAAGGTAAAGGCCTTTCTCGACAGACCCATCGAAGGTGAATGGTCATATCTATGGATCGCTGCCACCTATCTCAAAGTTCGTCGCGGCGGTCGCATTATTTCTGTTGCTGTCATCATCGCCGTCGGCGTCAACACGGATGGACGTCGTGAGGTTCTTGGAATAGAGATCGCAACATCAGAGGCCGAGCCGATCTGGACGGAACTCCTGCGCAAGCTGACAAGGCGCGGTCTGCGCGGCGTCAAGCTTGTCGTCTCCGGTGCCCATGAGGGCATCAAGGCGGTTGTTTCCAAAATTCTGCCCGCAACATGACAAAGGTGCCGCGTCCACTTCATGAGGAATGCGCTCGCTCATGCTGGAAAGAGCGAACGACGCGTCGTATCAGCCTTTATCACAATCGCCTTCGCCCAGGACACACCTGAAGCCACCAGCCAGCAATGGCGCAATGTCGCCGACCAGATCAGGCCGAAGGTGCCCAAGCTCGCGACGCTCATGGACAATCCGCGTCCGAACATCGGAGAGATTGCGCAGGATGTCATCCGTGCTGCACGCTACAGGGAAGCTGCGCGCTATAGGGAAATTGCAGGGCATAGCTGCCGCTCTGCTCACCGGCTCAGCCGTCCAAGCCGGCAAGCCACGCTGAGGCTGTCGCCTGTCCCTTGCGCTGAAGTTCGGGGCCATAACGAGCGGCTGCCAAGCGCAACTGCGGCACGTCTACCTTTGCGGCGGCGAGTTCGGCAGCATGGCCGATCAGCCATTTCTCGAAGCCTTTGGCCGACACTTCCGGGTGAAACTGAAAACCGATAATATTGGGCCCCATCGTGAAGGCCTGGTTCTCGCATAAATCGGTCGAGGCGAGCCGTTCGGCGCCTGACGGCAGATCGAACGTATCTCCATGCCAGTGCAACGTCATCGGCTCTTCCGAAAACGGCGCGAGGCAGGATGATCGGCCCGCCTCCGTCAGTCTGATGGGCGCGAAGCCGATTTCCTTCGTTCTGTCGGGAAACACCCTGGCCCCTGCGGCGAGAGCGATAAGCTGCGCGCCGAGACAGATACCCAGGGTCGGGCGATTTGCGGCGAGGCGTTGCTCCAGGATTTCGATTTCTTCGGCAAGAAAAGGGTAGGTATCGTTCTCGTAGGCGCCGATCGGGCCGCCCAGCACGATCAGAAGGTCGGTCTTGAGCGGATCCGGCATCCGGAACTCCTGCTCGCCGACATCCCGGTAGTGGATTTGATAGCCGGCTGCGCGGAGCGCCGGCGCGAAGGCGCCGAGATCCTCGAAACCGACATGGCGGATGGCAATGGCTGACTTCATACTGGGCGATCTCCCTGCATTTCTTTGGGGGGATGTTCGACCTCATCGCAGGCCGGGCATAACATCCGGAAGGCTTTGGTGGACACGCGCCTTCGCAGAAGTGGGCGAGTCCGGGCGGCGGCCCGGGGCGTTCAGCCGCCGAACCGCCTGGAGCGCCGGAGTAGGCTCGGGGCGCGTGATCACGGACTCACTCGTTCACTTTTCCGGGCAGGCTCAGATCGCCCGAAGCGACGTCGAAGACATCGGCGACGCACAGAAGCGGTGCGTGAATACTCTCATTGACCCGAAGCCCGACGGTCACGCCGTCATAGGACGCTGCTTCAACAACGCCGATATCGTCGAACGGTACGCGCACCGCGACGATCCCTTCGTGGATCAGCGGGTCCCAACCCGGACTGTCGATCAGGATCGGCAGGCCCGGCCAGGTCTTCGGCAGTCTCGGGCTGGCGCCCTCGGGGATATCGATAACCTTCAGCGCGCCGGGTCCGCAGGCATCGTCGGGACCGAGGACGACCCAGTGGCTGTGCCAGAGATCGCCGTCATTGCCTGGGTTGCCATCGCCATTCTCATCGAACAGCGGTGTATCGTCGAAATCCGGATGGGCCGTGACCGCAAGGGCGAGGATGCCCGTCCCGCGCTCGAACCCGACTTCATATGGGTCGATGTTCGTCGGCCAGACATAGGCGAACACCTCGCTTCCTGCGAGCTGGCCTGATGGTGCCGGCTTGCTTTCGCCCGCGCGTCCGGAGACGCCGATATGGAAAACGGCGGTATTCTTCTCCGTCGTGACCCGGGCATTAACGATGTCGAACTGTGCCGGGACCGCGTCCGAAGTTTCGGCGTGGATGCCTCCCGCATGATCCATGTCATGCGCCATAGCCGGTGCGGCCAGGGCGGCGGCAATCGCCGTTGCTGCTATAGCGTTTTTCATGGCGGTCACCGCAAATCCGAGAGAGCGGCGCCATGATTGATGTGCAGCGCAGAACCATCAACGACGAGTGCAGGCACGGATGTCACCCCTGCGGCAGCGGCCTCGTCGATTCGCTGAGGCGCATCGCCGAGATGGACGATCTCCAGATCGACGCGGGAGCGATCAATGATCTCGATGATGTTGTTTTCGGCGGCAACGCAGACCGGGCAGCCGGCATGGTAGAAAATGGCTTTCTGTGTCATAATGTTGGTGTCTCCTGTCTTTTAAGAGTCGGGTTCAGACATCAGGACGTCTCGCCCGTTGCCGCGGGCGGGGCGTCCACTTCTCCGGATGACGTCCCGAGAAACTTCTGCCACAGGGTAGAGGTCTCGGATTCGCCTGCCGGTTCATGCTCGCCGCAGTCGAGGCGCAGTTGCGCGTCCCCGAAGGCGGCGTCCACGAAGGCGCAGTGATGTGGAGCGGCCGGATCGTTATGGACGTTCGGCCGGAAAAAGCTGCAGGTCGCGCACATGCGCTGGACGGGGATCGCGCCGCGGACCTGCAACTCGCGGATCATCCGGGTCAGGCCCCTCAGAAAAACCGCTTGTTCGCCGGTCTCCAGCGTATCGATCGCGGAGAGAAGCGCATCCGGCCATTCGGCCATCACCTCGGCGACACGGCGCCCTTGCGTCGTCACATGCAGCAGCGAGGCCCGCCCGTCTGCCGGGTCGGACCGTTTTTCGACGTGACCCTTGCGGATCAGCGCCGATAATGCGTCGCTTGCGGTCGGTTGCGTTACCGCAAGTTCCTCCGCGAGCGCGGTAATGCGTGCGGGCCCGCGCCGAACGAGATGAACGAGAATCTGCCCCTGCGTCGGCGTGAGAGATTCACTCTCGGCCTGCTGCCACCCTTCAGCCCTTAGATACAGGCCGATCTTGGCAAGACCTGTGGCAATATGAAATTTCTCTGTCATCGCGCTTTCCATGTCAGTCTTTTTACATAGGACTCCTATGTATATCAACGAGGCCGATGGATGGGTGTGGATTTCCTCTTCGGTCCGGGGGCGGAAGGATTGGGCGAAAACCTTGCTTTGAACAAGACCAGCCGGGTTGTGCACATGCGTCTGCCGGTGACATCGATCTGCTGCAACCCGTGTCCGTCTTGCATTGTCGACAACAGCGGCGATTTTGCCGCTAAGACGGACGATACCATCATCCTTCAGCTGGCATGTCACACCGCGGGCGGAGCGCAAGGATAGGCAAATTGAGGAGAATCGGCGGCGTTCAGCGCCTGGTGGTGCGCAAGGTCGGTCGTTTTCCGGCGAGAACGGCGTTACGGGCGGGATTGGCACCGCAGGCGCTGGACTTGACTACGCCTGAACGAGCGCGACCTGCAGCAAGACAGTCAGCGCCGCCGAGAACAACCCGATATGATGGAGTGCGGCCAGCTTGCCCAGGCCCTCGCGTACGATCTCGATCTTGCCGTCTGACGGGTAGTCCTTGACCGCCTCGATGCGGCCGAACAATTGGCTCAGCATGTAGCCCAGGCACAGCACCAGCACGATCAGCACCGTGAGTGGTGCCCAGGCGAAATCGCGCTGCCACGCCTGCACTGCGAGCAATACCGTTCCCGTCCCCATCGTGGCCATCATGGTCGGGGGCAAGAGCCGGATCAGGCGGTTGAGTGCCGCATGGACCGTCCGCGCCGTCTCGTCCGACACGTTCGGCGTCATCGGATTGCGCATGACCGCCCAGACCGGCTTCTCGATATAGGACAGCGTCAGGAATATTCCGCATGCGAAGGCGAAGCAGACTGTGACAAGCGATGAGATTAAAGGGATCATGGAAGGTCCTTTTTCGAATTAATGCTGTGTCCGGAGCGATTCCGGACGCATTTCATGGCGGATCAACATCCGGAGCTGCGTAAGAGCTGTGGTGGTCCGATTCCGGCGTTCGTTCTCAACGCCGCTGCAGGCGAATGCCGGAAACGCCCGGGCCAACCGGCATACGTTTTCTGTCAGGTCGCGGTCCTGTGGCGCTCTTCGGGCAGCGGATAGCGTAGGGCGAGCGTGTCCGCGGTCAGTTCGTTCTGCTCCAGAAAGTCTCTGGTCTGGGATTCGATCTTCGGCCTGGCAATAGCCGAGAACCGCTGAACGAGGCCCGCAACGCCGCAGACGGTGAAAAGATGAATGAGTTCGACCGGCGTCCACTGATCGATCGCGGGCTGAATGAAACGCCTGGGTGTGGTGATCGGCGCCTGGCCTGAAAGCCAGGCCACGGTCAATGCGGCACGCTCTTTTTCGGTGAAGAGCGCCTGCCCCTCGTGGCGCGACTTCGCCGCATCGAAACAATGACGGACACGCTCGACCGCGCGTTGATCGCCCCCGGCCGCCCTGTGGGCAAGCAGTCCCTCCACCGCGGCGAGATAGTCATGGCCCCTGGCAATGGCGGCGACACGCACCATCAGATGCTTGAGTTCGGATGGCACCGGCGAATGGGGCCGGTCCTGCATCATCTCGGCATAAAAGACCGCGTGGCGGGCGCGCAGGTGCTCCGGCCAGAGGCGCATCCAGTCCGGCAGAAGCCCCAGTTCCTGTCTGGCATATGCGTCCGCACCGCCCGCCTCCTCGACAATCGCCTCGTAATTCGCGACCATCGCCTCCACAGAGGGACCGCCCTCAGGCAGGTCGTGGTCGAGATTGGTCGCTGTGCGATCCTCGCTCACACCGTGACGGCCGGCCTCAATGCCCGCGCTCTGCTCGGACTGTCGTGCCCAGTGGGCTTCGATGTCGACGCCGGTAAGATCGTTAAAGGTGTTGAGGAAACCGAATGCCGAGGCGATCATCGCCGTTCCGGTGATATTGGCCTCGACGTCTTCCTGAGAAATGCGCTTCCGTGAGGCGTTTGCCCGCACCCGCGCCAGCAGTTCGTCGCTAACCATGTTGGTCGTTGCAGCGGCGGCGAGATCGGCGAGCGCCGCTTCGAAGGGGCCGATCGGAGAACCTTCCGGCGCCTGTCCCTGCCGGGCGGCTTCGATCAGTTTCGGGATGCCGAGCGATTTCTCGCCCGCCGCCGACGTCATGTGGACCTGGCAATAGTTGCATCCCGACGCCTCGGACGTGGAAAAGCCGGTTGCCATCATCACCGGTTCGCCCAGAATCTTCTGCCCCATCCCGATGGCGCCGACATTGTGGGCATAGACGAAGAGCTTATAGCTCTCCGGCCAATGATGCTGAAAGTAAAAACAGTTTGGCCAGAAACCGAAGAAATCCTTGTAGAATCGCAGAATGGCCCACTGTTCGGGATCATCCGAACGCGTTCCGTCGCTTTCGGGAATATAGTCTTTGAGGACAATGTCTTCCGCGCCATACGCGATGGCATCGTCAGAGAGATGATCCGTGTCGATCAGGGCGGTCGCCGCGGCAACCAGCGGCACAAGCCGTCCGGCAGCGTCAAGCGCGACGAGATCCTTCGAACCGTTGATATGCATTTCGCCGGCGAAGGCCTGCGGCACTGTCGACACACCGGACAGGTAGACGCTGAGATTGGCGGTCCGCAGCGAGGCGCTCACGTCATGCTCGCCAAACCCGAGGCCGACGCGTGACAGCGTCTCCTTGGCTGCGACGCAGTACCGGCAATCGGGTTTGGTGAAGAGTTGCAGCTTGTCGGCCATCTTGAGCTCCGTTCGTTTGTACACGTTGGACGCATATTGTCACTGGACATTCAGCACGAAAACCGATCATTCTTGAACAAAACGTTCGGAAATCGGAACGGTAGTATGAACAATTTTGACCTGAACGATCTTCATGGATTTGGCCTGATCGCGAGCGCTGGCGGATTAAGCCCCGCCTCGCGGCGGTTCGGGGTGCCCAAGGCGACCCTGTCGCGCGCACTGCACCGGCTGGAGAATGCCGCGGGCGCTCCTCTCTTCGATCGCGTCGGCCGGGGTTTGCGCATGACCCCGCTCGGTGAGAGCCTCCTTCCAGCCGCCGAGGATGCACTCTCGCTCCTTTCGACGGCGGAGGAAGCCGTGCGCCTCGGTCAGGGGGAGCCGAGTGGACGCTTGCGCATCGCAGGCAGCGCCCTTTCGGGCCAGAAACTGCTGGCGCCGGTGCTCGCGAGGCTGACCGAACGGTACCCGTCGGTAAAGGCCAGCCTGCGTGTCACGAGCGGCGGACCGGATCCTGTCGCCGAGGAGCTTGATGTCGTGATCCGCGTCGGGCGACCGAGCGAACCTTATCTCGTCGCCAGGAAGATCGTCGCCTCGCCGCTCGCGCTCTACACCTTCCGCACGCGCGGCGCTGAGGTCGACCTTTCCGATCCGAGTGCGGTAGAGGGCCTTGGCCGGATCGACATCGCCATTGATGAGTTTCCTCATGAATGGCGGTTGACCAGTTCGAAGGGCGAGACTGTGTACCTTGCGAACGAGCCGTTGATGACTGTGAGCGAACCGACCGTCGCGCTCGGTATCCTGAGCGCCGGATCCGGGGTCGCGCTTCTTCCGATGTTGTACGCTGAGCCATTGGCCCGCGCCGGCGCCCTAGTCCGCGCCCTGCCGGATTTCACCGGACCGCAAATGGAACTCTTTGCAGCGCTGCCGCCAAAAAGGTCGAACGTACCTGCGGTCCGGGCCTTCCTGGACCTGTTGGTTACTCATGTGATGGAGATTGAGGAGGCGGCCAGTGCCTACGACTTCATGACAGAGCGAATCTCGATGGTTTCACGCAGCACATGAATGTGTTGAACTGGTACTACTTTGGCAGAAGTGCGGGCGGAGGTTTGGTGAGGCTGCACCCACAATGAAGGCAATGCCCAGGCGGTGAGCGCGGCAGGCGTGGTTGAGGCGATGGGCCCTGTTTCATGCCACCTTTTCACCTTCGATCAGTTGGCGCTTGCGTTCAACGCCCCAAGCATAGCCCAAAAGAGATCGGCGGGATATCTGGCACGGAAATAGTAGATGCCGGTCTTGTGAGACTTCGTTGGGCGGGGCATTTGCAGGACCATGTGTACCACCGAGGTGCTTGTAAGTCCCTGATAACAGCCAAGTATTTGAAAATCAAACATAAAGAATGGTGCTGCTAGAGAGATTTGAACTCTCGGCCTCTCCCTTACCAAGGGAGTGCTCTACCCCTGAGCTATAGCAGCCCGTTTCCGGGTGACCGGAAAACTTATGACCCCACCTTGCCGGTGCGGGCAAGCGGGCTATTGCCATAGCTCAGCCTTGAGTGCAAGACGCTATTTCGATTTCTTTTATATTGCATGCCACTTTTTGACAGGCAAATGACGATCACGCAAAGGAGGGTTTGATGGCTGACACACCGAATTCACGCGGCAGCAAAGCAGATAAGGCAGCAGAAGAACGCAGAGCCCGCGCAGCGAAGACACTGCGGGAGAATCTGATGCGACGCAAACAGCAGACGCGCGCCCGGCGGCATGGTGAAGCCGACAAGAGCGATGGCCTGCCCGCCGCAAAGTCCGATAAATGAAACCTGTTGCGGACTTACAACGTCACCGCTTCCAGCCATTTCAAAAATGCAAATGCGCTGAAACAAGGTCACTTCGCCGCCACTTTTCCCTGTTCTTACCGCCGTCTGGAAACCACTTGTCAACCATTGCGATTGATCATCGCCGGTGCTTCGTCTAAAGCGACACGCCACAACGCATGGAGAGGCCGGGACAAAACGCCCGGAATATTGGATGGATAAAATCAGAATCGTCGGCGGAAACACGCTCAAGGGCAGCATCCCGATTTCCGGCGCCAAGAACGCCGCCCTGCCCCTCATGATCGCCTCTCTTCTGACGAGCGAAACGCTGACGCTGGAAAATGTGCCGCATCTGGCAGACGTTGAATTGCTGATGCGCATTCTCGGAAACCACGGCGTCGACATCTCGGTCAATGGCCGCCGTGAACGCCAGACAGATGGCTATGCCCGGACGATTCACTTCAACTGCCCAACCATCACCGATACGACAGCATCTTATGAGCTCGTGCGCAAAATGCGCGCCTCTTTCTGGGTCATCGGCCCGGTTCTGGCGCGCGAAGGTGTTGCCCGCGTTTCGCTTCCAGGCGGCTGCGCGATTGGAACACGCCCGGTTGATCTCTTCATTGATGGCCTGAAAGCACTCGGTGCTCAGATTGAGATCGAACAGGGCTATGTCGAGGCCAAAGCCCCGTCCGGCGGGCTGATCGGTGCGCATTACACATTCCCGAAGGTTTCTGTCGGCGCAACCCACACGCTGATGATGGCGGCTTCCCTGGCCAATGGCACGACGGTCATGGAAAATGCAGCGCGCGAACCCGAAGTCGTTGATCTGGCCAACTGCCTGAAAGCCATGGGCGCAAAGATCGAAGGCGCTGGCACCGGCACCATCACGATTGAGGGCGTCACTTCTCTGTCAGGTGCACGCCATACCGTTCTGCCGGACCGTATTGAGACCGGGACTTATGCCATGGCCGTTGCCATGGCCGGTGGCGATGTGACACTTGAAAACACAGATACCGCTTTGCTCAGCTCAGCGCTGGAAGCGCTCCGGGCCGCAGGCACAGAAATCACCTCGACTGCATCGGGAATTCATATTGTCGGTCATGGCGACGATATCCGTCCGGTGGATATCCGCACAGAGCCTTATCCGGGCTTTCCGACCGATCTGCAAGCGCAGTTTATGGGCCTGATGACACGCGCAAGGGGCACGTCCCACATCGTCGAAACGATCTTTGAAAATCGTTTCATGCATGTGCAGGAGCTGGCGCGCTTTGGCGCCGATATCTCGCTTTCCGGCCAGACAGCAACTGTAACCGGCGTCAATGAGCTGCACGGCGCACCGGTGATGGCAACCGATCTCAGAGCCTCGGTTTCTCTGGTTATTGCCGGTCTTGCCGCCAAGGGCGAAACCACAGTTGGACGGGTTTACCATCTGGATCGCGGATTTGAGCGGCTTGAAGAAAAGCTCACGCGCTGCGGCGCCGAAATCGAACGCATCAGCGACGGCTGACCGAGAACCGGTATGCGCCTCAGGCTGAGCTTCGTCAAATCTGTCCGCTCCTGCACAATTTAAGGCAAATCAACGGTGTGCCGCGCTCTGCCGCCGGTTGCCTTTGTGTGTTTGTCGGCTTATCTCGGAGATTGAATTTCAACACCCGCCGGGAAGACCAGCCATGACCTCTGCGCCACTTCGCCTGATTGCACTGGATGAAGAAGACCTCGTCGTCATCTCAGCAAATCTTCAGGACGCTGTTTTTCTGTCGCGCGATCTGACATATCGTGCCCCGAAAGGCGACGGGGACAACCGTCTCGGTCAGTTCGAGATTTCTGCCAACAGGCTGGTTTCCGGTAGCAAAGGCTGGTTCTTCAAGAAATCAGCACGTCGCCGGGCGACATTGATCGTCAAGCGGGTCACCACAATCAGAAGCGTTGGTGTTGACCGGGAGAACGATCAGGAAGTGCACAATCTGCTGGCAATCCAGTTTGAAAGAAACGGCGAAGGGCCGGATGGCAGCCTGATTTTCGTGTTGTCCGGTGGTGCCGAAATCATTCTGGATGTTGAGACGATCGAGCTGTCTCTGGCTGATGTCAGTGAAAGCTGGCAAGGCGGACGCACACCGCATCATCCGGGCTGAGCAAAAGGTATTCAACTCTTCTCGATAACTCACATGAGGCTTTAGATATGGCTATCTGGCTCGATGCGGCAGCTCCCGATTTCGAAGAGCGCTTCAAGGCTCTACTTTCGACCAAGCGTGAAGTTTCGGCCGATGTAGGCACTGTGGTTGATGCCATCATTGATGATGTTCGCGAACGCGGCGATACAGCACTTGCCGCCTATTCCAAGCGCTTCGATGAAGTTGATTTCGACGAGCCGGCAACACCAATGAAAGTCAGTGAAGGCGAAGTTGCTCAGGCCTTTTCAGAGGTCGATCCGAAAGTGGTTGAAGCGCTCAAGGTCGCTGAGGCCCGTATTCGCAGCCACCACGCAAGACAGCTTCCGGAAAACGACTTTTATAAAGACGAAATCGGTGTCGGCCTCGGTCATCGCTGGACTGCGGTTGAAGCCGTTGGGCTTTATGTGCCCGGTGGAACCGCGAGCTATCCAAGCTCGGTTCTGATGAATGCCGTGCCTGCCAGCGTCGCCGGTGTGGAACGCATTGTCATGGTCGTTCCGGCGATGAAGGGAAAAGTGAACCCGGCTGTGCTTGCAGCGGCACAGATTGCCGGTGTTTCGGAGATCTATCGCATTGGCGGGGCCCAGGCCGTTGCCGCCCTTGCCCATGGCACGGAATCGATCAAGCCTGTTTCCAAGATCGTTGGCCCTGGTAACGCTTATGTCGCGGCGGCCAAGCGCGCTGTTTTTGGCACTGTCGGGATCGATATGATCGCAGGCCCGTCTGAAGTGCTCATCATCGCCGATGGTGAAAACAACCCAGACTGGATTGCAGCCGACCTTCTGGCACAGGCAGAGCATGATACGGCGGCGCAATCCATCCTGATCACAACAGACAAATCGCTGGGCAAAGCCGTAGAGGAAGCCGTCGAGCGGCAGCTGAAGACATTGCCACGCGGCGAGATTGCCGGTGCAAGCTGGCGTGACTATGGCGCGATCATCACCGTGCCCGATATTGAGACCGCCATGCCGCTTGCCAACCGTATCGCGCCCGAACACCTGGAGCTGGCCGTCGATGATCCAGATGCTCTGATCCCGAAGGTGCGGAATGCCGGAGCGATTTTTGCAGGTCACTACACACCTGAAGCGATTGGCGACTATGTCGGCGGTTCCAACCATGTTTTGCCGACGGCCCGTTCGGCTCGTTTTTCCTCCGGGCTGACCGTTCTGGACTTTATGAAGCGCACATCCATCCTTCGTCTGGGACCAGAACAGTTGAACAGACTTGCGCCACCGGCTATCGAGCTTGCAGAATGTGAAGGGCTGGGCGCACATGCCCGATCTGTATCCATCCGGCTCAACCGCAAGGAATAGTCATGGCTAAGGGCGATTACAGGCTGAGCGATGTTGTTCTTGACGAGAGCATCGGCCGCGCCTCGCCCGATGTCGAGCATGAACGCGCGGTCGCCATTTTTGACCTTCTGGAAGAAAATCATTTCGAACCAAAAGGTCATTACGGCGGCCCGTATAAGCTGACCCTTTCCATTGCCGACAAGCGGCTTGTCTTCGACATTACGCTGGAAAACGGAGATCAGGTCGCAACGCATATTCTGTCGCTGACCCCCTTCAGACGGATCGTGAAAGACTATTTCATGATCTGCGAGAGCTATTATGAAGCGATCAAGACCGCCTCCCCGACCAAGATCGAAGCCATCGATATGGGACGGCGCGGTGTTCACAATGAAGGTTCACAGACGCTGATGGATCGTCTTAGCGGTAAAATAACGCTGGATTTCGATACCGCACGGCGGCTTTTCACACTCGTTTGTGTGCTTTACTGGCGTGGGTGAGACAGGTTTTACGCACGTTTCACCCGCAACAGAGGCGCATTCGAAATCAAAGAGTGAACAAAACAATCGACGCCGGAGCAAACAAGGTTCACAAACGTTAAAGGATTGTGTAGGTTCCGCGGCAAATTCAAGGTCCTGCCAGCGTGAAACAAATTTACGCGGTGACCCGAAGAATGAAAACAAAACGCGCCTGACCCAGTCCGTCAGCCGGAGCTGGCGAGATGGTTATGTGCCGGAAAACGAAATGAAATCGTTTTCCGATGTATGAAAGAAAAGACATAAATGGCAAAAGAAGAAGTACTGGAATTTCCCGGCGTTGTCGTTGAACTTCTGCCGAATGCGACCTTCCGGGTTAAACTGGAAAACGATCACGAGATTATCGCTCACACTGCAGGCCGCATGCGCAAAAACCGCATCCGTGTCCTGGCAGGCGATAAGGTGCTCGTCGAGATGACTCCATACGATCTGACCAAGGGCCGTATCACCTATCGCTTCAAGTGAGCGACCCGCTGACTTTAGAAGATGATCTGTCCTTAGCGATGACGGACAAGATCATGAGGCTGGAACGAAAGATCAGGGTGCCAATCTTGATCCACTCAGGTCGAGTTGCGCTTTACAGCATCGTGCTTTCCGAAAATCGCTTCCGATTTTCGGAAAGCACGATGCGTAGATTCAATAGGTTAGAGCAGGCAGGGCATTGACGTGGCGAAGACGAAACTGATTCTGGCATCTGCATCGCCGCGCCGGGTCGATCTTTTAAAACAGATCGCCATCACACCCGATCTGATTGAACCTGCCGATATCGATGAGACACCGGCGGTCAGAGAAACACCACGCCTTCTGGCCGGACGACTGGCCCGGCAAAAGGCTGAGGCTGTGCTGACACAACCGCACATCAAGACGGACTGGCAGGACGCGCTGGTGCTTGCAGCCGATACTGTTGTGGCAGCCGGGCGACGCATTTTACCAAAAGCGGAGACAGAAGCAGAAGCGACAACCTGTCTCGATCTGCTTTCCGGACGCAACCACCGCGTCTTTACCGGCCTTTGCGTTGGCTCGGTTGCAGATGGTTCCTTAAGCCTGAGGGTCATTGAAACCCGCGTCACTTTCAAGCACCTGTCGAAAACGGAAAAGCAGGCCTATCTCGCCTCTGGCGAATGGCACGGAAAAGCGGGTGCCTACGCCGTTCAGGGGCTGGCAGCCGCCTTTGTATCACGTGTTTTAGGCTCTTATTCTGCCGTTGTTGGTCTGCCCCTGCATGAAACGGCAGCTCTGCTTGCCGGACGTGATTTTCCTGTTTTCGCCGAATGGGAGAAACACAGCGAATGAATGCCAAACCGAAAGCAAGCGTAGAGCCTTTGCGCAAACCTCATAAATGTCCCGAGTGCGGAAAAACATCGACACGGGAAAACTATCCCTTTTGCAGTGAGCGATGCCGCCAGCTGGACCTCTCGCGCTGGCTGACCGGCTCCTACAGCATTCCTGTCGCAGAAGATGAGTCGAAGGCTGACGACGAAGGCTGGTACGAAGACTGAACGATTTCTGCCGTTTAGATATGCAATCTTAAAGGACCGGCCAGCGCGGAGCTGACCGGTCCATGTTCTTTCACATACCAGCCGAATACTGCTCCCAGGCGCCGCCCGGCGCCGTCGCAGCATTCAGTGCAGCCAGATTACGGGCCGCCTGCTCAGATGATACCGCCGCGGTTGCCACGCGCTGCGCTTCATCACGTTTCCCCTGAAGTGCCAAAACGAGTGCCAGATTAACCCGCACATCCGGATCAGCATCGCGCTGCTTCACGGCGTCTCGCAAAAAGCCTTCCGCAGAGACAAGGTCATGCGTCAGAACATAGGACGTTGCCATATTGGAGAGCACTTCCGGGTTGTTGCGGGAAAGCGAAAGGGCCTTGCGATAGGCCATACGCGCGTCCATCGGCTTGCCCATCTGATCGAGGATCAGGCCCTCCTGCGAATAGGTGCGCCAATCATTCGGGGCGAGCTGTGCAGCGCGGCGGCTGGTGCGAAGGGCATCGGGATAATTGCCGATCGCAGCCTGTGATCTCGCAAAATACAACTGAACGCTGGCCGAGCCCGGATTGCGCCCGGCTGCGGTTTTCATCACATCATTGGCCTTGTCGAACTGGCCTTCAGCTTTCAGAAATTCCGCATATGCGATGGCATTTTCGGCATTGCCGGGGTAACGCTGAAAATCCATTTCCAACCGCTGGCTTAAAACAGCCCGCTGCGCTGCCGGCATCGCCGCAACCTGTTCTACCGTCAGGCCAGCAATATTTTCCATATTGCTGCCGCGCGTGCTGGCGCAGCCCGCAAGCACAATCAGAGAAACGGTCAGAGCCGCTGCTGTTGTTTTCTGAAAAGCGATTCGATACGCCATTTCCCACACTCCGCTGGTTTGCCGTATTATGACCGGCGCAACGAATCAAAACCGATCTTTAAACAGAATTTACATAAAAGTTCTGGCAGCAAAAAGCCTGCGCCAGCCAGCCTTAAAAAAGATGAGACAGGTTTCATGACAGCTTTCTCAATCACTGAACGCAAGAGCGCGTTCTCTATTGCCCCCAAAACCGCAAAACCGATTTATGCAATTACACCAGATGACCTGGAGAACCAGACGCATCTTCCCCCGCACATCGCGGCCTTTGCCGCATCAGCGGGCTTCAGGGCAGATGCCGGAGCCTTTCTTCTTTGCCCGAGTGAAGGCGGACAGCTTGAAGCTGCTATTTTCGGTCTCGGCACCAATCCTGCAGAAACGCCCTTTGTGTCTGGCAGACTGGCTCGTCTTTTGCCGGAAGGTGACTGGCGCTTTGCATATCACGCCGGAGATATCGCCAAGGCACTGATCAGTTTTGCCATGGCTTGCTACAGTTTTGACCGATATCAGAAGCCGGCGAAACCGAAGGCAAGGCTGGTGGTGCCTGAGGGGCAGGATTGTGAAGCACTGATGCGCACCGAAGCCGCTGTCTTTCTGGCGCGAGACCTGATCAACACCCCCGCCAATGATATGCAACCCGACCACCTCGAAGCAGCCTTTGCGGCGCTTGCAAACCATTACGGCGCAAGCTTTTCGGCCGTACGTGGTGATGACCTCCTGACCGAAGGCTTTCCTTTGGTTCATGCAGTGGGCCGCGCCGGTGAAAAGGCGCCGCGCGTGATGGAATTGCGCTGGGGCCGCAAAGGCGCGCGCAAGGTTAGCCTCGTGGGAAAGGGTGTCTGTTTTGACACTGGAGGTCTGGACCTGAAATCAGCGGCGGGCATGGGGCTGATGAAAAAGGACATGGGCGGCGCAGCCAATGTGATGGCGCTTGCCTTGATGATCATGGATGCCGGGCTTGATATCGATCTGCGCGTTATCGTGCCGAGCGTTGAAAACGCGGTCGCGGGCAATGCCTTCCGCCCCGGCGACATCTATCGCAGCAGAAAAGGACTGACAGTCCAGATCGACAATACAGATGCCGAGGGCCGCCTGATACTGGCTGACGCGCTGACCTATGCCGATGAATACCAGCCGGAGCTTCTTATCGATATGGCGACGCTGACAGGCGCTGCACGCGTAGCACTTGGTCCGGATGTTCCGCCATTTTTCACCAATGATGACGCCTTTGCCGAAAAACTGAGCCAGGCGTCTGACGCCGTTGACGATCCGCTGTGGCGCATGCCGCTTATTGCGGGCTATGAGAGCAAGCTGAAAACCCGCATTGCAGACCTCACCAATGCCCCGTCGGGCGGCATGGCAGGCGCGATCACTGCCGCTCTGTTTCTCAAGCAGTTTGTTTCCGGTGAAAGCAGTTGGGCGCATTTCGATATTTATGGCCACGCCCCCGCTGACCGTGATATCGGCCCGGCTGGCGGCGAGGCGCAAGCCATCCGTGCTCTTTTTGAAACCATCAGCAAGGGCTGAGAGATGAAACTTGATCGCAGGCTTCACGCATTTCGCCCTGATCTCGCCGATCAGCGACTGTCCGGTATGGTTCAGGCTGAACGGTTTTCAGATCCGGTCGCAGCTCAGGTCATCGCTCCTGTCGCACCGCTCAGACCGAAACCATCTGAAGAAGCAGGCATTGATACCCAGCTTCTTTTTGGTGAAACCGTCGATGTCTTCGAACGTCATAACGGCTGGGCATGGGTTCAGTCTCGTTATGATTCTTACGTCGGTTATCTGCCGGATGCGATGCTGGCAGACGGTGAGCGCACAGCCACACACATGATCTCGGCAACACGGACCTTCCTTTATCCTGACGCCGAGCTGAGAATGAGCCCGGTCTGCGCACTTTCAATGGGATGTCGGCTGACGTTTACCGGCGAAACGGAAACCCGCGGCACACGTTATCTGACTTGTGAGGATGGTAGTGCCGTCTTTGCCGGTCATTGCCATAAGCTTGGCCGGGTCTTTGAACCAGACCCCGTCAAAACCGCATTGCGCTTTCTGGAGACCCCCTATCTGTGGGGCGGACGTTCAGGCTTTGGCATTGACTGCTCAGGTCTGGTTCAGATGGCGATGATGATGGCAGGCATCAACGTGCCACGCGATTCGGACATGCAGGAGCTGATGGAAGCTGAGACCGTGCCACGCACCAGCCTGAAGCGCGGCGATCTGGTCTTCTGGACCGGCCATGTCGGGATCATGGAAAACGAACGAACGCTCGTGCATGCCAGCGGCGCTGTCATGCGGGTGACGCGTGAAGACATTGATCAGGCTGCCGCCCGTATCGCACTTCAATACGGCAACCCCACCGTCTGCCTTCGTCCGCAGGCCCGAGCCTGAACACGGGTCGAACGGAGAGAACGAGAAACCAAAATTAGAAAGCGCCGCCCCTTTTGTCAGAGGCGGCGCTTTTGGTTTCAGGGGTCTGTGAACGCCTGATTATTTGCGGGCGCTCAGCGGAACCACCGAGCTTTCGGCCTCTGCCTCTTCCTCATATGTCACGCCTTCCTTATAGGCCCGGCCATAATAGCTATCGAGCAGAACCTGACGGATCTCCGCAATCAGAGGATAGCGCGGGTTTGCGCCTGTGCACTGGTCGTCGAAGGCCTTTTCAGAAACCTCATCGACATGATCGAGGAAGTCCGCTTCGGCAACGCCGGCAGCCTGGATCGATGCAGGAATATCGCAATCCTTCTTCAGTTGCTCAATCCATTTGACCAGATTTTCGACCGATTCCTCATCCGTTTTGCCTCCAAGATCGAGGTGACGAGCGACTTCGGCATAACGGCACAGAGCCTTCGGACGATCATACTGGCTGAATGCTGTCTGCTTGGTCGGATTGTCGACTGCATTGTAGCGGACGACATTGGCCAGAAGCAGAGCATTCGACAGACCATGTGCCAAATGGAACTGGGCACCGATCTTGTGCGCCATCGAGTGGCAGACACCCAGGAAGGCATTGGCAAAGGCAATACCGGCAAGCGTCGCGCCGTTATGAACCTGCTCACGCGCCTTGGGATCGCTTGCGCCATTCTTATAGGCAGAAGGCAGGTACTGCTTGAGAAGCTTCAGGGCAGCCAGCGCCTGACCGTCAGAATACTCGTTAGCCATGATCGAGACATAGGCCTCAAGCGCATGCGTGACCGCATCGATACCGCCATGTGCTGTCAGCGACTTCGGCATGTTCATCACCAGATCAGCATCGATGATGGCCATGTTCGGGGTCAGCTCATAGTCCGCAATCGGATATTTGATGCCTGTCTTCTCATCAGTCACAACCGCAAACGGCGTGACTTCCGAACCGGTCCCCGATGTCGTCGGCACAGCAACAAACTGTGCCTTCACACCAAGTTTCGGGAAGCGATAGATACGCTTGCGGATATCCATGAAACGCAGCGCCAGATCGGCAAACTCGACTTCCGGATGTTCATACATCACCCACATGATCTTGGCCGCGTCCATCGGCGAACCGCCACCTTGTGCAAGAATGATATCCGGCTCGAAGGAGCGGGCCAGCTCCCAGCCCTTGCGCACAACAGCCAGCGTCGGGTCGGCCTGAACATCGAAGAAGGTTTCGACTTCAATTCCCAGACCTTTAAGAACAGCAACCGTCTCGTTGATATAACCGTTTTCAAACAGGAAGCGGTCGGTGACAATCAGGCAACGCTTCTTGCCCTTCAGTTCTTCCAGCGCGAAGGGAAGTGCGCCGCGACGGAAGTAGATTGACGGGGGAAGCTTGTGCCACAGCATGTTCTCAGCCCTTTTTGCGACTGTCTTCTTGTTGATCAGATGCTGCGGGCCGACATTTTCCGAAATCGAGTTGCCGCCCCACGAACCGCAGCCCAGCGTCAGCGATGGTGCCAGACGGAAGTTATAAAGGTCACCAATGCCACCCTGCGATGCCGGCGAGTTGATGAGAACTCGCGCAGTCTTCATGCGGTCGCCATAAGCCGCGACACGTTCCTGCTGCAGGTCCTGATCGGTATAAAGAACCGAGGTGTGTCCAATACCGCCAAGGGCAACAAGATCGGCGGCGATGCGCGTCGCGTGATCGAAATTCTTCGCCCGATACATGGCAAGCGTCGGTGACAGCTTCTCATGCGCGAAGACTTCTTCATCATTCACATCTTCGACTTCGGCAATCAGCACCTTGGTGCGCGGCGGCACTTCAATACCCGCCATCTGCGCGATTTTGACAGCCGACTGGCCAACGATTTCGGCGTTCAGCGTGCCCTTCTTGTTCATGATGATATCGCGAACCGCACCGGCCTCATTGCCCGAAAGCACATAGGCGCCATGGCTGGCAAAGCGCTCACGCACCTGATCATAAACCTTGTCGACGACGACAACCGACTGTTCCGAGGCGCAGATTACGCCATTGTCGAACGTCTTCGACATCAGGATCGAGGCAACAGCACGCTTGATATCGGCATATTCATCAATCACGGCAGGTGTGTTACCGGCGCCAACGCCGATGGCCGGTTTGCCCGATGAATAGGCCGCCTTGACCATGCCGGGTCCACCGGTTGCGAGAATGAGGTTGATGTCATCGTGATGCATCAGCGCATTTGAAAGTTCGACGGTCGGCTCATCAATCCAGCCGATAATGTCCTTCGGAGCACCGGCCTTGACGGCAGCGTCCAGAACAATACGGGCCGCCTCACAGGTCGAACGCTTTGCACGCGGATGCGGCGAGAAGATCACCCCGTTTCGGGTCTTCAGGCTGATCAGCGCCTTAAAGATCGCCGTCGAGGTCGGGTTGGTCGTCGGGACGATGGCGCAAATCAGGCCGACAGGTTCAGCGACGGTGAAGATGCCATATTCAGGCTCTTCAGAAAGGATGCCGCAAGTCTTGTCGTCCTTGTATTTGTTGTAGATGTATTCCGAGGCAAAGTGGTTCTTGATGACCTTGTCTTCCATCACACCCATGCCCGTCTCTTCAAAGGCCATGCGGGCCAGTGGAATGCGGGCATCGGCGGCAGCAAGGGCTGCCGAGCGGAAGATGTAGTCAACCTGTTCCTGGGTAAAGTTCGCAAACTTTTGCTGCGCTGCCTTTGTCCGGGCAACGAGCTGGTCTAGTTCGGTCGTGCTGGTAGCCGGCATGGGACTTCTCCTGCGCTTCTTGCCGAAACCTTTGAGGGCCGGCGGTTACTGACAATCCATGAGTGAGCCGGACGCCGATCTTGGGCTCGGTGCCATGAGGCCCCTTAAATCTTCCTGACGCTTTGCTATCGGATGGCAATTGCCAAAAGCGTTTCTCTCATTTCCGATTAAGGACCGCTCGATCTCTACAAAACGACACATAAATCGTTTTAAAAGGCTTCGTTTTGATCGGGATCAAACTTGATCTTTTTTAAGTCCAAAACACGTCATGTGTTTAGCAACCCCGATCCGCCATCCAAAAAACTGCTGCAATGGTCCACGAACGACGAAAATCGGGGACACCCTGATGATAGGGCATTCCCGATTTGATGAAAGGTCTTTGTTGATTTCAGGCCTGATATCCGGCGAATTTATGCTTCTATCGCGTCAGAGACTTTAAAGCGCTTGAGTCGCAATGCGTTCGACAGCACAAACACGCTGGAAAGCCCCATCGCTGCCGCAGCCAGCATTGGCGAGAGAAGCGTACCATTGACGGGATAGAGAAGCCCGGCCGCCACGGGGATCAGAACCACATTATAGGCAAAGGCCCAGAACAGGTTCTGCGCGATATTGCGCATGACAGCCCGCGACAGTGCGACAGCATTGACCACTCCTGAAAGCTCGCCGGACATCAGCACAATATCGGCGGTCTCAATCGCGATATCCGTACCCGTGCCAATCGCTATGCCAGTATCAGCCGTTGCAAGAGCGGGCGCATCGTTAATACCATCACCGGCAAAGGCGATGGCGCCATGCTGACGCCGTAGCTTTTCCAGCGCTTCAACCTTGCCATCCGGCAACACATCCGAAACCACAGTATCAATGCCAACCGCACGCGCGATAGCCTCTGCCGTTTTTGTATTATCGCCAGTGATCATTGCGGTTTTGACACCGGCGGAATGAAGCGCGGCGACGGCACTTTTCGCTGTGAGCTTAACCGGGTCAGACACGCCGATCACGCCTACCAGCCTGTTATCCACCGAGACGAACAACAATGAGCGGGCTTCCGCTGCCAGATTTTCTGCCTGTTCATCAAGATCAGCCGTTTTAATACCGAGCTGTTCCATAAAACGGCGGGCACCAACGGCCACGTTCTCTTCGCTTACATCTGCTTTCACACCGTAGCCGGGAACCGCCTCAAAGCGGGTTGCCTTTTCGACGTTGACGGCTTCCTCATACGCAGCAGACACGACCGCTTCGGCCAGCGGATGCTCCGATCCCGCCTCAACCGAGGCTGTTCGTGCCAGAATGTCAGAGCGCGAGAAACCGTTGACCGTCAGAACGTCTGTCACCTGCGGACGGCCTTCTGTCAGCGTGCCTGTTTTGTCGAAGGCAACAATTTTTGTGTCTTTCAGGGTCTGCAGAGCCTCGCCATTTCGGAAGAGAACGCCGATTTCAGCCGCCCTGCCTGTACCGACCATGATCGAGGTTGGCGTTGCCAGCCCCATAGCGCAAGGACAGGCGATGATCATCACCGCGACCGCATTGATAACCGCAAAACTGAGGGCCGGAGACGGACCGAAAAACAGCCAGATGAAAAAGGTGATCGCAGCCGCAACCAGCACAGCTGGCACAAACCAAGCAGTCACCTTGTCCACCATGGCCTGAACCGGCAGCTTGGCACCCTGAGCATTCTCGACCATCTTCACGATGCGTGAAAGCACGGTGTCCGCACCGATTGCCGTGGCCCGGAAACTGAACGAGCCGGTCTTGTTGATCGTGCCGCCGGTCACCGTATCACCGGCGCCTTTTTCAACAGGAACGGGCTCTCCGGAAATCATCGATTCATCGACATAGGAAGACCCGTCCGTCACGACACCATCGACCGCAACCTTTTCACCAGGGCGAACCGTTACGATATCGTCCAGCTTCAATTCAGCGATTGGAATATCGCGTGTTTCTCCGCCTCGTTCGACGCGGGCTGTTTTGGGCTGCAACCCCATCAGGTGTTTGATCGCGGCGGAGGTGCGCCCCTTTGCCTTGGCTTCAAGGGAGCGCCCGAGCAGGATGAGTGTGATGATTACAGCGGAAGACTCAAAATAGACCTGCGCCGCACCCTCCGGGAAAATCTGCGGCAGAAAAGTCGCGACCGTTGAATATCCCCAGGCGGCGCTTGATCCGAGCATCACCAGCGCATTCATATCCGGTGACTTCCGACGGAATGAGGCAACGCCATGACGATAGAAACGGCGACCGGGACCAAACTGCACGATTGTCGCCAGCGCGAAGTAAAAGATGTGAAGGGGAAACAATCCGATGGATGCCTTCAGCGTTGCGCCGAGCGGCGGAATGACATGCGATCCCATCTCAAGAACAAACAGCGGCAGAGTGAATACGAAAGCCATGAACAGATCGCGCTTCAGCGCTGAAAGCTCCTCAGCCTTTGCCTTGTCATGGGCTTCGGCAGCATCTGCGGCACTGCCGATCCGGCGTGGCTCGAAGCCCGCTTTTTCAATCGCACGCTCCAGCGCCTCAATGGGTGTCGACGGCACAAGAGAAACCTGCGCCCGCTCGCTTGCAAGGTTCACCTTCGCATCAATCACGCCGGGCACCTTTGACAGCACACGCTCAACACTTTGAACGCAGGAAGCACAGTGCATGCCGGAAACCTCCAGCTCAATCGTCTGAAGCGGCACGCCGTAGCCAGCCTTTTCAATCGCGGCCACGACGGCAGGTCCGGCTTTCCGGTCAAAGAGCGTGACATCCGCGCTTTCAGTCGCCAGGTTCACCGCAACCTCTCGGACACCATCAACCTTTCCAACAACGCGCTCAACACTGCGCACGCAAGATGCGCAGGTCATGCCCGAGACCGGAATTGTCAGATGCTGCTGCTTTCCAATTTCTGTCCCTGAACCTGAAAGCGTCTTTTCCATGAGATCGCTCCTTCCTGAAAATGCAACGGACGGCTCACGCCCTGCTTCAGCTGATCACATCATAGCCGCTGTCTTCGACAGCTTCGACGGCCTGATCGCGGCTGGCCGGGGCGGAAAGTGTGAAATGCGCGGCATTCTCTTCAAGACTGACCTTGATATCAGAAACGCCATCCAGCGCCGCAAGGGCTTTCTCGACCTTCTCGGTGCATTTTGCGCAGCCCATACCTTCAATTTTCAGGGTGATATTCTCAGCCATCTTCGACACTCCTTTTGTTCAATGAACAGGAAGATGGGGCTTCCAGCAGCTGGAAGGTCAAGTGGTTTTGTGGAAAATTACAGAAAATACCAGAACAGCGTGGAAGACATGCCCCCGCACTGTTCTGGTATATGGACAAGACAGAAACAATTGAATTGCAGTGCAAACACGCACTTGCAGATCACGGGACCTTGGCGGCTGTAACCTCAACCTCGACCAGGAATTCCGCACGGGTGAACCCGCTGACGACCAGAAGCGTGGAAACGGGCTTTGGATCGGATATATAGCGATCGCGCACTTCCATATAAGCCGGAAAATCCTCACGCATGGTCACATAGCCGGTAATGCGAATGGCATCCTCAAAGCTCATATCCGCCTCTGCAAGAATTTTGGCGATGGCTTCAAAGCAAAGTTCAGCCTGGCCTTTGACCGAACGCGGAATGGTTTCATCCGGACCAATACCCAGTTGACCTGAGGTGACCAGAAGACCGGCACCGGGCGGCACATAAAGCCCGTGGCTGTAGTTTCCGAACGGCTTGCGTACACCGGTTGGATTGATGCTTTTTTTCATAATTACCTGCCTCCGAACGATGGTTGACGCATGGCCGTAAAAACGCCCGGCTGTCAAGCTCTCACCGACAACCGGGCTGTGGCCTTATATTAAGGCATTTCGTAACCGTTTCTAGGCCTTAAACCCTCGAATACCTTTGATTTCCAGAAAATCTTCCATACCGAAATCAGCAAACTCGCGACCATTCCCGGACTGCTTGTATCCACCAAACGGGATTGCCGTGTCCCAATCCGGGTCGTTGATCGAGACATTTCCTGCACGCAGACGCATAGCAACGGCACGGGCATGCTCCAGCTCCCCCTGAACATAAGCTGCAAGCCCGTATTCAGTATCATTGGCGATTTCAATCGCCTCTTCCTCGGTTTCATAAGGCAAAATCGAAAGGACCGGACCAAAAACCTCCTGCCGGGCGATGGTCATATCGTTGCGAACATCACCAAAAACGGTTGGCCGGACAAAATATCCGCGATTGATGCCGTCGGGCCGATCAGGCCCGCCGGTCACCAGTGTCGCGCCCTCGTCAATGGCAGCAGTAATAAGCCCTTGAATTTTATCGTATTGCTGTTGACTGACGACGGGCCCGAGGTCGGTATCTTTCGCCGTCGGATCACCGGTTTTCAGCGCTTCAGCCACACGCTTTGCGACCGCCAACGCCTTTTCATGGCTTTCGGAAGGCACCAGCATTCGAGTCGGTGCATCACAGGACTGGCCGGAATTATCGAAGCAGCCGCGCACACCGGCTTCGACAGCCGCTTCAATATCCGCATCCCGAAGCACAATGTTCGGCGATTTGCCACCCAGTTCCTGGCACACACGTTTGACGGTATCAGCCGCGGTCTTGGCAACCAGAATGCCTGCACGCGTCGAACCGGTGAAGGACACCATATCAACTTCCGGATGGCCTGCCATGACCTGACCGACATCCGGCCCATTACCATTGACCAGATTGAACACGCCCTTCGGCACACCTGCAGCATCCATAATCTCAGCAAAGATGATGCCTGAAACCGGCGCAATCTCGGAGGGCTTCAGCACAATGGTGCAGCCAGTGGCAATTGCCGGTGCGACCTTGGCAGCAATTTGATTCAGCGGCCAGTTCCACGGCGTGATCAGCGCGCATACGCCGATCGGCTCACGCACAATCAGCCCCTTGTTCCGCGCCTCGGAGAACGAAAAAGTTTTAAGAGCCTCGAGCGTGGATTTGATGTGCGAAGCGCCAACAGGCACTTGCGAGCCACGTGCAAATTCAACAGGTGCGCCCATTTCCTGACTGACAGCCATGACCAGATCGTCAAAGCGTGCCATGTAGCACTCAAGGATGCGCTCAAGCAGACCAACGCGGTCTTCGACCGACCACCTGGAAAAATCAGCAAAAGCCGACCGGGCTGCCTTTACTGCCTTATCAACATCACTGGCATTGCCAAGCGCGATCCGAGCAAACGCGTCTTCTGTCGCCGGGTTGATAACGTCGAGTGTTTTGGTGTCGGCAGGGTCGACCCATGCGCCATCAATATAGAATTTCAGATGATTTTGCATGAAGATCTCCTGCTAAAATTTTAAAATCAGCCCGAATGGTGATGCCCGATTCTAGCATTTATAGATAGGCCTCTGCCAGCGGGTCTGCAATCTTGGCGCAGGTTATTCCTGTTTCGGATCTTCCGGCAATTGCCAGTCAATCGGTTCAAGACCTTTTTCCAGCAGGAACTGATTGGCCTTTGAGAAATGGCGGCAACCGAAGAAGCCATTATGGGCGGACAGCGGCGAAGGATGCGGTGCTTTCAGCACCAGATGCTTCGATGTGTCGACAAACGAGGCTTTCTTCTGGGCATAAGCCCCCCAGAGGATGAAGACGACGTGCTCGCACTCCTCGTTGACCACACGAATGACAGCATCGGTAAACTGCTCCCATCCCTTGCCACGATGAGAGGCAGCCTGCGCCTGCTGAACGGTCAGAACGCTGTTCAAAAGAAGAACGCCCTGCTTCGCCCAATGCTCCAGAAAACCGTGTTTGACGGGCTGGAACCCGACATCGGCCTGAAGCTCTTTATAAATATTGACGAGGGATGGCGGCGTTCGCACGCCGGGCTGAACTGAAAAACAAAGCCCATGCGCCTGCCCCAGACCATGATAGGGATCCTGCCCCAGAATGACGACACGAACATTTTCCAGCGGTGTCAGGTCAAGGGCGCGAAAATACTCACTGCCTTTGGGGAATATGGTTTTTCCCGATTTCAGCTCGGTTCGTAGAAAACCTCTGAGATCTTCCATATAGCGACTTTCAAACTCCGGCTTCAGACGTTCTTTCCAGCCTTCATCCAGCCTGATTTCGCTCTCTGTCATCACACCCTATCCCTTGCCAGATGCTGTTATTGTTACCCTCACGGCCGCGGCGATGCAACTGCCTGCGAAACTCTCAAACCCGCTACGCGCGCTCCTGCGAAGCGGGTTTGAGTTGGCAAAAGGAGGACAAAACAATACAGCTCACCGCTTTCGTGTCGGCACTATTCGACGGGAAATCCAAACTGAGCAAGTTTACGGCGGCCTTCACCGTGGCGGCAAATGCATTTGCCAAGGCTCAAACTACCGCCCTTATCCCTAAGACGAAGGTCGCAGAGTGCGGAAGATTAGGCTCGACGATGACAGAACGGTAACAACACAGTCGGCTGAGGACGCAGGTTAGCTTCGCGGCTGAGCCGGACGGAATTCTCCACTGTCTGAAGCACTGGTGCCTGGCTGCTGAGAGTTATCCCTACCGCCTTGATCGTCGGCCCGAGGCTGCTGCATCTGCGGCGGCTGAGGAACATGTTGTAAAAATTGCCGCGCCGCAGCGAGAACCCCTCGGGCATCATTCATTGCTGTATTGGCCTGATTGATTGTGGAGCGCAAACTAGGCAACGGCTGTTGCCCACGAGCCTGAGCTGCTTCTCGCCTCAACTCTGTTCTATCTATCGCTCTCTGGCTCGGATGCTGTGGTCTCCAAGTTGGTGGTCGTGGCACGCGTTGTGACTGAGTTCCCGGTTGCGGCGCTTGTGGTTGCTGCGGACCTGGTTGCCAGTTTATTGGCTGCGGCGCTCGTGGTTGCTGCGAACCAGAGATCCCATCGTTTGGCATTTATGTATCTCCATAGCTATTTTGACACAGTCCTCATGTCTTTCTGGAACAGAATAAAGAAATCACTTTTACATATAAAATGGCGAATTATATTATTGATTTCCAATTTTATACCAAGAAAAAATGATCGAAACCTGTATGACCGAAGCGCCTCTCTGCCCTCAGGAAACATACGAAGACTTGTCGTGAGTGATTGACCAAGGCAAGGCTGCACGCCAAAGTGTCGACTGTGATCAAAAACGCACAATCTCCTATCCTTACAGAGGGTTTCGATATGTTGAATTTCAAAAAGGCCGCTCTGGCTGCTGCGACCGTTGCAACGCTCGCCGGCCTTGCAGGCGTTGCCCAGGCTCAGGACGCCGACGAGAAAACCGTCGCCATCACCTACATTGTGGAACACCCCGCACTGGACGCCGTGCGCGAGGGCATCATTGAGGGCCTCGGCGAGAATGGCTTCACCGAAGGTGACAATCTGAAAATCGTTGCCCGCTCTGCACAGGGCAATATGACCACCCAGACGCAGATCGCATCCGAGTTTGCCGGGCTATCGCCCGATGTAACTGTAGGCATCTCAACACCGTCTGCACAGGCTTTGAAAAATTCGATGGGCGATACGCCCGTGGTGTTCGCAGCCGTTACCGATCCGGTCGCAGCCGGCCTCGTTGAAAGCCCTGACGCACCGGAAGCCAATATCACCGGAACGTCTGATAACCAGCCCGCAGAACCTGCCCTTGAGATGATCAAGGCCTTTGTGCCTGACGCCGAAAAAATCGGTGTGATCTACAATCCTGGTGAAGCCAATTCCGTGGCCCAGGTGGAAGACATCAAGCGCGGCGCTGAAGCACTTGGTATGGAAGTCATCGAAAGCCCCGCTGCCCAGTCAACCATGGTGCCGGATGCAGCGCGCAACCTTGTTGGCAAAGCCGACGCGATCCTTCTGCCGACCGACAATTCGGTGATTTCGGTGCTGGAAGCCATCGTGACTGTTGGCGAGCGCGCCAAGCTGCCGGTATTCACAACGGATACGGACTCTGTTGAGCGCGGCGCCGTTGCAGCGCTGGGCTTTAACTATGGCGAAATGGGTGTTGTTACCGGACAGATGGTTGCCGATATCCTGAACGGCAAGGCAATCGCCGAAATTCCAGTCGTTGTTCCGGGTAACCAGGATCTTTACCTGAACCTGAAATCGGCTGAGGCCATGGGCGTCACCGTTCCCGACGAAATGAAAGCCAAAGCCAAGAAGGTCATCGAATAAAATGACGCTTTTCGCTCTTGCCGGTGCATTGGAGACCGGCCTGCTCTTCGCCCTCGTGGCGTTGAGCATTTTCATGTCATTCCGCGTGCTTGATTTTCCTGACCTGACGGTCGATGGCAGTTTCCCACTGGGCGCTGCCGTTTCGGCGGCTGCCATCATCAATGGCGTCGATCCGTTTATTGCGACGTTTCTCGGCGCTATGGCCGGTGCAGCGGCTGGTTTCGTCACAGGCCTTTTAAATGTCCGCTTCGGGATCATGAACCTGCTGTCCGGCATCTTGATGATGGTTGCGCTGTTTTCGATCAATCTTCGCATCATGGGCCGGCCGAACCTGCCAGTCTACGGTCACGACACCGTGTTTACCCGCGCCGATTCACTCTTTAATGCCGGGCTGTGGAGCAATTCGATCCTGCTTCTGCTTTTCGCTGTTGGCGCAAAGCTGATCATTGACTGGTTTTTAAAGACAGAAATCGGCCTTGGTTTGCGCGCGTCCGGCGAAAACGCGGCCATGGCCGAGGCACAGGGCATCAAAAACGGCGCGATGACTCTGCTCGGCATGTCGATTGCCAACGCACTTTGTGCCCTTGGCGGCTCGCTTTTTGCGCAGATGCAGGGCGTGGCGGACGTCACCATGGGTGTTGGCACCATCGTCACTGGTCTTGCAGCGCTGATTATCGGCGAAGCCATTCTCGGGCGCCGCACGGTGTTTCTGGCGACCCTTGGCTGCATTATCGGCGCGGTCGTCTACCGCCTGTTCATTGCGCTTGCGCTTTCAGCCGGCTTTATCGGCATTCGCCCACAGGACCTCAATCTGATCACCGCCATTGTTGTGGCTGTTGCTGTGGTGCTCTCGCAAAGGCGCGGCAACAAAGGCCGTCGCAAGCCGTTATTCAAATTCCGGCTGGTACGCGGTGACCGGGCCACAGAAGAAGGGGCAGAATAATGCTGCGGATGACCGATATCCATATTACCTTCAATGCCGGAACCGCAACCGAGGTGAAGGCGCTTCGCGGCATCACCACCGATATCAACGAGGGCGAATTCGTAACCGTGATCGGCTCCAACGGAGCAGGAAAGTCGACCCTCCTGTCCACGGTCGTCGGCACGGTGAAACCTGATACCGGCTCGGTCTATCTCGATACAGATGATGTCACCGACTGGTCTGCAGCCAAACGCGCGCGCCATGTTGGCCGGGTTTTTCAGGAGCCGCGGCTTGGCACCTGTTCGTCGCTGTCGATTGAAGAAAATCTGGCCCTTGCTGCAGCCCGTGGAAAGAACCGGGGATTGCGGCTTGCTCTTGGTAAAAAAGGCCAGAAGCAGATGTTTGCCGAACATCTGGAGAAGCTTGGCCTTGGACTTGAACACCGTATGGGCACACCAATCGGCGCGCTGTCCGGCGGTCAGCGTCAGGCTGTCAGTCTGCTGATGGCAACGCTTTTGCCGATGAAAATCCTGGTGCTTGATGAGCATACAGCCGCACTCGACCCATCGGCCGCGCACAAGGTTCTCACCCTTTCTGCCGAAATTGCACAGGAACGTAAGCTGACCACGCTGATGGTGACGCATTCCATGCGGGATGCACTGGCTTACGGCACGCGCACGCTGATGATGAATGCCGGGCAGATTGTTCTCGATATCAAGGGCGAAGAACGCTCCAGGCTGAAGGTGACCGACCTTCTGGAACGCTTTGGCCGGGCGGCAGGCACCGAAATCGATGACGATCAGTTGATGCTGACATAATGCCCGACAAAAAAGGGGCGGCTGACCCAAATCAGCCGCCCAGTCGGGAGGATCGCGCGATTTAAAAACAGGATGGATGGTCACGCGCAATTTCCATCCAAGAGCGCCGCCGACCGAAAATGCGGCGCTGTTTCTTCAGCGTATGCGGTCGTTCAGGCGACCGCCCTGCTCTTGCCTTCTGCCACGAGACCAGCAGCCCTGGATTCGGCCAGCACCTCGGCAAAGCCCATCATGAACGGGCCAACTCCTTTAATATCGTCAGCGCGAATAGCCTCGGTCAGATAATATCCGGGTGTGCCGTCGCGAATGACACCACCGAAGGCTCCCAAACCGGCGACACAAACGATCTTTCCAAGAACCCGGCGGCCGCTCTCATCGGTTTCAAAAGCCTTGCGCACCAGTGTTTCAAAAGCCTGATCGCCAATTGCGGCATCCACTCCGGCAAGGCCCAGACGGCGGCTCTTCATATAGGCATAGGCAAACATGGCCGTTGCCGAACTCTCCGCATAATTGCCACCCATTTCCGGCTTATCTGTCACCTGCAGCCAGCGTCCGTCGGCAGTGGTCATCCCACCAAGCTGCCCGGCGAGTGCCGCCCAGCGCGCAATCAGACGATTGCGTTTTTCGCCATCCGGCAGGTTTTCAATGATATCGACCAGTGCCATCGCGGCCCAGCCAATCGCCCGCGACCAGTGTGCCGGTGCCTGTCCGGTTTGGCTGTCGGCCCACGGCTGAACACGCGCAGAATCATAAGCATGACGATAGAGCCGGCTTTCCGGGTCATAGGTCACATCGAGGCCAGCCAGAAGCTCGTCAGCGGCTTCTTCAATCAGATGTGGTACATCGAAGGCCAGACCATATTCGAGTTTGAACGGCAGCCCCATATAAAGCCCGTCAAGCCAGACCTGCTCCGGGTAGCGATGCTTATGCCAGTGCGGGCCTTCCTTGGTGCGCGGATGTTTTTTAAGCTGTTCGACCAGCGTGTCAGCAGCTTTTTTATAACGCTGATCCTCGCTGTTTCGCGCCAGCCAGACCAGCGCACGGCCGGACAGAACATTATCAATGTTGAAATCTTCCAGCACGTACCCGGCCATAACGCCGTTTTCATCAACCTGCGCACTCACGAGGCGAACCAGATGATCAAACCAGCGCTTTTCACCTGTGGTTTCATAAAGTGCGATCAGACCGCGATAAAGGCAGCCATCTTCATAGCAAAGCGGGCCGCCCTTATAAGCCTCGTAATCGCGGGCATATTCATCGCAGTAACGCAAAAGCGCCTGCTGGTAGAATGGTTCCACTGACGCCTCGCGCTCAAAAACCACATTCGTCGCGGTCACAGATGCGTTTTCAGCGATAATGCCTGCATGGCGAACGGGATCGATCTGGCAGGCCATGACCGGCGGCTGGGCGATAGCATGTGGCGCATAAGAAACTGTGTAATCTTCAATCGTGACGTTCTCGATCGGCATCTCCGGCAACCCGTAAAAAGCCGCCGCAGAGGTGTGAACATTGCGCGCAACAACACGACGCATCGTGATATCCGACATGCGCGGTGTAACATCAGAAACAGCATCCGGATCGCGAGACTGTACATAGTCGGATTTGCCATCACTATCGCAGAAGTAAAACGCGTTCATTACGAACGGGCTGACGACATTGTCCATTTCACAGTCTTCCATCAAAATCTGTGAAACAAAACCACCACGGCCGCGCCGGGTTTTAACCCTGAACCCGCGGTCAGTATCGCGCATTTCGCAGCGAGCGACAGTGACATTGGAAACCGAGCCGCTCATTTCCGAGCCGACAACGACACCGCCGTGGCCGCGCTCCATAAAGCAGTTCTCAATCCAGATATTGCGTGTTGGACCATCCAGCCCGCCTTTAGGGTCGCGCTTGCCAGCCTTGATGGCGATACAGTCATCTCCAACAGAAAAATGAATGCCGCGCATAACAACATTGGTGCAGCATTCAGGATCAAAACCGTCCGTATTCGGCGAATCCGGATCGCTTTCGATCTTCACGTCGGCAACCAGCATATTTTCAGTAAAGACAGGGTGCACCATCCAGGCGGGAGAGTTGCAAATCGTGGGACCTGTAACAGTGATGTTTTCACAGCCGCTCAGGAACAGGGTCCGGGCACGGCGCGCACCGTTGCGGGTTTCCTTGTGCCAGGTCCACCAGTCGCCGCGATCACCGCCGGCATCAATCCGTCCGGGACCGGTGATCGTGATATTTTTCTGATCAATCGCAGTGATAACGGAGGCATAGCAGGGCTCTGCAACACCTTCCCATGTACCGAGCACCCGGCCATCGTCATGGCGCGCGGGAAGGATCGGATACTGATCACGGTCTGCAATGCCATAAAGGACAGCGTCTTCAGCAAGATAAAGCGTGATACCGCTTTTCAGAAAGAGCGGCCCCGTGCTCCAGACACCGGCACCGAAAAACAGCGTTGAACCGGCAGGCAGCGTATCAAGTGCGTTCTGGATGGCCGCGGCATTGTTCGGGCTTTCCGGTGTCGCGCCAAACTCGGTAATATCGGCAAAGCGGGCTTCTGAAGTAGTATTAAAGGCCAGGCCTTCGTCACCGATTTCAAGACGATAATCGCTTGCCGGTTCCAGACCGAAGACACTGAAGACTGTTTTCGCGGTCTGGCCTTTTGCAACAGTGTCACCAGAGGCAGCGTCTACGACGCGCCAATCAAGCGTATCCTTCAGGAAGTATTTGGATTGCCTCGAAAAGGCAGCAAAAGTCACCGTCCTCGCCGAAACGGCAAGCAGCTCAATGGCGGTCATGTTCTTCGTCCAATCAGGTAGGCGGAGGAAAGGGCGGCAGAAAACCGCCGCCCTTCGTTATTTCTAGCGGTTCAGCCGATCAAGAACGTCGTTGACGTTGTAGATAATGTCGTCGGCAGCTGTTTCGGCGTCGATCTGGCCATAGGCAAACTCCTCGAGCGTATCGCCGATCGCCTGAGCAATCTGCGGATGTTCGAAGTATGGCGAAATCGTTGGTCCGGTTGCATCCAGAATGATCTGGTGAGCTTCGATCTGTTCCGGAGCGATTTCACCGGCTTCCATCAGCTGATCAAAGGCTTTCTTTGAAGCCGGGAGACCACGGGTTGTGCCCAGAATGTCAATTGCGCCCTCATCGTTCAGGAGGCAGTTGACGACTTCAGCAGCGGCTTTCTGGTTGTCGGAGTTCTTCGAGATCGAGAACAACATGGATGGCTTACGATAAACACCATCATTGGTTGCGCCTTCAGCAAGAAGGATGCTGGATGGAACCAGTTCCTGACCTTCCTGCAGCGGGTCGGAAATCTTGAAGTAAACCGTGTCCCACTGATAGGTGCCCGCAATGTGACCATCAGACCAGTTGGGGTTTTCGTTCAAAACCAGATTGCCGCCTGCAGCGACCTTCGGCCACGGAATGATCACGCCTTCATCTGAAAAGCGCTTGTACATGTTCAGCGCCTCAACAAGCTCATCCATGGAGTAGTTGAGCTCCAGCGTTTCCGGGTCGATCATCGTTTTGCCGGTCTTCTGTGTCAGATAAGCTGTCATAAGAAGACGGGCATCAAGGCCATCCTGACCCGTTGCTTCGTAAGGATAGTAGTCCTCACCCAGCTTTTCCTTGAACACCTTGCCTGCTTCTTCCAGCTCAGCCCAGGTGGTCGGGATTTCCAGTCCGGCTTTTTCAAACGTAGTCTTGTTGAACCACGGCAAACGGCCGGTGATGGAAAGCGGCAGACCCTGCAGGTGGCCATTGACGGTGGATGTTGCCAGCTCGGCATCGGTCCACTGTGACAGATCAATCGTGTCGGAAAACTCGTTCAGATCGGCAAAGCCCTCGCCCGTGGGCGTGAACAGTGGGAGCCAGGGCCAGTTGATCTGCATGATGTCGGCCTCAGTGCCGCCGGCAAGCTGCGTGGTAATTTTTTCCTGGTGACCTGACCAGCCGGTGAATTCCGGCGAAATCGTGTGACCAAGCTTTTCACCGCAGTATTTCAAAGCTTCCTGCGTGGCAAGGTGACGGCTGTCACCGCCCCACCAGGACATGCGGAGATCCGCAGCCTGAACGGCGGAAAGTGAGGTTGCGGCCATCAGGCCAGCCAGTACAGTCATCTTCAGTTTCATAGTATCCTCCCTAAAAAAGATGATCGTCAGACGTTATGCCGAAAGCGAGATGTTCTCGCCGGTACGACGGTGGAAAATGTGCATCGCGTTTTCACGCGGTTTCACGCGGATCTGCTGATCGCGCTGATACTGTCCCTCCATGCCGGATGCAGGCACCACAATCGTGAAGGACTGATCCTCCACCGTGACATAAAGGAAAATTTCGTGCCCCATGAACTCGACGTGAGAAATGCGGCCAAGCAAACCCTCGCCGTTCTCGGGATCGACAAGATCAAAACTCTGCGGGCGCAGGCCGAAGGTCACTTCACTCGGTGCATCTTTGTCGATACGAGATAGCGTTTTTTCATCCAGCTTCAGCACTTGCGTGCCGATGCGGATCGTACCGTCGCTACCAAGCGTCGCATCGCCGATGTTCATTTCCGGCGAACCGATGAAGCCAGCCACAAAAGCATTCGCAGGCTTCTGATAGAGCGTGTAGGGATCGGCAACCTGCATGATCCGGCCTTCCTTCATCACGCAGATACGGTCTCCCATGGTCATGGCTTCTGTCTGGTCATGCGTGACGTAAACCACGGTTGAATGCATACCTTCTTCAAGAAGGCGTTTATGCAGGTCGGTAATGCGCACGCGCATAGAAGCGCGAAGCTTTGCATCGAGGTTTGACAGCGGTTCGTCGAACAGGAACACCTGTGGCTTCTTGATCAGCGCACGGCCAACGGCAACACGCTGGGCCTGACCACCCGACAACTGCTTTGGCAGTCGTTCAAGGTATTCCTCAATCTCCAGGATGTGCGAAACGTCATCCGTCGCCGCAGCAATCTCATCTTTCGGCGCGTGCTTCAGGCGAAGACCGAAGGACAGGTTGTTCTTAACCTTCATATGCGGGTAAAGCGCGTAGTTCTGAAACACCATGGCAATACCACGCTGTCCGGGTGCCTTGTCGTTGACAAGATCATCACCGATGCGAACTTCACCGCCGGAGATGCGCTCCAGACCGGCAATCATACGCAGCGTGGTGGACTTGGCGCAGCCGGACGGGCCGACGAGCACCATGAATTCACCGTCTTCGATTTCCAGGTTGATGCCATGCACGGCCTGGAATTTGCCATAGACCTTTTCGAGGTTTTTCAGCTCAACTTTAGCCATGGTTCTTATCCTTTAACTCCGCCTGCGGAGATCCCTTCGATGAAATATTTCTGCGCCATGAAGAACACGACGAGGGCGGGTGTGATTGCGAGGACCGACATTGACAGGATCTTGTTCCAGGCAAATGCCTCAGTGGTGTCGATGGAAAGCTTCAGCGCCAGCGATACCGGGTACTTGTCGACAGATGAGAGATAGATCAACGGACCGAGGAAGTCGTTCATCGTCCACATGAACTGGAACAGGCACACCGAGATCAGCGCCGGTGTCAGAAGTGGCACCACAATGAACAGCAGCGCCTGCCAGCTGGATGCACCGTCAACGCGGGCAGCCTCTTCCATGTCACGCGGGATAGCGCGCAGGAACTGAACCAGCATGAAGACGAAGAAGGCATCACCGGCGAGTGCAGATGGCACCCATAGCGGCAGGAAGCTGTCGAGCCAGCCGAATTCACGGAACAGCAGATACTGGGGAATACGGGTGACGACGTTCGGCAGAAGCAGGATCGCGATCAGCGAGGCGAACAGCACTTTCTTGCCGGGAAATTCGAACCGGGCAAAACCGTAGGCAACAGCCGTTGCCGAAATCGCCGTTCCGATCATTTTCGGGATCAGGATCAGGAAGGTGTTCAGGAAGAACCGGCCGAACGTATAAGGCGTCGAGGTTCTCCAGCCTTCAATATAACCGCTGATGGTCGGGTTCTTCGGCCAGAAACCGGCACTGGCGAACATCTCCGAATTGGTCTTGAACGAGGCACCGATCAGCCAGATCAGCGGATAAAGCATGATCAGCCCGACGGCGAACAATACGATATAGCGGATGATCGAAGAGAGTAGGACCTTGCGCTGCTCATTCTTGCGGGCGCGGGCGGCTTCCAGATCTTTCGCAGAAATTGTTGCGTTTGACAAAGCTTCGGTCATTTCTCAGCTCCTCTTGTCGCCAGCGTAGTAGACCCAGTGGCGGGACGACCAGAAAGCGATCAGTGTCAGAACCATGATGATGGCAAACATCACCCATGCGATTGCCGAGGCGTAACCCATGCGGAAGTTTTTAAACGCTTCGTCGTAGATGTAGAGCGGCAGCAGGTAGGTTGATTTCAGCGGACCGCCACCGGTGATGATGTAAGGACCATTGAATTCCTGGAAGGCCTGAACCGTCTGCATGATCAGGTTGAAGAAGATCACCGGCGTAATCAGCGGCAAAGTGATGAAGAAGAAGGTTCGCCATTTGCCGGCACCATCAATCGCAGCCGCTTCATAGAGCGAATTATCAACGCTTTGCAGAGCAGCCAGGAAGATCACCATGGCCGAACCGAACTGCCACAGACGCAGAAGCGTGATCGTGAACAGCGCGTTGTTGGGATCGCCGAACCAGTTGACAGCCTGAAAACCAAGGCCTTCCAGCATCATATTGACGAGGCCGACATCGGCAAACAGATAGCGCCACAAAACCGCAATTGCGACAGAACCACCGAGGATCGATGGAACATAAAAGGCGGTGCGGAAGAAGTTGATGAACTTCAGCTTATAGTTCAAGATCACCGCAATCAGGAGTGCAAAAGCAAGCTTCAGCGGAACAGTGGAAAACACGTAGATCAGCGTGACGGTCAGCGATTTGTTGAACGTCCGGTCATGCGTGAAAAGCCGGATATAATTTTTCAGACCGACCCAGTGCGGCGCACTCATCAGGCTGTAGTCGGTAAACGACAGCACAAACGAAGCGATAAAGGGTACGGCCGTGAAGAGCAGGAGGCCTATAATGTACGGAGACAGATAGGCCAGGCCCATGAAACGATTTTCGCCGCTCATGACTTGGTCCCCATGACTGTGAACGGATTTTCGGAACCCCTCCCGAAAGCCACGATCAGTTTATTGCGCTGGAAAAGAGCCGCCAAAAGACGGCTGGCGCAGACGAAGGTTTTGTGAGAGATGAACGGCAAAACGGGCCGTTCGGGTTGATATGCCATAGCGACCCTGCCAGTGGCGCTTTGGCGTTTCGCATCTGCCATAGTCGGGTCGAAAGGTGCGCTCGGGCAAGAAGCAGCATTATACCGCTCACTGGCAGATCCCGAAAGACGCCCTCTTTTGCTGATCCGTGCACTGAAAAGGGAATGCAGGACCCGACCTTCAAAAGGCATATCGATTCTGTTTTGGCGTTGCCAGACAGGGGCGCAGCTCCGGCAATTCATTACCGGGCGCATTGTCGCCGAAACCAGCGACCCTCCTCCCCATCGTATTTTATGACACGCCTTTATATGTTCTGAATTGTGCATGGCGCATGCAGACAGACAGCGGAATTAAACCGATTAAACTCGTTTTACTCCCATGCCTGTACTGTCCTCCCAGTCTGAATATTCGTTTCAACGTCTGGAATTTGACGTTTCGACTGCTAATAATCATGGATGGCGCGAAATTGGGAATAGAGGGTTTCGGACAAAAAGATGGACAAAATCGAAGGTGGCATTCTTGACGGACTTGCGGTTAATGCGCTGAACCTCACATTAACCCGCTCAGCCATCAAAATGCTGCACACGTCCACGTGGACAACGGACAAAATCAACCGGGTCCATGACCTTGTAATCTGCCTCACCGGTCGGGCTGAATATGAAATTGACGGCGAAGCTTTCGAGATGAAGCCAGGCCGGGCGATGCTGATTCGTGCAGGACAACGCTTCATCGGCCGGTCCCTGTCGAAAGAGCTTTATACCGGCGTGGCACAGCATTTCAGAGCTGAAGTTTTCGGCCGCATGGACCTTCTGGACCAGCTGGAATACCAAAAATGGGTCGACCTGCCGCGCTGGGACATGATCGAACCTCTGGCGCGACACTACCGCGAGTCGGTACCACTCTCCTCCACCACGTTCAGCCAGCACCATATGTTTATCGTGCTGCTGACAGAATTTATCGAAGCTGCATTCATTCGCTGGAAGCCGCAACAGGATGTGTCGGTCAACAGCCCGGACAGCCTGTCTCTGTCAGTGATGGTCGCGGCCAGTCAGATCGCAGCAGATCCGATCAGCGAAGATACGGTAACCCGCGTACTCGAAGGCATCCCTTACAATGAAGATTATTTTCGCAGGGAATTCAGAAAGCAGGTCGGCCTGACACCGCCGAAATATCAGGAGTTCAAGCGCATGGAACGCGCCATGGCGCTTCTAGCAAGCGGACAGAGCGTCAAACAGGCCGCCGCCTTCGTCGGGTATTCCGACAGCTACTACTTTTCTCGCATGTTCAAGCGCTATATCGGCGTCAGCCCTGCTGGCTACAAGATACTGCAGAAGCGCCATCAGGATGGTGGCTTCCCAAGGGGGGAAGAGGATGGCATGACCCTCTACCCTCTTTTGAGACCGAACGACTGACGTTCCGTCGCTTGATGTTAAAAGCTCAGCTTTTTGATGCCGATTGCTTCGATGCCTGCGGATACATGTAAACCCTGACCTCCGGATAACCGAACTTGTGGTCATCTTTTGAATCTGCCGCATCAATAAGACCGACAACCACAACACCAAGCAAGCCACCGGAAGCAGCCGAATTCAAGCGGTTGGAGCTCGTGATGTCATAAGCCGAAACAGTTTTAACTCCGTCCTTGTATCCCGGAGCTTTGCACCGCACTTCAATCGGGCGCGATGCATAACCATAATTGGGAACCTTAACCTGCGCTGCCGTTTTAACTTCAGCGGTATATCCTTCACTGGAAACCGTGCAAGGTATTCCCTCAAGCTCTTCGTTCTTTGATCTGCCTGTTTCCTCGTCACGCAGAACAGCAACGGCACGAACGGTCACGTAGTCGAATCCCCTCACCTCCGGGATATCCTGACCGGCTGCACGCTGAGCGGCCAGCACATCGCCATGTTTGACTGACGCGACAGTCGGGGTTGCATCCACAACCATAGAAACCGGCTTAGCGGTCTGACACCCTGCGATCAGCGGCAGAATGAGGCAAAGAGGCCTGTAATCAATCATTTAATCCCTCACTAAAACAACTAAAGCGAGTTATTGATTAATGCCATCTCCATCTGGACGCGTCTATTAAATCGCCTTAACGAACGTTAGCAACATCTGGTTTTAATTTAAGGTTGTATTTTTGCCACAATTCAACACGGATGCGCGCTGTCCGAGACATACGAAAAGAGCGGTGATATGGTCTCGCCATCTCACCGCTCCATTGCCGCAAATTCATTCCCGCATCGAAAATATAGCGGGATGGCTAACGCGCTACTTCAGGCATCGCTCAGATAGCCTCAGGGACCAGAGCGCCACGGGCACCGATGACGCGGGCAGAAAGTGCTGAAGCCTTCTCAAGCGCCTCAACAAGAGGAGCACCTGCCATCAGGGCCGAAATCAGACCAGCATTGAAGCTGTCACCGGCAGCGGTGGTATCAACAACATTCTCAGACGGTGTCGGATCAAAGGTTACGGGCCCGGCATCGGCATCTTCTGCAAAGATCGTATTGGGGCCGTTTTTAACGATGACGGTTTTGACACCCTTCGAACGATAGCGTGCAATGGTTGCTTGCGGGTTCTCATCACCGAAAATCGTGCCATCCTCATCAAAGGACGGCAGGACGATATCGCTGACGGCAGCGGCCCTGGTGATCGCTTCCGCCATCACCTCGCGTGACGGCCACAGACGCTCACGCATATTCGGATCAAAAGCCACAACAGCACCGGCCTTGCGCGCTTCCGCAAGAACCGACAGAAGAATGTCACGATGTTCGGGATAGATCACCGCCATGGTGATGCCGGAAAACAGGATCAGGCCCTTGCCTTCGACGGCCTTTTCAAGCGCAGACCGGTCCTCTGCCAGAAGCTTGGCAGCCGACATATCACGCCAGTAGGAAAAGCTGCGCTCTCCGTTTTTAAGTGCGATCATATAAAGCCCGACAGTGCGATCGTCGAACCGGCGGATGCTGGAGGTTCCAACGCCCGCATCTTCCATAAAGCTTATCATTGCACCGGAGATTGCATCCGTGCCTGCACCGGTAAAATAGTCGACAGAGAAGTCTTTCGGCAGAAGCTTTGAAAGATACCATGCCGAATTGAAGGTATCGCCGGCAAATCCTCGCCGATAGGCCCCGTCTTCGCGCGGCGCCATCTCGACCATGCATTCGCCGATGCACATGATTTTGGGAGGCAGTTTTTTCATTTTTCGTCCGTTTCAAAAAAACCGGGATGGGTCGTGTGGATTCGCTCAACGATGCCGGCAATGCGGGAAAGGTGAAACCGCATTGCCTCGACTGCAGCATCAACATCGTTTTCCTTTATGGCTTTGACGATGCCTTCATGTTCTTCGAGCGCGTTGTTCGCAGTAAATGACAGCGAGAGAAAGCGCACCCGGTCCATATGCGCCTTGTGTTCGCGGATCAATGACCAGGTGTAACCATGGCCGGAAAGCTCAGAAATGATCTTGTGGAATTCGTCATCCAGTTGATGAAACAGCGCCTTGTCGCCCGCATCATAGGCTTCGCGCTGCTGTTCCAGCATTTCATCAAGGACCTTCGTGTTGCACTCCGGTCCCATTTCCACCGCGGCCCTGACCGTTGCCATTTCCAGCGAGGTGCGGATAAAATGTGCCTGCATCACCGCCTCAATCGAAATCGGTGTCACAAGCGTTGCACGTTGCGGCCGTATAAGCAGGAAGCCCTGCTGCGATAAACGGTAAAACGCATCGCGAACGGGCTGACGCGAAACTCCAAGCTGCCGCGCCACCTCAACTTCCGAAAGTTTGGCGCCAGGCGGCAGATCCGTTTCAACAACTTGTTTGTAAAGGTGCTCATAAACCAGATCCGTCACGGATGGAGAGCGCGTCGGCTCCAGAGCCCCGATATTTAGTTTTCCGGCCATCACGACCTCCATTGACACTTGGTGCATACTAACATATTAGTTTTCTCGTGAAATGCAATCGCGCTTTTTCAGCCGCGACACCAAAGCCCATCTGGGGAGGTCAAAATAATGCTCGACAAAGACCGGCTCTTTCCGATCGAACCGCGTGCACGGGATATTGCACGTTCGCTTTACAATGAAGTCAGCACACTTCCGATCGTCAGCCCGCACGGTCACACGGATCCGCGCTGGTATGCTGAAAACGAGCCCTTCCCGGACCCGGCCAAACTTTTCGTCGTTCCCGACCATTACGTCTTCCGCATGCTCTGCTCGCAGGGTGTTGACCTGACTTCTCTGGGCGTTCCGCGTGCAGATGGCGGCGAAACAGAGACCGACAGCCGCAAGATCTGGCGCCTGTTTGCCGAGAACTTTTACCTGCTGCGCGGCACACCAAGCCGCGGATGGCTGGAACATTCCTTTGAGCATGTTTTTGGCCTGACCAAACGTTTTGGCCCGGAAACAGCGGACGAATTTTACGACCACATCAATGATTGTCTGCAGAAGCCGGAATTCCGCCCGCGCGCTTTGTTTGAACGCTTCAACATCGAAGTGATCGCGACAACGGAAAGCCCGCTTGATGATCTGAAATGGCACAAGATGATCAAGGAGTCCGGCTGGACCGGCGGCAAGGTGGTAACGGCCTACCGTCCCGACCCGGTTGTCGACCCGGATTTTGAAGGTTTTGCCGGGAACATCGAAAAATTCGGTGAAATGGCCGGCGTCGACGCCACAAACTATGACGGCTATCTCGAAGCCCACCGCATTCGCCGTGCGTTCTTCAAGGAATATGGCGCAACATCGACCGACCACGGTCATCCGACCGCACGCACGGAAGATCTGCCGAAGGCTGAAGCCGAAGCTCTTTTTGAAAAGGCGCTTAAGGGAAAATGCTCTGCTGAAGAAGCCGATGCCTTCCGCGGCCACATGCTGACGGAAATGGCACGCATGAGCATTGAAGATGGTCTGGTCCTGCAGATCCACCCCGGATCGATGCGCAACCACAATGATGACGTGATGGCACGGTTCGGGCGTGACAAGGGTTTCGACATCCCGACCCAGACCAACTACGTTCGCGATCTCCGTCCGCTTCTCAATGCCGTTGGCATGAACCCGAAGCTTTCGATCATCCTGTTCACGCTGGATGAAACCAGTTATTCGCGTGAGCTGGCACCGCTCGTCGGTGTTTATCCGTCACTGAAAGCAGGTCCTGCCTGGTGGTTCCATGACAGCCCTGAAGGCATGCGTCGCTATCGCGAAATGATGACGGAAACTGCAGGCTTCTATAATACAGTTGGCTTTAACGACGACACGCGCGCATTCTGCTCGATCCCCGCGCGCCATGACGTTGCCCGTCGTGTCGACTGTGCATTTCTGGCGACACTCGTCGCCACGGGGCGCCTCGCTGAGGACGAAGCGCCCGAAGTCGCGCGCGACTTGGCCTACAATCTGGTCAAGCGCGCATACAGGCTGTAGCAACAGCCATTTTCAAGCAGGGCGAGGACCTTATGAAAAGCTTGAAAGAACTGGGAGTGGGAATTGCAACCGTCGCGATCATTGCGACGGGGGCCATTTCGGCAAATGCCGCAGATATGACATTGCGCTCGTCGGATACGCATCCGGCGGGCTATCCGACGGTTGTCGCCGTCGAATATATGAGTGATCAGCTGGAAGAGTGCACCAATGGCGGCCTTGCCATTGATGTTTACGACTCAGCTCAGCTCGGGGAGGAAAAAGACACAATCGAGCAGGCCCGCTTTGGCGTTATCGATATGCTGCGCGTGAGTCTCGGGCCGTTTAACGGTCTGATCGAAGAAACGCAGGTTCCTTCGCTACCTTACATCTTCCGTTCCGTCGACCACATGCATACGGTCATGGATGGCGAGATCGGCGATGAAATCCTGGCTGCCTTCGAACCTTACGGGCTCGTGGGACTGGCCTTTTATGATGGTGGCTCGCGCTCCTTCTACAACCGCGAAAAGCCAATCACCTCGATGGAAGACCTCAACGGTCTTAAATTCCGCGTGATGCAGTCCGACATCTTTGTCGACATGGTCAACGCACTGGGTGCTAACGCAACCCCGATGCCCTATGGCGAGGTTTACTCCTCGATCCAGACCGGCGTTATCGATGGAGCAGAAAACAACTGGCCGTCCTTTGAATCGTCCAGCCATTACGATGTCGCCCCATACTATACGCTCGATCAGCACCTGATCGTGCCGGAAGTGCTGGTGATGTCGAAAACCACATGGGACAAGCTTTCACCGGAAGATCAGGCCTGCGTACGTAAAACGGCCAAGCAATCGGTCGAGTATCAGCGCGAAAAATGGGCTGAGCGTGAAGCCGAGTCCGAAGCCATCGTCCGCGAGGCTGGCGTCGAGATCATCACCGATATCGACAAGACCCCGTTCATTGAGGCCATGGGCCCTGTCTACGAAAAGCATGTCACCAGCGAGAAGCTGAAAGACATGGTCAGGCGTATTCAGGAAACCCAGTAAGCACAGATGGGCGCGGCGGTTTGATCGCCGCCGCGTTCTCTCCTCGGGGGAGTAAAAACAGTGCAACAGACAATGAAATCAATAGCGCGGGTGCTGGGTGTTGTCGCCAACATCGCGCTTTGGGGGGCAGCCATCGGCCTCACGCTGATGACGATCTTCATCGCATGGCAGGTCTTTGGTCGTTATGTTCTGAATTCAACGCCGATCTGGACAGAGCAAACCTCTGTTCTTCTGATGGGCTGGTTTATTTTCCTTGGCGCGGCCGTCGGCATCCGTCAGGGCTATCATCTGAGCTTCGACATTCTGATCCATGTCGTTCCACGTAAGGTGAAGCTCACCTTCTTCACCATTTCCGACTTCTTCGTCATCGCCTTTTCCGCTGGCATGGTCATCTACGGGTCCCAGCTGGTTGCCGGAACCTGGAGTGCGACCACACCAGCGCTCGGTATTCCCGGTGGCATTGATTACCTGTCGCTGGTCTGCGGCGGTGCACTCATGTCCATTTTCTCGCTCGAACGCATTGCAAGACGTTTCGCGGGACTTCCGACAGCACGGTTTGGCGAAACCGATCTTTTTGACGAGGAGTGACGATCATGGAACTGATAGTCCTATTCGGCACCTTCGCCTTCCTGCTTTTTATCGGAACGCCGGTTGCCTTCTGCCTTGGAATTTCATCCTTCGCCACAATTCTCTACCTTGGCCTTCCGCCACTGGTGGTGTTTCAGCGTTTGAACTCCGGTGTGTCGGTTTTCGCGCTGATGGCGATTCCTTTCTTCATCTACGCCGGTGAAATCATGGTCCGCGGCGGCATCGCCCGGCGCCTTGTAGCGCTTGCCGGTGCAGCGGTCGGACATTTCCGCGGTGGTCTTGGCCAGGTCAATATTGCTGCATCGGTGCTCTTTGGCGGCATTTCCGGCTCTGCTGCAGCTGATGCGTCAGCCATTGGCGGCCTGATGGTGCCGCAGATGCGTGAACGTGGCTATGACGCGGACTACGCGGTGAACATCACTGTGACGGCGGCTATGATCGCGCTGATGCTACCGCCGTCTCACAACCTGATCATCTATTCGATCGCCGGTGGTGGCCGTATCTCGATTGCCGATCTGTTCACGGCGGGCATCATTCCCGGCATCATTCTGGCGCTGGCACTTATGGTGGCCGCTTATTTTGTGGCAAAGAAGCGTGGTTATCCGACGGAAAAGTTTCCGGGTTTGAAGATGGCCGGGCATCTGTTTCTGGATGCAATCCCTGGTCTGATCCTGATTGCCATCATCTTCGGTGGTGTACGCTCCGGTATTTTCACCGCATCAGAAAGCTCCAATATCGCTGTGGTCTATGCGATTTTGTGCACGATCTTCCTTTACAAGACGATGGACTTCAAAGCCTTCGTCGAAGTAACGGTCGGTGCGGTCAAAACGACAGCAATGGTGCTTCTGGTGATTGGTTCTGCCGCCTGCTTCGGCTGGCTACTGGCCTATTTGCGGGTGCCTGCAAACATCGTCGCCTTCATGCAGACGGTTTCGGAAAATCCGATCATCATCATGCTCCTGATCAATGTCGCCCTTCTGGTTCTGGGTACATTCATGGACATGTCACCGCTGATCGTGATCACAACGCCGATTTTCCTGCCGGTTGCCTCTGCCTTTGGCGTCGACCCGGTTCAGTTCGGTGTGATCATGATCCTGAACCTCGGCATCGGGCTTTGCACACCGCCTGTGGGATCTGTGCTTTTTGTTGGCTGCGCAGTCGGCAAGATACCGGTTTCACAAGCCATCAGAACCATCTGGCCGTTTTATTTCGCAGCCGTCTTTACTCTGCTGCTGGTGACTTACATACCAGCGCTGACCCTCTTCCTGCCATCATTGTTCCATTAGGAGAAAAACATGGCTGAAACCCCGATCAAACAATTCCCCGCCGTTGATGCCGGCGGGGGAGTTATGCGCAAGGTTGTTGCAGACAGTGCGGAACTAATGGTTGTCGAGTTCCATTTCAGTGAGGGTGGAGAAGGCAGCCTTCACAGCCACCCGCATGTACAATCAACCTATGTGCAGTCGGGCCGTTTCAAATTCACCATTGAGGGTGAAAGTTTCGAGATCGGTCCCGGCGACAGTTTCGTGATTCCTTCCAACGCAACGCATGGCTGCCTAGCGCTGGAAAAGGGCACGTTGATCGACACCTTCACGCCCCGCCGTGATGATTTTCTTTAACATTTGAGGAGAAGACGATGCTTAATATCGAAATCCGCCACGCTATTGACCCGGTTACGGCCAGTACGTTTGACACGTCCGAGCTGCGCGAGCATTTTCATGTCAGCGACATCTTCGTACCGGGTGAAATCAATCTGATTTATACGCATTACGACCGCATGATGGTCGGCGGCGCCTGCCCCGGCGACAGTACGCTGGAGCTGGATCACGTTGCCCCCTGCGGTACAGCCTCGGTTCTCGACCGCCGCGAAATGACCATCGTGAAGCTTGGCGGCCCCGGAAAGGTCACCTGCGATGCTGAATACGATATGGTGCACGGCGACATGCTTTACCTGGGCATGGGCGCAGGCAAGATCACCTTTTCCGGTGAAGGCCGCTTTTATATCATCTCGGCTCCGGCCCACCAGACCTACCCGTCGCGCCTCATCAAGATCGCAGAAGCTGCCAATGTCACTCTCGGCTCTTCGGAAAACTGCAATGAACGCACGATCTATCAGTTCGTCCACCCTGACGTGATGAAGTCCTGCCAGCTTGTTGTCGGCATGACCAAGCTGCAGAAAGGTTCCGTCTGGAACACCATGCCGGCCCATGTGCACGATCGCCGCATGGAAGCCTATCTTTACATTGACCTTGATGAAGATGCGCGGGTCTTCCACATGATGGGCGAGCCGGACGAAACACGTCACATGGTCCTGAAGAACGAGGAAGGTGCAATCTCCCCGTCCTGGTCGATCCACTCGGGTGCAGGTACATCCAACTATGCGTTCATCTGGGCCATGGCTGGCGATAACGTCGATTACAAAGATGTTGAAATGGTATCCATGGAGACGATTAAGTAATGGCTATTTCTTTTTCTCTTGAAGGTAAGCGCGCACTGGTGACAGGCGCGAACACCGGCATCGGTCAGGGCATTGCAATTGCTCTCGGCCAGGCAGGTGCTGAAGTCATATGCACCAGTCACGTTGAATCGGATGAAACGGTCAAGATCATCAAGGACGCTGGCGGCAAGGCCGTCAGCGAAATCCTCGACCTGTCAGATCCGATGAATGGCAAGAAATTCATTGAGGCCTATGACAAGCCGATTGATATTCTGGTCAACAATGCCGGCCTGATCCGTCGCGAAGACGCAGTCGATTTCTCGGAAAAAGACTGGGACGACGTGATGGATATGAACATCAAGGCTGTGTTCTTCACCTGCCAGGGTTTTGGCAAGAAGGTTCTGGAACGCGGCGGCACTGGCAAGATCGTCAACATCGCTTCGATGCTGTCGTTTCAGGGCGGCATTCGCGTTCCCTCCTATACCGCCTCAAAAAGCGGTGTAGCCGGTGTTACCAAGCTTCTGGCGAATGAATGGGCCGCGAAAGGCATCAATGTGAATGCCATCGCGCCAGGCTACATCGCCACCAACAATACAGCCGCACTGCGCGCAGATGAAAAGCGCTCTGCGGAAATTCTCGGTCGTATCCCGGCAGGTCGCTGGGGCTCCCCGGAAGATATGGGGGGAACGGCCGTATTCCTCGCCTCGCCAGCGGCTAATTATATCCATGGCGCGGTTCTTAATGTCGATGGAGGCTGGCTTGCCCGCTAATGTGAAAGACCTTCCCCGCCTCAAACGCCCGGACGTTGAACGTCCGGGTTCGGGGATTGTGCATCTGGGCCTGGGAGCGTTTTACCGCTCCCATGGCGCCATTTATTTTTATGAAGCTATGAAGAAATCCGGCGGTGACTGGGGTATTGTCGGCGTCAACCTGATGACTCCGCCGCTTCAGCGCGAGATTTTCGAGCCGCAGGGCTTTGCCTACACAGCTGTCTCGCTGGCACCTGATGGCATCAAGCCGCAGGTTATCCCGGTTCTCAATGATGTGCTCGACGCACCTGAAGACCCGGAAGCCGTACTGACACTGATGGCCGATCCGAAAATCAAGATCGTCACATCGACGGTGACTGAAAAAGGCTACTGCCATTTCCCGTCAACCGGAAAGCTCAACCGTGAGCATCCGTTCATTCTGGAAGACCTGAAAGATCCGAACAAGCCGAAGTCGGCAATCGGATATATCGTTCGCGCACTGGATCGTCGCCGCAAGGCTGGTATCCGTCCGTTTACGATGATGAGTTCGGACAACCTTCCCAATAACGGCCATGTCGTCCACGCCGTTGTCGTCGAACTGGCTGGCATGATCGATCCTGAGCTTGCCGAATGGATCGAGAAAGAAGTCACCTTCCCCTGCACCATGATTGACCGGATTGTTCCGGCTACCAAGCCGGAAGATATCGAGCAGGTTGCAGAACTGACCGGCGTTTACGATCCGGTTCCGGTGATGCACGAGCCCTTCCGCCAGTGGGTCGTTGAAGGCAAGTTTGTCGACAATGAACGCCCGGATATCGGTGCAGCCGGCGCGCAGTTGGTTGAAGACGTAACCCCGTTTGAGCATATGAAACTCAGATGCCTGAACGGTACGCACTCCTCGATTTCCTATCTTGGTTATCTGGCGGGCAAGGAAACCATCTTCGAAACCGTTTCCGATCCGGTGTTTGCAGCCTATTGCAAATTCCTCTGGGAAAGAGAAATCATCCCGGCTGTTGACGCACCGCCCGGTGTCAGCCTTGAGGAATATACCGCCGCTCTGTTCGAGCGGTACTCAAACCCGTCGATCCAGCATCGCACATGGCAGATCGCCATGGATGGTTCACAGAAGCTGCCGCAGCGTATTCTGGAGACCGTCGCTGAGGATCTGGAAGCCGATCGTCCGGTTCCCGGCCTTTCGCTCGCGATTGCTGCATGGATGCGCTATGTCGGCGGTGTGGACGAACGCGGCAACCCGATCGATGTGCGAGACCCGCTCGCCGAAAAGCTGAAAGCGCTTTCAGACAGCGGCGAAACACCACGCAAGAAGGTCGAAGCGATGGTCGCCGTCGACGACGTCTTCCCCAAGGTTTTGCAGGAAAATAAGGCATTCGTTGAAGGCCTCGTCTCTGCATATGAGGGACTTGTCGAAAAGGGTGCACGCGTTATGGCTGAACAGGTCGTTGCCTAAAGCTGATGTTTGGGGTGGCGAAAGCCACCCCTTGCCCGAATGCAAAAAGAATCCGGCCTGGTAACTCTTCCGCCAGAAGCCGGCCATTATGAATAGCGGGTCAAGCCGCTGCCCGTCTGGAGGTCTATGATGGCTGAACAATCCGACTGTCTGAAACTGCACCCGAAGGACACGGTCTCAATCCTGACTGTGAATGCCAATGCCGGTGCTACACCGCTGGGCTCTGGAGTGCCGCTTGAAAAGCCAGTCACCCGCGGCCACAAGATCGCCAATGTTGATATTCCCGAAGGCGGTGAAATCTACAAATTCGGCCAGTTGATCGGCTATGCCTCACGTCCGATCAGGGCTGGTGAACATGTCCATGTCCACAACTGCTCGTTCGGTGATCATGGCCGTGAATATCAGATCGGCGCCGATCTGGAAGCCGCAAAGGCAGCCATTCCCGAAGTCGCCCCGCGCACATTCATGGGATACCGGCGTGAGGATGGCTCTGCGGGAACGCGCAATTATATCGCCATTTGCGGCACGGTGAACTGTTCCGCCACGGTCATCCGCAAGGCGGCCGACATCATCAACCATTCCGGCATTCTGGAAAACTATCCCAATGTTGACGGCGTGGCCGCCTTTGCCCATGGCACCGGCTGCGGCATGGCCAATTCCGGCCCCGGTTTTGATAACCTGCAACGGGTTCTCTGGGGTTACGCAACTCATCCGAACACCGGTGCGGCGCTCTTCGTCGGCCTTGGCTGTGAGCAGATGCAGCTTGCGCGGATGCGCGAAATCCATGGTGAGATGGATGAAAGCCGTTTCTTCATGATGACCATTCAGGAAAATGGCGGCACGCAGAAATCCATCGACATGATCGTCGATCACATCAAAAAACTCCTGCCGAAGGTCAACGAGGCAAAGCGCGTTGAAATCCCGGCATCAGAACTGAAACTGGCGCTCCAATGCGGCGGCTCGGATGGTTTTTCCGGCATTACCGCAAACCCTGCACTTGGTGTTGCTTCAGACCTTCTGATCGGAATGGGCGGCGCGGTCGTTCTTTCCGAAACACCGGAGATTTATGGTGCTGAACAACTGCTGTTGCGCCGTTCTGCCAGCGAAGAGGTTGCACAGAAACTGCTGACCCGGATCAAATGGTGGGAGGAATACACCGCAGCGGCCCATGGCTCGATGGACAACAACCCCTCCCCCGGCAACAAGCAGGGCGGCTTGACGACGATCCTGGAAAAGTCGCTTGGTGCAGTGGCCAAAGCGGGCAGCACGCCGCTGGCCGATGTGCTCGAATATGGCGAGCAGATTCGCGAAAAGGGGCTCCTGTTCATGGATACGCCCGGTTATGATCCGGTTTCGGCAACCGGTCAGATTGCAGGGGGCGCGCAGATGCTGGTGTTTACCACGGGCCGCGGCTCTGCCTTTGGGTCCAAGCCCACACCGACAATCAAGGTTGCCACCAACTCGGCGCTGTTTGCCTCAATGCCCGATGACATGGACCTCAATTGTGGAGACATCCTTTCCGGTGGCGCCAGCATTGAGGAAAAAGGACAGGAAATTCTCGACTATGTGCTCGCAGCCGCGTCCGGCCAGAAAACCAAGTCAGAGATTTTGGGCCTTGGCGATAATGAATTCGTGCCGTGGCAGGTTGGCGCAGTGATGTAAGCCTCTTCAAACGCATTGCGCGTTGTCCATAACACCGGGCGATTGGTCAGCATCGCCTGATGTAGCTGAAGTTCCTGACAGGTCAGGGTAACGAAAAACCGGGTTCGGCTTTCTCGCCCGACGCTCTCAGCCGGTTGTATATTTGCAGCCGGCTTTTTCATTTCACACTGAAATACCGTCTCGCCTGGATAGATCCGACAATGCCATCTGCGTTGATTGGCCGCATATCCAGGTCTATTTCTCCTTAGAATCATTCTACGAAATTCTATACTTCTTTTATATTTTTCAATTACTTATTAAAACTTTCAGTTTTAGGTTAAGTATCTTGCGCAAAGTCACTCAGCGTGGCATAGATTAGCAGTCGAATTGAGAAGCATTCGCAGATCTTGGCTTTGGCCGCTCTGCAAATAGCTGACCTTTTGGCGCATAAACGACTAAGACTTTGTTCTCCGGCCGATGCTGCTTTTCTGACACTCAGCGGGTCGTGCCGCGCAAAGCCTGTTCCATTCGAGCGATCTTTTGAGATCAATGGAGAAGGTGCATGAACAATCCGGCGTTGGAAACCGTCCTTGCAGGCAGGATTGTCTCACTCGACAACCTGCAGCCGGGCGAAAGCGGCATTGTAGAAATCGTCGAAGCAGGCAGTTATGAAAACGGCCTTTCTGTTCGATTGCGAGCGCTTGGCGTCAGTTCATCACATCAGGTTTCGATGCTCCGCCACGGCTGGTTCGGTGGTCCGCTGGTTGTGCGCGCCGGTAAAACCACGGAAATCGCAATCCGTCGCTCGGAAGCAGAGCTGGTCAAGGTACGCAGGATCTGACGAACCGTTACGCTGTTTCAGCATTTTTCCTACGTCCTCCTGCAGGAATATCTCCCTCAAAGAGAAGCGCATATTTAAAGCGCTCCGGGTCAGACAAAACACAGTATGACCACTCCGGTCCGTCGCATCAGATGTGGGGGCCGGACAATATTTCTGGATGCCATGATGAGTCACTGCTCCCCCGCCGAAGCCAATCTTGATCTGAACGATGTACCGCGTGTTGCAATGCTCGGTCAGCCGAATACCGGCAAATCGATGCTTTACAACCGCATCACCGGGGCCAATGCCTATGTCGGTAACTGGCCGGGGATCACGGTTTCGCTCTCCAACGCCCGCATCAGGCTGGATGGCCGAGAAGTCGAGTTCGTCGACCTGCCCGGCATTTATGATCTCGAGGGGTATTCCGAAGATGAAACGGTTGTCGCCAATTTCCTCAAAACCTATCCCGTCGATCTTCTTGTTATTGTTATCAATGCCAGCCAGATCGACCGGCAAATTCTGACACCGCTTCAGGTTCAGAAGCTGGGCATTCCAGCTGTCGTTATGCTCAATATGTGCGATGAGGCCCGCAAACATGGCATCGAAATCGATCCGGAAGCCCTTTCAGCACGCCTTGGCCTGCCGGTTCATCTCATCAGCGCCAAATATGGTGAAGGCTATGCAGATGCCATTGAAACGGTCAGCCGGTCGCTGAGCGCGCGCGAAAACATGCCGCCGGTTCTGGCAGATTACGACACATTGCGCTCAACGCTGATGTCGGAGGAAACTCTCGCTGAAGCCCTGAACGGTGCAGTGAAATATCCGGACACCCCGCCGAAAACGCTGACGGAAAAGCTGGATCGGATCCTGCTTCATCCCGTCCTCGGCCTGCCGATCTTCTTCGCGGTAATGCTGCTTGTTTTCTATATCGTCTGGGCTATCGGACTGCCATCACAAGACTGGGCAGGCTTTATCACCGACAGTATTCAAAGGTATGCGCTGGAGCCGGCCTTAAGCCTCGGTCCGGCATGGCTTCAGAATTTTGTCATCAATGGCATCTGGCTTGGCGTCGCGACGGTCGCCTCGTTCATACCCCTGATCATGCTGTTTTTCTTTTGCATGGCAGCGGTAGAAGACTCCGGTTATCTCTCCCGCGCCGCCTATCTGATGGACGCCTTCATGCGCCAGATCGGCCTGGACGGCCGTGCATTCGTAATGCAGATGATGGGCTTTGGCTGCAATGTGCCGGCATTGATGGGTACGCGCGTGATGCGCTCACAGCCTTTGCGCCTGCTTTCTATGCTGATCATCCCGTTTTCGCTGTGTTCGGCGCGACTGGCTGTTTTTGTCTTCATCATCGCAGCCGTATTCCCTGCATCGCAGGGACCACTGGTGCTTTTCTCATTTTATATCATCAGCTTTGCCGCGGCCTTTCTGGCCGCTGCCATTTTCAGCCGGTCAAAACAGTTCAAGAATACAGAACCGTTTGTGCTGGAGTTGCCGCCCTATCGGGTGCCGACACTCAGGCAGGTCTGGCTGCGCGGGTATGGCGAGCTGCGCGAATTTCTGCGTCGGGCCACACGCTTTATCATCGTCGGCACGATTGCAGTCTGGTTTCTGACCAATTTCCCGACTAATGCGACCGGGCTTGAAACATGGGGTGGGCAGCTCGGTGAATTCCTGCAACCGGTGATGGCTCCCATTGGCATCAACCCGTACCTTACACTGGCGCTGATTTTCGGATTTATCGCCAAGGAAGTCGTGATCGGCTCATTATCGACGATCTATGCCATGTCTTCAGGCCTCGTCGCGCATCAGATCGCCATCACAGTTTCACCGGCAGCAGCTTATTCCTTCTGCCTGTTCTGCCTGCTTTACACCCCATGCCTGACAACGGTTGCCACGGTAAAGGCGGAAAGCAAATCAACCGGCTTCATGGTCTTTTCACTGATCGTATCGCTTGTTTATGCCTGGGTTGTGGCGTTCATTTTCTATCAGAGTGCCTTGCTTCTGGGCTTTAGCTAGAGACTGCCACAAAACATTCTCTTTCGTTTTCGTCAAAAAATGTGTAAGAGCGCCCTCATGACTAACGGGCGCCCCCTCCCCATTTTTGTTTGACTGCGCCCCAGCCCCAGAGATTTATAGTATGGCACTTCGCAATATCGCGATTATCGCGCACGTTGACCATGGCAAAACGACACTCGTCGATGAGCTTTTGAAACAGTCCGGCGCATTCCGTGAAAATCAGCGCGTTGATGAACGCGTAATGGACTCCAACGACCTCGAAAAAGAACGCGGCATCACTATTCTTGCCAAGGCAACATCGGTCGTCTGGAAGGATACCCGCATCAACATCGTCGACACGCCCGGCCACGCCGACTTCGGTGGTGAGGTTGAGCGCATCCTGTCGATGGTGGATGGCGCCATCGTTCTCGTCGATGCGGCTGAAGGTCCGATGCCGCAGACCAAGTTCGTTGTCGGAAAGGCGCTCAAGGTTGGCCTGAAGCCGATCGTCGCGATCAACAAGATCGACCGCCCGGATGCCCGCGCTGACGAAGTCGTCAACGAGGTGTTCGACCTGTTTGCCGCGCTCGACGCAACCGACGAACAGCTCGACTTTCACATACTCTACGGGTCTGGCCGCGCAGGCTGGATGAACACCTCACCGGAAGGCCCGACAGATCAGGGTCTCGGCCCGCTTCTGGACCTGGTTGTCGATCATGTTCCCGAGCCGCCGGTTGCCGAAGGTCCGTTCACCATGATCGGTACGCTGCTGGAAGCCAACCCCTATCTCGGGCGCATCATCACCGGCCGTATCAATTCAGGGACCCTCAAGCCAAACCAGCCCGTCAAGGTTCTGGGGCAAGACGGCAAGACCGTCGAAACCGGTCGCGTGTCCAAAATTCTGGCTTTCCGTGGCATTGAACGGCAGCCGATCGAAGAGGCTCAGGCAGGCGACATTGTTGCCATTGCCGGTCTTTCCAAAGGCACCGTGGCGGACACGTTCTGCGATCCGTCAGTAACCACGGCGCTGACCGCACAGCCGATTGATCCTCCGACTGTTACGATGTCATTCATCGTCAATGATAGTCCGCTTGCAGGCACCGAAGGCGACAAGGTGACGAGCCGTGTCATCCGTGACCGGCTGTTCAAAGAAGCCGAAGGCAATGTCGCGCTGAAAATTGAAGAGGCTCCGGGCAAGGAATCCTTCTATGTCTCCGGTCGCGGCGAGCTTCAGCTTGCAGTGCTGATCGAAACCATGCGCCGCGAAGGCTTCGAAATTGCCGTTTCACGTCCGCGTGTTGTCATGCACAAAGACGAAGAAACCGGCCAGCTGATGGAGCCAATTGAGGAAGTCGTCATCGACGTTGATGAGGAGCATTCCGGCGTTGTTGTTCAGAAAATGGCTGAGCGTAAAGGCGAGATGGTCGAGCTTCGTCCATCCGGCGGCGACCGCGTTCGCCTGCGTTTCTTCGCGCCGACGCGCGGCCTGATCGGATATCAGTCTGAGCTTTTGACCGATACGCGCGGCACAGCCATCATGAACCGCCTGTTCCACGACTATCAGCCTTTCAAGGGTGAGATCGGTGGACGTAATCAGGGCGTTCTGCTTTCGAACCAGTCTGGTGAGGCCGTGGCCTACGCGATGTTCAATCTGGAAGATCGCGGCCCGATGGTCATCGATCCCGGCGATAAGGTTTATGCTGGCATGATCGTCGGCATCCATACCCGTGACAATGACCTTGAAGTCAATGTGCTGAAAGGCAAGCAGCTCACCAACATCCGATCCGCCGGCAAGGATGAAGCTGTCAAGCTGACGCCGCCGGTTCGCATGACACTGGACCGCGCGCTTTCCTGGATTCAGGATGATGAACTGGTGGAAGTTACGCCGAAATCGATCCGTCTGCGCAAGCTCTATCTGGATCCCAACGAACGCAAGCGCTTCGAGAAATCGCGCGCTGCCGGCTGATCCGTTGATCGTTGTTTATGTTTTAAAAGCCAGCCTTTCGGGGCTGGCTTTTTTTGTGACCATGACCGGAAATTCAGGCCAGCCAGTTTCCGATGCGTTCAATTGCTTCGCGAATCTCGGCTTCCGTTCCTGCATAAGAAAGACGCAGAAACTGGTTTCCGCTGACGGGATCGAAGTCCGCCCCCGGCGTTGCCGCAACATCAATTTCTGACAGCATTCGCTTCGAGAACGCCATGCTGTCATTTGAGTGGGCACTGACATCGACATAGGCATAAAACGCACCGTCCACCGGAGAGACAACCGGCAGGCCAATCTCTGGCAGTGCATTGACCAGGAACGCTCTGTTTTTACGATAGATCTCCCGATACTGATCAAGCTGCGCGCGCGCCTGAAGCGCAGCCTCTGCGGCAATCTGAGAAAACTCAGGTGCGGAAATGTAAATATTCTGCGCCAGTTGCTCAAACACCCGGATCAACCGCTCAGGCAGAACCATCCAGCCGATGCGCCAGCCGGTCATGCAATAATATTTAGAAAACGAGTTGATGATGATCGCCTCATCGGTGACGGCCAGAGCGGAGACCTCTTCACCGGAAAAAACCAGACCGTGATAAATCTCGTCGGAGATGAAGGCCGTGCCGCGCTCGGAACACCAGTCTGAAAGATGTTTCAGTGCCGCCCTGCCGGTGACCGTGCCCGTCGGGTTGGCGGGGCTTGCCAGAAGAACGCCCTTGAAACGAACGCCGTGTTCTTTTTCTGCCGCTTCAAGACTTTCCGGTGTGATGGTGAAATCATGCGCCCTGTCAGCCTCCACCTCGATGACCTTCAGATCCAGAGCCTTCAGGATATTGCGATAGGCCGGATAGCCCGGTCGCGCGATTGCAACGGCATCACCGGCATCAAACAACGCCAGGAACGCAAGATTAAAACCCGCTGACGAGCCCGTTGTCACTGCGATCCGCGCCGGATCGATCTTCAGCCCCATGCGCGTCTCATAGTCTTTTGCGATCGCGACACGCAGTGACTGCAGACCAAAAGCATCGGTATAACCGAAATGCCCGTGAGACAGAGCATTCCGCGCCGCATTCAGAGCAAGATCTGGTGCCGGATGCGATGGCTGACCGACAGCGAGCGAAATAACCGGCTTTCCTTCGGCTTTTCGTCTGTTGGCTTCTGCGAGAACATCCATCGCCAGAAATGAATCGATATCGCTGCGACCGGAAGGCGTGAGCATGGAACAATCCTTATCTTGGTTGGAACCCGAACCGCCCCTCGTGATCCGGACTCGTTTTTTTTTAAAGCGGGCATGCGTCGTTCATTGTCGTTCTGGGTCGTTCTGGACAGAAAAGCCCAAAAAAAGAAATTTTGATGGTTGAAACGGGATAAACCACACACTCAGTCTGGACAATGCCGACATTTCCCCACATTTGGTTCTTACGCGATAAACCACCTTATTGACCGTTTGAAGGGGAACGCATGTCTGCGAAGGGAACGACACTGGCAGTTGCAGCTGTTTTTGCAACAGCGATCGCAACGGCAGCCGCCACGACTGCTGCGATCTATCACTATGGCACGCCGGGAAGCGACCAAAACGAGACACAAGCTGCTGCTGTCTCTGAAGATCAGGATATTGGTCCGCAGATCCGCGATTACCTTCTTGAAAACCCTGAAATCCTTCTGGACGTTCAGGCCGCGCTCAGAGAAAAGCAGGTGGCCGAACAGCAAAAGGCTGCGGCCGAAGTTCTCGCCCAGAACCAGGAAAAGCTCTATCAGCCCGACTATGATTTCGAGCTGGGCAACCCGGACGGCGCCATCACTGTTGTCGAATTCTTCGACTACAATTGCGGCTACTGCAGACGTGCGCTGGCAGACATGGATGAGCTTATCGCAACGAATGACGATGTGCGCTTCATCCTGAAGGAAATACCGGTTCTCGGCCCAGAATCTGAAGCTGTGCAGCGGGTTTCTTACGCTTTCATGCGGATCGCTCCTGAAAAATACGAAGACTTTCACCGGGCCCTGATGCAATCCGGCGGTCGCGCAACCGAAGATACAGCACTTGCAGTTGCGGACTCTCTTGGCTTTGACGCAGAAACGATGCAGCAGGCAATGGTTGATTATCCTGGCGATGAAGCCCTTCAGGAGCATTTCGCGCTCGCAAGCTCCATCGGCGTCAATGGCACACCTGCCTATATCGTGGGAGACGCCTTAATCAGTGGTGCTGTTGGCGCGGACACGCTGCAGGATCGCATCGATAATGTAAGGGAATGCGGCAGCGCGACCTGCTCTTGAGGCAAGAGCATTTCTTCTGATCCCGCAAACCACAATTAACCAGGCCCTTTTAGTATCCGCTGAAAGGGCTTTTCCTGAAAGGCGTGAGCGTCTATAGGTGGTCTCGAAACTGGAATTGACGTATGACACGCACTGTCTTTGTCCTAAATGGTCCGAACATCAATCTTCTGGGCAAGCGCGAGCCTGGTATCTATGGTGATATGACGCTCGCTGCAATCGAGAAAGCTTGCCGTGAAGAAGCTCAGTCTATCGGTTTTCAGATCGATTTCCGGCAGACAAACCACGAAGGCATGCTGGTTGACTGGCTTCACGAGGCCGATGATGCAGCAGCAGGTGTGGCAATCAATCCAGGGGCCTATGGCCATACGTCCATAGCGCTTCACGATGCGGTCCGCTCAATATCCATACCGGTTGTTGAGCTACATATATCGAATATTCATGCCCGTGAGGAATTCCGCCACAAGAGCATGATCGCCCCGGCAGCGAAAGGCATGATCTGCGGCTTCGGTCCGGACAGCTACCTGCTTGCACTTCGTGCGCTGAAAAACCTCACGGAATAAAAAGAACAAAGGAAAACACCCATGGCAGACCAGAAGAAGGCAATCGACGCAGAGCTGGTGCGTGAGCTTGCCGTCATCCTGAAAGACACCGACCTGACCGAGATCGAAGTCGAGCATGATAACCTTCATATCCGGGTTGCACGTGAGATCACCGTCGCTCCGGCAGCGCAACAGGTTTCTTATGCGCCTGCGCCCGCTGCAGCACCCGCGCCTGCTGCAGTGCCTGCCCCGGCAGCAGCTCCGGCCGCTTCGAGCAAACACGACCAGGCGATCAAGGCCCCGATGGTTGGCACTGTCTACCTCGCCCCTGCTCCTGGCGCGCGTCCGTTTATCGAGGTCGGTGCCAACGTTAAGGAAGGCCAGACGCTTCTGATCATCGAAGCCATGAAAACGATGAACCAGATTCCGGCGCCGAAGAGCGGTAAGGTCGTTGAAATTCTGGTCGACGACGCGCAACCGGTCGAATTTGATGAGCCGCTGGTCGTAATCGAGTGACGGATCCAAGAGCGATGTTTTCGAAAATTCTGATCGCCAATCGCGGCGAAATCGCGCTTCGCGTTCAACGGGCCTGCAAAGAGCTTGGCATTGCGACCGTCGCGGTCCACTCCACCGCCGACGCCAACGCCATGCATGTGCGGCTAGCCGATGAAAGTGTGTGTATCGGCCCGCCCTCATCACGCGATAGCTACCTCAATATCCACCAGATCGTCGCCGCTTGCGAGATCACCGGCGCCGATGCGGTTCATCCAGGTTATGGTTTTCTTTCGGAAAATGCCAAGTTCGCTGAAATCCTTGAAGCGCACGGCATCACCTTCATCGGTCCGACGAGTGAACATATCCGCATGATGGGTGACAAGATCACCGCCAAAACAACAGCGGAAGATCTTGGCATCCCGGTCGTCCCCGGCTCCGGCGGCTCCGTGGACACGGATGAAGACGCACTGCAGGTTGCCGATGAGATCGGATATCCCGTTCTGATCAAGGCCACGGCTGGCGGCGGCGGTCGCGGCATGAAGCTTGCCCGCTCGAAGGATGACCTTCTGGAAGCTTACCGCACTGCGCGCGGCGAAGCTGGTGCAGCCTTTGGCAATGATTCGGTTTATATGGAGAAATATCTCGATACACCGCGTCATATCGAAGTCCAGGTCTTCGGAGATGGCGAAGGTGCCGCTGTTCACTTGGGTGAGCGCGATTGTTCGCTTCAGCGCCGTCACCAGAAGGTGTGGGAAGAAGCCAATTCACCGGCACTCAACGTCGAGCAGCGCATGAAGATCGGCGAAGTCTGTGCCGAAGCCATGCGCAAGATGAAGTATCGTGGTGCAGGCACGATCGAGTTTCTCTACGAAAACGGCGAGTTCTATTTCATCGAAATGAACACCCGCCTTCAGGTGGAGCATCCGGTGACAGAAGCCATCACCGGCATCGATCTTGTCCATGAGCAGATCCGGGTCGCAGCAGGCGCCGGGCTTTCTGTCACGCAAGACCAGATCTTCTTTTCCGGTCACGCGATTGAATGCCGTATCAACGCTGAAAACGCGGCCACGTTCCGGCCTTCGCCGGGCACGATCAGCCACTTTCATGCGCCCGGCGGTCTTGGCGTTCGTATCGATTCCGGCGTTTATCAGGGCTATAAAATTCCGCCCTATTATGACAGCCTGATCGGCAAGCTCATTGTGCATGGCCGCACACGTGTGGAATGCATGATGCGTCTGAAACGCGCGCTCGACGAGTTCGTGGTTGATGGCATTGACACGACCCTGCCGCTTTTTCAGGATCTGATAGCAAATCAGGACATCGCCAATGGCGACTATGACATTCACTGGCTTGAGCACTATCTGGAAAACAAGGCAAAATAGCTGAGAGGCCATGGAAGACAAGGCAGCAAAAGGCAGCGGAATAACGCCGGAACTCCTTTTGAATGCTTATAGCATTGGCCTGTTTCCTATGTCTGAATCAGCCGAAGACACAGAGCTTTTCTGGGTCGAGCCTGAGATCCGCGGCATCATCCCTTTAGATGGGCTGCATGTATCGCACAGCCTGCGCAAATTCATGCGCAGGCAACCCTATGAAATTCGATTCAACCATGACTTTGATGGTGTCATTGCCGCCTGCGCAGAACCGGCGCCTGACCGGCCACAAACATGGATCAATGCCGAAATTCGCGCGCTCTATAATGAGCTGCATCGCATGGGACATGCGCATAGTGTTGAGGCTTATGAAGATGGCCGGCTCGTCGGTGGCCTCTATGGCGTGTCGCTGAAAGCGGCTTTCTTCGGCGAAAGCATGTTTTCACGCCGCAGCAATGCTTCAAAAATTTGCCTCGTTCACCTTGTCGAGCGTCTTTCCGCCAACAATTTCCTGCTTCTCGACACGCAATTCACCACAGAGCATCTGAAAACAATGGGGGCGATCGATCTTCCCAAGGAGGAATACATGACGCTGCTGAATGCAGCACTTGTCTGGCCCGATCAGCCGTTTCCCTGAGGTCGTAATCTAGCGGTTATTGAATTCAGCCAGCCACGGCTCTGCAGGGTTTGGCCGCTCATAAGACAAACCCTCTTTCAAAAGCCATTGAGACAGGTTCTCGAAAAAAACATCGGACGAATACTGTGCCGGACGATAGCGGGTATTCCATTCGCCGGGCATAAACTCTCCGTCCGCATTCCGGCGCCCGCCGCTCCAGTCATCCCAGGGCGCCGAAGCGTTAATGTGCGCTCCGATCCGCGAATTCATGATGACGCATTTGCCAACCGCTTCCAGCACATCGAGTGAAATCGTCCCCTTCGGCGGATGATCGAACTCGGACGTTTCAGCCAGATGGGTCTCATAACCCTCGATATTCGGAACGCCATAAGGCGTTGCTCTGACGGACTGAAACCACTGCCGACCGAGTGAAAACGTTCCCTGCTTCGCAGCCACGCTGTTGTCATGGGTGAAATCGCAATCGTTAAAGACAATGCCGTAACGCGTCAGCATATTGGTTGACGGCGCGACGACATAGGTGTGGGAAACGCGCGAACCAAGAGAGCGGATTTCGCATCGCTCGAAGAACGCCGTCGAACGGCCAAAAATGAAATCGATATCACCTTCGATATAGCAGTTTGTATAAAACGACCGGACGGTTTCGCCAGGCACCCGACCCTTGAAATAGAGTGTATCCTGAAAGCTTTTGAAACGGACATTATCGAAATGTACGCAGTCGGCATTATGGATCAGTGCGGCGACGGCCTGATGCCAGCCTTTGGAAAATTGCCCGGCATCGTTTTTTGGACCGCCTTTGCCGTGATCACACTTGGAGTTTTCATCAGCGCGGTCACAGTTATAGCTGTTGTGGATGGTCAGATTCCTGGCCTGAAAGCCATCATTCTCGACCCGAAGCACACAGGCATTCTCCGTTGATAACCTTGGCAACGTCGCATTGGCCCGGAAGATATCACGGATTTCAGGGGCAAGACCCTCCATAGCGGCTGAAAACGCATTGCGGTAGGCTTCTCCTGACATGCCCTGATCGATCGCAATACGAATGGTCGTGTTTTCAGCATTCTGATCTGTTCCGTAAAGGGTGATGGGAACCGACACGCCATCAACGATCAATCTTGGAATATAGACCAGTTCTTCATAGAGACCGGGCTTCACAGCCACATAGAAGCGCCTGTGCGCCCTTGCATTTCTGGCATCAGTAACAGCCTGGCTGATGGCTGCCTGAATGGTCCCGAAACATCCGTCTTCGTTTTTACTGACAGTATAGTCCGGGATGACCGACGCTTCGCCTTTCATAAAAAGGTCTGCCTTCGGATCCCACGGATCAAGGCATTCAGCGCCAGCTCTGCCGGTATATTTTAAAACTTCAGAATAATGGAAATACCTGGCTTGCTCTGCGTTGAGCTGCGGGCGGGCGACCGACATAAAAGACCTCCTCAACAAAAAACAGGCCTTCGCCAGTCAGCAAATGCCTAAATGCAGACTAGCATATTTGTTGGTTCAGAAAATGCAAAAAGGCAACCGGTACCCGCTATGCCGGCTTTTAAAAGGCTCCAAAATCCAAGGCAGTCGCAGCCTATAAAGCGAAGTAGTAAACGTTCACTGAGAGCCAGTGTCGACACGCTCCGGCGGGGGCACATCCGCCTGCTGGACGCAATCTGTCAGCCACACATCATAGATCGGATCCTGCACGGCATTCAGCGCTGGCGAGTCGGCAAACATCCAGCCAGAGAAGATACGACCGATCTCGTTTTGCAGAGAAACCTTATCAACCTGTACAAAGGCATCAATCTGCTGCTTCTCGGTATCGTCACGCGAGTAACAGACACGCGGTGTCACCTGCAAACGGCCAAACTGAACAGTCTCACCGACATAGGCATTAAACGTGTAAGTCCGGCCGGTGATCTTGTCGATTCCACCGAACACGGCCACCGGATTTTCGACGCGCGCAGCTGAAGCCGGAACGCTCTGCATCCCCCCCGTAAAAGCGGTAAGTGCCAGCAGTGCTGTTACTGCCTGCCCGATTTTCTTCCCAGCTATAGCCATCATATCCCTCATGCAAAAAGCGCGACCCATGGCCGCGCTTTGAAATAATACCGGACCGCAAACTGGCTAAAGGCAAAATGCGGCAAAACGCGGTCAGCTTCCGGGGGTCCAGGCGTCGTAATCGCCAGTCACCTTCGGGCGTTCACCCTTCACGGCAAGCGAACCCGGCGGACGGTAAGACTGTGCTGTTCCTGTACGATTCGGGTGATGGGGCTTTTCCCATTCCCGGGCCGTATAAGTCTGCTGCGGTGGGGGCGTGTCCGTGCGATGATGCATCCAGCCATGCCAGCCGGGCGGGATTGCAGAAGCTTCTGCATATCCGTTGTAAATGACCCAGCGGCGCGTCAGACCGTAGGTCGATTTTCCACCTTCGTAATAGACATTGCCAAACTGATCTTCGCCAACTTTCTTACCGAAACGGCGGGTGAATACGTCGGTTCCGATCGTAGAACCGTTCCACCAGGTAAACATCTTCGTCAGAAAATTTGCCATCTTTCATCCTTCGTCACGACAGGCAAAGCGGGCATAAGCCTAAAAATCCTCGCCCAGTGTATGGCGCTTAAGGCCGCGCTTGTCCAGAGGCTTCGGTCACGCTTCGGGCTACTTAAGCTTCATTTTAAACCCAAGATGGGATTGTCTGAAACCCATGCGCTCATAAAAGCGGTGCGCATCTGTGCGCTGGGCGTTGCTCATCAGCTGAATGAGGCGGCACCCACGGATATGAGCCTCGTCAATTGCGGCCTGAACCATTGTCTTGCCAATGCCCTTACCGCGATAATCCGGGTGGGTCTGAACCGCTTCGAGAATCAGATTGGCACCGCCGCGTCCGGGTAAGGACCGCGAATATGTCGTCTGAAAAGTACCAACAATGCCGCCATCCGATTCGGCCACATAGAGCGTGTCATTCGCAGACGCGGCAATCGCTTCAAAGGCTTCGCGATAGTCTGAGAATGCCTCCGGATCCGTGGTATCCCCGTGCCCGCCTTTATCGTCGCTTGCGAAAATCGCGACCAGCGCTTCAAGGTCTTCTGCCCGCGCCTCGCGAATGACCACGTCTTTAAAATCAGGCACCGGGCAGGTCCTTTTCCATGACGATCGCCGGAATACCGGCACCACAACCACCACTGTCTTCCGTACGCCCGGTTTCGGTCAGACCATGCGCCGCATAAAAAGCCCGTGCAGCTTGGTTTTCCGGCTCAACCTCAAGGCTCAGCCGGCGGGCATTGGGAAAGCAGGTTTCGATTTCCGCGAACAGATCCCGGCCAATCCCCTGACGCTGAAGGTTCGGGTGGACATAAAGCTGACTGAGATTGACGACGCCTGTGCGATCGTGATCCGGTGCAGCATAGGCCATACCGCCGATGCGCGTGCCGCTGTCTGCAACCAGGAATTCACTATCCTTGCGGTTCATACGCAGCTTAAGCGCATTGGCAGAATGCCAGCTTGCAATGATTTCGTTGACCTTCGCCGTCCCTAAAATATCATCATAGGTTGCGTGCCAGGTCACTTCCAGCAGATCGCGAACGGCGTCGAGATCGCTTTCCATGGCGGTTCGGACAAAAAACAAACCTTACTCCTCGACGCCGAGTTTTTCCTTCACCAGCTTCTGCACAGCCTGCGGATTGGCCTTGCCCTTGGAGGCCTTCATCACCTGACCGACAAACCAGCCAGCCAGAGACGGCTTGTCCTTGACCTTTTCGGCCTGCTCGGGATTGTCCGCGATAATATCATCGACGATCTTTTCGATCGCCCCCATATCCGTGACCTGCTTCATACCGCGTTCTTCGACGATCACTTTCGGGTCACCGCCTTCGTTCCAGACGATTTCGAACAGATCCTTGGCAATCTTCCCGGAAATCGTGCCTTCCTTGATCAGATCAAGGATCGCGCCCAACTGCTCGGGCGAAACGGGCGTCTCATCAATGCCCTTACCAGCCTTGTTCAAGGCGCCCAAAAGGTCGTTGATTACCCAGTTTGCGCCAGCCTTTGCGTCATGACCGGCAACAAGCTTTTCGTAATAGTCAGAAACAGCCTTATCGGACACCAGAACAGATGCATCGTAAACCGAAAGACCAAACTCGTTGATGAAGCGGGCCTTTTTATCGTCAGGAAGCTCCGGCAAATCCTTTGCCAGTTCTTCGATAAAGGCATCATCGAATTCGAGTGGCAGCAGATCGGGATCGGGGAAATAGCGGTAGTCGTGCGCATCTTCCTTGGAACGCATCGACCGCGTTTCACCCTTGACCGGATCAAACAGGCGGGTCTCCTGATCAATCGCGCCGCCCTCTTCCAGAATATCAATCTGGCGACGCGCTTCGCTCTCGATTGCCATGCCGACGAAACGGATCGAGTTCACATTCTTGATTTCGCAGCGCGTACCAAAGTCCTCACCGGGGCGACGGACGGAGACATTCACATCCGCGCGCATCGAGCCTTCATCCATATTCCCGTCACAGGTGCCAAGGTAACGGACAATGGTGCGCAGCTTCGTCACATAGGCCTTCGCCTCGTCCGCAGAGCGCAAATCCGGTTTGGAGACAATTTCCATCAGCGCCACGCCGGAGCGGTTCAAATCGACAAACGACATGGACGGATGCTGGTCGTGCATCGACTTACCCGCATCCTGCTCCAGATGCAGCCGCTCAATACCGATTTCGATATCCTCGAAATTGCCCTTCTTGTCCGGGCCGAGCGAAATCGTGATTTTGCCCTCACCGACAATCGGGTCCTTATATTGAGAAATCTGGTAGCCCTGCGGCAGGTCGGGATAAAAATAGTTCTTCCGGTCGAAGATCGAGCGCTTGTTAATCTGTGCTTTCAGACCAAGTCCGGTGCGCACCGCCTGTTTTACGCATTCCTCGTTAATCACCGGCAGCATACCAGGCATAGCGGCGTCCACCAGCGAAACATTGGCGTTTGGCGCCTTGCCGAAGGCGGTGGATGAACCTGAAAACAGCTTGGAATTGCTGGTGACCTGCGCATGCACCTCCAGACCGACAATCACCTCCCAATCACCGGTGGCTCCGGGAATCAGGCGTTTCGGATCAGGCGTGCGGGTATCGACAATGGTCATGGTCAGCTCGTCATTCACATTCGAAGGTTTGCTTTGTGAGGTAGAGCAATTGCGCGCCTGACGCAAGCGGCTGAACACGCCGGATGTGCGCAATTGCTTGACCTTATCCGGAAGCTTGACTATCTCAAGGCTGACAATCAGGAGTTTTGATGTCTAACCATATGGAATCCCGGTAAGGGCCCTGCCCGCTTTCTCTGAAGTATCAGGGACGCGCGTGCGCAGTGGCCAGAACGATAAGCCCCGCCATCGCTTAAGATGTGCGGCAAAGATCGTTTGCGCTCTTTTAAAAAAGAGCGCCGTGTACGGATTTCAGAACAATGGACATTTCGCGCGACGAACAGCGCATTTTGCATCTGCTGGCTCAGGGCGGCAGAATCGAGCTCATCCGCAATGACAGCAGAAAGATCGACCGGATCGATTGCTACACACGGGAAGGCTGGCGTTTTCCCGGTGTCGATCTGATTTTGTTTCGCAAACTGAAGGCGAAACGGGCAATCCGCTCAACACGCGGACGACCCTACCAGATCACGCAGCGCGGCCTGGAACTGGTCAGAAGCCAGCCGGATAACAGATAAAACAGCCAACAGAGGGACGCGGCTATCCGCGTTCCTCACACACTATCCTCAATATCCGCCTTCAGCTGACGATACTCGGATCCCAGCGTGCCGCCGGGCGGTGTGGTGCCCGCACGGCGGTACCAATAACCGGCATTCCAGCTATCGCCTTCAATCCGGTGACACAGCGCATGACCACGGTCAAACAACGGCGCACCTTCATAGGCCTGACAAATGGCATGCAACCCTTCCCATTCAGGCCCCATGGAAAATCCGGCAGCTGCCAGCTTATCAAGCGCAATCGCCAGTTTTTGTGTCTGATCGACAGCCATTCAAGCCTCCTCGAAATTTATCACGACCATGATGTGATCTTTGGAGGATCCGCTTTCAAGAGTTTCGTCGCATCCACCAATTCCTCAGCTGGCAGCTTCGGCCCGTTTTACGTCTGTCTTAAACCTCGCAAGGTCACGGCCTTTCAACTGCCCCTCAATGATGAAATGCACATGCATGGGGTTTACCTTGCGGCCATTGACGATGACCTCGTAATGAAGGTGAGGACCAGTCGCCAGACCCGACTGGCCGACATAGCCGATGATATCGCCCTGCTTCACTGCCACACCGGATTTGATGCCCTTGGCAAATTTGCTTTGATGACTATAGGCTGTTTTGTAACCGAAGCCGTGATCGATCACGATCTGCTGACCATCGCCACCATCCCGGCCTGCAAAGCGAACGATACCATCTGCAGCCGCATAAATCGGCGTGCCCACAGGCGCTGCCCAGTCGACACCGGCATGCATGCGGGTTGTCTTCAACACGGGATGACGGCGCATGCCGTAGCCAGACGTTTTCCGGCCATCCGGCACGGGATTGCGTAGCAGATACTGCCCCAGCTTTTCGCCTTTGGCGTCGTAAAAGGCCATGCGACCGCTATCAGGATCTTTAAACCGGTAGACATTGATTTCGCTGTTGCCAAACCGCGCAATCAGGTCGAAAGCAGAAGAGGCACCCGTCAGCGAATCCTCTCCGCTAGCTGCCGGAGAGGCATAGGACAGACGAAGCCGATCATCCGGCCCGGTGTCGCTGGCACCTCCGTCTCCACTGGCGGACTGAACGACGAAGTGGTTGCGGGCCTGTGTCTCCGGATTACCGGAAGGCAGGGTTGAACACGATGCCACTGTCACCAGTAGCGCTATCAACAGGAGGGTTTTGGTCTTCACGATCACATTTCTTCTGACGCTTTGAAAGCGCGCAGACATATTCAGAAATGCGTCTAAAACCCGCAAAATCGGTGATCATTTAGCGGCTGAGGCCGCCGAAACGCAAAAAGAGGGCACTTAAGCCCTCTTTCGTATTCACTGCCTTACACCAAGCAATCAACTGGCTGATAAAAGCCCTACCACCACTTTTCAGGGGTAAAGCGTCCAGCGGCCTTTTCAATGACCGAAGCCGTGCGGAACAGCGTCTCTTCATCGAAGGGCTTACCGATAAGCTGCAGACCAAGCGGAAGCCCCTTGGCGTCGACACCGGCAGGCACAGAAATGCCCGGTAGACCAGCCATATTGACGGTCACCGTAAAGATATCATTCAGATACATCTTCACCGGGTCTCTGGCGAGCTCTGTATCGGCAATACCAAAGGCAGCTGACGGTGTCGCAGGCGTCAGGATGGTATCGACACCCTGTGCGAAAACATTTTCGAAGTCACGCTTGATCAGGGTGCGAACCTTCTGGGCTTTCAGATAGTAGGCATCGTAATAGCCTGCCGAAAGCACGTAAGTCCCAATCATAATGCGGCGCTGTACTTCTTCGCCAAAACCTTCTGCACGGGTCTTTTCGTACATGTCGGCAATGTCCTTGCCGGGCACGCGCAGGCCGTATTTCACGCCGTCATAACGTGCAAGGTTTGAAGACGCCTCGGCAGGGGCGACGATGTAGTAAGCCGGCAACGCGTACTTGGTGTGCGGCAGGGAGATATCGACAATCTCAGCGCCGGCATCTTTGAGCCACGCAATACCCTGGCTCCAGAGTTTTTCGATTTCTTCCGACATACCGTCAACACGATATTCTTTCGGAATGCCGATCTTCATACCCTTCACGGACTGGCCGATGGCGGCTTCGTAATCCGGCACTGGCAGATCGACGGAGGTCGTATCCTTGGCATCAACGCTGGCCATGGATTTCAGCAGGATCGCTGAATCGCGCACGTCACGGGCAATCGGGCCTGCCTGATCCAGCGAGGACGCAAAGGCAACCACGCCCCAGCGCGAGCAGCGGCCATAGGTCGGCTTAATGCCGACTGTGCCGGTAAAGGCTGCGGGCTGGCGGATCGAGCCGCCCGTATCCGTTGCCGTTGCGCCGGCGCAAAGCCATGCAGCCACGGCAGCAGCAGAACCACCCGAAGAACCACCGGACACAAGCTGACGGTCTGATCCCTGTTCGCGCCAGGGGTTGATAACCGGCCCGTAATACGATGTCTCGTTCGAAGAGCCCATGGCAAACTCATCCATATTGAGCTTGCCCAGCATAACCGCACCGTCATCCCAGAGATTCTGGGTGACGGTGGACTCATACTTCGGCTTGAATCCGTCAAGAATATGCGAGGCGGCCTGAGTGTGAACATCCTTGGTGCCGAACAGGTCCTTGACGCCGAGCGGAATACCTTCCAGTGCTCCGCCCTGCCCCTGAGACAGCTTGAGATCCGAGGCTTTGGCCATGGCCAGAGCGCGCTCGGGTGTCACCGCGACATAAGCGTTAAACGTACTGTTATGATCTTCAATCGCTTTCAGGTAAGCGGCCGTCAGTTCAGTCGCGGTAATATCCTTCGCCGCAAGCTTGTCGCGGGCCTCGGCGATGGTCAGGCTGGTCAGTTCGGTCATTTCTGTCACTTCAAATCAGGGGAGCGTCTTGGCAAAGAAAATCGAATGCTTGCTGGGCGCATGGTCGAGAATCTTTTCGCGACGCGAAAATCCTGCTTTCTCCGCAAAAGCAATTGAATCATCGAGTTTGGCATCCGTCACCATCACAAGCTCCTTGAAGCCCTCAGAGGCGGCAAGAGAGCTGATATGGCGCAAAATAGACCGGCCAATGCCGTGTTTGCGGTAAGCAGGCTCGGTGAAAAGCCTCTTGGCTTCTGCCACACCGCCGGAATGGCGCACCAGCGAACCGGTACCGACAGCTTTGCCATCCACGCGCGCAACGAAGGTTGTTGCACTGGGGGAACTGACATCGACAGAAAGCTGATAATCAATAACGTCCGATGACGACATCGCCGTCATCGAAGATTTCAGTTCAACGAAGAGCGTGCGCAGCGAATCGTCATGCGGGCTTTCGATATCAATAATGGGACGTACCATACCTCACTCCACGACTTTAGGTACAAGAAAGAAATTCCGTTCCGTCTCCGGCGCATTGGCGACAATATCGTCGGCCTTGTTACCGTCGGTGACGACATCTTCGCGCTTTTTCATGTCCATGGGCATGACCGAAGTCATAGGCTCAACGCCATCAACATTGACCTCTCCCAGTTGTTCGACAAAGCCTAAAATCGCATTCAGTTCACCGGTCATACGTTCTGCACCATCGTCATCGACAGCAATACGGGCCAGTTTTGCAACGCGTTTTACAGTGGCGGTGTCCACGGACATGAAATTTTCTCCGGATCAACAGTTTCATCAACCGCTATAAAGGGCTGAGCCTCCCTTCGCAACGGGGCATTTCTTCAGAAACTGATTGCCTCGCCCGGTTTCGGCGTTTTCACCACGGTGGAGGACCCGGCCATCCCCTCTACAAAGGCATCCGGTGTCTGATCGATAATCGGGAACGTGCCATAGTGAATCGGGATTACAGCATCAAAATTGAAATAGCGCTTGCAGGCCAGCGCCGCCACAGCTCCCCCCATCGTGAAACGATCCCCGATTGGCACCAGACCGATCGCCGGGCCATGAAGCTCGTTGATTAGGGCCATATCGGAAAAAATATCTGTATCCCCCATATGATAGACAGTCGGTTCATCATCTATGTGCAGCATCAGACCGTTAGGATTACCCAGCGCATGCGACACCCCATCTTCTGTCAGGAATGCGGACGAGTGAAGCGCATTGGTGAAGGTGACCGTGAAAGAGCCGAAATCGACCGTGCCTCCGGTATTGCCGGGCTCCAGCTTTTCCAGCCCCTTGGTGGAAAGCCAGGACGCAAGATCCGCATTCGCGAGCACTGTCGCACCGGTTTGCCTGGCGATTTCAACCGTATCCCCCAGATGATCGCCGTGCCCATGCGTCAGGAGAATGTGAGTGACGCCTTCGGTGAGCTTTTCCCGGTCAAGCCCCTCAAATGAGGCATTGCCCGTAAAGAAAGGGTCGATCAGGATTGTGGCCTCAGCCGTTTCGATGCGAAATGCGGAATGTCCAAGCCAGATGAGCTTCATTTTGCTTTTCCTCCTTGCGGACGGTATGTGGAATGCTTCTGACAATAAACTAATGCGGAACCGTGTCAGATTCCATGCGGGCGCACCATCAATCTGACTGACAGGAAGCAGACATGACCGTTCTGACCATCGAGAATCTGGCCGAAACCCTTGACGGTCACGCTGTCATTGCCGGGCTGGATCTTGGAACCAAAACGATTGGCCTTGCGGTTTCGGATATGTCGCGACGCTTTTCCAGTCCACGTCCGGTACTGAAAAGAACAAAGTTCACAAAAGACGCCGAAATTCTTCTGAGCTTCGCGCAAAAGGAGCGTATCGCGGCTTTTGTGATTGGCCTGCCGATGAATATGGATGGCAGCGCCGGACCTCGGGTACAGGCCACACGCGCTTTCGTACGCAATATGGAACCGAAAACCGACATCCCCTTCACCTTCTGGGACGAACGGCTCTCAACCGTTGCTGCAGAACGGGCTTTGCTGGAAATGGACGTGTCGCGCCAGAAGCGTGCAGAACGGATCGACTCAGCGGCCGCCGCATTCATTCTTCAGGGCGCGCTGGATCGGCTGAAAGCACTTTAAAAGCAGCGTCACTCCTGCGCCGGCTGCTGACCATCCTGCTCTGATTTAAACATACGCTCAGGGCTGAAAGCATAGTCCGCCAGCACGATCGCCCCCATGATGGCCGCACTGATTGGCAACTCCAGAGGGAGAAGCACAAAAAACAGGCTCATCAGGCCGACATTAATACACTGTCCGGAAATCGGGCGCATGAATACATTCATCCTTCGTTATCGCCTTTCTGACAGATTGCAGTGCGTTCTGGCAAGCGACTTTCACGCGAACGGTTAACCCGAAGCAAATATGCGGACACGATGATCATTATTTTTGAAAGTATTCTTCCAATATTTCTGACTGTGGCCCTTGGCGCTTTTTTGAAACGCCTGCCGATTTTTACCGGCGACTTCTGGTCTGGCCTGAACCAGTTTGGCTATTATGTCCTTTTCCCGGCGCTTCTGTTTACGACACTGGCGCGGGCGGATTTTTCAGATCTTGCGGCAGGCGGTATCGGCACTGCCTCTTTTCTCGGCGTCCTTGCGCTTTCCGCGCTCACCATGGCTTTGTGGTTTCCGCTGAAAAAAGCCGGTGTCGGCTCGCCTGCCTTTACCTCACTCTTCCAGACATCCACCCGCTGGAACGGGTTTATGGCACTTGCCATCGCCGACAAGCTCGCTGGCCTTGAGGGCATGGCCGTTATTGCCCTGATGATGACGGTGAACATCATCCCTCTCAACATCATCAATGTATTTGTGCTTGTCTGGTTTTCTGGTGAAGACCGGAATATCACTGCGATGATCCGCAAAATCGTCACCAACCCGCTGGTGCTTGCGTCGCTGCTTGGCATTGTTTTCAACTTCGGCGGTATTCCGGTTTATGAGCCGGTCTTCGTCACCATGGACCTGATGGCCCGCGCTGCTCTGGGCATGGGCCTTGTGCTGGTCGGCGCAGGACTGGTGCTTTCCGACGCATTGAAGCCAAAGCCGCTCGTGCTGTTGCCGTCAGCCTTCAAGCTCCTCCTGTTCCCGGTCATCATCTTCGCCCTTGCAAAAACCCTCGGTGTTTCCGGCACGCCTCTGACGATGATGGTCCTGGGCGCCGGTGTTCCCACAGCGATGAACGGATATGTGCTGGCGCGCCAGCTCGGTGGCGACGCCCGGCTTTATGCAGCCGTGGTAACGGTGCAGACAGTACTGTCGTTCTTTACGCTACCGATGGTAATGCTGGTTTTGGGTGGATGAGCTGACTGGAATAACAAGAAGCGAAACAAGGGGGCCAGAAAATGATACACCTAGGAACGAATGATCCCGCAGCAATGCAGGTGTTGCTGATGAAGATTTTGCACGAGATAGAAACAGCACCCGATTTCGGAGAGATGTACATCGCAGATGCAACTTCTGCACCTCAGCAATGGATTGCTCGGATTGGTGCACTACTGGCACGTTTAGGAATTGAGCATAAATTGGCCTTCAACAACCAGAAGTCGATCACAGTCAGATATTGGGCATTGTCCAGAGAGTCATTCCGCCAGCTGCTGGTAGCGGCAGCGGAGGAGATAAAACTCGAGTTAGAGCTCGAAGGTCACGAACATATTGGCGAGGTATATGAATCGCAGCGACAATACGATTTCCTGAAAGACCTAAGCGAGATCATTTCAGCCGCTCAAACCTCCGTTTTCGTTGTCGATCCATACTTCGATGGAGCAACATTTCAAACCTATTTTACGTCCATAGGCGGGCGGTGCGAAATAAAAGTGCTATGCGGCCGATATGCAAACGACGTAGCGGGCCATTTATCAGCGTTTAAGGCTCAATACGGCCGCGAACCGCTGCTGAGAAAAAGCAGAGACCTACATGATCGCCTAGTTATAGTTGATGGCAATGATTGTTGGATAGTTGGTGGCTCAATTAAAGACGCAGGCAAAAAACCCACATATCTAGTGCCCCTTCAACCTACAATCGCCACTACCAAGATAGCGATCTATGAAGATCTCTGGAAACAGGCAGTACCGGTGCAGGACAACAAAAGCTATTGAACTACCATACGAATAAGCCCCGCCGGATCGCTCCGACGGGGCTTTTTCGAATTGACTATTGCGCGTCGATTACTCGACGATAGAAGCCACGATACCGGCGCCGACGGTGCGGCCACCTTCGCGGATCGCGAAGCGAAGCTTTTCTTCCATCGCGATCG
>NZ_SMAR01000011.1 GCF_004342225.1 Martelella mediterranea | reverse complement strand
CCACACAGACCCTTGCCCAAGCAGACCAACCAAACTACCAATCACGACACCGCAGACTCTCGAATTGAACGAGGGACGCAAGGGGGGCAGGTCAGTAGCGGTATCCGGAGCCGTTTACAGCATCGTGCTTTGTGCACCCGAATGGATGCACGGCGCTCTAGTTCTGAAAAGCCTCGACACGCAGGTTCCGGCCATCGGCCGAAACGATCTTCACATGGGTGCCGGCGGGCAGATCCGGCCCCTCGACGATCCAGCTTGTATCATCGATGTGAATGCGTCCACGCCCATCTGTGATCGGCTCACGCAAAACAGCCGACCTGCCAACGAGGCTCGCTGTGCGCTGGTTTAGAAACGGCTGATCGCTCGCCGTTTCACGCCGGGAAAGCAGTTTTCGACCAACCAGTATGCTCACGACGGAAAAGACGGCAAACAAAACGGCCTGTAGCTGCCAGCCCCAGAAAGGGTATGGCCACAGGATCAGTGAAAACACGCCAAGAATCAGCGCAGCAATCCCCACCCACATCAAGAACACGCCGGGCAGAACGAGTTCGGCCACCAGCAGCAGGAGTCCGGCGATAAACCAGCCCCAAGGCCCGAAGGAACCGACAAGATCTGCAAACTCAGCCATAATGGTCAGCCTTCACCATTCTCGCCGGAGCGGCCTACGGACGGTGTCGAACGTACAGACGAGCGGTGAGAACCATCGCCGCCATCATCTTTGCCGAACACTTCGCGAGCGATCTGACCGATGCCGCCAAGCGAACCGATCAGTGACGAGGCTTCCATCGGCATAAGAACGACCTTGGAATTTTTAGCAGAACCGATGGCTTCCATCGCCTCGGTGTATTTCTGGGCCACGAAATAGTTCACCGCCGCAATATCACCGTCGGCAATGGCCTCAGAGACGGATCTGGTCGCCGTTGCCTCAGCCTGCGCGAGCCGTTCGCGCGCCTCGGCCTGCCGGTAAGCGGCCTCCCGCTCGCCTTCGGCTTCAAGGATCGCGGCTTGCTTGGAGCCTTCTGCCCGCAGGATTTGCGCGTTACGGTGCCCTTCGGCCTCAAGCACCTGCGCGCGTTTTTCGCGCTCCGCCTTCATTTGCCGTCCCATGGCCTCGACGAGATCATTCGGCGGACGGATATCCTTAATCTCTATACGCGTGACCTTTACACCCCACGGTTCAACCGCCTGATCCACCACGCGCAACAGCCGATCGTTGATCGAGTCACGGTTGGACAGCAATTCATCCAGATCCATAGACCCCATGACCGAGCGGATGTTCGTCATGGTCAGGTTCAGGATTGCCAGCTCAAGATTGGCAACCTGATAGGCCGCATTTGCGGGATTGAGCACCTGATAAAAAGCCACAGCATCAGCACTCACGCTGGCATTGTCCCGGCTGATCACTTCCTGCTCAGGTACATCCAGAACCTGTTCCATGATTGAAATGCGCCGCCCGATCCGATCAATAAACGGAACAATCAGGTTAAGACCCGGCGTGAGCGTGCGTGTATACCGTCCGAAACGCTCCAGTGTATATCCGTAACCCTGCGGGACGACCTTGATACCCGCAGCAAGGGTGAGAAGGATCAGCACCACCAGAATGATAATGGTGAGGGAAAATCCGGTCAGCACGTCCATGGCATTTCCTCCCGTAAGAGCTGGGAAAGGTTATTCCGCCCAGCCTTTCAATTCACGCCGTACAACGTGTTCGATAACACGCATACCGGCAGGTGTATCATTCAGACATGGAATATGCGTAAAATGCTCACCGCCATGTTCGATAAAGATATCACGTGCCTCTGACCCAATTTCTTCCAGCGTTTCGAGACAATCCGAAACAAAGCCTGGGTTGATAACAGCGATGCGTTTCACGCCTTTTTTCGCCAACTCTTCGACAGTCTTGTCTGTGTAGGGCTGCAGCCACTCCTCCGGACCAAAGCGCGACTGAAAGGTGATTTTAAGGCGCTCTTTCGAAAGTCCCAGTTTTTCACGCAACAGACGTGCTGTTTTCTGACACTGGCAGTGATAAGGGTCGCCCTTCTTGAAATATGACTGCGGAATGCCGTGAAAAGATGTCAGAATGACCTCCGGCTCCCATTCCAGACCGGACAAATGCGTTTCAATCGATTCTGCGAGCGCATCGATATAAACCGGATCATCGTGATACGGCGGCACAGTTCTGATCGCCGGCTGCCAGCGCATCTTCAGAAGCGTTTCAAAAGCCTTGTCGTTGACGGTCGCTGTGGTTGAAGCGGCATATTGCGGATAAAGCGGAAAGATCAGGATTCGCTCGCAGCCCGCAGCTTTCAGAGCTTCAAGACGCGCAGGAATAGAAGGCTGACCATAGCGCATTGCCCAGTCAACAACGAGATCGGGCGTTGAGGCGTATTGTTCGGCCAGCTTCTCGGCCTGCGCGCGGGTATAGGTTCTCAGAAAACTCTCATCCAGATCATCATTCCAGATCAGCTTATAAGCCTCGCCAACCTTGGCCGGGCGACGGTTCAGCACAATACCATAGAGGATCGGATACCAAAGTGCCCTTGGCCATTCGATGACCCGTTTGTCTCTCAGAAACTCTTCCAGATACCGGCGCATCGACTTCTTGTCGGTGCCATCGGGTGTTCCGAGGTTAACAAGCAGAACCCCAACCTTGCCAAAAGCGACAGTGGGATGGTTATCCGGCCAGGCGGCATGCATTTCAGACATCAGAGCTTCCCAGTGCTTGATAAGGCCGGTCAGACCAGCCATCGGTATTCTTCGTTATATAATACGCACTTCAACCCGTTTCAGACCGATCAGGGCGCGACGAATTGTCTTTTAAAGCCCCCCGCAATTTTGACCGGAAGGTTTAAACTTTCTCAGTCGGCAACGCACCTGCGCGCTTTTCCGCTTCGAAAGCAGCAACGGCATCAATATAGGCTTCCTGACGCGCAACACTCCAGTAACGCAGCTCATCCAGTGGAATGCGCTTTGAAGTGACCGCGCAAACGACATGCGTACCGGGGACGATCACATCGAAGTCGGCATCGAGATATTTGATCTTGGCCTCACCGCGGCCATTGCCTTCCAGAATATTCAAGGTCATCAACTCCAAATTCGACTCAGCCAGACGAAATACTCAGCGCCCGAAAAGGCGCTCGATATCGGCAAGCTTAAGCTCAATATAGGTCGGCCTGCCATGATTGCACTGGCCGGAGCCTGGGGTATCTTCCATCTGGCGCAGAAGAGCATTCATTTCATCGGCCCGCAAGCGCCGGCCAGAGCGCACAGAACCGTGGCACGCCATTGTTGCGGCGACGGATTCCAGCTTTGCCTTCAGCCCGTTTGCGGTTTCCCACTCTCCGGCCTCATCGGCAAGCTGACGGATCAGCGCAGTGCCGTCCACCTCGCCAAGCATAGCCGGTGTTTCGCGCACGGCGATTGCACCCGGGCCGAACCGCTCGAACACAAGACCAAGCTGCTCAAGCTCAGAGGCAAACGGCATCAGCCGATCACATTCTTCTTCCGGCAGGTCTACGATTTCCGGAATCAGCAGAACCTGAGACGGCAGACGCCTGTCATTCAGCGCCTTGCGCATCGCCTCATAGACGAGCCGCTCATGGGCAGCATGCTGATCCACGATGACAAGACCGGTCTCGGTCTGGGCGACGATATAATTCTCATGCACCTGCGCGCGGGCTGCGCCAAGCGGTTGTTTTAGCTCCGTATCCGTCAGCGCATTTTCGTTGACAGGTTCAGCACGCGCGGATGGCTGATGAAAATCCGAGAAGCCGGATTGTCGCGGTTCTGCCGGATAGCCTGCCGGAGCCGGGTTGAAGACATCATGCGGACGCGTCTCCTCACGAAATCCTTCCGGGCGGTAAGGCGATTGCTCAGCCTTCCAGTTCGCATTTCCCGAACGCTCAAAGCGATTGCCAAAACCCGCTTGTGAGCCGGTGGATCCTTGGCCTGCCCGTGCCTCAGGCCTGAAAGCCTTCAGCATGGCCTCTGCGCCGGTCGAAGATGCCCGGTCTCCCCCGCGTGTCAGCGCTTCGCGGATCGCGCCGACAATCAGCCCGCGCACCAGCCCAGGATCGCGGAACCGAACATCAGCTTTGGCCGGATGAACATTGACATCAACCAGCGCCGGGTCGAGCGAAAACCACAGAACCGCAACCGGATAGCGTCCCTTCGGCACAGTCTCGGCATAAGCGGCCCGGATCGCTCCCATCAGCATTTTGTCCTGCACCGGGCGACCATTGACGAAAGCATAGATATGGCCTGAATTACCTCGGTTAAACGTTGGCACACCGGCAAAACCGGTCAGGGCGACATCTTCTCGCTCAGCGTCAATCTCAATCGCGTTCGGCCTGAATTCCTTACCCAGAATCTGTGAAATCCGCGCCAACCGGTCATCACCGGTTGCAGGCAATTCCAGCGTGGAGCGATCCGAGCCGGACAGCACAAAACGCACGGCGGGGAAGGCAAGCGCCATACGCTTGACCACTTCGGTAGTCGCGCCAGCCTCGGCACGCTCCGTCTTCAGGAATTTGAGGCGTGCAGGCGTGGCAAAAAACAAGTCACGCACCTCGACGATTGTACCAGCATTCACCGCAGCGGGCACCGGCGGCAAAAGGTGCCCGCCTTCCAACGCGATCCTGTACCCCTCGCTTGCCCCTTTTAACCGGCTTGAAATGGACAGCTTCGCCACCGAACCGATTGACGGCAGGGCTTCGCCTCGAAACCCCAGCGAGCGAATATCGGTCAGATCATCGGATATCTTTGAGGTGCAATGACGTTTGACAGCCAGTGAAAGGTCATCCGGACCCATGCCACAGCCATTATCGCTGACGCGCAGCAAAGCCTTGCCACCGCCTGCAGTGGCAATCTCGATACGGCTCGCTCCGGCATCGAGTGCGTTTTCGATCAGTTCCTTCGCTGCACTGGCGGGCCGTTCGATGACCTCGCCAGCTGCGATCTGGTTGATGACGGTTTCGGTTAGTTGCCTGATGCTCATGCACTGAGTTGTAAAGAGATTCGCGGCATCGTGGAAGCAGCAGTTTTAAGCTTTTGACTAACGGCGAAACGGCAGCGGCTCTTCCGCCAGATAGGGTGGATCGAAACGCGGGCGCGCACCGGTCACCAGAGCGAAAGTAAAACCGGCATTCGGCTCTTCTTCGGGGCGGGTATTCTGAGCCGCCGTTGTCACCATCATCCAGCCACCATCTTTGCCAATGAAGGCCGGGCAGGTCGGCTGACGCGCCGGCAACTGATAGCGCGCGATAAGTCGCCCATCAGAATGATAGTGGTCAAGAACGCCCATGCCGTACCGCGCATTCCAGATGTGCCCGTCGCCATCGCAAACTGCACCATCCATGCCGCCGGGCTTTTCTGCGTTATCAATAAAGACCTCTGGATCACCATCCGGCAGGCCGGTTTCCGGATCAAGCGGCATGCGCATCAGTTTGCCCACGGGCGTATCGACATAGTATCCGGTCTCACCATCGGGCGAGAAGCAGATCGCGTTCGGTATCGTCATGCCCTCGACGATTTTCGTCACTTCGCCCTTCAGCACATGATAAATCGCGCCAACACCTTCCTCAGCCTCCTTCCCCATTGTCGAAATCCACAATGCGCCTGAAGGATGAACCCGTCCGTCATTGGGACGGGTCTCGGGCCTGTCTTCCTCAATTGCCACATGCAAAGTCAAAGCGCCGTGCGCCGTGTCGCGAAAATAGAGGCCGGTTTCCATAGCGATCAGCTGGCGCTTTTCGTCCACCGGCGCCAGAACACTGGCCATCTCCGGCAACGTTATGATCCGGCGATCGCGGTTAGAAGCATTCATAAAATTCAGGCGGCAATTGGTGATATCGAACCACCAGATCAGATCCGTTTCGGGATCATAGCCAGGCCCCTCCCCCAGCGCCATCCGATCCGTACTCAGAATTCTGCCTTCAAAAACCGTCTCTGCCGTCATCTGGTTACTCCCGCCTTCACACACAGACACTCCGGTATGAAAGCAACTCCCGTTTTCATTTTGTCTCAAAACAGAAAATCGCAGACTTTGCCATTCCTGCAAATGCTGAAAAGCAAAGAAGCGATGTTTTCCTCACGTGCGTCCTATTGGCTGTACATGACGGCCGTTTTAGGCGCAGGTCATACTTTTTTTCTGGTTCAGATATTTTTTTCATAAAACTGTCGCACATGCTGCGACAACGCAATCACGCCTAAAAAATAAGCCGTGTCAAATATTTGTGCACTGCAGCAATATGACACCTCCTCCCATCCCATCCGTTCCGGGGCATGTTGAGTAGGCCCGCTTAATAAAAAGCTGCTTGCCAAGCAGAAACGAATAGGTCATCTTCTCACCAAGTCCAGAGGGGATGAAACAAAAGCGCGCCCGAGAGCGCGGTTTGAAAACATAAAGACGCCGACCTTGATAATCTGACAGCTCAGATTTCAGGTCGGCGTTTTTATTTGCCCAAGACCCTGAAGAGAACGAAGTTACTTATTATACGATGGTATAACAGGCGACCGTCATTTTAGTGGCCCGCTTTGTCAGCCGAATTGTTTTCTGCGCTTGGCGTCAGCATCAATCTTCACTATCTACGGGCAAGACAAGCGAGAGGCATCATGACGGAATTTTCCAAAGAACAGGTCCTTCAAAGCCTGAAAGCCATAACCCTGCCAGAAGGCGGCAATCTGGCTGACAGCGGCATGGTTTCGGACATTTTCATTTCCGACGGCAAGGTCTATTTCTCTCTCAGCGTGCCTGAAAGCCGCGTCGAAGCCTTTGAACCGGTTCGCCAGTCGACGCAGAAGCACGTTAACGAACTCCCTGGTGTTACCCAGACCTTTGTCACGCTGACGGCGGACAAGCCTGCCGCCTCGTCTTCCGCCCCGAAAAGCAAGGGTTCGCAGCAGCAGCCAAAAGGCGAAAAGCCCTCCAAACCCGAAATTCCGGGCATAAAGTCAATCATTGCCGTTGCATCGGGCAAGGGCGGCGTCGGCAAATCGACAACCTCTGTCAATCTTGCGCTTGGCCTTGCCGCCGAAGGCCTTAAAGTCGGGCTGCTGGACGCGGATATTTACGGCCCATCTATCCCGCGCCTTTTCGGCCTTTCCGGAAGACCCTTGCAGGGACCGGGCCGGACCATTCTGCCGATGGAGAAGTACGGCCTTAAGGTCATGTCTATCGGCTTTCTGGTCGATGAAGGAACCGCCGTTATCTGGCGTGGCCCGATGGTACAGTCAGCGCTGATGCAGATGCTGAAAGAAGTCGCGTGGGGCGAGTTGGATGTGCTGGTGGTCGACATGCCGCCGGGCACTGGCGATGCCCAGCTGACGATGGCTCAGCAGGTGCCGCTTGCAGGCAGCGTCGTTGTTTCGACGCCGCAGGATCTGGCACTGATCGATGCCCGCAAGGCCATTGCCATGTTCAACAAGGTGTCAGTGCCCGTGCTTGGCATTGTCGAAAATATGAGCACCTTCGTCTGCCCCAACTGCGGAACGGTTCACAATATCTTCGGTCACGGCGGCGCAAAGGACGAAGCTGAGAAGATCGGCGTTCCCTTCCTCGGCGAGGTTTCGCTGGCAATGGACATTCGCGAGACCTCAGATGCGGGAACCCCGGTTGTGGCAGGCGCACCGGACGGGCCCCATGCACAAGCCTATAAAGCCATCGCCTCCGCCACGCTTGCCGGACTGAAAGGCCGTGAGACCAAAGGCCCAGCAATCGTGTTTGACTGAAATGAGAAACGATACTGTCAAAATTTGACGCCCAGGCCAGCCCGGACGGTATTGCTGTGCATTTTGACGCCCAGATCGACCGGCGTATCGGGAAACACAGCGCGGGCCGCATCCTTGAGAACGTCTGCCTCCGGATAACCGGTGTAACGATATTCCAATCGGCCAAAGATCATGTCGGTGAACGCATAGTCCACGCCCGCGCCGACAGTATATCCCCACATCGTCTTGCTTATGCCGAGGTCAGAGATTCTGGCAACATCGAGATTGCTGACAGCAACACCGGCTGTGCCATAGAACAGCGCCCTTCCTGCCGCCACCCCGATGCGCCCGCGCAAAGAACCGCCCCATGTTGTTCCTGTTTTCAGTTCGAGCCCCTGCCCCAGCGGATAGGCGTTCTCATTCCAAGCGTATTCAAAGTCACCTTCAAGGCCAAGGACGATGCTATTTGAGAACTGTTTATTATAGCCGGCAAAACCGCCCAGATTGAGACCATCGAGCTTTTCGGGCTCGGTTTCATATCCGTTCAGCGTTCCGCGCAGACGATCCCAGCCATAGCCAAGGGTAACGCCAGCGTAAGGCCCGTTCCACTGATCGCCAGAAACCCGGACGCCAGAACGTTGATTATAATCAAAAGTCGGGCGAAGCGGAGCTTCGAACGTATAGTCTGCAGCCAAAGCAGAAGAAGAGAATGCGATCGTAGCCGTAGCGATTAATAACTTGCAATTCATCTTGCCCTCGAAAAACCGATTTCAGTCACAGCTTTAACACGAGCAATTAAACAAGGAGTAAATGTAACGTAACGAAAGGCCGTCGTTTTATCCTGCGTAGATGATATCGGCCCTCGCTATCAATAGAGACTATGCAGCAGCAAACACACGCTGCCCGCCAATATAAGTCGCTTTCAGGCCAAGGTGATCATCCAGAAGCACAAAGTCGGCGTCAGCGCCCGGCTTCAGCCGCCCCTTGGTTGCAGCACCAGCGGCATTGGCAGGATAAAGCGAAGCCATTCGAAGCGCCTCTTCCAGCGGTACACCGAGAAGTGTGTAGACGTTTTTCACGCAAGTCAGCATATCGGTATCCGCTCCGGCGAGCGTGCCATCCTCCAGCGTCAGACGTCCGCCACGACGGTAGATCGTCCGGCCATTCAGTTCGAAACGCGAATCATCTGTGCCCGTCACAGACATCGCGTCGGTCACGAGGAAGATTTTGCCCGGCCCGGCCTTTGACCGTATCGCGACATCCATGGCCACAGAATCGACATGGAAGGTATCGGCAATCAGACCACAGGACAGTCCACCATCTGCCAGCGCTGCACCGACCAGCCCCGGCTCACGGTGTTTCAGCGGGCTCATCGCGTTGAACAGATGTGTTGCCATGGAGGCACCGGCAAGGCGATATTCCCGCGCGACAGCACATGTGACATCGGTATGCCCGAGGCTGACGATGAACCCGGCCCGGGACAACCTTGCCACCTGCTGACGCCTGACGCTTTCCGGCGCGACTGTTGTCAGAGCGACACCAAATTTTCCGGCATTTTCAACCAGAAAGTCACAATCGGCGTCATCCATTGGGCGGATCAGAGCGGGATCATGCGTCCCCTTCCTCGAAAGCGCCAGATGCGGCCCTTCGAGATGCAGGCCAAGAAAGCCCGGCACACCCGCCTCGAAGGCTTCGCGACCGGCAGCGACGGCCTCTTTCACAATATCCGGACGGTCCGTAATCAGTGTCGGCAGCAAAGACGTCGTGCCGAACTGTTGATGGGCACGGCAGATCATTTCAATGCCGATGCGGCTGGGATCGTTATTCAACAAGACGCCGCCGCCACCATTGACCTGCAAATCAACGAAGCCGGGCGCAGCCAGAAGACCATCAGCCTGAATGACCTCAGCATCTGAGGGGGCAAGATGAGAGGCGACGATCCGTTCAATGCCGGTTTCATCGAACACCAGCGCGAGGCCTTCGCGGGTTGTCTCGCCATCGAAGATCCGTGCACCCTTGAGAACCTTTTTCATATCACTCGGTCTCCGTCACCTTGTTGAGCGCGACCGGTGAATCCGGATTAAAGCCACGAGCGCGCGAAAGCTGTTCAATAAAGCGATAATAGGGAACAATCAGCGCCAGCGCATCTGTCAGCGGATGACCTGTTTCAACAGCGGGCAGCACGGAAACACCCTCTCCCTTCAAAGACGAAAGAAAGACATTTGCCCCTTTTCCGGCCATGCCGGATGCCGTTGCCGCGATCGAGGATTCCGCCTTGTCACCTGCGGCAAAGGCAATCACCGGAAACGCCTTTTCCACCAGCGAGACCGGACCATGCATCACTTCTGCCGAAGAATAAGCCTCTGCATGTAATTCGCAGGTTTCCTTGCATTTAAGGGCCGCCTCACTGGCGATTGCAAAGGTTGGCCCACGCCCGAGAACATAAAGCGATTGCGCCACCTCTAACGGCTTCAGCAGCGCAGCCCAATCCAGCGCCAGCGCTCGTTCAAAGCTTGCAGGCAATTCTTCAAGCGCTCGGCGCAAAAGGTCATCATCCGCCCACTCTGCCAGAACCGCCAGACCGGCGACCACCGAGTTGACATAGGATTTCGTCGCGGCAACCGCCCTTTCTGGCCCGGCTGCAATATCAATCGGCTGGTCGGCGATCTCTGCAAGCGGCGAGGAGATGGTGTTCACCAGCGAAATTGTCAGCGCACCACCAGCGCGCGCGGCTTTGCCCATAGCCACAATATCGGGGCTTTTCCCGGACTGCGAAATACAAAAAGCAGCGCCACCCTGAAGCTTCAGCGGGGCCTCGAAAATGGAGGCCAAAGATGGCCCGAGAGAAGCAACGGGTACGCCGATAGTCAGTTCAATCGCGTATTTCAGAAATAGCGCTGCGTGATCGGATGAACCGCGCGCCACTGTAACAACCACCGAAGGATCCTTGTCACGCAAAGCCTTTCCTGCAAGTCCATAAGCTTGTTTCTGCTCATCCAGAAAGCGTCGTGCAGCGACAGGAATTTCCGCTATCTCGCGGTGCATATGGGTCTCTGAAGACATGTAAAATCCTTATCGGAATAAATAGACAGCTGAAAACTAAAGCGTCAGTTCGGATATGAAATCATAGACATCGCTGCGGTAATAAGCGCGCGTTACCTCGACAGCGCGTCCGGTCTCGTTGAATGCCGTGCTATCCATCACCAGAGCGGGCGCACCGACAGGAACCCCCATCAGCGTCGATTGTGCCTCTGTCACCAACGCAGCTGTAATACGCTGAACAGCGCGCACCGGCTTGACGCCGCTTTGCGCAAGCCGTTCATAGAGCGACCCCGTCACACTTTCAGGGTCCGGGAGAACATCTGCCGGCAGGCTTGTGGTCTCGATCGCAACGGGCATGTCATCCGCAAGACGGATCCGCTTCAGGCGCGCCACCTGGCTACCGGGAGAAAGCCCGAGTTTCATGATCTCTTCCGGGGAAGCGGCCACCAGCGAACGCTCGATCCAGCGCGAACGCGGAGACAAACCACGGCTTTCCATATCCTCGGTGAATGAGGTCAGACGTTTCAGCGGCTGCTGTATCTTGTCGACCGGCTGCGCCACAAACGTGCCGGAGCCATGGCGGCGCTGCAGCAGGCCATCCTGCGCCAGCGCATCAATGGCCCGGCGCACAGTCACCCGGCTCACCCCCAGTTCCATTGCCAGCTCACGCTCTGCAGGAAGCGCTGTTCCCGGCGCAAGACGTCCGGCGTCAACCGCCTCTTCAATCGCGTTTTTCAGCCGGATGTAGAGGGGGCCGTCACCAGCAAGATCCGTCGCCTCGAAAAAATGTTTCATGACCTGTCTTGTCCGGCTCCTGCAAAACGAAATCGAGTGATGTGAAACACTGCACATGCATCGTGGATCACCCTTGAAACAGTATCGTCGCTGGAAAGAACCAATGCAATACCAAATGAAAAATTCTGTACCAACCGCTCGAAAAACATGACACGGCGACCCGATTATCACCCATATCCAGCAATTTTCATCGAATCCTCCTCTTTACAGTTCTGCAAAAAACGGCAAACAATAGATTGGTATTGTAATGGCATCTTAAGGAATCTCATTTTGGCGCGCCTGTCCCTGAAGAAGATCGTAAAGCGTTTCAAGGAAACCGAAGTCCTGCATGGCATTGATCTGGAAATCGGAGACCGGGAACTGATGATCTTCGTCGGCCCCTCAGGCTGCGGAAAGTCGACGCTTTTGCGCCTGATTGCAGGCCTGGACCCGATTTCGGACGGCACGCTCAGCATCAATGACAAGGTCATGAACAATGTGCCGCCGTCAAAACGCGGTGCGGCCATGGTATTTCAGTCCTATGCGCTCTACCCGCATATGAATGTGTACGAAAACATGGCTTTCGGCGCGCGGCTGATGGGGCTCTCGAAAGACGAGGTTAAACGCAGGATTGCTGAAGCCTCACGCATGCTGCGCCTTGAAGAATATCTGGACCGCAAGCCGCGGCAGCTTTCCGGCGGACAGCGACAGCGCGTCGCGATTGCCCGTGCCGTCGTGCGCAAACCTGACGTCTTCCTGCTGGATGAACCGCTTTCCAACCTTGATGCCGCATTAAGAGCCGATGTGCGGCTTGAAATTGCCCGCCTGCACCGGGAGATCGGCGGAACCATGATCTATGTGACCCATGACCAGGTAGAGGCGATGACACTGGCCGACCGGATCGTGGTCATGAACAATGGCTATATCGAACAGGTGGGCAGCCCGCGTGAGCTGTTCGAAACACCCGCCAATACCTTTGTAGCGACCTTTATCGGCTCGCCAAAGATGACACTGCTCAACGTCGCCAATGAAAACGGCAAACTTGCCATTGCCGGGACCGGCGCCATCGATGCGCCGGAACGTTTTGAACAGGGCGCGCTGACCATCGGCGCGCGCCCGGACAATTTCGAGCTTGAGGCTGGCCATGGAGAAGATGGCTTTGCCGGAAAGGTGATTTACACCGAATATCTCGGTGATGATTCCTATGTTTATGTCCGCCTTCGAAGCGGCGAGCAGGTCACCGTCAGAGTGCCGCAGTCGATTTTCTTTGATGCGGATGCTGATGTCACCGTGACGGCGAAACTGGATACGCTTCACGTTTTCGACAGGGCGAGCGGCCTCAGAGTTTCCTGAAACAGGAGATGCAGCTTGTCATCGATACTTTTAGGGGAACGGATCGAAAGGAATAACAGATGACACCCTTTGCCAAGACAATGATTGCGGCCACGACCCTAGCGGGCCTCGCCGCCCCGGCTTTTGCCGAAGATATCTCTTTCTGGGGCTGGCGCACGGAAGACGTTCCGCAATACGAAGCCTTTATCGACATGTTCGAGGCTGAAAACCCGGAGATCAATGTCAACCTGCGCATGGTCGAAGCCGTGAGCTACGGCACGATCCTGAAAACGGCACTGGCAGGCGAATCCGGCCCGGATGCCATGATGGTGCGCGCCTATGGCTCGTTTGAGGATCTGGCATCGGGCGGCTACCTGATGCCGCTGACAGATGAAAATGTCCCGGCGCTGAAGGACTTTCCGGCAGATGCCCTTCAGGCTGAAACACTGCGCGCCGATGGTACGGTCTATGCTGTTCCATTTGCCTCGCAGACGATGATGGTCCTCTATAACAAGGACATTTTCGAGCAACTCGGTCTTGATGCGCCGAAAACCTGGGATGACATGAAAGCCGATGCAGAAGCACTGAAAGACGCAGGTTTCTACCCCTTCGCAAATGGCACAGCAGCGGCATGGCAGAACGAGGTGCTGACCTTCGGCCTTGGTGCATCCACCATGGGCAAAGGTTTCTATCAGGATGTCATGAGCGGCAAGACAGACTTCACCGATCCCCGTTTTATTGACGCGCTGACCCGCATTCAAGACATGGGCCAGTATTTCCCGGATGGTTTTATCGGCCTTGATTATCCGTCTTCACAGCAGCTTTTTGCCTCTGGCATGGCCGGAATATTTGTCGGCGGCTCCTATGAAATCGCGGCGATGAAAGGCATGAACCCGGACATCAATATCGGCGTCCTGCCCGCCCCGACGGTCAACGAGGATGACGAAGGTCTGGTCGCGGTTTTCTATGATGGCGGCTATGCCGGCAACGCAGCCTCGGAGCATAAGGAAGCGGTGACGAAATTCCTGAACTTCCTTGCCTCTCAGGAATTCGGACAGGTCTTTGCCAATGAGTTGTCGAACATTTCGCCGATCCCCGGCGTCACATTTGACAATCCGGAGCTGCAGGCGGTTTCAGACCTGAACAAGACCTCGATCCCTTACATGATGCTGGTCCATTTCCGCTTTGATCAGCCCTCCGGCTCAACCCTGGTGCAGGAAAACATCCAGAAGATGATGGCCGGTGACGAAACACCGGAAGGCGTAGGCAAGGCCATCACTGAAGGTCTTTCCAGCTACTACGAGCCCTTTCAGAAAAACTGAGATCATTCCGTGCAGGCGTTCTTTTGCGCCCGCACATCTGACAGTGAAAAGGCCGCGGCCTGAAAGCGCGGTTCTTTTGCCGGAGTTCCCTTCATGTCGTACTTAAGACCCACGCCGCGCGGCCTGTGGATCAGCTGCCTTATTCTGCCAGGATTGGCCGTGATGATCCTTTTTGTCGCCTATCCGATTGTCTCAGCGCTCGCTTATGCTTTTTACGATTGGAACGGTCTGGCGCGAGGCGAATTTGTCGGGTTCCAGAATTTCACCGATGTGCTGTTTCGCGAGCCCTATCAAAGCACGGTGCGCAACGCTTTCATCAACAATGTCATTGTGTTCTTCACGCTGATGTTCGTGCAAAACGGCGCGGCCTTCTTTCTGGCATACGCCTTATGGCGTGAGTTCCCGCTGGCCCGCTTTCATCGGATCGCAGTCTTTCTGCCGGTCGTGCTTTCCACGGTCATCGTCGGCTATCTTTGGAAGCTGTTCCTCAATCCGCTCTTCGGTATCGTGAATCAGACGCTGAAGATGGTCGGGCTTTCCGCATGGGCACAGCCATGGCTTGGGCAGGCCGATACCGCGCTCGGCTCGCTCATTCTTGTCAATGCCTGGCACTGGGTCGGCTTCCCGACCCTGATCTTTCTGGCCGCCATGCAGCGCATCCCCAGCGAGCTTTACGACGCTGCGCGCATGGAAACCGAAAGTGAATGGGTGAAAATCCGCAGGATCATATGGCCGCTTGTGGCCCCGGCGGCAACCATCGTTTTCGTGCTGCAGTTTATCGGCTCATTCAACTGGTTCGAACTGCCTTATGTGATGGAAGACCTGCTCGGCTCACCATACGGAAACACCGATGTTCTGGCGCTTTATTTCTATCGTCTGGCGTTCGGCAGCCCCTCCACCGGTGTGGCAGATTTTGGCCACGGCAGCGCCCTGGCCGCCCTCGTTTTCATATTCATCACGGTTTTTGCAACCGCCATGACGCTGTTCCTGCGCCGCCGGGAGATTGAGCTTTGAGTTCGACGCATTACTCCGAAAAATCCCAGTTTCTGCGCACCTTCGGCCGTGATGGTCTGTTGCAGATTTTCCTGATCGCCAATTCCTTCATCATGATTGCGCCGATCGTCATCATGGTATTCTCAGCCTTCAAGCCAACGATGACGATCTTCCGTCACCCGTTTTCGCTTCCGGATTTCACTGATTTCTCAAACTTTGTGGCGATATGGACGGATACCAATTTTGTCCGCTATTTCTTCAACTCGCTGCTGATCACCGGCTCGGCCATTCTGGCCATTCTCGTGCTGGGAACTCTGGCGGCCTATGCGCTGGCACGCTACGAGTTCAAAGGCTCAAGCTTCATCCTGCTGTTCTTTCTGGCGGGTCTGACGCTGCCACTGAAGCTTGCCGTAATCCCGCTGTTCGTGCTGATGCGCGACCTCGGCCTGCTGGATACCCAACTTTCACTGATCCTGATCTATGTCGCCATGGGCCTGCCTTCTGCGGTTTTCATCATGACCGGCTTTATCCGCTCCCTTCCCGGAGAACTGGAAGATGCAGCGCGCATGGATGGCGCATCGGAAGCCCGGATCATGTGGTCGGTCATGCTGCCGCTCACCAGGCCTGCCATGGTGATCGCCGCCATCAACAACCTTGTGCCGATCTGGAACGACTTTTTCTTTCCTCTGATCTTCCTTCAGAATGAATCGCTGAAAACCCTGCCGCAAGGTCTGACCGGCTTTATGGGTGAGTACACAACCAACTGGGGCGTTCTGTTTGCCGGCCTCACCTTCGCTGCCGCGCCGATCACCCTGCTCTACATCATTCTTTCACGCCAGTTCATCAATGGCATGACCTCGGGAGCGATCAAGTGACGAGCAAGCGGTATCTGGGCGGTGACATCGGTGGCACAGCTTCACGCTTCTGCCTCGTCGATCAGACGGGCGCAGTGCTTTCCGAGGGAAAGGCAAGCGGTGCGACCGCGCTGATCTTCACGCCCGATATTCGCGAAGCTCTTGATAAGGCAATTGGCGAGGTCGGCAACGCCATCGCCGGTCCCGTTCATGGCGCCGCCTTCGGCCTGACGGGTTATGGCGCCCGCGCGCGCGATGAAATCGTCGCGATCATTCGCAGTCATATTGATATTGCCAGTGAAAACATCTTCATCAGTGACGATATCGAGCTTGCCTATCGCAGTCTGTTTGCACCCGGCACAGGCCACCTTGTCTCAGCCGGCACCGGGTCCATTGCCATACATCTGGACACGGGCGGCAATTTGTTGCGCATCGGCGGGCGTGGCACACTGATCGATGACGCCGGTTCCGGCGCATGGATCGCTCTTGCCGCTTTAAGAGCGCTTTATCGCAGACTGGATGAAACAGGTACACCGGGTGATATGTCCGTGCTGGCCGGTGCGCTCTATGCCGCCGCCGGAGGGGGTGACTGGTCAGATATCAGGGCCTATATTTATAGCGGTGACCGTGGAAAGATCGGCGCATTGTCAAAGGCCGTCGGAGAGGCAGCCAAAGCCGGAGATCCCTTTGCCCTGATGCTTATGCAACAGGCCGGAGAAGAACTCGCACGCCTCGGCAATATACTGATCAAACGTTGCGGCAATCATCCTGTCGCCTTTATCGGCGGTGTTCTGGGCCTTTCACCGATCATTCGCGAAACCATCAGCAAGACACTGAACGGTGAAGCCAGTTTCCCCAGGCTTGACCAGGCAAAAGGGGCTGCCGAACTGGCACGCTCGATCTTCTCTGAAGAATTCTAAACCATCACATGCCACGCAGGATCGAATCCATGAAGTCGACAACCGAATCCAGCTCCAAACGCTACGCAACAATTGAAAAATGGCCGGTGAATGATCTGGTTGATGGCATTATTGAAGGTCAGTTCTCCGCCATCGCAGCGGTTCAGAGCGCATCGGCTGTCATTGCAGATGCGGCGGACGCCATTTGTGCAAAGCTCGAAGACGGCGGCCGGATCATCTATGCCGGGGCCGGAACATCGGGGCGTCTGGCAACGCTGGATGCCGCGGAACTGCCGCCGACCTATAATTTTCCTCCAGAGCGCGCCATCAGCCTGATGGCCGGTGGCAAGGACGCGTTTCTGGTGGCAAAGGAAGGCGCCGAAGATGACCGCAACGCTGCCATTGCCGACCTGAACGCCGTCGAACTTTCAAACAACGATGTGCTCATTGGTGTCGCAGCCTCCGGCAACACCCCTTATGTGGCATCGGCCCTTGAATATGCCGAAAAGACCGGATGTGTCACCGTCGCTATTTTCAACAATCCACACGGCCTTGTCGGTAAAATGGCTCAGTTCTCCATCCTCTTGCCAACCGGCGCAGAATTTGTGGCAGGCTCCACCCGCATGAAGGCAGGCACCGCCCAGAAAGTGGCACTGAATACACTTTCCACGGCTGTCATGATCCGGCTTGGCTATGTTTATCAGGGGCTGATGGTTGAGATGAAACCAACCAATGCCAAGCTGCACAAGCGCGCTGAAGAGATGGTTGCCACGCTGACCGGCTGCGATCTGGTCAAAGCATCTGCAGCGCTTGAAGCCGGTGGGCGCTCGATCAAGACCGCAACGGTGATGGTAAAATACGGCGTTGCGGCTGAAAAGGCGGAAGCAATGCTCAAACACGCTGGCGGCAATCTTCGCCGCGCACTTGAGGCAGGCTCAGAATAAAGCACTTGCCTGCGCTTTCCGGCATCGTTCAAATAGGTCCCGGAATATTCACCGGGAGACCATGGCTTGCAGCTTCACGCTATCACCTATTTCAACGAGCTTGTGCGCTCGCGCTCAATCCGTCAGGCCGCTGAAACACTCGGCGTTTCCCCCACGGCCATCAGCCGCCAGCTGGAAAATCTCGAATATTATTTCGGTGCTCCGCTTGTCGAACGTGGTGCACGGGGCATCATGCTGACAGCCGCCGGAGAGCTTCTGGCTGCGCGATCACGCTCGATGATGCGCGATCTGGAAAACGCTCGGCAGGTGATTGATGACCTGCGCGGCCTCAAGCGCGGCAACGTCTCAATCCACGTCAACGGTGCAGCCATAAACGCCATTCTTGCGCCGGCTCTGGCGGAATTTTACACACTCTACCCGGCCGTAACGATACAGGTGACCGTCTCCTCCGCGCAGGAGGCCATGAACGCGGTTTTAAGCGGCAATACGGATATGGCGGTGACGATGTTTTCACCCCCGGACGCACAAATGGATGTGCGTTTTAAACTGCGGGTACGCCACGAGCCGGTCATGGCACCGGACCATCCGCTTGCCAGCCTGGCCGAAATCCCGCTGGAAGCGATACGCAAGCATCCGCTTGCCATGCCGGACCGATCATTCGGCATTCGCCGCACTTTCGATCATAGTCAGCGCATTGCCGGTTTTGAGCCAGTGGATACCGCCTTCACCACCTCTTCCCTTGAATTGCAAAAGGAGCTGGCACGCCATCGTGCGGCGGTTCTGGTTTTGCCAGCCATGTCGGTCATGCGCGAAATCGAGGCGGGCGAACTGGTCGCGCGCCCTTTTTCCAGCGTCAATGAAATCGCCACGGATCTGCAACTGGGCCGCGCCAGAACCACGGCACCAAGTTTTGCTGCCGCAAGGCTTGCTGATTTTCTGGAGGAATTTCTGCCTGCACAAGCCCGGCTTGTGCAGGATGCGGGACAATAAGTGCAACGGTTTTGAATGCACTGTGCGCTAATAATTGTCATTGCGTTTACACTCAGACCTCAGGCAGTCTATAAACAACAACGATAATAATCTTCTCAAAAACCATCAGCAGGGACCATCGCTCTATGAAACGCAATCTCCAGCTTTTTCTTGCCGCAACGACTGCCCTTGGTCTTGCAACAGCAGGCAGTGCCATGGCCGAGCCGCACACAGACCTTACCTTGGGCATGAGCATCGAGCCCTCGGGCCTTGACCCGACAGCGGCCGCCCCCGTCGCCATTGGCCAGGTCGTCTGGCAGAACCTGTTTGAAGGGCTGGTGACAATCGATGAAGACGGCGAAGTCCAGCCGGAACTGGCGACGAGCTGGGAGATTTCTGAAGATGGCCTGACATACACATTTGATCTGCGTGATGGCGTTTCCTTCCAGAACGGCCAGCCGTTCAATGCGGAAACCGCGAAATTCACCATTGATCGAATTATCGCGCCGGATTCCATCAACGGCCAGAAGTCACTTTATGCCGCGATTGAAAACACAGAGGCACCGGACAGCGACACGCTGGTTCTGCATCTTTCAAAACCGTCTGCCGACCTTCTTTACTGGCTTGGCTTCCCCTCCGCCGTGATGGTGGAGCCCGAAAGCGCACCGGAAAATGCAACGAAACCTGTCGGTACCGGCCCGTTCGAATTTGCCAGCTGGAAGAAGGGCAATGAGGTTACGCTGACCGAAAACGATGATTACTGGGGTGAAGCGCCGAAGCTCGACAAGGTTACTTTCCGCTTCATCGCAGACCCGCAGGCGCAAGCCGCAGCGCTGACGTCCGGTGGTGTTGATGCGATTCCGGAATTCACCGCGCCTGAACTCGTGGCCCAGTTTGAAAGCAACAACGACTTCGACGTCGTCATCGGCACAACCGGAATGGAAGTTGTGGCTGGGATGAACAACACCAAAGCGCCGTTTGACAATGTGAAGGTCCGTCAGGCGCTGATGATGGCAATTGACCGTCAGGCAATCATTGATGCCACCAATGCCGGATACGGCACGCCAATCGGCAGCCACTTCTCACCATCTGATGCCGGCTTTGAAGATCTGAGCGGCGTTTTGCCTTATGATCCGGCGAAAGCAAAAGACCTGCTGGCCGAAGCGGGTTATCCGGATGGCTTCTCCTTCACGATGAAAGTGCCGAACCGGGCCTATGCTGAACGTGCCGCCGAAATCATGCAGGCCTATTTCGCCCAGATCGGCGTGATGATGACGATTGAAAGCTCGGAGTTTCCGGCAAAATGGATTCAGGATGTCTTCAAGGACACCAATTACGACATGACCATTATTGGCCATGCCGAGCCGCTTGATATCGGCATTTATGCCCGTGACCCATACTACTTCAACTACAGCAGCCCCGATTTCGATGCAACGATGGCCGAAATCGCCAATGCGACAACCGAAGAAGAGCGCCTTGCCGCTTACAAGAAGGCGCAGGAAATTCTGGCCGATGATGTGCCGGCCCTCTTCCTCTACGCATGGCCCAAAATCGGCGTATGGAAGGCGGGCCTTGAAGGCCTCTGGACCAATGAGCCGGTTCCTTCCAATGACGTAACCGACGTTTACTGGAGCGAGTAAGCTTGTTGCTGCCCGCCGCCCCACAAAGCCCGTGGCGGGCAACAGCCCATCGGCAGCAATCCCGAAGGACTTTTTCAAGATGCGTCATATCACCAGATCGCTGGCAGGGCTGATCCTCACCCTGCTCGTGATTTCCTTTGTCATTTTTCTGGTCATGGAGGCTGTGCCAGGTGATCCGGCCGAGATCATGCTCGGCACATCTGCGGCACCCGACACGCTTGCGGCACTGCGCGAACAAATGGGCCTCGATCAGCCGTTTTTTGTGCGTTATCTCGATTGGCTCACCGGTCTGCTTCAGGGCAATCTCGGCGAAAGCTACACCTATCGCACGCCCGTTTCCGACCTGATCGGTGAACGGTTGATGGTCACTCTGCCACTGACCGGCCTTGCCGTATTTCTGTCTGTCGCCATTTCGCTTCCGCTTGGCGTTCTGGCCGCAGCACGACCCAACGGCATCATTGACGCATTCGCCTCGCTCTTCGCCCAGATCGGCATTGCCGTACCCAATTTCTGGATCGGTCTTCTGCTGATTTTGGGCATTGCGCTGACGCTTGGCTGGTTTCCCGCCGGTGGCTTTCCGGGCTGGGAAGCCGGTTTCTGGCCTGCCTTGATGGCGCTCATCCTGCCATCAGTGGCACTGGCCATTCCGCAGGCTGCGGTTTTAACCCGCGTCACCCGCGCTGCCGTGATCGAAATCACGAACGAGGATTTTGTCCGCACCGCCCGCGCCAAGGGCGCTTCCCCCTCTCATGCGTTGTGGCGACATGTGGTACCAAACGCACTGATCCCGGTCGTCACCATGCTTGGCATGCAGATCTCGGTTTTGATCGCAGGTGCCGTTCTGGTTGAAAACGTCTTCACGCTTCCCGGCATGGGAACGCTGGCCTATCAGGCGCTTGCCCAGCGTGACCTGATCGTGATCCAGAATGTGGTTCTGTTCTTCGCTGCCATTGTCATGGTCGTCAATTTCATAGTCGATGCGCTTTACACTGTGCTCGACCCGAGACTGAGGACGCGGCGATGAAAAAGATACCCCTGGCCCTTATCATCGGCGGTTCTATCACGGCTGTTCTTGTCACCGCGGCCATTTTAAGCCGGTTCTGGACACCGGTCGATCCAACCGCGATCAATATACCCAACCGCCTGAAAGGCCCCGGTGTCGGCGGCATACTGGGTGCAGATCACTTTGGGCGCGATGAACTTTCCATGATCATGGCCGGTGCCTGGACCTCACTTGGTATTGCCTTTTCGGCCATTGCCATTGGTGGAACGGCAGGCACTGTTCTGGGCGTTGCCGCGGCCGCCCGCCGTGGTCGCTTTGAAGCGCTCGTCATGCGTTTCAACGATGTTCTGTTCGCATTTCCACCTGTGCTTTCAGCCATTCTCCTCGCCGCAATTCTCGGCGGCGGCCCGCTGACGACGATTGTGGCCATCGCGCTCTTCATGATCCCGGTTTTCGCCCGCGTTACCCGTTCGGCTGCTCTGCAAATCTGGGCGCGGGACTATATTCTTGCCGCACGCATGGCCGGCAAGGGCGGCACGCGGATCACCGTTGAACATGTCATTCCCAATATTGCAGCTCAGATTATCGTGCAGATTGCAATCCAGACTGGTCTTGGCATTCTGACCGAAGCAGGCTTGTCCTTTCTTGGCCTTGGCGTTGCCCCACCGACCCCCAGCTGGGGCCGGATGCTGGCCGATGCCCAGACCTATCTTTCCACTGCGCCACATATGGTGCTGGCCCCCGGCCTTGCCATCTGCATTGCCGTGCTTGGACTGAACCTTCTGGGCGATGGCCTGCGCGATCTCACCGACCCCAGACGGAGGCAGGCAACATGATGCTCAACATCCGCGACCTCAGGGTCAGTTTTCAGAACGAAAGCGGTTCGCCGACTGAAGTGGTTCACGGTATTTCGCTGTCGCTCGACAAAGGTGAAACCCTAGGTATCGTCGGTGAAAGCGGCTCCGGGAAGTCGGTTCTCTCGCTGGCAACCATCGGGCTTCTTCCCAAAACAGCAAAACCCACCGGCGAAATACTGTTCAATGGCGATGATCTTTTGAAAATGCCGGAGAAAAGGCTCAGTCAGTTGCGCGGTTCCAAGATCGGCATGATCTTTCAGGAACCGATGACGGCGCTGAACCCGGCCATGCGCGTTGGCAACCAGATCGCCGAAGGCCTGAGACTGCATCGCTCTATCAGCCGGGCGGAAGCCCAAGCCGAAGCCTTGCGGCTTCTGGACATGGTGCAGATCCCGGATGCCAAGCGCCGCATTGAATCCTATCCGCACGAGATGTCCGGCGGGCAGCGCCAGCGGGTCGGCATCGCCATTGCTCTTGCGCTCAAGCCTGACCTGCTGATTGCCGATGAGCCGACCACCGCTCTGGATGTGACGGTGCAGGCTGAAATTCTCGACATTCTGGACGACCTTGTCAGTGAGCTTGGCATTGCGTTGATCCTGATCTCGCATGACCTCGGCGTCATCGCGCGGATCGCTGATCGCACACTGGTGATGTATCGTGGCAACGAGATGGAACAGGGTGAGACAGAGCGCGTACTGCGCCAGCCCGGCCATGACTATACCCGCAAGCTACTTTCGGCTCTGCCACGCCGCGCAAGAGCCGGGCTGGACTTCACGTCGCCTGCACCGGGAGAAGCACCATGAGCAAGCTGCTGGAAATCATCGGTCTTTCGCGTGAGTTCGGGCTGGGCGACGCGACCGTGCGCGCTGTCGACAATGTTTCTTTGTCGCTCGACAAAGGCGAAATCCTGGGCGTTGTTGGTGAAAGCGGCTCTGGCAAGTCAACGCTGGCCCGTATCGTCATGGCGCTCGACAAGCCGACCTCCGGGAATATTCTGTTTGAGGGCGAAGATATCTTCGCGCTGACGGTAGCCAGACTACGCCGGTTCCGGGCCAATTTTCAGATGGTGTTTCAGGACCCTTATGGTTCGCTCGATCCGCGCCACAAGGTTTCGCGCATTATAGCCGAGCCACTCCATCTGGAAGCCAGCGCCCCCACCGGCAAGGACCGGCGCGATCGTGTTGGCGCTCTTTTAGAGGAAGTCGGACTTTCAGCCAGCGATATGGACAAATATCCGCATGAATTTTCCGGAGGTCAACGCCAGCGCATCGCCATTGCCCGCGCACTGATTACCCGGCCAAAGCTGATTGTGGCCGATGAGGCAACCTCTGCGCTCGACCTGACCGTGCAGGCGCAAATCCTCAAACTCATCCGTGACATGCGCGATCATCATGGCGTGTCGGTGCTGTTCATCACCCACAATATCGGCGTTGTCGACGAAATTTGCGACAATGTGGCGGTGATGCAGGCAGGCAAGCTCGTTGAAAACGGTCCTGTGCGTCAGGTTCTCGATGCCCCGCGTGAGGCCTATACCCAGCGCCTTTTATCTGCTGAACCGACGCTGGAGCGGATTGGCCGCCGCAAGCGCCATGCCGGTGAGCCGCCGCCAACTTAGTGCGCGAAAAACGCCTGACCTGAAACATCACTTTTATCTTTTTGAAACCGGATTTCGAACATGAACGAATTTTCCGCAATGAATACCCGCGACCTTTTAAACGCCTACAAGAACGGTGACACGAGCCCCACCGAATATATGCGCTGGCTGATCAGCCACGTTGAAGCTGTGGAACCGAAAGTCTGCGCGCTTTATGCCTTCAAGCCGGATGAGGCACTGAAGCAGGCCGAAGCCTCGACAACCCGCTGGCTGAATGGTGAAACCACCGGTCCGCTGGATGGGGTGCCGGTCACCGTAAAAGAACTGATCGCCACAAAGGGCGATCCCGTGCCACAGGGCACAGCTGCCACAGACAAGACACCGGCCAGCGAAGACGCACCGACCGCTGCGCGACTAAAGGAAGACGGTGCAATCATCTTTGCGAAGACGACCTGCCCGGATTACGGCATGCTGTCTTCCGGTCTTTCCACCTTTCATCATTTAAGCCGCAATCCATGGGACCTTTCTCAAAACCCCGGTGGCTCATCAGCCGGGGCAGCCGCAGCTGGCGCAGCCGGTTTCGGTCCGCTGCACATCGGTACGGATATTGGCGGTTCGGTACGCCTTCCTGCGGGCTGGACAGGACTTTTCGGATTCAAACCAACGCTTGGCCGCATTCCGATCCATCCCTATTACACCGGGCGCTGCGCCGGGCCGATGACCCGCACCGTGGATGATGCTGTCATGGTCATGCCGACCATCACCCGGCCGGACTGGCGCGATGCCACGTCGGTTGATTATCAGGCGCTTGACTGGGATGTGCCACCAGCAAACGTCAAAGGCATGAAAATCGGTCTGATGCTGGATGCAGGCTGCGGCATCGATGCCGAGCCGGATGTGAAAGCGGCTGTGGTTACTGCCGCACAACAGTTTGAGGCCGCAGGTGCAGAGATCATCGAAATACCACCGGTGCTGAAACGGGAATGGCTGGATGGACTTGACGTCTTCTGGCGCGCGCGCTTCTGGGGGACAATGCTGAAGCTGACGGAAGAGCATCGCCAGTCAATCCTGCCCTACATCTTCGACTGGGCCAAAGCCGGTGGCGACGCCAACCCGCTTGATGTCGTCAAAGGCTTTGATGCGACAATGGCAATGCGCGATGCCTGTGCCGCCGTGTTCCAGAAAGTCGATACTGTGCTTTCGCCGGTAAACCCGAACGTCTCTTATCCGGCAGACTGGGCCTCGCCGACCAATGATCCTCAGCGCCCGTTTGAACATATCGCCTTCACCCTGCCCTGGAATATGGGTGAGCAGCCAGCCGCCTCGATCAACTGCGGTTTCTCGACAAGCGGTATGCCAATCGGCCTGCAGATTGTCAGACCGCGCTTTGATGACCTTGGCGTCATGGCGATTGCCAAAACCTACGAAAGCTGGCGCGGGCCAATCTCCAGTTGGCCGACACTCTGACAAGAACAACGAAGGCCCGGATCGCAAAAGCGCAATCCGGGCCTCACATACGCAGCATGGCGCCGCGGGAGAGCTTGTCGAATATTTATTCAGCCGTCATGCCGCCATCGACTGGCAGGCGGACACCGGTGACGAATTTCGCGCGGTCGCTGGCCAGATACAGGACCGCGTCTGCAATCTCCTCCGGTTCGGCATAGCGCTGCAGCGGAATACCGGCGGCAAGACCTTTCTTGGCTTCCTCGCCCTTGCCGGGGGCGAAGCCTTCTTCCAGCGAGCGCATCATCCGGGTTTCAACCGGCGACGGGTGGATCGAGTTCACGCGGATACCATCGCGCGCGCCCTCAAGGGCTGCAGTGCGCATCAGGCCGACAACGGCATGTTTTGAGGTGATATAGGCAGAGACATCCGGTGTTCCGCCAAGACCGGCAACCGAAGACATCAACACGACGTTACCCTTGGTTTTCTTCAGCTCCGGCATTGCGAATTTCAGGCCAAGGAACAGGCCTCTGACATTAACCGCCAGCACTTTGTCGAACATTTCTACCGGATATTCAGTAATCGGTTTCACGACACCCTCTATCCCGGCATTACCGACATAGATGTCGAGCTTTCCGAACTTGTCGACTGCCGCCTTTACGTAGGCTTCCGCCTGCGCCGGGTCGGTTACATCTGCGACAAAGTAATCAGCCCCATCGCCAAGTGACGAAACGGCCTCCTTCAAAGCCTCCTCATCGATGTCCACCAACAGAACTTTGGCTCCTTCGGCCAGCATTCGCTTTGCCGTGGCAACACCAATACCGCCGGAGCCGCCTGTGATAATTGCAACCTTGTTCTGAAGCTCTGCCATGGATGCCTCCTCTATCTTGCGTTCTGTCTTTTTTATGTGTGTGCGGACCGGTCAATTCACAAGAACAGTTACGTAAATTTCATCTTACTGATAGGAAAAATCGCAACGCTAAATCGAAGCTTTGGAAAGTAGATCGCTAACCCAGTCCAGAAACACTCTGAGGCGCGGGGACATCTGCCGATTTTGCGGATAGACCGCCGAAAGCGGCGTTGGCGATGGCGGATAATCGGGCAACACCTCAATCAGCCTTCCGCTTTTCAGGTCATCTTCAAAGCGATAGTGCGGGGCCTGCACCAATCCGAAGCCAAGCCTTGCAAGCTCTGCTGCCGTATCCGAATTATTGGCTGTAACCCGGCAGGGCAGATGAACGAACTCTACACGTCCGCCTGATGTAAACTCCAGCGGCATGACTTCCCCTGTGCGTGAGGAAACAAACCCGACCGCCTGATGTCCTGACAGATCGTCAGGTGCGCGCGGCATTCCGTGAGCCGCGAGATAAGAAGGACTGGCACACGTAATTTCGTTCAATGTCGCAAGACGGCGCACAATCATACTGGAGTCCTCCAGCTCACCGGCACGAATTGCACAATCGACACCTTCGCGAACGAGATCGACAAGGCGATCTCCCTGTCCGAAATGCAGATTGAGCTCTGGATACTGCGCCAGAAATGCCGGAAGCGCCGGTAGCAGAAATGTCTGCGTTAAAAGCGGATGCGCATCAATGCGAAGAAGGCCACGTGGACTGCTATCCCGGAACGCAGTTTCGGTCTCCTCGACGTCCGCAAGAATAGAAATCACGCGCCGATAGAAGGCGGCACCGTCAAGTGTGGGCTTTACATGCCGCGTCGTGCGCTCAAGCAGCCTCACACCGAGACCGGCCTCAAGGGACTTGATTGCTTCTGTCGCCGTCGAGCGCGCCAGCCCCAGGTCATGCGCTGCCGCAGAAAAACTGCCTCGTTCCACGACGCGGGCAAAAAGTTGCATTCGGTCAAGCTTGTCCATGAAGGATTGTTCGCATCTTGCGAATTATAATGTCAATTATTATCGCATTGTTTCCCGTTCATAGCTGATTATTTTCCGGCTATCGACGTTTGAAAGGAGACAAACATGACGGGTCACAAAACAGCTATCGTCACCGGTGCCTCGCGCGGGATCGGGGCAGCAATCGCCCAACGACTTGCCGGCGACGGCGCGAACGTCATCGTCAACTATGCCAACAGCGCCAGGTCCGCAGACGACGTTGTAGCAAGCATTCGCAACGAAGGTGGCAAGGCCGTCGCAATCCAGGCTGATATCAGCAGCACACAGGGCATCAGAACCCTGTTTGATGCCGCCGAAGAGCAGTTCGGCAAGGTCGATATCCTCATCAATAATGGCGGTGTACTCGAACTTGCCCCATTGAAAGACTTCGATGATGAGCGCTTCGAACGTGAAGTCGCGGTCAATTTCGGCGGCACATTCCGCGGCCTTCGCGAGGCTGCAAACAGGCTGGCTGATGGCGGTACGATCGTCAATTTTTCGACCAGTGTCGTCGGCACCAAACTACCGGCCTATGGCGTCTATGCGGCAACCAAGGCAGCCGTTGAAACGATGACCCACATCGCCTCAAAGGAACTCGCTGCCCGCAAAATCACCGTGAATGCCGTCGCCCCCGGCCCGGTGGCGACAGAGCTCTTTCTGAACGGCAAGAGTGAAGAACTGATCGATCGCCTGACCGGCACGATCCCTGCCGGCCGCCTGGGCGAACCGGACGATATCGCCGATGTGGTCGCCTTTCTGGTGAGCGATGCAGCACGTTACGTCACCGGACAGGTCATCCGTGTCAATGGCGGCTTGGTCTAACCCGATTTTATTCTCAACCAGGAAGGATTGCAGATATGCCATTTGTTAACATCAAAACTCCGGAAGCGGCGCTTACAAGCGATCAAAAGGCCGAGATCGGCCACCGTGTCACCGAGATGCTGACCGAGTATTTTTCCGAAGCAGCGCGCCCGCATACGATGGTGCTGATCGAAGAGGTGAAGGACGGCGGCTACTACCGGGCTGACGAAACTTTCAAAATTCCGGAGGCTTACAGAGCCAAGGCATAGGCACACTGTAATAGGGCGAAATACGCCACTAGCCTTCCGGGCCGAAGGCCTCAACCATTGCATCCAGAAAACTTCTGACCTTGGCCGTCGGTCTTCGCCCGGCAATGTAAAACGCATTGACCGGGCGTATCGGTACATCATACCCGTCCAGAACCTGAACCAGCCGCCCCGCCGCCAATTCGTCCCTCATGATCAACTCCGCCCCGAGCGCGATCCCATAGCCTTCCACCGCGGCACGCATCAGCGTAAGCCAGTCATTGCTGCGAATACGCCCGGAAATATTGACTTCCGTCTCTTTGCCATCCTCATAAAAGTGCCAGCAACTGGGCCTGGACAAAGCGCTCTGGCCGAAAACCAGACACTGGTGATGCATCAGATCGGTAGGCTTCTTCGGTTCTCCAAAACGGGCGAGATAATCGGGCGCTGCACAAACGACAATCCGGTACGGGGCAAGCGGCACAGCAACAAGGCCCGGTGCAGGGACGTTGCCGATCCGAATAACCACTTCATAGCCCTCATCTACAGGATCGACGAAGCGATCTTCCAGCACGAGATCAATCTCGACATCAGGGAAACGCGCCAGATACCGCGTCACCATCGGCGCGAGAACGAGCGATCCGAAAGTCTTTGGCGCGTTGACGCGCAACAGGCCCCTCGGATGGCGTCGCATATCGGATGCAAGGCTTTCAGCTGCCTCTGCCTCGCCGAGAATGATCTTGCAGCGCTCATAATAGGCGCGGCCAATATCACTCAAGCTTTGTTTGCGTGTGGTCCTGTTCAAAAGCGTCGCACCCAGACGGTCTTCAAGAAAAACCACATGCTTGGAGACCATTTGCGGCGACAGGCCCGTCTCATTGGCTGCCGCAACGAAAGAGCCGAGATCGACCACTTTGACAAACACGGCCATGCTGGTAAGCCGGTCCACAATTATCCCCTTTGAGTTGTTAGTGACCATTTATATCCGGCATTTATCAACAAATACCAGAGTATTAAAACCCTTTCATCGTTCATTTGAAGGGAAACAGTCATGAAAATAGGAATCATTGGTGCGGGCTTTGTCGGGCGGATTCTCGGCACGAAAGCCATGGAAGTCGGCCATCAGGTCATGATCAGCAACTCACGCGGGCCTCATACCCTTTTCAGCTTGAGTAGTGGCATCGGCTGCGAGGTCGGGACGGTCGATGAGGCCATTGCCTTTGGCAAGATTGTCATCATCGCCATCCCTCTTTTAGCCTACAAGACACTGCCCGCGTCCGCTTTTGCCGGAAAAATCGCAATCGACGCGGTCAACTACTATCCAGAACGCGATGGCCGGATCGAAGCCCTCGATAATGCCACAACGACCACAAGCGAAATGCTGGCAGCGCACCTGCCGGCTGCGCGCGTCGTCAAGGCATTCAACGCTGTCCGCATGATCGATCTGGACGAAAAATCCCGTCCCAAAGGAGCCACGGACCGCGTAGCACTTCCGTTGGCCGGTGATGACCAGGACGCAAAGGCGCTGGTGGCAGAGCTCTACGAAGAGTTTGGCTTTGACAGTATCGATGTCGGTCCACTGTCTGCGGGCTGGCGTTTTGAACGCGACCGGCCAGCCTATTGCACGCTTTTGGGCAGAGCTGACCTCGACACCGCGCTCCGCGAAACAGTGCGCTAAAGCCACGTAAAAACCAAAAGCCCGGGCGAAACCGTCCGGGCTTCTATGATTTAGAGACACAAGAAAGTGTCAGTCCTTCTGACGACGCGCAGGAAACAGGATCACATCGCGGATCGACGGGCCGTCTGTCAGAAGCATGATCAGGCGGTCGATGCCAATGCCAAGGCCGCCAGCTGGTGGCATGCCGTGATCCATGGCATTCAGGAAATCATCATCCAGCTTCTTTTCCATTTCACCGCGGGCATGCGCCTGCTCCAGCTGCTCAACCATACGGCGGCGCTGCTCAACCGGATCATTCAGTTCGGAAAAGGCATTGCCCATTTCCCAGCCGTTGACATAAGTCTCGAAACGCTCGACGAGGCGCGGCTCACCGGGCACTTCCTTGGCAAAGGGTGAAATATCTTTCGGGAAGTGCGTGACATGGGCTGGTTGCAGGAGCGTGCTTTCCACCTTTTCCTCAAAGATGAAAGACAGGCACTCGCCCCACGTCCAGTCATCTTCGATTTCAAAACCGGCAGCCTTCGTGGCCTCACGCGCATCTTCGTCATTATCGATCGCAAGAAAATCAATGCCCGTCGCGTCCTTGACAGCTTCCGGCATCGGCACCCGTTTAAACGGCCCCTTGAAGTTGAGTTCCAGCTCGCCGAATTTCACTGCCGAATCGCCGTGCAGAGAAACAGCCAGGGTCTCAAACAACCGCTCAACAAGACCCATCATGTCTTCGTAGTCAGCATAGGCCCAGTAGCACTCCATCATCGTGAATTCAGGGTTATGCCGGGTGGAAACACCTTCATTGCGGAAGTTCCGGTTGACCTCGAAAACCTTGTCGGTGAGACCTGAAACCAGAACGCGCTTGAGATAAAGCTCCGGCGCAATCCGCAGATACATGTCGATGTCCAGCGCATTGTGATGCGTCTTGAACGGATCGGCAGAGGCGCCGCCATAGATCGACTGCAGCATCGGCGTTTCAACTTCCATGAAGCCCTCGCCCTCCAGGAAACGACGAATACCGGACAGGATTTTCGAACGCTGAATGAAACGCAGCTTGCTGTCATCATTGCTCATGATGTCGAGATAGCGCTGGCGATAGCGCGTCTCGATATCGGCAAGCCCGTGATACTTCTCCGGCATCGGCTTCAGCGACTTGGTCAGCATGGTCAGTTGCTGGGCATTGATCGTCAGCTCACCGCGCTTGGTACGGCGGACAACGCCGGTCACGCCAACGATGTCGGCCAGATCAACCAGCGACCAGAGTTCGCGCACCTCTTCCGGCGTCGTTTCCTTATGCGAGAAGATCTGGATTTTTCCGGAGGCATCACGCAGGTCAACGAACATACCGGAATTGCGCATGGAATAGACACGGCCCGCCACGGTGACGACATCTTCGGTGATCGTATCGTCAGGCAGGTCGGCATATTTTTCAGCCAGTTCCGCATTGGTGATGGTGCGGTGAAAATGTGCCGGGTAAACGTCACCAATCTTTTCACGCAGTAATTCCAGTTTCTGGGCACGCACTTCCGTGGCGTCAGAGGAAAGAGCCTGTTCTTCGGTCTTCTTGTTCATCTTACTTACCTGCCTCTTCTGCGACCATCTTTGCGACAACGCCTTCTGCCGTTTTTAACCGCTGGCGCACAACGGCGCGGCCAAGCACAGCCATGCTGTCAAACAAAGGCAGCGAGCGTGATGAACCGGACATGGCCACGAACAGCGGCGCGACAACGATCCTCAGCTTCTTTTCCATGTCATCGGCAAGCTGGCGCAATGCCTGCTCTACGGTTTCAGCATTCCATTCGACCAGCTTTTCCAGCACGGGCTGAACCGCTTTTAGAATTTCCAAAATCTCTTCCGGACTGGTTTTCTTGATTTTCGCAAACGCTTCGGGCGCCGGCACCATATCGGATGCCAGAAGGAAGCCCATCAGATTGGGCAGTTCGCCGAGCTTTGCGACACGACTGTGCGAAAGCTTCAACCCGTCTTTCAAACGGCTGTTTTCAGCGGCCCATTCCGCCACACGCATGATGAAGTCATCTTCTGAAAGACGCTCGCGAATGAACCGGCCGTTCAGCCACTCCAGTTTCTGCGTATCGAAAACCGCACCGGCCTTGTTCAGATTGTCCGGGTCAAACTTCTCGATCAGCTCGTTCATATCCATCATCTCTTCGCCTTCGGCGATCTGGATGAAGAACAGGCCGAGGAAGTTCATCAGCGCTTCTGACAGATAGCCCTGCGCTGAGTAGTAGGAAATCGAGGTCGGGTTCTTACGTTTCGACAGCTTCGACTTGTCCGGGTTTTTCATCAGAGGCAGATGGAAAAACTGCGGCGGCTCCCAGCCGAAATACCTGTAAAGCAGGATATGCTTCGGCACGGATGCCAGCCATTCCTCACCACGGGCAACATGGGTGATGTTCATCAGATGGTCATCAACCACATTGGCCAAATGATAGGTCGGCATGCCGTCTGCCTTCAGGATAACCTGCATATCCACGGCATCCCACGGGATTTCGACATCACCGTAGACACCATCGGTAAACTTGCAGGACCCTTCTTCCGGGATTTTCATGCGCACAACATGCGGTTCCCCGGCTTCAATGCGAGCTTTGACCTCGTCTGCCTTGAGATGCATGCAAAGGCCGTCATATTTCGGTGCTCGGCCTTCGGCGCGCTGACCGGCACGCATCCGCTCCAGCCGCTCCGGTGTGCAGAAGCAATAAAAAGCGTGACCATCTTCGACCAGCTTGTCGACATAGGGGCGATAGAGATCTTTGCGATCCGACTGACGGTAAGGGCCATAAGGTCCACCGACATCCGGCCCTTCCGACCACTCAAGACCGCACCATTTCAGAGCATCCAACACGTTTTTCTCGTATTCCGGCGTTGAACGCGAAGCGTCCGTATCCTCAATACGCAGAATGAAGGAGCCACCCATCTTTTTGGCGTAGAGATAGTTGAAAAGCGCGGTATAGGCAGTGCCGACATGCGGCTCGCCGGTGGGGGACGGTGCGATACGCAGACGCGGGCCGGTTGTGCTCATGAGATGTTTGTCCATGCTGCCGGCCGGATCGCGAAAGATGGAAGGGCTCAAGCGCCCGGCCGAAAGAGTTCTTCAAAAAACTGAAATTCCGTAAAACCGCCAGGGCGTCTTGCGCCCTTTTAAAATGCGGCTCTTTCAGGCCAGCCTTAGGCCATATTCAACCGGTAACGTCAAGGCCGAGGCATTAATGACGTGTTTCTGCTGCGTCCGTCTGCATGGCGCGATCCTTCCGCCGTTTGCGCCTTGCCAGCATGTTGAGAAACTCCACCAGACCGGAAAAAGCCATGGCGGCATAGACATACCCCTTGGGGACATGAAAGCCGAGGCCATCGGCAATCAGCGTCATGCCGATCATCAGAAGGAAGGCCAGTGCCAACATCACGATGGTCGGATTGGCTTCAATAAACCGCGCCAGCGGACCCGCGGCCACCAGCATCAGTGTTACGGCAACCACAACCGCGATCACCATAATCGGCAAGTGCTCCGTCATGCCAACGGCGGTGATGATGCTGTCGATGGAAAATACGAGATCCAGAAGCAGGATCTGGGCAATGGCGGCGGCAAAGCCTGTTTTCACGGCCCCACCGATCATCTCACCGGGCTGTTCATCCGGATCAACATTATGGTGAATTTCCTTTGTCGCCTTCCAGACAAGGAACAACCCGCCTGCAATGAGGATGATGTCCTTCCACGAGAAACCATGACCGAAAGCCGAGAAGACCGGTGTCGTCAGTTGCACGATGAAGGCAACGGTCGCCAGAAGCAAAAGTCGCAGGATAAGTGCCAATCCAAGGCCGATCCGCCTTGCACTCTGTCTCTGACTTTCTGGCAGCTTGTTTGTCAGGATGGAGATAAAGACAAGGTTATCGATGCCAAGGACAACCTCCATAACGATGAGGGTTACCAGAGCGGCCCAGGCCTCCGGCATTGTTGCCAGTATTACGAGGTCAGACAAGCTTCATCTCCATTAACATTCAACGCACGAAAGGCCAGAAATTTAATCACTTGAAAAAACAATAAACCACGCGGTATATACCGCTGAGTGCATAGACATACGTTTGGGAAACACTATGGTTCCCTCCCGTGCCCCTTTTGGGGATCTATACCGTCAATTTAACATCCACACCAGATGAACGGCCCTTTGAGGCGCAAGAAATGTATGCCGTGCTTGACCCTTGTATCGGCCAGCAATAAAGCAACGATCTAAGATCGAACCTATCGGTTCGACCCGACGATACCCCCCTCTTGTTCGACGGTTTGCCGCCAGCCCCGGCATGAGAAAGGCATTTTTACGAGATGAGCCATACAGAAGACACTGGAAACGAAAACAACCCGGCAACCGCGCACCAAAATGAAAAATCAGGTGGCGGGGGAGCGCGGAAAATCGTTTTCACCATCATTGCACTGGCCGTAATCGCTGGCGCGGGCTGGTTTGGCTGGCACTGGTGGACAGATGGACGGTTCATGGTTTCAACAGATGACGCCTATATCGAAGGAGATATCGCGATCATCTCGCCGAAGGTCTCAGGCTATGTTGAGAGCATCAGTGTCGAAGACAATCAGAAGGTTAAGAAGGGCGACCTTCTGATCAAGATTGATGACGGTGACTATGAGAACGCTCTGGCTCAGGCCGAAGCCCAGCTCAACGCTCAAAAGGTCGCTTTGAAAGCCACGGAAGCAGAAATTGCCGGCGCGAAAGCGCAGCTGAACCAGGCCAAAGCGAACCGCGATGCACTGGACCCGCAGATTGAAAATGCCAGAACGGCGCTCAAGCGTGCCAATACGCTGAAGGAAAAAGGGGCTGCAACCGAAGCCTCGTTCGATGATGCCAGAGCGATGGTCGATCAGCTGAAGGCCAAGGTTGAAGCCGCAAACGCAGCCATTGATGTTGCCAGTTCGAACATCAACACAGCAGAAGCCAAGCTCGCTCAGCAGCAGGCGGCACTCAAGCAGAGCCAGCTTTCCGTGGAACAGGCCAAACGCGACCTGTCCTTCACTGAAATTCGCGCGCCGATCGACGGTATTTTCGGCAACAAGAATGTTCAGGTTGGCGACCTTGTGTCTTCCGGCAAGCGTCTTGGAGCACTGGTGCCAACGCAAAACCTCTATATCCAGGCAAATTTCAAGGAGACTGACCTTAACAGGCTCGGTATCGGCGAAGATGTTCATGTCACCGTCGATGCCTATGAAGCACATGACTTCAAGGGCAAGGTTGAATCCTTCTCGCCAGCATCGGGCTCAGTCTTCGCGCTTCTGCCGCCGCAAAATGCCACGGGCAATTTCACTAAGGTGGTGCAGCGCATTCCGGTTCGCATCTCGATCCCTCAGGATGAACTCGACAAGGGCCATCTGAAGGCCGGGCTTTCGGTCACGGTGGAAGCTGACAGCCGCACAGCCCCGGATGGCACACTGGGCGAAGTAAACGGCGCCACAGACTAGCCTCCCGATAAAAGGGCCCGCTTGCTGAATGACAAGGCGGGCCTCTGCATTTTCGCCCCTTTTTCTGAACTATGCCGGAACGGCCTCTCGCCATGTCAGACACGTCCACCATAGATGACAATCAAAAGCAGCCAGAGCAGGCCTCTGATCATGTCAGCGGGCGCACCTGGGCGGCTTTCATCGTCATGGCTTTCGGCATGTTCATGGCGATCCTCGACATTCAGATCGTTGCATCTGCATTAACGGACATTCAGGCAGGCATTTCGGCCAGCGCCGATGAAATCGCCTGGGTTCAGACATCGTATCTGATTGCCGAAGTCATCATGATCCCGCTTTCCGGCATTCTGGCGCGTATCCTGTCCACACGGGTGATGTTTTCAATCTCGGCCACGCTGTTCACACTTTGCAGCGCACTTTGTGCCACGGCGACGAATATTGATCAGATGATCGTTTATCGCGCACTGCAGGGCTTCATGAGCGGTGGAATGGTGCCAGCCGTCTTTGCTGTTGCCTTCACCGCTTTTCCACCGTCAAAACGGGCAACGGTTATCCCGGTCGTCGGGCTTGTCGCAACGCTGGCACCAACCATTGGACCAACAGTCGGTGGCTATCTGGTCGATGCATTTTCGTGGCACTGGCTGTTTCTGATCAATGTTGTGCCGGGAATTCTGGTCGCAATCGGCGCCTGGATGCTGATCGATTTCGATAAACCTGACTTTTCGATTTTCAGACACTTTGACTGGGTCGGCCTGTTTTCGATGGCGCTGTTTCTGGGCTCACTTGAGTATTTTCTGGAAGAAGGCAACAAAGACAACTGGTTCCAGAGCGAGACAATCCGCTATGTCTTTGCCGCCATGGTGATCGGCGCCATCATCTTTTTCTACCGTTCCTTCACCACGCGCTATCCGGTGGTCGATCTCAGGGCCTTCCGGGATTTTAATTTCTCCATCGGCTCGATCTTCTCTTTTTCCATCGGCATTGGCCTTTATGGCCTCGTCTACCTGTTTCCACTCTATATGGCGAATATTCGCGGCTACGACGCGCTGATGATCGGTGAAACCATGTTTGTCACCGGCGCGGCGATGATGATCACCGCTCCAATCTCCGGAATTTTGTCAAACAAGCTCGACCCGCGGGTGATGATGGCGATCGGCCTTGGCCTGTTTGCATTCAGCACGTGGCAGATGACGCATATTACGGCTGAATGGGACTACTGGGAACTGTTCTGGCCACAGGCCTTGCGCGGCGTAGCGCTGATGATGTCAATGATCCCTGTTTCCAATATTGCTCTTGGAACGCTCCCGCCGCAGGACGTCAAAAATGCATCCGGCCTGTTCAACCTGACACGCAACCTCGGCGGTGCTGTGGGCCTTGCGATTATCAACACTATGCTGACCAGCCGTGATGATTTTCACTATGACCGCCTTGCAGCCAGCGTGGATGCAGCAAGCCACACCACTCAGGAGTGGCTGGAAATGGTCGGCGGCCTTCTGTCCAGTCAGGGGCTGGACGGGGATAAGGCAGCCATCTATCAACTGTCGCGGATTGTATCAGAGCAGGCCTGGCTGCTGGCCTACATCGATGTGTTTGATATTCTGACCGTGCTCTTTGCCGTACTGACAGTCTGCATCATTCTCGTGCGCAAACCACAGGGCGACGGCGGCGACATGGCACACTGAAGCCGAAACGGCCCTTACCGAAGGTGAGCACGCAGAAATTCAACCGGCGAAACGCAGACGGCCTGAAAACAATCAGAAAACAGCTATTCCGACGGGCCATAGCTTCGCATGAACATCGAAACAGCGTTTTCTGCTGTTTCGGCGATCTCTGCAGGTTGGGGCTCGTTTTCCATCAGGCCGAAAAGCCGCATCTTCCAGATATGACCGGTGCAAAGCTGTAGAAACTGCGAACCCGCAATACGCGGATCGTCGACTTTCAGCCGTCCCTTCTTGCATTCAGCAGCAACGAAGTCCGTGACGGCATCCTGAAGGTTCTCGGTCGAATTGGCAAAGAACGCCTGAACCAGTTTGGGGAAACGGTCTGCAACGCTTATGGCGATACGCATGGCGCGGATGGTATCATCCTGTGTCAGCCCGGTGATGAGGGTCATTGAAAAGCGCCTTAACGTCTCCTCAACCTCACCACCGCTCTCCAGGATTGAGCGCAGATCGGCAAAGATGCGTTTACGCGTCTCCAGAATGATCGTCCGGAAAAGCTCTTCCTTGTTTTCGAAGTAAACGTAAATTGTCCCTTTGGAAACGCCGGCGGCACGCGTGATATCGTTCATGCTGGCGGCATCGAAACCGACACGCATGAAGACCTCGCCGGCGCCTTCCAGTATCTGCGCACGTTTGGCCGGATCTTCCCCCGCAGCATGACGGCCCCGCCGGGCCCGACACCTAGGCGCTTCACCCGCTTCACAAAACCTGGTCTTTGGGATCCCCAACCTCAAGCTGCAATCTCCTTCGACACATCAACCCTATTCACTGTTATTCTAAGCGCGTTAAAGAAGCGTCTCAATTGAAATTCCAAAACCTTTTTGAGGTCCGGCTTAATAAATGCGGAAGCCAAAATCCACCTGAGTTGAACCCGAACAATATTTTATATACTACTTGACGATAATTTACTGCCCCTTGCCTTCCATTTTCTAAAAGACAAGAACACTTTTCAAATCATGAATGACGCAAGTATCCGGCTGCTACTATCGCTGATTGCACCATCAGTCCTGATGATTTTCACAGCCGCTTTCATCGGGGCGTGGCTGAAGGACCGCGAGCGTCATTATCTTTTGCTGATGGCCGCAGGCTGCCTTCTTGCGCCCATAGGCGCCATCATGCAAATCCTGCAATGGCCATCCGGCGATGGGCGCAATGCACTATTTTCCAATTTCTTCTACACATCGGCCATCCTGTGCGCGGTTGAGGGCATTCTGCTACGCGCACGCCGGCCGATTGGATTCAAACGCGATATACTGCTGCTCACCGCCTTTATGGCGCTTATCGCGTATTATTTTTACGTCGACCGCGATGTTTTGATGCGGGTCTACATTCAAAACGCAGGCTATGGCGCGCTTTTTATCACTGCCGCCCTGCGGATGAGGAAACATCTGGAGCAACGAACGATAAACCGGGCACTGTTCTGCTTCGTGCTGCTTTTCGGTCTGCAGTTTATCGTTCGGACAGTCCTGACAATCGGCCTGAATCCACCGCACGGCGTACCGGCTTTCGGACGTTCGGAGTTCTGGCAGTACCTCATGCTTACAAACGGGATTCTTGGTCCGGCACTGGCTCTGACAGTCCTCGCGGCGGCCATCAGCGATATCATCTCCGACATCCAGAACGAACGTGACATCGACCCACTGACCGGCATTCTGAACCGAACAGGTTTTGAACGACGCTCATCAAAACTGTTTCTCAGTGAGGACCGGCGCGCAAGCAAGGCAAACAAAGCACTTTCGGCGACCGCTCCAACCTCTGACATCGCTGTCGACGGAGAAGCAAAAACAACCGGCCGCTTCCCGTGGACCTATTCCAGCCTGATTGTTTGCGATCTCGATCATTTCAAGAAGATCAACGACACGTATGGGCATCTGGCTGGGGACGAAGTGCTGGCAACGATCGGAGAAACCCTTAAGCAGCACACCCGAAAACAAGACATCGTCGGCCGAATAGGCGGGGAGGAGTTTGTTATTATCCTTCCGGGCGTGACAATGGAAGCCGCCAGACTGTTTGCCGAGCGCTTGCGGCTGGCTGTTGCAGCCTGCCGCTTTTCTTTCGCTCAGCAAGACTTTCACGTCACGTGCAGTATCGGCCTCACCACATTCACCGAGAACAGCAACTTTCTGAACACTTTCGCATTTACCGACGAGTTGTTGTACGAGGCAAAGTCCTCAGGCCGCAACAAAATCATAGCACGGACGGCCAGAAGCTGAGTATAGCCGTAGAATGAGCCTGTGTTACTGGCCCTTCACAGCATCCCGCACTTCCTGCGGAGTGTATTCGTAGAGCGTTGAACAGAACTCGCAGGTCACCGAAATCTTTCCATCCTCTGTGCTCTCATCAATCTCTTCGGCCGTAAAGCCTTTGAGCACATCCATGATCCGCTCACGCGAGCAGCTGCAGCGGTCATAAACAGGCTGCGCCGGATAAACACGAACACCGCGCTCGTGAAACAACCGGAACAACAAACGCTCTGCCCCGATTTCCGGATCCGTCATTTCATCAAGATCGATCGTCTCAACCATCGCACGGGCTTCATTCCAGGAATCGTCCATACCGTGTGACGGTTCACCGTCGTCACCATCTCCACCATGCAAATCCGGCTGACGCATGCGGCCCGCTTCTTCCGGCAGGAACTGTGCAACCAGCCCGCCGGCACGCCAGCGCTCACGCGTATTACCATCGTCATCCCGGTCGATCAGCTTTGCAACACCAAGACGCACAGCCGTTGGAATCTGCTCGGACTGACGGAAATACGCCATCGCGATTTCCTCCAGCGAACGCCCGTCCAGCTGAACGATCCCCTGATAGGGTTGCATATATTTGCCCTGATCAATGGTAAACGCCAGCACACCTGCGCCCAGCAGGTCCTGCGGCTCGGCCTTGCCGGCCGCGACTGCGGCCTCAAGCGCCTCCTGATTAAAGCGTGCATAGCCACGCAATGCATCCGGCGTGGAAAAATCCGCGACCAGAAGATCAACAGCACCATCACTCTTGGTCTGAACGGTAAATTTACCCTCGAATTTCAATGAGGTGCCGATCAGCGTCGTCAGCACGATCACTTCGGACAGAAGCCGGGCAACGGCTTCAGGATAGTTGTGGCGTTCCAGTATCGTGTCCAGCAAACCGCCAAGTTGAACAGTCCGCCCACGCACATCGAGTGCATCGACCTGGAAGGGCACAACCATATCATCTCCGGCGAACCCGAGTTCGCCGAGCTGGCTTTCTAGATCCTGCATGTTTCACTCCTTGGCCGATTGACGCGATTTTTCAATGAACCCGCATATTGCCGTCGGTCCAATCGCGCGAAAAACAAAAACCGAGCATGTTCGCGATGCCGAAAAAAAACGGCCCGCGTTAAAATTCCGGCGCGTCAGCCAAACGCGCCTAGGCACCAGGCCATAACCGATTTCTGGGCATGGAGACGGTTTTCAGCCTCGTCGAAAACAACGGACTGCGGGCCGTCAATCACCTCATCGGTCACCTCTTCGCCGCGATGGGCTGGCAGGCAATGCATGAACACTGCGTCTTCCCTGGCGTGGCGCATCAGGTCAGCATTGACCTGATAAGGCTGGAAAACATTATGACCGCGCGCCTTATGCTCCTGGTTCATGGAAACCCATGTATCCGTCACCACACAGTCTACGCCCTTAACCGCCGCCTCAGCGCTCTCAAAGAAATTAATCTCTGCACCTTCATTGCGGGCCCAGTCAATAAAGCGCTTCGCTGGCTCAGAGCCAGCCGGCACGGCGATGTTCATGCGATAACCGAAGCACGCGGCCCCCTCAACAAAGGAGTGCAGCACATTATTGCCGTCGCCGGTCCACGCGATTGTCTTGCCGGCCACCGGACCGTTATGCTCCTCCAGCGTCTGGAGGTCCGCCATGATCTGGCAGGGATGGGTATCGTCGGTCAGCCCGTTGATCACCGGAACAGTGGCATATTCCGCCAGCTCCAGCAGGCGGTTATGATCGGTCGTCCGGATCATGATCGCATCAACGTAACGAGACAGAACCTTGGCTGTATCCCCGATTGTTTCGGCGCGCCCCAGCTGCATATCCTTGCCGGAAAGAACCAGCGTTTCACCGCCAAGCTGACGCATACCGACATCGAAAGAGACACGTGTGCGGGTCGATGGTTTTTCAAAGATCATCGCCAGAACTTTGCCATCGAGGGGCTTATTGCCATTTCCGGCTTTCTGCGCCGCCTTGCGGGTCGCTGCGTCATCCAGGATCTCCCGAAGAGCGGACTTGGACATGGCAGACAGATCGAGAAAATGTCTCGGATGCGACATCGGTCAGTTCTTTCTTATTCGTTCAGGCAGTTTGCTGAGAGGAAATTTGAGCGGTATGCAGCTTTTCAGCCGCCTTCGAGATATGATCGAGGCCGTTGCGGACATCCTCCGCACTGACAATCAATGGCGGCAGAAGCCGGATCACATTGTCACCGGCAGGAACGGCCAGCACATGTTCGTCACGCATGGCCGCGACCAGTTCCGAAGCCGGAACGCTCGCCTTGATGCCAAGCATCAGCCCTTCACCGCGGATTTCGGCAATAACATCCGGATATCGATCCTGCAGTTCTGCCAATCCCTGACGGAAAATAAGTGCCATATCTTTCACATGCGTCAGGAAACCATCTTCAAGCACAACATCCAGAACAGCATTGCCAACCGCCATGGCCAGCGGATTGCCGCCGAATGTGGTACCATGCACACCCGGAACCATGCCGGAAGCAGCCTCTTCCGTTGCCAGACAGGCCCCCAGCGGGAACCCACCGCCGATACCCTTGGCGATTGCCATAATATCAGGATGAACACCGGTCTGTTCATAAGCGAAGAATGTACCAGTCCGCCCGACGCCGGATTGCACTTCATCAAAGATCAGCAGCAGATCATGCTCGTCGCAGACCGCCCGCATCGCCTGTAGATAAGCCTTATCAATGAGGCGGATACCGCCTTCACCCTGAATGGGCTCGATCAACAGCGCGGCGGTTTCTTCATTAACCGCGGCTTTCAATGCCTCGACGTCACCGGCCGATATCTGGCGAAATCCCGGCGCTTTCGGGCCGAAACCTTCCATATATTTCGCCTGCCCACCAGCAGCGATGGTCGCCAGTGTGCGACCATGAAAGGCGCCTTCAAAGGTGATGATGTCGATCTTTTCCGGATTACCCTTGGCATAGTGATAGCGACGCGCGGTCTTGATGGCACATTCCAGCGCCTCGGCTCCGGAATTGTTAAAGAAGACCCGATCTGCAAATGTGTGCGCGACAAGCCGCTCGGCCAGCGTCTCCTGACCGGCCACCTGATACAAATTGGAAAGATGCCAGAGCTTGTCGGCCTGCTCCTTCAGGGCGGCAACAAGATGCGGATGCGCATGACCCAGCGCGTTCACGGCGATGCCAGCAGCAAAATCCAGATATCGTTCGCCATTGTCGGTGACAAGCCACACGCCCTCGCCGCGCTCGAAGTTGAGCGGTATTCTGGCATAGGTGTTGTATAGAGGCGATGCTCCGGACATGACGATTTTGCTCCCGGCCTGGGTCATGAGATCAGCCTGCCGATGAAAACGGCCAGCTCAGAAATTAAAAATGCCGCCTTTGACGGGCGGCCAGCCATATATTGTCATCTCCGCAAACAATGTCAATAAATCCCGCACGGCCTGCGATTTTGTGGCAATTTCGTGTCGGACACCACCAAGTTGGGGAAAACCTTGAAAAAGGAATCAGGTGATTCGCGGCAACCTTGCCACGGTTCCGCCATCAGCCTAACTTAAAGCCCATCAAAGACTGCAAGCGGCGGATCTTTTTACCCGTACTGGCACAAACTGCCTGCCCCGGAATGGTCTTTTCTGGGCATGGGGAGGGATTCCGCCCGCAATTGGCGGAGATAACGTATGAGCTGGACTGAAGAGCGCGTCGAAAAACTCAAGCAACTCTGGTCCGAGGGGCTGAGTGCGAGTCAGATCGCGACACAGCTTGGCGGCGTAAGCCGGAATGCCGTGATCGGCAAAGTACATCGCCTGAGCCTGCCGGGTCGCACCAAGAGCGGCGGTTCCGCAGCGCCTCAGCAGACACGCGCCACAAGCCGCAACACGGCCGCGCCGCGCGCACCGAATTTTGCATCCAAGGCTGCAGGACGCCCGGCTGGTTCCGGCAGCTCTGTGAACGCTAAGGCAACCGCGTCCACAACCAGCAGCGCACCGCGCAGTGTTGGTGCGACGGCGCTGAAGCAGGAACCTGAAGCAGAGGTCGCCACCCAGCCGGAAGTTGCACGCAATACGGACAACAATGTTGTTCCGATCATGCGGAAAATTGCACTGACGGAACTGACCGAAATGACCTGCAAGTGGCCGGTCGGAGATCCGACGCAGGAAGATTTCTACTTCTGCGGCTGCGACGCTTCTGAAAATTCGCCTTACTGCAAGTATCATGCAAAGCTGGCCTATCAGCCGGTCAATGAGCGCCGTCGCGCAAGCTGAGCAGAGACCAGCAGAAGCCAACCATCACAAAAGCCGCCCCCATTTCCCGCGGGGCGGCTTTTTTAATGCCTGAAATTTACAGCATCGGCCCCAAAATCGGAATCGATTTTCGGAAAACAGAATCGGGAAGACGGTTTCAAGATCGAATACCCAGCTCTGATGCCGAAAGCCTACCCTTTCAAACACACGCTCAAAGATAGGCTCAAAATCATCATCGATGACGTATGTTTTGATACATGCGACAAGAGCAACCGATATCAGAACTGACGGAGCCAGACACTGAGCGTCGTGAACCCCTCAGGATCGATTGCGTAAAACCGCTTCGTCCCAACGGGCGTGACACGCACGAGCTTGCTATCCAGCAGCGCCTTGAGGTGCTGCGATACCGCTGGCCGGCTGATCGGCAGTCCTTCCGAAAGCTCCGTCACCGTCTTTGGCTCACGCCGCAACGCCATCAGAAGATGGCGCCGGTTCGGATCGGAAATCGCAATAAAGGGGTCATATGTGGTCATAGACGCACGTTACGTCAAAGAAACATCAACCACAAGTAAAAAATCACAACAAGACCGATCTTCAGAATCGTTCGGCATCAAAATACTCAGAAATGGTCTTTTTATTTGATTTTACTGTATTAGTTTGACCCGAAAGCGATCCAGAAGATCCGCTTACTGCGGATATACTACCGGTGTAACCAGCGCTAGCTGTACCAAGTGCAACTTCCACCGGAAGGACGGGTCTTTCACCCTTCACAGGGGCCTCAGGGACGGCGGCGCGCAGCCGCGCAACGGTCGGCTGGAATACGGCCCGGAAGTCATCTTTTTCATTCACAGCAACAACGGTCGTGTCACCCATTTCTTCGAGCTTGTCTGCAAGGACACTGTGCGCCTTCCGCCTGGGCTCGCGCAAGGGCGACGGAGCGTCACCCTTAGAGGGATCAAACGAGAGTCCTTCAGAGGAACCGGTTTCGGCATATGCGAGCCGCGGGCTTGGCACCGGGACACTTGCAGAGGAAAGCGCCAGCGCCACACTTTCCGGCTCACGACCGGGTTCAAGCGAAGCAACCTCGACGCGCTCTGCCGAACCACCGGAAAGCTGTTCGTCGACCAGCACATCAGAAACCGACAGATCGCTGCTGGAGACAATGGTTGCCGGCCGTTCCTGCGGCAGCGGTATATTGGCAGCCAGTGCGAGGTCTGTTTCCGCCTCATCCTCGATGGGATTGGGATCAACCAGAGCAGTCGCAAGAGCCGTCCCAGGTCCTTCTTCAGAGCCGCCCGGTCGCGAAAGCGGAACCGGAATATCGAGATTGTCGAAGCTCACGGCAGCAGTCAGAATATCAACCGGACGCTGTGCCGGCGCGCTGTTTTGTGAAGGAGACTGGGAGCCGGATGCGCCCGAAGACTGGTTGCCGTCGCCGCCACGCTTAAACAGCATGCCCAGCAATGTGCGGCCTTCATCCTCGTCGCTGTCGTCATTGGTGCTCGCTCTTGCAACACGCACCGGCTCAGACCCGGAAACGCTTCCCTTGGCCTTGTATTCTGCAAGCGCCTCAGCATAACCGGGCAGAGGTTTTCCGTCAGCAGGCAGATGCAGCGTATGCCCTTCCGGAAACAGAGAAGACAGCTGGCTGCGGCTCATGCGCGGCCAAGCGCGCACGCTGGCGACATCCAGATGCACGAAGGGTGAGCCTGAACGCGGGTAATATCCGACCCCGCCGCGCTGCAGCTTCATTGCGGTCGCGCGCAGCTTTGCCAGCGGCACGCCGGGGATGAAAAAGTCCATCGCGCGGCCCTGAATGTGCTGAGATTTCTTCGCAACACCGGATGAGTTCTTCCGCAGCATCGCATTGGTTTCCGGCGCACGGTAGGCGGAGACCACATTGATGTAATCTGAGGCACCAACACGCTGATAAACCTCCCAGACCAGATCGAAGAGTCGCGGATCCATCTTGGTCGGCTCGTTACGCCGCCAGTCGCGAAGGAACCAGTTCAGCTTATCAAGCCCTTTCTGATCATATCGACCATTGCGCTTGAAAGTGATCTCGGCTTTTTCTCCGGTGTGGATGTAATAAATCTTGAGCGTACGTGTTTCAGCCCGCGCTCCCGCCGTTCCGAAAGCGAAAAACGCCGTCGCAACGATCGCAAGAGCGAGAAGTGTCCGTCTGAACAAAATACACGATGGACGGATGATCAAACCGGGTTCTCCCTGGAATGTTCTTGAAGATCGCCTTATGCTTCCCCTAAAGTCAGGCGTCAGGCCGCAAGCATGGATAATCTTCTTTGTGCAGACCCAATGCGGCGCAAACGAGGCAATACTTGGTCACCATTTCCGTTTTGCCGCTTTATAGTCAATTCAGCGTTAATTTCCTAGTCCCCGTTATAGGACATTAACCTTTCCCAACGGTTAAAACCTTGCTTTAAATCATCTTGAGGCCATGCCTTGCGAACTGACATTCGAGCCCGTACATCTTGATAAAAATCTGAGGCAGTTGCCGTTGCGATTGTCTCCGTTCATTCAGGAAGGCCGTTTTATGTTGCACATCCCGTTTCCGCAGTTCAGCGCCGAAAATACTCACTCAGATGAGAAGGCTCTCGGCAGTCTTCCGGAATGGGATCTGACGCACCTTTACCCGACTCCCGATTCTGCTGAATTCAGGCAGGATTTCGACAACGCGGCAGCAAAAGCACGCGCTTTTTCTGAGCGCTGGAAGGGTACGCTTGAAGCCGCTGCCGCGAAAACTGGCGATGACGGCCTCGGGGCCGCCGTTGAGGAATATGAGGCCATTGGCGAAATCCTGGGGCGCCTTGGTTCTTATGCAGGCCTTGCATATTTCGCCAATGCCAGTGAACCGGCACTGCGCAAACTCTTCGGCGACACCTCGGCACGCATCACTGAAATTTATGCCGACCTTCTGTTCTTCGAACTGGAGTTAAACCGGCTCAGCGAAGACACCATCAATAGCTCACTTCAGACTGACTCACGCCTCGCACATTACCGGTCATGGATCATTGATCTCAGAAAAGAAAAGCCGCATCAGCTTGACGACAAGACCGAGCAGCTGTTCATGGAAAAGTCGATGACCGGCGCTCAGGCGTTCAACCGCCTGTTTGACCAGACCATGGACGGCCTGCGGTTTGAGGTCGACGGCAAGGATTTGCCTCTGGAGCAGACGCTGAACCTTCTTTCCGACACAAAAGAAACAAAGCGCAAATCTGCAGCCGAAGCGCTGGCAAAAACATTCAAGGCCAACCTGCCGACCTTCTCCCTGATCATGAATACGCTGGCGAAGGATACCGAGATCAACAGCCGATGGCATGGTTTTGAGGATATTGCCGACAGCCGCCACCTTTCCAACCGGGTGGAGCGTGACGTGGTCGACGCGCTGACAGAAGCCGTCACTGATGCCTATCCGCGGCTTTCGCACCGTTATTACAAGATGAAGGCAAAGTGGCTTGGCATGGACCAGATGAATTACTGGGACCGCAATGCTCCGTTGCCGGAAACCGCAGAGCGCACAATTCCGTGGACTGAAGCGAAGGATACAGTGCTTTCAGCTTATGGTGCATTCTCGCCCGAAATGGCCGATATCGCACGTCGCTTCTTTGATGAAAACTGGATTGATGCACCAATCCGCCCGGGCAAGCGCACTGGTGCATTTGCACATCCGACAGTGCCTTCCGCCCACCCCTATGTTCTGGTGAATTATCTCGGCAAGCCGCGGGATGTGATGACACTGGCGCATGAGCTGGGCCACGGCGTCCATCAGGTTCTGGCTGGTAAACAGGGCGGGCTGATGTGCTCCACGCCGCTGACGCTGGCAGAAACCGCCTCCGTTTTCGGTGAAATGCTGACCTTCCGCGCACTGCTGGCGGAGACCGAAGACAAGGCTGCCCGCAAGGCCATGCTGGCGCAGAAGGTTGAAGACATGATCAACACGGTCGTGCGCCAGATCGCCTTTTACCAGTTTGAACGCAAGGTTCACACGGCACGGCGCGAGGGCGAACTGACCGAAGATCAGATCTGCGAGATGTGGATGTCGGTTCAGGCCGAAAGCCTTGGACCGGCCATTAAACTGGCTGATGGCTATGAGACCTACTGGACCTACGTGCCACACTTCATTCATTCGCCATTTTATGTTTATGCCTATGCCTTCGGCGACTGCCTGGTGAACTCGCTTTATGCCGTTTATCAGAATGCCGAAAGCGGCTTTCAGGACAAGTATTTCGATATGCTGAAGGCTGGCGGCACAAAGCATCACACCGAGCTTTTGAAGCCCTTCGGTCTGGATGCCAGTGACCCAGCATTCTGGAGCAAAGGCCTTTCGATGATTGAAGGCCTGATTGACGAGCTGGAAACGCTCGACAACGAAGAATGATATTGGCCGATGCGCGCCGCCCCCCATGCCATCTTCTGTGATGACATCGCCGGGAGGACGCGTGCCTTTTCAAGGCCGGAACGGATCATCACAGCCCACCGGGCAGAAGAGGTTTCTCCGGCGCTTGAAGAAATGGAAGAAGCCCGTCGTTCAGGCAAGTGGCTGGCGGGTTACATGGCTTATGAGGCAGGCTTCATGCTTGAGCCTGTTCTTGCCCATCTGGCGCCGGCAAAACCAGAGGTTCCCTACCTTTCATTCGGTATTTTCGGCACACCGGAAGAGTGGCCTCTGGCGCATAATCACGCGCCCCGCAAAATAGAGGACATCGGGTTTACAGATTTCAGGCCGCTCTGGAATTTCAAGGCCTATGCTCAGCGCTTCGACACGCTTCACACCAACCTGATGGCGGGAAACTGCTATCAGGGCAATCTGACCTTTCCGGTTCACGCGCGTTTTACAGGTGCACCCTGGTCCGGATTTCAGGCGCTTTCGACCCGCCAGCCTGTCCGTTACGCTGCTTTCATCGACCTTGACGGGCCGTGTATTTTATCACGCTCACCGGAACTGTTCTTCAGGGTCGATGACAATGGCTTTATCGAAACGCACCCGATGAAGGGCACCGCCCCGCGTGGCAAATCCGGAACTGAAGACGAAGCAATCGTTGCGGCAATGCTTGATGACGAAAAAACGCTGGCGGAAAACTGCATGATCGTGGATCTGTTGCGCAATGATATCTCACGTATTGCCGAAACCGGCAGTGTCCACGTTCCGAAACTGTTCGAGATCGAAACATACCCAACCCTTCACCAAATGGTCAGTCATGTGCGCGCGCGCCTTCTGCCTGATCTCAGCATTGCCGACATTTTCACCGCACTTTTCCCCTGCGGATCGATCACCGGGGCGCCCAAAATCGCAGCCATGAAAATTCTGCATGAACTGGAAGACGGGCCACGCGGCGCCTATTGCGGCGCGATCGGGCATATCGCCCCAACCGGCGCCATGCTTTTCAATGTCGCCATACGCACGGTGTCGCTGTTCGCTGACGGTCAGGCTGTCTTCAATGTCGGTGGAGGCATCGTCCTTGATTCAACCGCTGAGGCTGAATACCGCGAAGCACTGCTGAAAGCCCGATTTGTCACGGGAGACCATGCGCTTCATTCCACTTACTCCGGATAACATCTGGTGGTGTGCGTGGTCGCGCTTTAAAGCGTCTGCCAGGCCCGCACACCCCACTCTGCACACCCGCATTTCCAGCGGTTCGTGAGATAAGGTTCGTTCACCTGAAACTGCGTTTTTGGAACGACTGTGTTGTCCATTGATGCAAGTGCCTGTAAAATAGGGAGCCAAACCGTTCCATTATGAGGCATTTGTCTGATGCGCCATTGATGTCGCCGTTCTTATAACGGCCAGTCTCCACCAGCCCCCGTCAGCAGGGGAGTTCTTGGCATCTTTGGAATAAAGCATGACGAATAACCATCTCGTACTCAAAGACGTATCTTACGTTCTGCCAGACAACAGAACACTTTTCTCCGGCCTTCATGAGCAGTTCGATACGCGCCCAACAGGACTGGTTGGACGCAATGGTATCGGAAAAACTGTGCTCGCCCGTATTCTGTCCGGGGTGCTGCAACCCACCTCGGGCCAATGCCAGTGTTCAGGCAGTGTGCACTACCTTGCGCAGCAAGTGGTACCGCCGGATGGTTCTACAGTGGCAGGATTGGCGGGAATTAAACCCACACTGGATGCGATAGACCGTATTGAGGCAGGCAGTATAGCCCCTGAAGCCTTCGATGCCGTAGGCAACCGGTGGGACATACAGGAACAACTCTGCAACGCTCTCGAACGCAACAAGCTGGGTCACCTGAAAGCAGATACACCCGCCGGAGTTCTGAGCGGCGGCGAGGCGATACGGGTTTCCCTGATCGGCGCTATGCTCTCAGATGCAGATTTCCTGGTTCTCGATGAGCCAAGCAACCATCTCGACCAACCGAACCGTCAGGCAATTATCGAACAGCTGCAATGCTGGCCACGCGGGCTGATTGTGGTCAGCCATGACCGGCAATTGCTGGAAACCATGGAACGTATTATCGAATTGTCCTCTCGGGGACTGCACAGCTATGGCGGCAACTATTCATTTTATGCTGAAGCCAAAGCACACGAACGACAGACGGCAATCGAAAATCTGAGTGCGCGCAAGCTTGAACGCCAACGTCAGGAACAGGCGATGCGGAAACAGCGTATGCGACAGGAGCGACGGCAGGCACGTGGCAACCGGCAAGGCAAGGAGGCCAATCAAACCAAGATTTTGCTGGATCGTCAAAAAGAGCGCAGCGAAACATCTTCAGGTGCAATGCACCGGAAACAGGCCGCCAGCCGGGCGCAACTCAACCAAAGCGTCATCGATGCCGCAAAGGAGGTCGAAGAGGAACTACCGATTGTTCTTCATAAAGTACCGGTGCGGCAGGCCGCAAAGCGTCGCGTGGCAGAAATGAACGCCGTGAAACTGCCTCACATTTCGGGTGCGACCAGTACGATCAGCCTGCTTCTGGGCGGACAGCAGCGCATCGGTGTCGTCGGTCCGAACGGTTGTGGTAAATCCACACTCCTGCGGGTACTTGTAGGCCGGGTTACCCCTCTGGCCGGTGAATTTCACGTAACCTCATCAAGCGCATATCTCGATCAGCGATTAGAGAATCTGGAACCGGATAAAACGGTGCTGGAACAGTTACAGTCGGCGAACAGCACAGCAGCCGAAGGGGATCTGCGTATGCGTCTGGCTCAGCTCGGGATTGACGCGCAGAAAATAGCAATACCCAGCGGCTCACTCAGCGGTGGTGAACGTCTGAAGGCCGCGCTCGCCTGCATTCTCTACGCTGCATCACCACCAGAACTGTTGCTGCTTGACGAGCCGAGCAATCACCTTGATTTGCCCTCGTTGGAAGCATTGGAAGTCATGTTGCGTGGTTATCAGGGCACGTTGATTGTTGTGTCACATGATGCGTCATTTCTGAAAAACATCGGATTATCAGATCGCTTGCTTGCGACGGAACAGGGCTGGGTCCTCGAGCCGGTTTGAGAGGACTGTGGAGAGCATCAAACCAGATACATGATTTTATAGCGGGCTTGCTGTCGGCCACGAAGCGCCCGCAGGCACCGGTCTTTACCTGCCCCGAGCCACTGTTGCGACTTTCCGGAGCTTGGGATCAAGCTGAAATCACGACAAGAAACTCCTGGTGCGCGTGGAGGGACTCGAACCCCCACACCTCTCGGCGCCAGAACCTAAATCTGGTGCGTCTACCAATTCCGCCACACGCGCATCAAAGTGAGGCTCCTCATATTCGAGATGGCTATGAGATGCAAGACGCATGTGGACAGGTTTTCAGAGATTTCATCCGTTATTCCAGGCACGGCCCCGATGGCTTGCAACTTAGTGAAAAAGACCGTTTTATGCATCTGCCTTTCCCTATACTGGGCGGGTAGCAGTCGCAAACCGAACGGCGGGTCAAACCTCTGTCCGGCGCGCGACATATTCTTGATTCTCAAGAAGCAGCGGCATACCACGGACAACTGAAAAGCCGGTATTCAGGTCCCATCCCGCCTGACACAACCGGTAGCCTCAACAGCCAGTCAGGATTGCTATGATCATTATCTCGCTGACCTACATTGCCCCTATGGAACTCGTTCAGGAGCATTTCGATGCACATATCAACTGGCTCCAGAAGCATTATGAGGCAGGAGATTTTATCGCCTCCGGCCGCAAGGTTCCACGGACGGGCGGTGTCATACTGGCAAAGGGTTCGATGGAAGACGTGCAGGCAATTTGCAATGCCGATCCCTTTGTCTGGAGCGGCGTTGCCGAGGCACAACTAACCGAAGTTGACTTTTCACGCACTGCCGCCGGCCTTGAGGGACTGAAGGACAACAAAGACTAATCGCAAAAGCGTATGACCGATTTTTCTTCTCCGCGCCACATGCCCTATGGTGGCATGCATAAACCCTTTGCCATCGGCCTTTCGCAGCTGCCGCTGTCGCAATGGCTGGAGCCGGATGATGAGCTCGGCCGCTACCTCGACGAAAAAGCGGCGCTTTTAAAGAAAGATGCAGAGAATGTCTTCCGGGCAGACGAAGACACGCTGCCGGCCCAGCGGGAAGCGCTTTCGCTGATCAGCGATCACCTTGCGAAATACCACGCTGACCGGTTTCAACGGACCGGCGACCGCATCACCGCGGGCTCCGGCCATAGCGTCAGCCTTTCAGACGAAACCATCCCGCCGCTGATGCGAGCCGGGCTGATGATCCAGGACGATCTGGCCATTTTATGCAAGCGGGGGAATGAATGGCACCTTGCTGCAGGCTTCATTGCCTTTCCCTCATCATGGTTACTGGCTGAAAAGGCCGGGCGGCCGATGAGCGGTGTACATGAAACCGTGCCGGGCTTTCAGGCCGGGACACGGAACGCAAAGCTGGTTGAGCGCATTTTCGATAATCTGAAACCTGATCTTCCGGCTGAGCGCTTCAACTGGTCCTTCAAAGGCTCACCTTCGCTGGCGATGCCGCCCCTTAAAGAAGTGGACGGCGACCCTTTCAGACCAGTTCGCCCGATTGCTGCAAACTTTATCCGCGTTGAGCGCCAGACGCTGCGCCGCCTGCCGCAAACGGGTGCAGTGCTCTTCACGATCCGCATATATTCGGACCCGCTGGCGGTAATCGCACGCCATAAGGAGGCCGAAAGGATCGCCCGGGCAATGATGGCACAGCTGCAAGCACTGACACGAGAAGAACGGGCCTATAAAGGCATGACGGACAGCGACGTTGCAGCGCTGACGGCCTATCTCGTGAAAGTTTCGACCTCAACGGTGGAACCGAGCCGCTAAATCGGCTTTACTAAGACAGTAGATTGTGATCACGCTTCTTTAAGACTGCGCTTTCAGGTGAACGTTCGCAAGCGACGCTGCCCGTGGCTGCAGCGCAGGAAATCATGCGTGCCGCTTCAGGCCGAAACGAGACCAGAAGGATAAGGAAATGCAACAGGAATACCCGATCCATGCCGAAATTACCGGACCCATCGTGATGATCGGCTTCGGCTCAATCGGGCGCGGTGCTCTGCCCCTGATCGAGCGACATTTCCGCTTCGACAAATCACGCATGGTCATCATCGACCCGAATGATGCCCATGCAGGCCTCGCAGCCAATCACGGTGTACGCTTCATCCATGCCGGCGTCACCAAAGACAATTACGAAGAGCTTCTGGAGCCGCTTCTGACAGAAGGGGACGGGCAGGGCTTCTGTGTCAATCTTTCAGTTGATACATCCTCGCTGGACATCATGAAGCTCTGCCGCTCGCTTGGTGTGCTTTACATCGACACCGTCGTTGAGCCCTGGCTTGGCTTTTACTTCGATGAAAAAGCAGGCAATGCCGAGCGAACCAATTACGCATTGCGTGAAACGGTGCGAAAAGAAAAGCGCAAGAACCCTGGCGGCACGACCGCCGTTTCCTGCTGCGGTGCCAATCCCGGCATGGTTTCATGGTTTGTCAAACAGGCCCTCGTTGACGTGGCCCGCGACACCGGCATGGATTATATCGAACCGCAGGCCGATGACCGTGAAGGCTGGGCAAAACTGATGAAGGATGCCGGTGTGAAAGGGATTCACATCGCCGAGCGTGATACGCAGCGTTCAAAATTCCTCCGCCCTCTGGGTACATTCTGGAACACCTGGTCTGTTGAAGGTTTTGTCGCCGAAGGCCTGCAGCCCGCAGAACTTGGCTGGGGCACGCATGAAGAGTGGATTCCGAAAAACGCGCACAAACAGAAAAAGGGCTCAAAGGCCGCAATCTATCTGGATCAGCCCGGTGCCAATACACGTGTGAGAAGCTGGTGCCCGACACCCGGCCCGCAATATGGCTTTCTTGTTACCCATAATGAGTCGATCTCGATTGCCGACTTTTTTACGGTCAGAAATGACAAGGACAAGGTGACCTACCGCCCGACCTGCCATTATGCCTATCACCCGGCTGATGTGGCTGTTCTTTCACTGGATGAAATGTTCGGCAATGGTGGTACCGCGCTTTCGGACAACCTGGTTCTGGAAGAAGCCGACATCCTGACAGGCATCGACGAGCTGGGCGTTCTGCTCTATGGGCACGATAAAAACGCCTACTGGTATGGTTCACGCCTCTCGATTGAAGAGACCCGCGACCTTGTACCGTATCAAAATGCGACCGCGCTTCAGGTCACATCTGCGGTCATGGCAGGCATGGTCTGGGCACTGGAAAATCCGGAAGCCGGCATCGTCGAAACCGACGAGATGGACTATCGCCGCTGCCTTGAAGTGCAAAAGCCTTATCTTGGCCCGGTCGAAGGCCATTATACCGACTGGACACCACTTACCGGCCGCCAGACGCTTTTCCCGGAAAAGAAAGACGAAAAAGACCCCTGGCAGTTCAAGAATATTCTGGTGTCCTGATTGATCGGACCGGAAATCCGAGGCTGCCTTTATGGGCGGCCTCAAGCCACCCGAAAATGCTTTGACAGCTTCAGGCCCTGCGCCTGATAATTGGATCCAAGACCAGCGCCATAAAGCGCATCAGGCTTGTCCAGCATATGCTCATAAACCAGCCGCCCGACAATCTGGCCATGTTCCAGAATGAACGGCACTTCGTGGCTTCTGACTTCCAGAACGGCGCGCGCTCCTTTGCCGCCCGCCTCTGCGTGACCAAAACCGGGATCAAAGAAACCGGCATAGTGGACCCGGAATTCCCCCACCAATGGGTCGAATGGCGTCATCTCAGCAGCATAAAGCGGCGGCACATGCACAGCCTCACGCGAGACCAGAATATAAAACTCGTCCGGATCGAGGATCAGCTCTTTCTTGCCGCGCCCGTAAATCGGCTCCCAGAAATCGAGAATATCGTAGCCAGCCTTGCGATCGACGTCGATCACGCCGGTATGATGCTTGCCACGATAGCCGATCAGATCATTCTCGCCCTCACCGTCCAGATCAATCGATAGTGCAATGCCGCCGCCTGAAATGTTCGGCATATCGCTGGCCACAAGCGTCTGATTTTCATGCAGCGCCATCAGCGACACTTCGGAAAGAACCGCATGCCCCGAACGAAAGCGGATCTGGGAAAGGCGCGATCCTTTGCGAACGATGATCGGGAACGTTCGCGGGGAAATTTCAAGATAAAGCGACCCGTTGTAGCCTGCCGGAATGATATCGAATTCCTGCGCATGGTCGGTGATCACGCGGGTAAAGATGTCGAGCCTGCCGGTGGAGCTTTTTGGATTGGTGGACGCGGACATCGCCTCGTCAAGCTTCAGCGCTTCCATCAGTTCGACAATATAAACGCAACCGGTTTCCAGAACCGCCCCCTGGCTCAGATCAACCTCATGCAGGCTGAGCCGTTCGAGCTTATCTGTAACTTTATGCTCCGGTCCGGGCAGAAAACTGGCGCGGACGCGATAGGCTTTCGCACCAAGCCTGAGATCAAGGCTGGCGGGCTGAATCTGGTCATGATCGAGCGCGCTTTCACAGACGAGATTGCCGCTTTCAAAGAGGGCGGCAATGGCGCGATCTGTCAGTATTCCCGGTTTTTTCGACATGGTAAGCTCCCTGTGGCGCGACAAAACCAATGTTTCACAATTGACGCAAGCGTTTTAGAGGACTATGCCCGTTTTATACCCGTGGTGATTTGGCCGGTCGGCTTGCAGCCACGTTAAACAACTTGCTAAAAGGCCGGGGAACCGGTCCTTATGTGACCGGTTTTTTTGTTTGGAGAAAAATGATGAAGAATTCCTGGCGCCCCCAAACCAAGCTCGTTCACGGCGGAAGCCTCAGATCGCAGTTCGGCGAAATGTCCGAAGGTATCTTCATGACGCAGGGCTTTCTGTATGAAACCTCTGCCGACGCCGAAGCCCGTTTCAAAGGCGAGGATGACGGCTTTATCTACGCCCGCTATGGCAGCCCGACCAATGATATGTTTGAAAAACGCATGTGTGCGCTGGAAGGGGCGGAAGAAGCACGCGCCACCGCATCCGGCATGGCGGCGGTTTCGGCAGCTATTCTGTGCCAGCTGAACGCCGGAGATCACATCGTGGCCGCGCGCGCGCTGTTCGGTTCATGCCGCTGGGTGGTGGAAACACTGGCTCCCAAATATGGCATCGAATGCACGCTGGTTGATGGCCGAGACCTGAAAAACTGGGAAGCTGCGATACGCCCGAACACGAAGCTTTTCTTCCTTGAAAGCCCGACCAATCCGACGCTGGAAGTTGTTGACGTCAAAGGCGTTTGCGACCTTGCCCATCAGGCAGGCGCGCGCGTTGTCGTGGACAATGTCTTCGCCACCGCGCTTTACCAGAAACCACTGGAACTTGGTGCAGATGTTGTTGTCTATTCGGCGACCAAACATATTGACGGACAGGGCCGCTGCCTCGGTGGCGTTGTTTTATCGTCAAAGGAATGGATTGAAGAGGTACTTCAGGACTACTTCCGCCATACCGGGCCTGCGCTTTCGCCCTTTAACGCCTGGCTTTTGATGAAGGGGCTGGAAACATTCCCCCTGCGCGTGAAGCAGCAGACAGAAACGGCAGGGCGTCTGGCAGATTTTCTGGCTGGCCAGAAACAGATTGCAAAAGTGATTTATCCGGGTCGTGATGACCATCCGCAGGCTGACATCATCAAGAAGCAGATGACGGGAGGTTCCAGCCTGATCGCCTTTGATCTGAAAGGGGGCAAGGAGGCAGCCTTTAAGCTTCAGGATGCGCTGGATATTGTTTCGATTTCCAACAATCTCGGAGATGCCAAGAGCCTGATCACCCACCCGGCGACAACAACACACAAGAACCTGTCTGAAGACGCCCGTGAGGAACTGGGAATTACAAGCGGCACGATCCGCTTTTCTGCCGGAATTGAAGATGGCGACGACCTGATTGCAGACTTTGAGCAGGCACTCTCAAAGCTTCCCGGTTAGAGCCCGGGGCAAAAAGCTGTCAGCCGGTTTTTCGCGAACCCAACGCGAAAAAAGAATCCGAAACATCGGGCGTTGCTGACTAATCGCCCGATGTTCCGGAACGAACCTGCGTCGAGGTAAGAGAATATCGGTCGCAATGTGAAACTATGAACCGAAATGGTGCCGGGATGAGTTCGCCCCCGCACTTTTCCGGGGTGGGGCCAATCGACAATGAGACCCGCCGCGCCCGCCTTATGCCGCCATTTTGAAAACCCGGCCGGTGCGAAATTCCACCGCCTGTGGTATGGAGACAACATTTAACGAGAAGCGGATATCAGACAAAGATAAGGAGCCGCCGATGACAACCTACGAGGCGACAACGCATGGTATTTCCGTGCGTGTCGAGCCGCGGTTTCTCGACGAACATTCCGAGCCGGGCGATGACCATTTCGTGTGGGCCTATGATGTCGAACTGACCAACAATGGCGACCGGCCGGTACAGGTGATGTCGCGTTACTGGAAGATCACCGATGCCAATGGTGGCGTGGAAGAGGTCGCGGGGGATGGTATTGTCGGTAAACAGCCCGTGCTGGAACCGGGCGAACAGTTTCGCTATCAGTCTGCCGCACCGCTCCCAACACCTTCCGGCATCATGATGGGCTATTATCTGGTGCATTCAGCCGACGACCAGCTTTTGCAAATCGAAATTCCGGCGTTTTCACTCGATTCACCTTATGAACGGCGGCGCCATCATTGAGGACTGTGTCCCCATCCGGGAACACAGTTGTCACCACATATCGTTGAAGCCAGAGCGCTTTCAACCAGATCAGGTGCGGGACATTTCGTCTTCTTCGTCTGCATGTCCGTATTCCTGACGTTCCAGCACGCGCTGTTCATGCCGGAATTTATTGAAAATTTCGACAGAGACACGACCGCGAACGGCAAAGACAAACATCACGACGGCAAACAATGCCACCAAGATGCTGTCCATCGGGTGTGGAATGACGCCCAGACCGCCGCCATAGGCGCCGAGATAGGATATGATCGTCAGGCCAACCATATAAAGTCCGAACCAGATCGCGCTTTTCGGTTCGAGGTCCTCCCGTCCGATGACCGCAAGCCGAAGGAAGAACAACGCAGCACCGACAGCAAGCAAAACCACGAGCAGCCAGATCGTATCCCAGCCCGACCAGAATATCATCAGGCTTGCGATCACAAAGGCCAGCGCACCAACCACACTGGCTGCCGGCACGACAAAAGGCCGGTGTGCCTTGGGCGCCAGATAGCGGAACGCAACCATGGAGACGGGACCTGCGACGAATGACAGAACCACGGCCGCGCCGTTCAGTGCGAGAATCTCCTGAAAGGGCAGGAAAATCAGCAGAAGCAACGCTACGACATAGTTCAGAACCAGCGCCCATAACGGCACACCATAGGCATTCAGGGCTGCAAATATACGCGGGAAGACACCGTTATTCGACATCGCAAGCGCCAGACGGGCGTTTGATCCGACCGAAACGAGCCCACTACCCGCAGGTGAAATCACGGCCGCAACATTGAGCATACTCAAAAGCCAGAGAATACCAACAGATGTTGCCAGCGCGCCCAGCGGGCCCAACTCATGTGAGGCCTCAACACTCTGCCAGCCCTTTGCAAGTTCTGCCGGATCCATCGAGCCGACAAAGGCAATCTGCAGCCCGACGTAGATCGCAAGGCAGATCAGAACGGACAGAATGAGCGCGAGTGGAATCACCCGCTGGGTGTTCTTCACTTCTCCTGCAAGGTCGATTGCATGACGGAAACCGATGAACGCGAAGACGACACCGCCGGATGAAACGGCAGCAAAAATGCCCGGCACGCCAAACGGCGCAAAGCCACCTTCAGCCGTAAAATTGGCCCCGTCAAACCGTGCAGCGACGATGACAACCATGAAAACGATCGGAACGAAGATCTTGAACCAGGTCATTGCGGTGTTGAGACGGGCAAACCAGGCAACGCCAAAAGCGTTCACAACGGTCAGCAGTGCCAGAAAGATTGCCGCAGCGATGTATCCGGGAAAGGTCAGATCGCCGGTGCTGTTTGTCAGCCACGGAAGATAGGATGAGGCATATCCAAGCGAAGCCTTGACCTCAATCGGCGCAGTCGTGCAGTAGCCGACCCAGGCGCTCCAGCCCATTGCCAGAGCAAGCAGCCGGCCATGGGAGAACTGAGGGATACGGGCGATCCCGCCCGCAATCGGAAACATGGTTGAGTTTTCGGCATAGGTCAAAGCGATCAGCAGCATTGCCACCGCGCCGATCAGCCATGAAATGATAGAGGCAGGCCCGGCCAGTTGCGCTGTCTCCAGTGGAGCAAAAAGCCATCCCGATCCCAGTATGCCGCCAACAGCCACAAAGGTCAGGCCGATCAGACCGATTTCGCGTCGCATTGCCATTTTCTTCTAAGTCCCCTCTTAGCCAACGCGCTACAGCATCGGCCAGAAAACCGAAATCGATTTTCGGAAAGGACGATGCGTAGACTCAATAGGTTAGAGCGTCCTTTGTGCATCCGAATGGATGCGACAGCGCTCTAATTATTATGCAGCTGACCACCCCTGCTGGCTTACTACAATGGATTGCATTTTCAGTCCGCCCAGTATTTGGGCGGGTATCTGGTCGTGTCAATAATTTAAGCTTTGCTGATAGATATTTCCGCAGACGTTCACAGTTGCGCGACAAAAGTCTCCTGTCGCAAAGCACAACTTTGCCGGGGCCACCTGGCCCGTGGTTCTCCGCCTGCGGCGGCCTCAGGATCAGCCGGTGCTGGCTCTCAGCTTCACCAGATCTTCAACTGGCCGGAAACTATCGGAACTGGCAGCACGCCACCAATGGGCATACATGGTCGAATCCGGTTCATCGATAAGAATGTTTTCCGGCAGGAATGAATGCAGCGTATCCAACGGCACCGCATCATGTGTGCCCACGCGATGCATGATGTGATGTGGCTGCAGATCCTGCGGATGATTGAAGCCTGCCGAAGCGACGATGTCAGCCAGTGCTTCCAGCGTTTTCTTGTGAAAGCGGGCGGCGTGCTCACCCTGTTCTTCCGGAACCAGCGCGCGCTGGCGCCATTTATCCTGCGTTGTAACGCCGGTGGGACAGGTGCCGGTATGACAGCGCTGGGCCTGAATGCATCCAACCGACATCATGAAAGCACGCGCTGCATTGCACCAGTCTGCGCCCAGCGCCAGGTTATGCGCGAGCCCCATACCCGAGAAAACCTTGCCGCTGGCTGCAAGCCGCACATGTTTTTTCACGCCTGCGCCGACCAGCGCATTGCGCATCAGAATAAGCCCGTCCCAAAGCGGCATACCAATCCAGTCGGCCAGTTCCAGCGGCGCAGCCCCCGTGCCGCCTTCGGCCCCATCAATGACGATGAAATCGGGATAGATACCGGTCGTGCGCATCGCCTTAACAAGCGCAAACGGCTCATGCGGCTGACCGACGCAGAACTTGATGCCAACCGGTTTTCCGCCAGAAAGCTCACGCATTTGCGCTGCAAATTCAAGCATCTGTGCGGGCGTTGAAAACGCCGAATGCCCGCGTGGCGAAAGACAGTTCTGATGAACGGGGACATTGCGCACCTCGGCAATTTCCGGCGTGACCTTACTTGCCAGAAGCATGCCTCCATGACCGGGCTTGGCGCCCTGACTGACCTTGATTTCGGTCATCTTCACGGCGTCATTGGCGGCCTTGTCGCGAAACATTTCGGCATCGAACTTACCGTCTTTATCACGCGCACCGAAATAGCCGGAGCCTATTTCCCAGACGAGGTCGCCGCCATTTTCAAGGTGATAGCGGCTAAGCCCTCCCTCACCTGTATCCTGATAGAAACCGCCCTTCTTTGCACCGATGTTCATCGCGCGCACGGCATTGGCCGAAAGCGCGCCGAAGCTCATCGCCGAGATATTCAGGATAGATGCAGAATAGGGCTTTGAGGACTGTTCATTGCCCACTGTGATACGTGGAGAAAGATCAGGCTCGTTTTCCGGCGAAAGGCTATGCGAAATCCAGTGATGCGGCTCTTCATAGACCTCACGCTCTGTCCCGAAGGGGATGGTATCCGGCTGACCATGAGAGCGGGTTTTGATGAGCTGGCGTGCAGCGTAGGAATACGGCGTGCCGTGTGTATCATCTTCCACTGCATAGGCCCGGATGAAGGGCCGGAGCTCCAGCGCCAGCCAGCGGATACGGCCAAGAACCGGATAATTCCGGGTAATCGTCCAGCTTGACTGGAAAAAATCGTAAGCTGCCAAAGCCAGAACCGGGATTGTAATCACCAACAACCAGTGCCACCCCAAGACAAGAGCTAGAATGGTCAGAACAATCGCGCCGATCGGCACCATACAACGCAAAATCATATCCCGCATATCAACTCCCCTCACGTTTAACCGATATCAACCGAACTGGCTGAAAGGTGGAACAGATCGAGCGGTGATGCAACCAACACTGTTTGTTTGTTCCAAAGCGAAAGGCCGCATCACATCATTCAGAAGCGATACACTATTTCATGTGAACAGAAGTTGAAGGCAGGCCGGATATTTTTGAAAGTTTAGAGAGCATAATGCCAGACAGGCCTTTGACCTCAGCCTGGTTGACGTTCCCAGTACCAGGCAACATACATTTTCTTGCGGTCGTGTTCGTGCGCTTTCAAGGCGCGACGGACATCGCGCACATCGCTTTTCTCGCAGGCAACCCAAATATAGGTCTCCGTATCGAGCTTGTCGATCATGTTCAGCACTTCAGAGACCAGTTGACCTTTGGCTTCTGCCGGGCCACCAGAGCGATGCAACCAACGCACATGAATATCGGCTTCGCCTGAAATCGGCTGTTCCTCAGCTTCATCTTCCACTTCGATGATCGCATCGAGCCGCATGCCTGCGGGAGCCTCGGCTGCAATGCGCGCAATGGCAGGCAGCGCAGCCTCATCGCCGGCCAGAAAAATTCTTTTCGCATCCGGGATACCACCACCACCCGGACCGATCAGCGCCGCACGGTCGCCCGGTTGCACATCGCGGGCAAAATCAGCTCCGGGCGTCGGGATACCGGGCGCCGGATGCTGCAGAAAGTCGATCCAGATTTCCCCGCGCTCCTCATCGACATGACGGATGGTATAAATACGGACAAGAAGCGCATCCTCACCCTCCGGCCACCGGATACGTCCATCATCTCCAACCACCGGCCATACAGGTAAACGCCCTTTGGGCGGCACCAGAAGCCGGACATGCATATGCCCACTGACAAACGGAGACACATCGGCACAGGAAAACTTAACCCTGAGCATGTGAGGCGTTACCAACCCGGTCGAAACAACCGCTACTTCATGCAGATTAGCGGGCATTGCCCGTGGCGGTGGATCGGACCATGTCAGTTCAAGCGCATCATCACCGGCAAAGTAGAACAGATGCTCGGCCAGCATGGTTCGCGAAAGCTGAAGTTTCTCGACACTTGGCGTTTCCAGCCAGATATGAAGTTGTTCGTTTTCAAGCTGCAGCACGGCCTGCCCGATATCACTGTTGAGCCGAACAGAACCTTTTTGTCGCGTTACCTCCGCGTGATCAGAAAAGTGCTCGGCGACCATTTCCAGCATCGCCTCCGGATCTTTCGGAATTGCCGTTCCGCAAAGCACACAGCCCTGTTGTTCCGTCATGTTTCACGTCCTTTCGGCATGCCATCGCTATTTACTGCGAACACTTCGCCAGGCTGCAGCGACTTAATACATGACTGTAAATATCATCTTTTATGCTGATGCAAGTGTCCCGGCCCCGCAAAGGGTTGAGTAAAACCGAAAAAGGCTCAGCTAAAGTCAATATGCACTTACTAATTGCCCATTTTTTTAGCATGACTAAAAAAATATCTTGACAGATATCGTGTCGACAGCTTGGATTATAGTAATACTAAAAAGGAACAGCGAATGCCCGGCAATATTGATGAAACGCAAACCGAAAACGCGGAAGCCCCTCCGCTCGGCGAACGGCTGAGAGCCCGACGCAAGGCGCGCAAGCTCACCCTGCAGCAGGTCGCCGACCAGGCTGGTTTTTCTGTTGGTTTCATTTCGCAGATCGAACGCGGCATAACGGTTCCCTCGCTCACGTCGCTTGTCGCAGTATGCCGCGTTCTGGACGCAGACATCGGCAGTTTTCTCACGCAACCGCAGAACCAGACACCGATTACCCGACACAGCGAACGCCAGCTCTATCGTCTGTCCGAAAATAACGAGAATGCCATCCGGTACGAAAGGCTTTCGGCTTCTTTTCCCGGCAATGTGCTGAAAAGTACGATCATTCACGAACCGCCGGGCTATCGCAGCGAGCCGATGGCGCACGAAGGCGAGGAGATCTTCTACATAGTCTCCGGCGCTCTGACCATCGAAATCGAAGGGGAGCGCACCGTTCTGGAAGCCGGAGACACGGCACATTTCCCGTCAAATATGACGCATACCACGTGGAACCACACAGACGAACACACCGTGGTTTTCCACACCTGCACGATGGATGTGTTCGGTGATGCTGACACGGCTTTGTCAGACGAACCCAACCCGGTCATCACACGCGCTTCTGGTCGCTCCGGAGCATAACGAACGTCTCTCACTAAAAAGGGGAACTGGATATGAAACTGAACAGATCACTCTTCGCCGCCGGTTTTCTGGCGGCAACAGCGCTTGCCACGCCCGCACTTGCGGAAACCGTGCTGCGGGCGGATTTCTCACCGGTCGGTGAAATCGATCCGGCCAAGGCATCAGACTATGCCGACTCTGTGCTGATGTATAACCTTTACGACACTCTGGTCATTCCCAATGAGGGAAAGCCCGGTTATCAGCCGTTACTTGCCGATAGCTGGAGCGCGAATGACGACGCCACCGTCTACACTTTCAAGCTGCGTGATGACGTCAGCTTTCAGGACGGCACGCCGATGACGGCGGAAGATGTCGTCTTCTCGATGGACAGGATGAAAGCGCTTGGACAGGGCCTTTCCTATCTCTTCGAGGTTGTTGACAGCGTTGAGGCAGCCGGTGATCACACGGTCGTTTTCACCCTCAATGAGCCCTACGCGCCCTTTGTTTCGTCTCTGGTGCGTCTGCCGGTCGTTAATAAGGCACTGGTTCTTGAACACATCGAAGACGGAGATGGTGAAAACGAAATGGGTGACTGGGGTCAGGCCTGGCTTTCCGGCCACACAGCTGGAACCGGCGCTTACTCTCTCGTCAGCCACAATCCGCAGTCTGAAACCGACCTGGCAAAAAACAGCGACTACTTCCTTGGTGTTCCCGATGCAGCACCGGACACAGTACGCATGCGCTACGGCCTTGAACCGGCCACAGTACGTACACTCATCGCGCAGGGCGAACATGACATTTCCTCGCAGTGGATGCCGCCGGAAGTCCTCAAATCCCTGGCCAATGATGGCGCACAGCTTCTCACAGAAAGCGGCACGACCGAGTTTTACATCAAGATGAATACGGCTGAGCCGCCTTTCGACGACGAAGAATGCCGCAAGGCCGTATCCTACGCATTCGACTATGACACCGGCGTCAAGATGGTTTCGATCACCGACAAGGTATCGCAGGGCAGTCCGTCCACCGGCGCCCTGCCAGTCGGCATGATGGGCGCGCTTGGTGAGGATCACGTCATCCGGCAGGATCTGGATAAAGCCAAAGAGCATCTGGCCAACTGCTCATATGCCGACGATATGAATATCGAGATTTCCTGGATCGGTGAAGTGCCGCTGGAAGAGCGCTTTGCGCTGCTTATGCAGGCCAATCTGGCCCAGATCGGCGTTCAGTCCACCATTCGCAAGGTGCCGTGGGCGCTCTTCACCGAGCAGGTGAGCAAGCCGGAAAACACCCCGGACATCTCGCAGGTCTTCGTCAACACCGTCACCGGTGATCCCGATACCCTGCTTTATTCAATGTATCACTCTTCGTCGGCCGGTACGTGGATGTCGCCGGAACACCTGAATGATCCAAAGGTTGATGAGCTGCTGGACGCTGGACGAAAGGAAAGCGACCCGGCCAGGAGAGCGGAAATTTATAAAGAGCTCAACACCTATCTGGTGTCGATTGCGCCATCGATTTTCGCTCAGGACCAGACGGCTGTGTTTGCGGCCAGTGACCGTGTTTCTGCACCGACCCTTTCGGATCCGTCCAAGGCTTATGCACTCGCTGGCTTCGGCTTCAATTTCCGCATGATGGAAATGAAGGACGCCGAGTAATGCGAATGACTTTTCACCGCCGACCGGGTGCGCCGCGGCGGTGATATTCCCGGACTGCATTTCCCCCCTGATGCAGTCCGGGACAGCTTTTAAAGCCGGCGGAGGATCCTCCGTGCGGGACACTTTGCGAACGACGCCAGCGACCTGGCAAAGATCAACTTGAGATAACGAGACAGGCCAGTTCGCCTTTTGGTGAAAACGGATTGGCCCTCATCTCAGCAAAGAAAGAAACACGATGCCTGTCATCCGATTGCTTGCGCAGCGGATTGGAATTTCCCTGATTGTCCTCGTGGGCGTTTCCTTTCTGATTTTCGCGATCGCGCGGATCATCCCCGGCGATCCCGCCCGCATCGCGCTGGGTCCGAATGCGACGGCCGAGGCCGTTGCCGCACTTCGGGAGCAGCTCCATCTCAACGACAGTTTCATCACCCAGTATGGTTATTTCCTCAAAGGCCTGTTCAGCGGTGATCTGGGTATTTCTCTTTATACCAACCGCCCGGTGATGCAGGACATCGCCCAGTTTCTGCCTGCTACGCTTGAACTGGTGATCGCCGCTGGCATCATCATGGTGGGTGTGGGGCTTCCGCTCGGCATCATGGCAGCGCGTCACCGCGGACGCCTGCTCGATCACGTCACCCGCATTCTGGCACTCCTGACGGTTTCCGCACCAGGCTTCGTCTGGGCCGTGGTCTTCATGCTGGTTTTTGCCTACTTCATTCCGCTTTTTCCCATCGCGGGCCGTATTTCCGACAGCTATTCGATCCCCGGTGTCACGGGTTTTCTGCTGGTCGATACCCTTCTGGCCGGCAACATTCAGGCCTTCTTCAACGCACTCTGGCATCTGGTGCTTCCAGCCTCGGCGCTGGCGCTTGCAGGCATCGGACAGACGGCACGGCTGATCCGGGCCAACATGGTTGAAACTTACGGCAAGCCATATATCGAAATGGCCGAAGCCTATGGTTTTCCCGAACGCAAGGTGGCGCGGAAATTTGCGTTCCGCCCGTCGCTGATCCCGTCACTCACCGTGATCGGCCTCGACTTTGCTTCCATGCTTGGCAACGCGTTTCTGATTGAAACCGTCTTCGCCTGGCCGGGTCTTTCGCGCTACGGCGTGGCGGTCATCCTCCGCAAGGATCTGAACGGCATTATCGGCACTGTGCTGGTGATTGCCGCGATGTTCCTCATCGTCAACATCATCGTCGATCTGCTGGTCTCTTTCGTCAATCCACGGATCAGGCTTGCGGAGGGCAAGGCATGAAAAAAGCATTCGTTATCCTTACCCGCAATCCAATGTCGCTGGCTGGCCTGATTCTGGTCGGTACAGTGATCATTCTGGCGGTTTTCGCAGATTTTATCGCACCATTTCCCGAGCACCGCGGTGCTGTTGTTGATTTCGTCAACTTTAACAAGCCGCCGAATGCACGAAACTGGTTCGGAACCGATCTTGTCGGACGCGACCTCTTTTCCCGGATCATTTACGCTTATCGCATTTCGCTGATGCTGGGCGTCGTGGTTCTGGCGATTGCCGTTCCCGTTGGCGTTTCGCTTGGTCTGATGGCCGGTTATATGGGCCGCAAGACCGAATTCATTGTTATGCGGATCACCGACATCTTTCTGTCGATTCCGCCGCTTGTTCTGGCCATGTCGGTGATGGGGCTGCTGAAGCCTACGCTGACAAACGGCATGATCGCCGTCACGGTCATGTGGTGGCCCTGGTATACACGCCTGATCTACAACATCACACGTTCTGAGCGGCAGGAAGGGTATGTGCTCGCCGCCGAGGTGCTTGGCGCCTCAAAACTGCACATCATGTTCAGGGAAATTCTGCCGAACTGCGTACCATCGATCCTCACCAAGATGACGCTTGATTTCGGCTTTGTGATCCTGATCGCGTCCTCCCTCTCGTTCCTCGGCCTTGGCGTTCAGCCGCCAACCCCCGATCTCGGCTCAATGGTTGCCGAAGGCGCGCGTTATCTGCCGGACAGCTGGTGGCTGACCGTATTCCCCGGCCTTGCGATCCTCGTCGTCGTATTCGGCTTCAACCTCATCGGCGATGCCCTGCGTGAAATTCTGGGAGTGGACGAATGACCGATCTGACACTCAAAATCGAGGACCTCAAGCTGGGCTTCAAGTCCTGGTCCGGTGTGAACCCAGTGCTGCATGGCATTTCGCTGCATATCCGCAAGGGTGAGCGTGTTGCACTCGTCGGCGAAAGCGGTTCCGGCAAGTCGGTAACAGCGCGCATCGTACTGGGCATGCTTCAGGAGCTTTCGGCCTCGCGCATTTCCGGTAACGTTCTTTTTGAAGGTGAAGACGTTAACGCGATGCGTGCCAAACGTCACCGTGCGCTCAGAGGCACACGCGTTTCGATGATCTTTCAGGATCCGACATCGTCGCTCAATCCGGTTTATACCATCGGGCGACAATTCTTCGAGGTTCTGTGCCGCGCTGATCCCGCAATCAGCGAGAAGGATGCACGGCAAAAGGCCGCCTCAGCACTTGATGATGTGGCAATTCACGAGCCGGAGCGTGTCCTTGACAGCTATGCATTTCAGCTTTCCGGCGGCATGAACCAGCGCGTCATGATCGCCATGGCTCTTGTTAACAATCCGGCGCTGCTTCTGGCCGATGAACCGGGCACAGCACTGGACGTGACGGTTCAGGCGCAGACACTGAAACTGATGTCCGGCCTTGTTGAAAAGCATGAAACGGCCGTTCTGTTTATCTCGCACAACCTCGGCGTTGTGCGTGAGTTCGCAGACCGTGTTTACGTGATTTACAAAGGCAATATCGTTGAACAGGGGCCAACCGACGCCCTGTTTGCCGATCCGCGCCACCCCTACACCAAAGCCCTTCTTTCTGCCGTGCCGCGCATCTCCGGCGGTGGCATTCCAGATATCGCGGAAGATATGGACGGGTTTCACGATCCGCTGATCGCGCATGAAGGCTACAGCGAAAGGGAACTGCTGAAATGAAAATGCTTTCCCTCTACAACGTCTCGAAAGAATTCTCGGTCAACGGGTCCACGGTCAAGGCGCTTGATCGCATCAGCTTCGATGTTGCCAAGGGCGAATGCCTTGCAGTCGTCGGTGAATCCGGTTCAGGCAAAAGTACAATCGCCAATATCATTCTCGGCATTCACGATGCCACTGATGGTGGCGTCTTGTTCAAAGAACGCGAACTCCCGGATAAAAGAAGCCGGGAACTACGCCGCACAATTCAGCTCGTTCAGCAAAACCCGCTTTCCGCACTGAACCCGCGCCGCTCAATCGGCGCCTCACTACGCCTGCCGCTCGATATTCACGATATCGGACCGCGTTCAGGCCGAAAGGCACGCGTCGCTGAACTGCTGGAGGAAGTCGGGCTTCCGGCAGAATTTGCCCGTCGCTCACCCGCCAGCCTTTCCGGTGGCCAGCGGCAGCGCGTGGCAATTGCCCGCGCGCTTGCCTGCAAACCCGAGCTTCTGGTGCTCGATGAGCCGACGTCAGCACTTGATGTGCTGGTACAGGCACGCGTGCTGAAGCTTTTGCAGCGACTGCGGGAGACGCACAGCCTCACCTACGTATTCATTACCCACGATCTGGCCGTTGCCCGCAATATTGCTGATCGCATGGCGGTCTTCGAGAAGGGTGAACTGATCGAGATCGACAGCACCGAGGCAATTTTTGCCAACGCTACACATGATTATACCCGCCGCCTGATTTCGGCTGTTCCGGTGGTCGGCGCGGATGAAATGGCGCTTCGACAGCGCATTACGGAGAGTATCGATGCAAAATCCTGATTACAGTGCCTTCACATGTGCCGTGGCTGAAGCGGGCACACAGCCTGAAACGGCCTGCGCAGCGCTGGAAAAGCTGACCAAGGAACTGGTTGGCGTGAAGCTTTTCACGCTGATGACGGCGGACACCGAAGCAAAGGAATCCGAGCGTATTTATACCAATATGCCAGACGCCTACCCGGCTTCAGGCACCAAGCCTTATAATGAGACAGAATGGTCTGAGATCACGCTGAAGCGCAAGCAAACCTTTGTCGCCAATTCAATCGAAGACATTGCGAAGGTCTTTGACGATTTCGAGCTGATCAATTCACTCGGTTGCCAGTCGGTCATCAATATTCCCGTCACGGTCGGCGACCGTGTCATCGGCACCATCAATTGCCTGCATGAGGCGGATTACTACACAGAAGAACGCATTAAGGCTGCCGAAGCGCTGAAACTTCCCGGCGCTGTCTGCATGCTGATGTTTGAAAAAGCCAAGAGGAACCGGGCATGAGCGAGAAAACCATCCGCGTCGCCACCGATGTCGGCGGCACCTTCACCGATCTCGTCTGCTTTAAGACCGATCTTAAGACCGGCGAACAGACCATTACAACGGCAAAATCCGATACCACACCGCCGGATTTTGAGCAGGGCGTTCTGAACGTTCTTAAGAAGGGTGGCGTTGATCCGAAAACCGTTGATTTTCTGGCGCATGGCACCACCGTGGTTATCAATGCGCTGACCGAACGCAAAGGCGTGAAGGTTGGCCTTATCACCACGGAAGGCTTCCGCGATACGCTGGAAATTGCCCGCGGCAACCGCCCGGACTTTTTCAACCTTCACTACCGCAAGCCAGCACCTTTCGTGCCGCGGCACCTGCGCCGCGAAGTCGCCGGCCGTATGGACTATCATGGCCACGAGGTTAAGGCTCTGGATCTCTCCGGCCTGCCGGAGATCCTCGAAGGGTTCAGGGCCGAAGGTGTCGAGGCTGTCGCCATTTCCTTCCTGCATGCCTATGCCAATCCGGCGCATGAACAGGCAGCCATGGCAGAAGTGAAAAAACTATGGCCGGAAGCAGCTGTCGTTTCATCGCATCAGATCACGCGCGAATGGCGCGAATATGAGCGCACCAACACGGCGGTGCTTTCCGCCTATGTACAGCCCGCAGCCGAGCGTTACCTGCACCGCCTGTCCGGTGGCCTGACTGAACAGGGTTTCGATGGTCGCCTTTACATCATGCAGTCGAACTGCGGCGTCGATACGCTGGATGCGGTTTCACAAGTGCCGATCACCATGGTCGAATCCGGCCCGGCATCCGGTTTCTGGGGCGCAGCAGAGCTTGGACGTCTGATCGGTGAAGACAATGTTCTGGCTCTCGATATCGGTGGAACAACCGCCAAATGCGCCCTGATTGAAAACGGCGATGTCAAGATCATGACGGACTACTGGATCGAGCGCAACCAGTCCTCGGCTGGCTATCCGATCATGGTTCCGGTGGTTGATCTGGTCGAGATCGGCAATGGCGGTGGTTCGATTGCGTGGGTTGATGACTTCGCCAAGCTGCATGTCGGTCCGCAGTCAGCCGGTGCAAAGCCCGGCCCTGCAGCCTATGGCCGTGGCGGCACGGAAGCGACAACAACAGACGCCAACCTCTGGCTTGGCCGGATCAACCGCGACTATTTCTGCGGAGGCTCCGTTGAAGCGGATATGGACGCCGTGGAAAAGGCTCTTGAGACTGTCGGCAAACGTCTCGGTGTCGACAAGGACGAGGCCGCGCGCGGCATCATCCGCATTGCCAATAATAACATGGTCAATGCCCTGAAACTCGTCTCGCTCAACCGCGGGCATGACCCGCGTGACTTCACGCTTGTTGCCTTTGGCGGCGGCGGTGCGATGCACGCCGCAGCACTTGGTGCAGAACTGGGCGCGAAAAAGGTCGTAATCCCGGCAGGTGCCTCCGTCTTTTCGGCGTGGGGCATGATGATGTCTGATTTGCGCCGTGACTACTTCGTGACCCAGCTTGTCGATGTTGCCGACAATGCAGCTGACAATATCAACAGCCTGTTTTCAGCGACGGAAAAGCGCGCGCTTGAACAGTTTGCCGCTGAAAAGATTGATGCCTCGAAGGTGAAATTTCAGCGTCTCGGAAAATTCCGCTACCAGAATCAGGAGCATACAACCGAGGTTCTGATCGACGGAGATGTCACCGCAGAAGGGATCGCAAAGATCACCGAAGATTTTCACGCGGCTTATGAGCAGGAATATACCTACCGCCTTGATGCGCCGGTCGAAATGGTCGGTATCCACCTTGTTGCAGCCGCCGAAGTCGGCAAGCTGACGATGAAGGAAAAGCCGGAGACGCAGACACCGGCATCGGCAGCGCTTAAAGGCCGCCGCATGGTCGATTATGCACTGGAAGGCGTTCATGACGCCGACATCTATGATGGCGAGAAGCTGGAGCCGGGCATGACCTTTGCCGGCCCTGCGGTGATCGAAGATCCCGGCACGACCATTGTCATTCATCCGGAAAACGCTGTCCGGATTGATGGCTTCGGCAATATTCACATCACGCTTACCGCATAAGGAGAGGCGACGATGACTGCAATCAAAGACCCGATCACGCTGGAAATCATCCAGAACTCGCTTCAGGCCACCGCTGACGAAATGTTTGCGGCGATGCGCAAGACGGCGATGAGCTCGATCATCTATGAAGTGCTCGACATGGGCACCGGCGTTCTGGATGCCAAAGGCCAGTTGGCAAGCTCCGGCGCAGGCATTCCCGGCTTCGTCGGCGTTCTCGACAAATCGGTCAAGGTGCTGGCAGAAAAATTCTCCAGACCGGGTGATATCGAACCCGGCGACGTCTTCATCACCAATGACCCTTATTATGGCGGTGTGACGCATCTGAACGACCTGATCGTTGCCATGCCGGTTTTCGTGGATGGCACGCTGATCGCCTGGACAGCCAACATTGCCCATAACTCCGATATCGGCGGTATGGCGCCCGGTTCCATGTCGGCGGACGCCCGTGAGATATTTCAGGAGGGCTTACGCCTTCCCGCTATTAAGCTGATCTCCAAGGGTGAGCCGATCAAGCCTCTGTTCGAGGTCATTATGGTCAACTCCCGCATGCCCGATTTCATCGAGGGCGACCTTTGGGCCGCAATCGCTTCTGTGCGCATCGGCGCCAAGCGGCTTGCTGAACTTGCCGGGAAATACGGTGTCGAGACCTTCCAGACCGCTGTTGAAAACTTCATCACGGTGGGTGAACAGAAGTCCCGCGCTGAAATCGCCAAACTGCCGAACGGCACGTTTGAACTCACCGAAGAGCAGGATGACGGCAGCTTCTTCAACGTTAAGCTGACGATCACCGAAGATGAATTCATTGTCGATCTGAGAGATAATCCGGAACAGGGGGATGGTCCGTTCAATGCCAGCTTCGACGACGCGCTGGTTTCCACGCAGGTGGCCTTCAAATCTCTGACGGATTCGGCGCTTTCCGCCAATGAAGGCACCTTCCGTCCGGTAAAACTCCTGACGCGCGAGGGCACCGTCTTCCATGCAAAAGAACCGGCTGCCGTCGGCTTTTACTATGAAGTCGGCATCCGCGTTTATGATCTGATCTGCCGCTGCCTCGCACCGCACATGGATGGCCGGATCCCCGCTGGCCACTTCGCCTCGATTGCGGGCACGTTTATCGGCGGCATTCATCCCGATACCGGGCGCCAGTATACGATCATCGAACCGCAAATCGGTGGCTGGGGCGCTGAAAAGGGCTATGATGGCAACAGCGCCATCTTCTCCGCCGTTCACGGTGAAACCTTCAACTGCCCGGCAGAAATTTCCGAAGCCAGAAACGGGCTGATTATCGACCGGATGGAACTGAACCTCGAAGAAGGCGGCGAAGGCCAGTGGACAGGCGGGCGCGGTATCAAGCTTGACTACCGTATCCGCCGTGACGATTCCTTCCTCACCATCGGGTACACCCGCTCAAAGATGAAGCCGTGGTCACTGGATGGCGGCAATGAAGGTTCAAACAATTATGCGTTGGTGCGCCGCAAGGATGGTTCAGAAGAACGCTATGCATTCATTTCCGGCCTGCGCGTCGACAAGGATGATGTGATCCGCATCATGACCGGAGCCGGTGGCGGCTATGGGGACCCGAAGAAGCGCGATCCGGAAAAAGTGCGCCAGGACATCAAGAACGGCCTGATTTCAGCCGAGCGCGCTGCTGAAGTTCACGGCGTTTCTTGAAAACCAGCTGAAGCCTGACGAGAACACACAGACAAGCCCCGGTTCGCCGGGGCTTTTTCGTGCCGTATTCACAAAAAGAGGAGCGCCTTGAAAAGCGCACAAACACCTCCCAGTTCAGTTGGCTGAACACCAATGAAAAGGGCACACCGGATATGGATATCAACAAGCTGCTGGAAGGTTTTCTCGGCTCTTCAGGACAGTCTTCAAACCATCAGGCAGGCGGAAAGTCTCAGTCTGCCGTTGGCATGTCCGGCCTTCCGGGCGGCCTGGCCGGTGGTGCTGCAGCCGGAGGCGCGATTGCCTTGCTTCTGGGATCGAAAAAGGGCCGGAAGCTGGGCGGCAAGGCCATTAAATATGGCGGTATGGCGGCCGTGGCTGGTCTTGCCTACAAGGCCTACCGCGACTGGCAGCAAAACAAGACGTCCGGCACTGAGCAGCAGCCGCTTAACCTGCCGAAACCGCCAGCCGACAGCGGCTTCGACATTGAACATGATCATGACAATGAAGGCCACGATTTCCGCCTGTCTCTGATGCGGGCGATGATCGCTGCTGCGAAATCCGACGATCATATCGATCAGGAAGAACACAGCCGCATTCATGATCAGATTCAGAAGATCGGTCTGGGCGCGGAAGAAAAGGCGGTTCTGTTCGATTATTTTGGAGCCCCCGCGGATCCGGCAACGATCAGCGCACTGGCCCGGACAAATGAGCAGCGTGCCGAAATCTATCTGGCCTCAGCGCTGACGATTGACCCGGATACGCCGGAGGAGCAGCGCTATCTTGAAGCACTGGCCGGGCATCTGAATATGCCCGACGGACTGCGCGGCCATCTCGACCTGGAAGCCGCTGCCGCCCGCAGACAGCTTGAGGCCTGAAAATTGGAATCGATTTTCGGATGGCACGATGCGTAGATTGAACAAGTCAGAGCGTCCTTTGTGCGTCCGAATGGACGCACGGCGCTAACGCATCTCCGCGGATGTCAGATGTTTCCATCGGACTGCGCAATACTCCCGCCAGAATAACGATGGCTCCCGGACATCCGTTGGATGGGTTCTGGCTTCGCAATTTTCAGGACAGATCTGGCATCGTGGTTTCAATCCGCTCGGCTTTGTGTCGCCATGCTTCCGCATATGTGGCGAGCGTATCGAAATTCTCCGGTGGATCAATGCTCCGCGACACCTGAACACGTGGCGCGACATCGCCGATCACGAGGCCGGCTGCGCCGGCACTCGTGCCGCTTCCTGTGCTTTTAAACAACGGCCTGCCGACAGCTGCCGACAGCATCGACAGATAATCCGCATTTTCTGCAAAAGGGCCTTCGACGATCACCGGCCCTGAGGCGGCAGTCAGATCGAGACAAACCGCCGTCATCAGCGCCAGATACCAGGAAACACCGACAAGCCGCATACCCGGCGTCAGCGTTTCCTCATCATCCGTCCAGCCGCCGATAACACCCTGAAACGGCCCTGTATCGCCAATGACAGAGGGCATCAGCATAAGACTGTCACGCAGCAGCGCTGCACGGTCGTCATCAGTGGCAACAACGTCCTCCGCAGGCGCAGCCACTTCAAAAACCCGCCCGCCCATAAAACGCGCGGAGGGCACAGGCTCCCCGAAGGCATTGACGTTGATCAGCGTGTCACGCCTTTCATCCAAGGTTGGCGAGCGTCCACCCACAGACATCGCAATCACCCAGGTCCCGGTCGAGACCACCGAGAACGGCTGCCGCCTCGACCAGAGGTGCGGCAGCAATGACGCATTGGAATCATGGATGCCAGTATAAACCGGGCAACCGGCAGGAAGACCGCTTTTTGCCGCAATCTCAGGCAAAATGGAGCCAAGCTGCTGGTCGGCACCGCGCAAAGGCGGCATTTTATCTGAAAGGCCCAAGGCTTCCACGAGTGGAGAAAAGCTGCGCTGACGCGGTGACCAGAGATCGGAATGGCAGCCCCAGCTGGTCACCTCACCGGCACGATTGCCCGTCAGAAGATAGCCCCAGTATTGCGGATAGGGCAGCACGCAGCCGATCGAGGCAAAGGCTTCCGGAAAACGTTCTTTCTGCCAGAAGAGCTGTGCACCGATATTCAGCCCCGCTGAAAGGCGCGGCGAGCCGGTCATGGCAAATGAAGGCCGGATCACATCATAGGCCGAAGCGGTCTCGTCCGGGCCGGTATGTTCATAATCCAGCACAGGCAGAGCAAGACCGCCCCTGTCATTCAAGAGCGCCACTGTTGCGCCGTGGGTGGTCACAGATATCGCGTCAATGCCGTGAAGCTTATGGAGTTCGCAAAGGGCTGAAAGGACAAAACCAAACAGTTCATCCGTTTCGAAATGCGGATAAGGCGCTGTGCCGGTCACCGCATTGCGGTGAGACCGGGCATCCACTTCACAGGCCTTCAGCAGATCATAGACGATCACCTTGGCATTGGTCTTGCCGATATCGATAACGGCAATGTTGCGAACCGGCGTCTGCATCATAATCCGCCTTTGCGTGCACGCATGTGCTGAACAAAGCGGCCATAGAGAACCGGAATGGCAATCACGCCGATCAGCAGAAGACCGATGAAGATCGACATGACGATACCGGGAACATTCATCAGTCCGAAACCAAAGGTGACGAGACCCATAATGATTGCAGCCAGCACAACACCCGGTATTGTTCCAGAGCCACCGAGAATATTGATGCCGCCCAGCACGACCATCGTCACAATTTCAAGCTCCCAGCCAAAGGCGATTGATGGACGCGTTGAGCCCAGACGTGACGTCAGGCATATCGCGGCAAGCCCTGACATCAGCCCGGTGAGCAGGAACAGCATGAACTTCACGCGCCCGACCCTAATACCGGAAAAGCGTGCTGCCGTTGCGTTATTACCGATTGCATAAACCATGCGGCCAAAGCTTGTCATATGCAGCACGATACCGAAAATCACCGCCATGACGGCAAACAGCACCAGTTCGAACGAGACCACCCAGAACACATAGCCCTGCCCGAAAAAGGCAAAGTCTGAAGGGTATCCGGTAAAGGCCTTGTCACCGAGAATGACATAGGAAAGACCGCGGAAAAGGCTCATCGTACCAATTGTCACCACAATCGATGGAAGCCCGAGACCGGTCACCAGAATGCCATTGAAAACACCGCACAGGAGACCGACCCCGAGACCAATGGCAACAAGTTCCGGCGTACCGGCGCCAAACTGAAGCGCATAGCCCATGGCCGTGGATGCCAGCGCAATGATGGCAGCGACTGACAGGTCGATCTCCCCGGAGATGATCACCAGAGCCATGGCAAAGGCAATCAAAGCCTTTTCGGTGAAGTTGAATGTCGCGTCCGAAAGGTTCCAGGCATCGAGAAAATAAGGCGAGGCAAAACTGTTGACGACAAAGATTGCGATTGCAACCGCGATCAGCAGGCTTTCCCAGCTTTTCAGCCATCTGTGACCGCGTCCGTGTAAACGGTCAGGAACATGACGGGCTGGCGCATTATCGGTTTGAGTGTCGGCAATGCTCATAACGCATGCTCCGCGTTCTTCAGAATGACACGGCCCTTTGGCCGCGCAGCACGGGCATTCACAGCAACAGCGATGATGATCACCGCGCCGGAAATCGCCATCTGCCAGAACGGTGAAATATCGATGACCGGCAGCGCATTCTTGATGATGCCGAGAAACAGGGCACCCAGCACAGCGCCAATGGCCGTTCCCACGCCGCCGGCGATGGAAATGCCGCCGATAACGCAGGCGGCGACCACATCCAGCTCAAAACCATTGGCGATATCGACATAGGCAACCGCATAACGCGCAACCCAGAGATATCCGGCAAGCCCCGCCAGTGCACCGGCCAGAAGGTAGGCAAAGAAATGCGTGCGCCCGACAGAAATCCCGGTATAGACGGCCGCATTGGGATTGCCGCCGACAGCATAAAATGCGCGGCCAAGGCGGGTGCGGGTCAGCACCACGACCATGACTGCAATGGCTGCCAGCGAAAACCACGACAAGACAGGCAGCCCCAGAAACACTGCGCGCGGAACAGCCTTGAAGGCATCCGTCATTTCATGGGCGTTCACCCAGCCACCGCCGGTAAGAAGGAAAATAATCCCACGATAAATCGTCATCGTTCCAAGCGTCACGACAATCGGCGGGATCGAAAGGCGCCAGACCAGCAGGCCATTGATCGCACCGAGAACAGTCCCGTTGATGACAGCAGCGGCAAGTAAAAAGATAACCGGAAGATCCGGGAAAGCCACGTTCAAGAGAGCGGCAACCGTGCCGGACAGCGCAAGATTGGCGGCAATTGAAAGATCGATACCGCGGCTTAAAATCACGGCAGCCTGACCCAGCGCCAGAATGATCAGGATCGCAGTATCATTGTAAATCGAAGCGAGATTACCCGGCGCGACGAAACCGGGAAAACGCAACTCGATCGCCCCGACAAGAAGCCCGATTGCGACCAGAAGCAAAACTTCACGATGTTTCAGAAAAGCAGCCATTATGCAGCCTCCCCGATGCCCGCAGCAGAACGCACCAGTCTTTCCGCCGACATTTCGGCCCGCGAAAGCTGGGAAACGATACGTCCCTCACGCATGACAATCACCCGGTCGGACATGCCGAGGATTTCAGGGATTTCCGACGAAACCATAATGATCGAAAGCCCCCGGCTTGCCAATTCGCTCATAAAGGCGTGAACGGCGGATTTCGAGCCGATGTCGATACCCTTTGTCGGCTCATCAAGAATGATCACCTTCGGGCTGGTGGCCAGCCACTTGGCAATCACCACCTTTTGCTGGTTGCCGCCGGAAAGGTTGCCAACCGGCTGATCCAGCGATGCGGCCCGTAAATCCAGTCGCTCGGTATACTCCCGCGCCAGTGCGAATTCCTCGGCCATTTTGACAAAGCCCTTGTGAGAGACGTTTTGCAGCGATGGCAGGGTGACATTCTGAAAAATCGGCATGGCCGTGATCGCGCCTTGCGTTCCGCGCTCTTCCGGCACGTAAACAATACCTTGCCGAACCGCCTCCGACGGTGAGCGGATGACGGCAATCTCGTCATCAATTCGCACGGCACCAGCCGATGGTTTGGTAATACCGAAGAGCGCCTGCATGAACTCGGAACGGCCCGCACCGACAAGACCATAGAAACCCAGAATTTCACCTTTTCTCAGGGTGAAGTGGATATCCTCGAATTCCGTAGGGTGACGATAGCCTGCAACTGTAAGCACAGGCGCACCAATGGCCACATCCTGTTTGGGAAAGACCTGCCCGACGGGACGGCCCACCATTAGCTCAACAAGCGCACTTTCGTTCGTATCGGTGATAAGGCCCTCACCGACCATTTCACCATCACGAAACACAGTGTAGCAATCCGCAATGCGAAAGATTTCATCGAATTTATGCGAGATAAAAAGGATTGCCTTACCATCGGCCTTCAGTTGCTCGACCAGTTCGTAAAGCTCTTCGATTTCCTTTTGTGATAAGGCCGCGGTCGGTTCGTCCATGATGACGACACGAGCATCCACGGACAAAGCCCGCGCAACCGCGACCATGTGCCGGTTGGCAATCCCAAGTTCTGAAAGCCGGTGATGCGGATCGATCCGCGCGCCGATGGCATCCAGAATGGCCCTCGCCTCACGGTTAATCTTCTTCCAGTCGAGAAGACCGAACCGGTTTCTGGGCGCGTGACCAATGAAGATGTTTTCCGCAACAGTGAGCGCATCGAACAAAACCGTTTCCTGATGAATGGCGGTCACACCGTGGTGCGTGGCGGCCTCAGCGGTCGGAAAGGTGACCGGTGTTTCACGCATTGAAATTGAACCGGAATCAGGCTGATAGATCCCGGTCAGAATCTTCACCAGAGTCGATTTTCCCGCGCCGTTTTCGCCGACAAGAGCCGTGACCTCGCCCGGATAAAGCCTGAGCGAGACATCAGAAAGCGCCTTAACGCCGGGAAAGGTTTTGGTGATGCCGTCAAGCGCGATTGCGGCAACCACAGATGGATGTGTCTTGGACATAACTGCCTGCCGGAAACGTCTGTCTGAATGAATATCTTGGGCAGCCCCGCCTTTGACGGGGCTGCTCGCGGCTGAGACGTTTCTCAGAAGATATCCTTGAACTTGTCGATGTTCGACTTGTCGTAGACAAACGGATCGGCCATGGCGCCAGCGTTGTCATCGTCAAGCGTCAGCTCACCAAGGCGGCCCATGGAAAGCTCTGCGCCTGGTTTGGCTTCCGCACCATCAATCAGATCGTTGGACAGCATGACAGCGGCATAGCCGAGATCAATCGGGTTCCAGATGGCAAAGGATTCAGACGCACCGTTTTCGACATAGGCAGCCATTTCAGATGGCAACCCGAGCCCGGTGACGTTGATTTCGCCAATCTTGCCCTCATCTGTCACGGCCTGAGCGGCCGCCACAATGCCAACGGATGTCGGCGCGATGATCGCTTTCAGATCCGGATAGGACTGAATGAGGCCCTGTGTCTCGCGATAGGACTTATCGAACAGGTCATCCCCGTAAACCGTCGTGACAACATCGATATTCGGATAGTCGCCTTTGACCTTGTTCATCTCGTCGATCCAGATGTTCTGGTTCGTGGCGGTTGCCGAAGCAGAGAGCACGGCGACCTCACCGCCATCCGGCATATTGTCAGCCGCAAGCTTGATGATCATGTTTCCGATCAGAGGATTTGATGACGGGTTGAGGTGCACCATGCGGCCTTCCGGCGCCACACCGGAATCCCATGAAACGACCTTGATACTGCGTTGCATCGCCTTTTTCAGCGCCGGAACAACCGCATCCGGATCATTGGCGGAAATGGCAATGGCGTCGACCTTCTGCGCGATCAGCGAGTTGATAACATCAATCTGGCCTTCAGCTGTGGTGTCGGTCGGGCCGGTATAGATCAGTTCAACATCACCAATTTCCTCAGCGGCTTCCCTGGCCCCATCAGCTGCAGCTTCAAAGAAGCCGATCCCCAGTGCTTTTACGACAAGCGCAATTTTCTTGTCAGCCGCATTGGCGCCCTGCGCGATCAGCGCGGTGGAAACCATCGCCCCGATCAGAACTTTTTTCAAAATGCTCATCTTACTCCTCCATTGATGAACAAGGCCCGGCCTGTTTTCCTCCAAAATCAGGCTGAGCCGGTTTCCTCCATCGCTTCGGCATCGGCGATAATCACCGACACACCGGCCTCCTCCAGCATGCGGGCATCCGATGCCGCCATGCCGGAATCTGTAATCACGGTCGCAATCCGGTTCAGCCCGCACAGAATAAGGCTGGACCGTCGCGTGAACTTTGAAGAATCCGCCAGAACAACCAGCTCATCAGCCTGATCAATCAGCTTCTGTTCGGCCTGTATCAGCAGCGGATCGGTTTCCATCAGCCCGAGCGGCCCAAGCCCCTGCGCGCCCATGAACATCCGCCTGGCCCAGAAGTTCCGGGTCACATCGTTTTCAAACGGCGACAGGATGATGTTCTGTTCGCGATAAATGGCACCCCCGGAAACCATGACCGTGTTTTTGCTGTGTTTGAGCAGATGCTCGGCAATCGGAAATGAATTGGTAAACACCTGCATGCGCCTGTTGGCGAGATGATGCACCATCTGAAAGGTTGTGGTTCCACCATTGATGATGATGGAATCGCCATCATCGCAAAGGGCCACAGCAGCCTTCGCAATGGCCTGCTTCTGCCGGGCGTTCATCGTTTCATTCACGCTGAACGGACGACCGGCAAGACCGACAAACTGGGGCGGGCTCAGCGCTTCTGCACCGCCACGCACCCGCTTCAAGCGTTTTTGCACATGCAGCGCCGCAATGTCGCGCCGGATTGTCGCCTCGGAGCTTTCCGTCAGCTCAACAAGCTCGGCAACCGTTACAACCGGCCGTTCCTGCACCGCTGACAGGATGATGCGATGACGCTCTTTTTCGTGCATGAACCTCTCCTCAGCCGACAGAATTGAGATATTTTTCGTCATTGTCAATCATCAATAATCACAAACAATGACCTTCAGACCAATTTTGATTGATCTTGATCGTTTTTGATTGACAAATGCTATTTTCGCATGAATTTTCTGACAGAACACGGTGAGCTGGCCCAGACCCCGCTCGCGCAAACGGGAGGAAGACATGTCGACAAGTAACCGGACAAACCGGCTTGAGAACCTGTGGGATGAAGGCAAGGCCGCCAATATGAGCGAGGCCGAGCTTTTGCTCTATCGCTCCAACCTGCTTGGCTCCGACAAGCGGATTACCAATTACGGCGGCGGCAACACATCCGCCAAGGTTATGGAAAAGGATCCGCTTTCCGGCGAAACGGTAGAAGTTCTCTGGGTCAAAGGCTCAGGCGGCGATGTCGGCACGATCAAGATGGACGGCTTTGCAACGCTTTACATGGACAAGCTGAAGGCGCTGAAGGGCCTTTATCGTGGGCCGGAACATGAAGACGAAATGGTCGGCTACCTGCCGCATTGCACCTTTAATCTGAATGCTCGCGCGGCGTCCATTGATACGCCGCTGCATGCCTATGTGCCGAAAAAGCATGTCGATCATATGCATCCCGATGCTATTATCGCGATTGCCGCATCCATAGATTCCAAAGCACTGACCGAGAAGATTTTCGGTGGCGAGATCGGCTGGTTACCGTGGAAACGCCCCGGCTACGAGCTTGGTCTGTGGCTTGAGAAATTCTGCGCTGAGAACCCGAATGCCCGTGGCGTTATTCTGGAAAGTCACGGCCTGTTCACCTGGGGCGACACAGCGAAGGAAAGCTACGAGACGACGCTCGAAATCATCAACAAGGCGATGAGCTGGCTGGATGCAGAAATTAAGGGACCGGTCTTCGGCGGAGAGAAGGTCAAGACCCTTGATGCCGACGAGCGACGCGCAGTCGCCGGAAAGCTGATGCCAAAAATCCGCGGTATGATTTCCGAAACCGAAGGCAAACTGGGCCATTTCGACGATCAACCCGCCGTACTGGAATTCGTCTGCTCGCATGAGCTTGAAGCGCTGGCAGCGCTCGGCACATCCTGCCCGGACCACTTTCTCCGCACCAAAATCCGTCCGCTTGTTATCGATTTCGACCCGGAAAACCCGGATATCGACAAGACGGTTGAAGGCCTGGGCGCAGCCATTGAAGCGTATCGCGATGACTATGCCGCTTATTATGAGCGTTGCAAGCGTGAAACCTCACCGCCGATGCGTGACCCGAATGCGGTCATCTACCTGGTGCCCGGCGTCGGCATGATTTCGTTCGCAAAGGACAAGGCGACTGCACGTATTTCCGCTGAATTCTACGTCAATGCCATTAATGTGATGCGTGGCGCCTCTTCGGTCTCGACCTATCAGGGTCTTTCCGAACAGGAGGCGTTCGACATCGAATACTGGCTGCTGGAAGAGGCCAAACTCCAGCGTATGCCAAAGCCGAAGCCACTTGCCGCAAAGGTGGCACTGATCACCGGCGGTGCGGGCGGCATCGGCAAGGCAACCGCAATCCGCATGGCGCGCGAAGGGGCCTGTGTTGTGCTGGCCGACATTGACGATGATGCTCTTGAAACGGCGAAGGGAGAGCTTTCTGATGCGTTCAGCAAGGACATTGTGCGCACCGTTCATCTGAACGTAACGGATGAGGCCGATGTCGCCAACGGCTTCGCCAGCGCCGTGGCAGAATTCGGCGGACTTGATATTCTGGTGTCGAATGCAGGCCTTGCCTCATCGGCGCCGATTGAAGACACAACGCTGGAACTCTGGGATAAGAATATCGGCATTCTGGCGACCGGATATTTTCTGGTTTCCCGCGAAGCCTTCCGCCTGTTCCGCTATCAGAATGCGGGCGGCAATGTGGTTTTCGTCTCGTCGAAAAACGGGCTCGCCGCATCGCCCGGCGCATCGGCCTATTGCACCGCCAAAGCTGCGGAAATCCACCTGGCCCGCTGCCTCGCGCTGGAAGGGGCGGCCGCCCAGATCCGTGTCAACACGGTCAATCCGGATGCGGTGCTGCGCGGCTCGAAAATCTGGACAGGCGAGTGGAAAGAGCAGCGCGCTGCCGCCTACAAGATGTCGACCGATGATCTGGAAGCGCATTATCGCGATCGGTCAATGCTGAAACGCTCGGTTCTGCCGGAGGATATTGCAGAAGCGATCTACTTCCTTGCGTCAGACATGTCAGCAAAATCGACCGGCAATATCATCAATGTGGATGCGGGCAACGCTCAGTCTTTCACACGATGATCCGATGCGGCCTTTTTGAAAAACGGGCCGCATTTGCCTCACCGCAACCACGGTGACAAAGACATACAGCAGGCCTGCAAGCCTGCAACGGGAGGAAACCATGGACCATATGATCGACGCCGGGCTTGTTTCGGCTGAAAACGAACGGCTTTCCGCCGACCTTGATCGCGATTATGCCAATCTGGGCGAGAAACTTGCCCGCAACGGCGTCAGTATTGACGCTGTGACGGAAAAGGTTGCCGCCTATGGCATCGCCGTTCCAAGCTGGGGCGTGGGAACCGGCGGCACCCGCTTTGCCCGCTTTCCCGGCCCCGGTGAGCCGCGCCATATCTTCGACAAGCTGGAAGACTGTGCGGTAATCCAGCAGCTCACCCGCGCCACCCCCTCCGTTTCCCTGCATATTCCATGGGACAAGGTCGATGACCTTGGAGAGCTGAAACAGCGCGGTGAAGCACTTGGCCTTGGCTTTGATGCTATGAACTCCAACACGTTTCAGGATCAGGACGGCCAGGCCCACTCCTATAAATACGGTTCACTGTCCCACACCGATGCGGCAACGCGCCAACAGGCAGTTGACCACAACATCGAGTGCATTGAAATCGGCAAGGCACTCGACTCAAAGGCGCTGACTGTCTGGATCGGTGACGGATCCAACTTTCCAGGTCAAAGCCATTTCACCCGTCAGTTCGAGCGCTATCTCGATGCCATGAAAACCGTCTATGCGGCGCTGCCCGATGACTGGCGGGTTTTCACCGAACACAAGATTTTCGAACCGGCCTTTTATTCGACCGTCGTGCAGGACTGGGGTACCAACTACCTAATTGCACAGGAACTCGGCCCGAAAGCGTTCTGCCTCGTCGATCTTGGTCATCACGCCCCGAACGTCAACATCGAGGTGATCGTTGCCCGGCTTATTCAGTTCGGCAAGCTTGGCGGCTTCCACTTCAACGACAGCAAATATGGTGATGACGACCTCGACACCGGCTCGATTGATCCGTTCCGTCTGTTTCTGGTCTTCAATGAACTGGTGGAGGCAGAAGGCAAGGCAGGCTTTAACCCCGCACATATGCTGGATCAGTCCCACAATGTCACCGATCCGATTGAAAGCCTGATGCGCTCTGCCACCGAAGTCTGCCGTGCCTATGCGCAGGCGCTTCTGGTTGACCGCAAGACACTTTCCGGCTTTCAGCAGGACAATGATGCGATGATGGCTTCGCAAACCCTGAAACAGGCCTTCCGCAGCGATGTTGAACCGATCCTCGCCATGGCCCGCAGGAAATCCGGTGGCGCGATTGATCCGATCGCCACATACCGCAAGGCTGGCTACCGGCAAAAGGTCGCGGACATCCGGCCAGCTGTCAGCGGGGCTGGCGGTGGTATTGTTTAAATGAGAAACCCACTTTATGGGGGACAGTCAAATGGAAACCATTGCGCTGCGCATGAACCTTCATCCCGGCCAGGCAGCGGAGTATAAACGCCGCCACGATGAAATCTGGCCGGAGCTGGCATACGTTTTGAAGCAGGCAGGCGTTTCCGACTATTCGATTTTTCTGGACGAAGAGACCCACCACCTGTTTGCGGTCCTGAAACGCAGTGAAAATCACGGGATGGATGACATTCCCGAAAATGAGGTCGTGCGTCGCTGGTGGGACTTCATGGCTGATATTATGGAAACCAATGCAGACAACAGTCCCGTTGAAATTCCACTCACGAAAGTGTTTCATCTGCCCTGAAAGGAGCGGCACGGAGACTGCCGCTTTTAAACAACCAGATGCCATCAGCGTGGTTAGGCAATGAATCAGGCCATTTCACTGGAAGCGCTTGCGCTTTATCTGCACGACCTCGCCTCCGGTGAGCGCAGGCATTTGGTGGCGCTTGCCGGGTCACCTGGTGCAGGCAAAAGCCATGTTGCTGACGCTCTCCATCAAAGACTGAGCACAGAACGCCCCGGCAAAGTCGCTGTCCTGCCCATGGATGGCTTTCACTATGATGATATCGTTCTAAGTGAGCGTGGCGACCTGCCGCGCAAGGGCGCACCGCACACGTTTGATACCGGTGGGCTGCTTTCCACGCTGAAGCGGCTTAGCGCCGATGACGGCGCGGAAATCGCTGTTCCGGTTTTTGACCGCACACTTGAAATTGCCCGCGCCGGTGCGCGGATCATCACGCCAGAGGCACGTCTGATCATTGTTGAAGGCAATTATCTCCTGCTTGATGACAAACGCTGGCAACCGTTGACGGCACTCTTCGACAAGACGGTTTTTATCGATGTACCGGAACCTGTTCTTCGTCAGCGGCTGGAACAACGCTGGGCACATTTTTCGCCGCAAGGCCGTGCGGACAAGCTGGAAGGTAATGATCTGCCGAACATGCGCCTTGTGATTTCACAAAGCGTTGCAGCCGATTTCCGGCTGACAAACGGGTGAACGCAGCCCGCCGTCATTCGGCTCAGACGATCTTTCCGCCGGTCATCGGTGCGGGAACGCCTGTCGTCGCCGGAAAGCTGATCGGCAGGCCACGCAGAGCCCGCACAGCAAGAAAAGCAAAGCATTCAGCCTCAATGGCATCGCCGCGCCAGCCGACCTTTTCTGCCGCGACCGGCTCTACCCCGGCACGGCTTTGCAGCATCTGCATGATCGCCGGATTGCGCCGCCCGCCCCCGCAGACAACCAGCCGGTCCGGCCGCGACGGCAGAAGATCCAGCGCTTTGCCAACAGCTGAAGCCGTAAATGCCGTCAAGGTTGCAGCGCCCGTTGCCGGGTCCAGTCCATCGGCCATTGCGGCGGTAAAATCAAAACGGTCGAGCGATTTGGGATAAGCTGCTGCAAGATAAGGATGCTCCAGAAGCTTTGAAAGCCGTGCCTCATCGACCGTCCCGGAAAGCGCGAGCGCCCCGTCGCGATCCATCTCGCCAAGTCCGTTTTGTTTCATGAAGTCATTCAACGGAGCGTTTGCCGGCCCGGTATCAAAAGCGATCAGACAGTCGCCACCGTCCCAACTCGTGACATTGGCAACGCCACCAAGGTTCAGCACGGCAGTTTTGCCAGATGTATCGAGCCGCCTCAGCAGCGCCTGATGATAGCCAGCCGAAAGCGGCGCGCCCTGCCCGCCGGCCCGCACATCTGCGGTACGGAAATCATAGGCGACCTTGCAACCGAGCAGGTTATGCATCAATGCCCCGTCACCAAGCTGCCGCGTATCGCCGATCCGCCCTTTCTGCGGAGCGCGATGCAGCACAGATTGGCCGTGAAAGCCGACAATGCCGATATCGGACATCGTCATGCCCTCAGCCTCAACCAGATTGCGCACCGCCTCCGACTGGGCGCGTGTCAGCACATTCTCTGCCTGCCGGAAAATTTCAGGTTCCGGGCCATCAAAATTCCATTTACGCGCAACAGCCAGCGTTTCTTCAAGAAGTGCGCGCGTTTCGGAAGAATAAGGCGCAAGTGTGTAAGCACCGAAGGCTTCGACGGTCACCCCATCGGTTTTCAAAAGGGCCACGTCGATATTGCCGTCCAGCACAGTCCCGGTCATCAGGCCAACCGCCCAGACCGGCTTGAAAGGCTCAGTCATTCTTTCGCTCCGTTGATGCGATCGCTGACGAGTCGGCGCAGGGTCATGATGCCGCTTTCGAAATGGCGGCTCGGGTGGACCCGGTTGGTCAGAAGCGTCCACGTATATCCGCGCTCAAAATCGACATAAAGCGACGTGCCGGTGAACCCTGTATGGCCGATAGTTTCAGCCGAACAATGCGCACCTCCATGCCAGTTTTCATAGGGCCGCTCCCAGCCATGGGTGCGCCGGTCTGAAAGAGGGGTTCGCATCAGCTCAACGGACGGATCACCTTCGATATCCCGCTGAAGTAGGTTTTCCGCGTGGTCGAGAACAGCATCCACAGTGCCGAAAAGTCCGGCATGACCGGAACCCTGAAGCGCATAGCAATTCTCATCATGCACTTCGCCGCACATCACATGACCGCGCCACGCGCAATGCTCTGTCGCAGCGGTTTCAGCCGGATCGCCGGAGAAGGCAAACCCGGCGCCAGGATCAAGATCACGGATCGGCTTTCCAGCCAGCCGCTCCAGCGCGATGCCAAGCAGAATGAAATTGATGTCGGAATAAACCGGTGTTTCAACCCGCGCCCATTCACGCTGGAGAACGAACGCACGCAGCCGGGCAGGATCGTCACCATAGGTATAAATCGGCTCGACCGCGGGAAAATGAGTCGAGTGCCCGAGGCACTGACGAAACGTCACCTTCCGCTCCCAGCAATTCGGATCGTACTGGCGGAAATCGGGAATAACCGTCGTAAGCGGTGCATCAAGATCAATGAAGCCTTCGCAAGCCAGAGCAAGAATACGCGAGGTGGTAAAAAGCACCTTGGAAAGCGACGCCAGATCAAACCACATCTCCGTGGTCATTGGCCGCACCTGCGGCACGATGGCAGCCGAACCAACAGCCCGTGTCAGTCGTTTCCCTTCAAGGTCGGCATAACCAAGCACACCACCAGGGATACGGCGGCCATCAACCGCCTGCTCAAGCGCGTCAAAGGCTTTTTCAAAGCGTTCATTTGCCGAAGTTCCGGTCATCGCGCACCCACCCGTGCCATATGGTCAGCGCCAAATGTCAGCCATTCGGCTTTCGGCGGCTCATAGCCCAAAGGATGCACCAGCGAAGGCACTTCCGTCATATCCGGCGGATATCCCCGATATCGCCGTTCGACATTGATCGTGCGGCTCATTTCCCCAGTGCTCAAAGTATCGGGATTGAACCTAGGCGGATTGCGCCCCTCGGAGACCCGTTTTTCAAGCTCAAACGCCGACACGTGCAATTTGCACTCCCCTGAAGCTGCGCCGGCTTATTGCTTTTGTGGCCGTACGCTAAAGTTCATACCAGTCGCCAGCACCTGTAGTTCGTCTCATTGTTCCGCTTGCTCCGAACCAACGTCAGATTCAAGGAGGGTGACTAGCAAGTATATGTTTCTATTTCGGTTTTCGAATTTGCAATTCGCATCCGAGATTGCTGCAATAATGAGGCGAATTTCAAATTCATCAGATCAGACGCTATGTTCATAAATTCCATCTGTCAAATCTGTTTTAGAATAATTTATTCCAATTTTATGGGATCTTGGTGGACCATCGGTCACCATTATGCCCGCGGCACCAGCGAAATTCCGTTGTATTCATAATTACAGGAATTTATTATTCAAAGATCGCGCCTATGCGCAGAAAGGATACCCGTGTCTGTACTCAAGGTGATTGAAGCCCAGCTGGAAACCCTGTCACCGGCAGATAGACAGATTGGTGCCTTTATTCTGACCTGTCCTGACGAGGTGTTGCGTCTTTCCTCCGCCAGCCTTGCTGAAAAGACAGGACGCAGTCAGTCAAGCGTCGTCAAATTCTGCCAGAAGCTCGGATTTTCCGGCTATCAGGATATGAAGCTTGCAATCTCACGCGCACAGGCAAAGGAATGGCGGCCACCCGGCGCGCTCCACTCGAATATCGAGCTTGGTGACAGCCACGCGACAATTGCCCAGAAGCTTTTGTCAGCCAAGATGCAGGCCATGCAGCAGACGCTTGATGCCAATGACGAGCGCGAAACCGCGAAGGTGATCGACGAAATCGACCAAGCGCAACGCATCTATGTCGGCGGCGTCGGGGCATCCTCACTGGTGGCGCGGGACTTTTGCTACAAGCTGCAGAAGCTGGGCCGCTACGCCCTGCACAATTCGGACAGTCATGTGCAGATGGCGAATGTTTCGGCGGCCAAGACCGGTGACGTTCTGATTGCACTTTCTCACTCCGGAACAAGCATTGAAAGCGTGCGCATCGCCGAGCTTGCCAAAGCGCGCGGCGCCACTGTCATTTCCATAACGGGGCCGCAGCACAATCCGATTGCGCGGATTGCCAACATCAACCTTTACACGATTGCCGATGAAGAACGTGTCCGCTCATCTGCAATTGCCACGCGCGATGCCCAGCTGATGCTGACGGATTTCATTTTCATTCTGCTTTTGCAAAAGCAAAACGATTCCAGCGACTATATCGCCAATAGCGGCGAGGCGATTACAGCCTTAAAACTCGCTCGCGAACGCTGAAGCGAAGCAGGCTCAGCCCGGTTGCGCCCGACGCCACGCCCAATCAAGAGACGTTCAGCGCATAGTCTGCAGCAGCGCCAGCGATGGCTCGCCTGTTACGGCCAGACCGTTTTGCCTTTGATAGGCGGAAATGGCTGAACGTGTCTGAGTGCCAAAGACGCCATCAATCGTTCCCGGATCATAGCCTGCGGCCTGAAGACGCGATTGCAGTTCTTCACGTTGCTCAGCCGAAAAACCATAGCGATCCGGCGGAAAACGCCCCTTTAATGGCCCGCCTTCGGCAATACGGTCTGCCAGATGGCCAACGCCGATCGCATAGCTGGTCGAGTTATTATACCGTTTGATGACATCAAAATTCGGTCCGATGATGAAAACCGGGCCACCGGCCTGCGGTTGTATCCGTCGCGTGCCGGAAGCAGCACCCGGCGTTCCCTCCTCTCCGCCCCAGGACTGACCTTTTCTCCAGCCGGATCGCGCAAGATAGGATGCGGTGCTGGCAAGGGCATCAGTCGGATCATTGCTCCAGATGTCCCTGCGTCCATCGCCATTAAAATCAACAGCATAGGCCAGATAAGACGTCGGAATGAACTGCGTGTGGCCCATGGCACCCGCCCAGCTGCCTGTCATGCGCTGCGCACTGATATCGCCATTCTGCAGGATTTTCATGGAAGCAAGCAGTTGATTTTCAAAGAATGCTCCGCGGCGGCCATCATAGGCCAGCGTTGAAAGAGCAGAGACGACTGGAATGTTACCGCGGCGCTCGCCATACATGCTTTCCAGCCCCCAGACTGCGACAACCACATTGGCGTCAACACCATAGGTTTCTTCAATTTGTGCCAGAACATCGCGATAGCGAGCATAATTGGCCCGGCCCTTCGAAACCCGTTCATCCGAGGCGGCGATCGCGATATATTCTTCCAGTGAGCGGCTGAACTCTGTCTGATTCCGGTCCGATTCGATGACCTGCGGCTCATAGGCAGCGCCGGAAAATGCCTGGGCAAGCGTGGCATCAGAAATACCCTTTGAGCGGGCGCGCTGCTTGAAACCCGCAACCCAGGCGTCCCAGCCCGGATTACGCACAGGCTGGTTTTCTGCCACGCCGCCAAAGCTGTCAAACAGATTACTGGAACAGGATGTAAGGACAGAGGCAAGCGCCCCGACAGCGAACGCACGTCTCGTGACAGGCATCTGTGCACCTCCGCGAAGCAGCATAAACCTGCAAAATAACCTGCCTGAACCGAATTAAGATTTAATAAAAGTCAGCTACAGCATCGTGCTTTGTGCATCCGAATGGATCCACGGCGCTCTGAACGGCTTCGCCTATCCAAAACCGCACAACCTTAAACGCCTTCGAGTGGGCGCGCTTCCGATGCAAGCATGATCGGGACACCATCGCGAATGGGGAAGGCAAGTTTTGCCTTGTCTGAAATCAGCTCCTGCCGGTCAGCGTCATAGCGAAGGCGGCCCTTGGTAATTGGGCAGACCAGCAGTTCCAGCATTTTGGGGTCAATTCCGGCATCTCTGGCCATCGGCAAAAACCTTACTGGAGATTGTCGCCGGGATCTCCGGCCAGCGCAAATTCAATCATCGCAATGAACATTTCCGCACGCGATTTTAAATCCGGCGCTTCCAGAAGCGCCTGCTTTTCCGCAGGGCCGAATGGTGCCATCATCGAAAGCGCATTGACCAAAGCCAGATTGCTGGCCTGCTCGATATGCTCCCATTCTGTTTCAAGGCCCTCGGCATCCAGATAATCCCGGAATGCCTTAAGCAGGGCGGTACGATCCACGCCTTCGTCCTGTCCTTCGTCACGAAGATCACCAAGGAAAGGATTGATCTCAAAGCTGCGAAACGGCCGTGTTGTGCGCTGCTCGCTGATCAGCCGCATACGGCAAACGCCAGTAAGAGCGACCAGATAACGACCGTCACCTGTTTCAGAAAACGATGTAATCCGGCCGATACAGCCAATATTGGAAAGCGGTGTAATCTCACTGACATTCAGCGTTTCATCGTGATGAGAAGGCTGAACCATGCCGATGAGGCGATTGCCGGAAAGAGCGAGGTCGAACATCGACAGATAACGGGGCTCGAATATGTTCAGCGGTAACTGGCCCTGCGGCAACAACAGCCCGCCCGTCAGCGGAAAAACCGGCACGATCTCCGGCAAATCCTGCCGTCTGATATAACGGGCGTTACCGACCTGCATTTTTCTGCTCCTCCTGAAAAGCCTTACGCGAACAGGATCGTTGAAAGCTTGCGCCGGGCCGCAATTGTTGCCGGATCCTTCGGCCCCCAAGCCTCGAAGAACGCAACAAGCTGTTTGCGCGCACCATCGTCTTCAAACTCACGATCTTTCTTCATGATCACCAGAAGGTGCTCGGCGGCTTCGAGTCGTTTTCCTTCGGCATTCAAAACCTTGGACAATTTCATGCGCGCGCCGTGATCATCCGGGTTTAAGGACAACGTGTGTTCCAGCTCGGAGGGATCGCCAAATTTGCGGGCTTCTTCCAGTTGTTCAATCTTGGTCGCAAGTGCCTTGATCGCGTCGTCCTCACGAACTTCTTCCGGTACCTGCTCCATGATCTGTTTGGCGCGGTCGATCTGGCCCGCGGCCACCATGCAGCGACCAATACCCGCGATCGCTTTCGGGTTTTCCGGCTCGGCCTGCATCACCATACTGTAGAGTTGGGCTGCTTCCTGCATTTTCTCTTCTGCCAGAAGCTGTTCAGCCTGTTCAAGCGCAGAAGCGATTTCAGCTGCACGATCTTTTTCCGAAGGACTGGACGCGGAAAGCTTGGAAATGAATTCCTTGACCTGGCTCTCAGGCACGGCACCCATGAAGCCATCCACCGGCTGGCCACCGGAAAAGGCGATAACCGCGGGAATAGACTGAATGCCAAGCTGGCCGGCGATGGCCGGATGATCATCAATATTCATCTTCACCAGTTTGACGGCACCACCAGCCTCGTTCACCGCCTTTTCGATGATCGGGCCGAGTTGCTTGCAAGGACCGCACCAGGGGGCCCAGAAATCGACCAGAACCGGCTGATTCTGGGATTCATCAACCACATCGGCCTTGAAGTCAGCTGTTGTTGTGTCCTTGATCAGTCCGCCGGGCGGCGTCGCTCCGTTGGCGTCACTGGCCGTCACATTCATCTGGCCGCCAAACGAACCGCCATAAGGATTGTCGAAACCGCTCATCATCTTCTCCCCTTCAAGGCGCGGTAAGCGCCATCGGTGTCTTCAACGTCTAAAATCGTGTGTCATGCCGTAACTTTCAAGACAAGCGGTTCATGGCCGGTTGCCTTTATAAAGCGCAAAAGATCGTCACGATTGATGGAGATGGTCGCATCATTGCGCAGCGGATGGCAATTAATCGTTTCGTTTTCCATCAAACCGGCGTCCAGAATAAAGGTTACCTGCAGATCGGTATCATTAATGGCGCCAAGTGCCGTGACAGATCCGGGAACCACACCAAGATACTCCATCATCGGCTCCGGCTTACCGAAAGAAACGCGCCCGGAAGCCCCGATCAGCGTATGAACGGTCTTCAGGTCAACCGTGGCGTATTCTTCTACGGTCAGCAGAAAATACCGGCTCTTTTTATCCTTGATGAACAGGTTTTTGGTGTGCCCGCCCGGTATCTTCTCCCGAAGATCCTCACCTTCGGCAACGGTGAAGACCGGACGATGTTCATGGTTCTGATAGGCGATGCCGAGTGTGTTCAGGAACCCGAATACATCATCCGATGTCTTGATCTGTTTTTCTGTCATGAGGCTGTGCCGGTCTGATCTGGTCTGATGTTTTTGATAGGATTGTTTCACCACCATTACCCGCCGATTGCAAGAAAGCCGGATCACCGCTCTCAGACAGCCTCGCTAGGAACAGGACAAACCTCTCTCAGAGGCTCATTTATAAACACCTGAAATCAAACAGCTTTTCAGAAAACGCAAAAAAATGCGAAAATATGTCATTTCCCTGTTGCATTTGAATTCGGCTTGGGCCATATACGCCCTCGTCGCTGACGCGGCAAACAAATCGGTCACTGATTACCCCGGACCGGTTTTGATGAGCGGGTGTAGCTCAGGGGTAGAGCACAACCTTGCCAAGGTTGGGGTCGAGGGTTCGAATCCCTTCGCCCGCTCCAGTTTCTTTTCAGAAATTTCCCAGCCACATCATCATTTTTTAATGTCTTGCAATGTCCGTAGGCTCCAATTGCTGCGAGACGGTCTGCAATGAGATTGTTTTGCAGATAGCAGGGCGCAAATTTCTGCCAGCCCGCCTTCACGCCGCGCCACATCAAACCATGACCTGACTATATAAGACTTAAAACCAGCCGCGGGATCGCAGCCAGTATATGGCAAGAAACATCGTCAGAAACATTCCGACAAGGGCGGCGGGATAGCCAAAATTCCAGTGCAGCTCCGGCATAATATCGAAGTTCATCCCATAAATACCCGCAATCAGCATCGGCGGCGCAAAAACCACAGACACGACCGAGAACAGCTTCATAATGTTATTCTGCTCAAGGTTTATGAGACCGAGAGACGAATCCAGCAAAAACGAGATGTTCGACGATACGAAACCAACGTGCTCAGCCAGCGACTGAATGTCATGCGCCACAATTCGGCACAGATCTTTTGTCGGCTTGTCATCACGAACGGCCTGCAGTGACTGCACATAGGTCGCCAGCCGGGCAAGGGTTGTCAGACTATCGCGCGTCTTGCTGATCAGGCGGTGATAGGTCGAAATCTCGATCAGCCGCTCTTCAAGCTCGGCCGGTGGGCGGCGACGCCCGCGCGCACCTTCTCCGAAAACAGCTATCGAGATGTTATCGATCTTGGAAACAGCCAGTTCGATAATCTCGGCCGTGCGGTCAACCACAGCATCCAGCAGATAGACCAGCACTTTTGCCCCCTGCCCCGGCTGCAAAGGAAGGCGTTTCATATCGGCAGAAAACAGAAAAAACGGCTTGGGTTCCGCGTGACGGATCGTGACCAGCCGGCCGGCAGCCAGAATACAGCCCACATCCGTCAGATGCGCCAGCCCGAAATCCACATTCATCACCACAGATGCGGTCATATAGACGGCATCACCCTGCGTATAAAAGCGGCTTGAGGGCTCGATATCCTTCAGCGATTCGCGGGTCGGCAACATCACACCAAGAAGCGTTTCAACTGTATGCATGTCGGCATCTGTCGGATCGAGCATATCAATCCAGATAACATCATCATCAAGCGGCGCCGGTGCACCGGATGCTGGCAACGAGGATTTTTCACCGCCAATTCTGTAAAGATGTATCATACAGTTCCCACGAGCCCTCTCTAGTGGTTCGATTCCGGTATTTGGTTCCCTTTTCCGCACGCGCTCATCCAAATGCCGGAATCAAAACAACCACTAGCCAAGTTTATGTTTCTAGTGGAATTTTCGAATTTGACATTTGAAACTATCACTGGCGGCAGGCGGGATTCAAATGTCAAATTCATTCCACTAGACACCATTTAACCGAACCATGAGGCAAAGGTCCATGCATTTGCCAGATCCTGACTGCTGCATGTTAAATGCTGGTTAGCGAAGCCATATTACAAGCATAAGAAAGCTTTTGGTAAGGCTGCACCGGAAGCCAGCACTTCCATTCCGGTCGCCTCAAACACTTAGAACGATAAAGGCGCTTTGAGCGAAGTTTGAATGCAACCTCATGATTTCTGGCAGCACTTGCTGCCACCTGACACACACGATCCTGCCGGACCGTTCGATGCCGCATATCCGGCAACACTTGCCGATGGACGACAGCTTCTTCTGCCGCTGCGCACTGTGGGTGACGGCACCTCTGCTCTTGCTTCGCTGATCATCAATCAGGCTTCCTTTGATGTCGTGCGGTCCCTGACTGCCGACCTTGCAGAACGGCTTGCGCCTTTTAAGCCGGACGTGATCGCCGGACTGCCAACACTGGGACTGAGCCTTGCTGCACCACTTGCCGAAGCGCTTGGACACAGCCGGTATGTGCCTTTCGGTACCTCGCGCAAATTCTGGTATGATGAAGAGCTTTCAGTGCCTCTGTCCTCCGTGACAACACCGGACCAGCAGAAAAACCTGTTCATCGATCCGCGCATGCTCCCTCTGCTGGAAGGCAAGAGGGTCATTCTCGTCGATGATGTCATTTCTTCCGGCCGTTCAATGCTGGCAGGTCTGGAGCTGCTGGAAAAATGTGGCATCCAGCCCGTTGCGATTGCAGCAGCGATGCTGCAATCGGACAAATCCGACGATGCCTTCGCCAGACATGATCCAACGCTTGGCAGCAATGTCATAACGGCGTTTAACTCACCAATGCTCAAACGGGGCGAAGATGGCCGTTGGCACGTGCCGCCCCTAAGTAACAGAGCATCAGGCTATTAGAACGCCGTGCATGCATTCGGATGCACAAAGGACGCTCTCTAACCTATTGAATCTACGCACCGGCCCGAAAATCGATTCCGATTTTCGGGCCGGTGCTGTAATCATTAGCACGCGGCGACCACTGACAATAAACAGGAACAGGCCCGCGATGACGGATCGCGGGCCTGTTTTCAAAAGTTATGCTTTTCTATGTCTCAGACTTTGTCGCTCAGTTCAGCAGCACGGCGTCAGGATTATTCTTCAACCGCTCTTCTGAATAGGCCTCCTGATTTTCAAGCGTCTGGCGATCAAACTCCGTGGTAACAGCATAGGTATTGCCGTCACTCATTACACGTGTCGCGCTGGAGGCAATTGCGACTGGCTTCTCACCAATCCCGAGGAAGCCACCCACATCAACGATCAGAACATGCTGGGACTGGCCGTCATGCATCACGACCTCCGAAACCTCGCCCACGCGATTGTTGTCGGCGCTGAGGACCGGGGCACCCTGAAGCTGATCAAAGGAAACTTTTTCCATTTCAACAGGCTTCATACCATCCAGAATCAGACTGTCTGCGGCACCGTTCTGGCCCATGTTCTCAGCCGTCTGGTCCAGATTCTCAGCGGCGTTGTTCATCGCAGAAGATGCGCTGTCTGCCGCATCTGCAAGACCGTCTGAAAGGTCATTATAGGCATTGTTAGCGGCATTTCCCACCTGGTCGGCCGCATTGCCGGCGCTCTCACGCATCGCGTCGGTATCGATCGCACCCACGCGCATTACATTAAAGCCTTCGGTATCGAATACCGGCGCGTTCTCCAACTCCTCACGTGAGGCATTGACGGCAAGCCAGTTGCCCTGATCGCCGGTCTTCCAGGTGAGACGATCAAAGGAAACAGCGACATTCTTTTCACCAATTCCAAGGAAACCACCAACACCGATCACGGCTGCTGTCGCGTTACCCTCCGGATTCATAACGATATCATTGATGTCGCCGACCTGCTGCATCTCTCCGTCAGAAGAGGCAGTGCTATAAACTGGCCAACCCAGAAGCGAGCTTGCCAGTACCTGCGTATCGGTCGTGCCCATAAAGTCTTTATCAGTGTTGTCGGCCTGCATATCCGGGAAAACACTCTGGGCATCACTGTTCATACCCGTGCCGGATTCACTCTGCATCGACTGCGTATTCGAGCCTGAGGCATCCTGCGCATAAACTGCAGAACCTGAAACAAGCGCGACAATTGCAGTGGTTGAAAGAATCTTGCGAAGCATTGGGTAATCCTCTCTTATATCTTCTATCTATAAGGACGATATTAATTCTGAATTTATTGTTTCTTCATCATCCTGTACTTTAAAAACGTCCCCGACAGAGGCTTGTTCCGAAAAGTTTGTTATTTTTTACAGGAGAATGAGCGAGGGATATATTGGGGAGATAAGCCAGATCAGCAGAAACGCAGCGGCATTCTGATCTGAACCTGAAGGCCGTTTTCAGCGTAATCCACATCGACCTTGCTACCAATAATCTTATCGAGACTACGCTCGATCAGAATTGCGCCAAAGCCTTTATGATCCGGGGGCAAAACCTTCGGCCCGCCGACTTCGATCCAGTCCAGTTTCAACGTTGGCCCTTCCGGCCCTTCGCTGCAGCCAATCGTTATATCAACGATTCCGGTTGAAACAGACAATGCGCCGTATTTTGCGGCATTGCTCGCCAGTTCATGCATGACCATGCCCAGCGCCAGCGCTTCATCGGGATCCAGATAGACCTGATCACCATGAATATCGATTTGCCGTTCGATATTCTCGGCATAGGGCATAATCTGCGAACGCAGCAGGCGTTCCAGAGAGATCGCCCCCCACTGCTCATCAGACAGCAATGTATGGGCCGCCGAAAGAGCCTGCAGCCTTCCGGAAAACGCCATATTGAATTCCGCCGCCGAACGCGAGCGCCGCAAGGTTTGTCCGGCCATCGACTGAACGATAGCCAGCGTATTTTTCACCCTGTGGTTCAATTCGCGCAGCAGAAGCCTGGTTTTCTGCTCGGCCTCCTTGGTGCTGGTGATATCGACCACCGCACCAAAGACAGTGCCGCCCTGGTGATGTGTGGCTGCCCCGTCATAAGTGCCGCCAAGTGAGAGCAACCACCGGCCTGTCGACTGGACCTTGAATTCAAACTGGTATTCCTCACCTCTTTCCAGTGCACTTCGAAATTGCCGGATAGCGGCGAAACGAAGCTCAGGTGCAATAGCCCCGACAAAGCTTTTTCGCGTAACCGGCTGGCCGGGGGGGAGGTCAAGCAGTGACCGCAATGCATCATCGCATTCAATGGTTTCGCTGGTCCCGTCCCAGCTCCAGGCAGCAATATTTGCCGCCCTTAACGCCAGCGAATGTCGGCGCTGAGCACGCTCCAGTGCACGATCCGCCAGACGCTTGCCGCGCGCAGCATGTTTCAGTTCGTATAGCGATCCCGCGAGACCGGCCAGCCTTGCCAACGCTTCACCATCTTCCCTGGAAACACCTTTGTGTCTTTCGGTATCGACAACGCACAAAGTACCTGCCCGAACGCCGTGGACATTAATCGGTGCGCCAGCGAAAAACTTAATCTTTCCGCCTTCGACCTTAGGCACCGAAGGGGCCAGTGCTGCATCCCGTGCCGGATTGTTGACCGCCATTACCGGCTCTTTTTCAAGCGCAAGCGGATAGACGAACAAGCCAGAACGGGTTGGAACCTCGGCGACATCCATGCCATAAACAGCTTGCACCCAGTTTTCGTCACAATCAGCAATCAGAATAATGGCTGATGGTGCAGAAAAACGTTGTGCCGCTGCTTCAACAATCGCGACGAAATCATCATCCTCCTGTCCGGAACGGATGATTGAACGCGACAGCGTTTCCAGCCTTTTTTCATCCTTGATTGATTTGACCAGATCGGCCGGCAAATGTTCCACGGGCTTTCACGCTTCTCGCTGTTCTGAAGGCCAGAAATCTGGCCTTTCATACTTTACTTAAGAGGGCAATCGCAAACCCAGTTGCCACTGGAGCCGCGATTGGTCTGAGCGGATAACGCCACCTTTGCCCGAAAGTTCCATCTGATTTCAAATTTGTTCGCGCTATCATTCATCCTGATCGCGGAACATTTATCGCGGCGTTTCCGTTTGGTTGTCGAACAACGAAGAAAAGGAGCAAACTTATGGCCAGCACAGCAAGCGTTTTGAAACCGGAAGCCCATGAGAGCAAACTGAATACCGGCCTTTCCGAACAGTACCGATCTGAAATGGCCGACAGCCTTTCTGAAATTCTCGCGACGACCTATAAGCTCACCATCAAAAGCCACATCTACCATTGGAACGTTGTTGGCCCCCTCTTCCGATCACTGCATGAGCTGACTGAAGAGCACTATAATGAACTTTTCGAGGCAACAGACACCATTGCCGAGCGTGTGCGGGCAATCGGTTTTCTGGCGCCGGAACGTGTGGCGGATGCAGCAGCGTTCTCGCCCTCCGGCAAGGCCATTGCCAATCTCACGGCCGAAGACATGGTCAACGATCTGATTCATGACCACGAAGAAGCTGTTCGCGCCATGCGTGATGCGGGTGAGATAGCTGGAGATGCCAACGATCTGGTTACAGAAGACATGCTGACCCAGCGCCTGACATTCCATGAAAAAGCACTCTGGATGTTAAGGGCCATCGTCAGCAAGTAATCCTGACAAGATGGAGTCAGATCCGGCGGCTGGCGCGGCTGTAAGCCGCCCGGCCGTTATTCATGTCATCAACCTCAGACAAAAAAGCATGGCTGCCGGATGCGTGCATGACCAAAGGCGCACGCATCACCAGCCTCGCCCGTGATCCCTTAATACCAGAGACCAGCACACGAAATGCGTTTTCGCCGGCATGCGGGTGAACGGGCGTGATCTCCAGCCCACCAAAACGGCGTCCACAGGCGGCGATGATTTCAGCAATCGATTCCGGTCTTGCAATCAGCGAGAGTTGTCCTCCGGGCTTCAGGATCGCCCCGGCGGTTCGGATCCAGCCTTCAAACAATCCCTCGTTCATCGAATGTGCGGTCTGCCGGAGCGTATCCGGGGTTCTGCGGTCCGAGGCATCGTTAAAAGGCGGGTTCATGATAACGTGATCGAAGCAATCGTCTTTCAGGCCGGCAGCATTGCGCGCACTGCCTTTCAGCATCACGTCTGCGTGAGAGATGCTGACCCGCGAAGCGATATCCGCATTTTGCGGCAACGCCAGTGACTGGTGCGCATAGCCCACCATCTCTTCCGAGATTTCGAAAAGTTGTACACGCGCTTCTGGCAGCCTTGCTGCAACAGCAAGCCCTGCAGCGCCTGCCCCCGCTCCCAGATCCGCAACATGAACCGGACGGTCGGCATCTACCATTGCAGCGAGCAGCATGGCATCCATACCGGCGCGATGCCCTCGGCCTTTCGGCTGTTTGAGATAAAACCGGCCACGGTGGAAGGCGTCGACTGTGACAGTGACCGAACGACCTACATCCGATGCCGTCATTCCGGTTCGAGCTCCTTGCCCAACCCCGCGTCTCTCAGCAGTGCACGCGCTTCGTCAGCCATGCCATCTTCCACCATCAGCCTGCGCGGCAACAGGCCAAGCGACCCCTCGGTGACACTCATGGCACGGTCAGCCACGAAAAAATGGATGCCGGCATCCTTCAGCAGACTTTCGGCAAGGCCGAGAACCACCGCATCATTTGTGCGCATCAGATTGATCAGGGCCACGTTGCTCACCGCCTTTTCATTGAAAAGAAACAATTTACCTCTTGTCGCTCATGGTCCTGCTGCCTATTGTCTGCGTCAAATATGTCAATAGGAGCGAGTTGCCTTGGGCGCCGTTACACCGCTAGTAAAAGAGAACAAACCGTCCGGCTCGGTCAAGCCCATCGTAGACTTGACCAAAGCTGATATGGAGCGCGTCAATGCGCTGATCCTGTCCAAGGCAGGTTCCGACGTTGAAATGATCCCCGAGGTTGCGAACCATCTGATCTCTTCGGGCGGAAAACGGCTGCGCCCGATGCTGACGCTCGCGACAGCGCAGATGTTTGGCTATCAGGGTGATTCGCATGTTCGTCTGGCGACAAGCGTTGAGTTCATGCACACCGCAACGCTTTTGCATGACGATGTTGTAGATGAAAGCGACCTGAGACGTGGAAAATCCAGCGCCCGGATGATCTGGGGCAATCAGGCAAGTGTTCTGGTTGGCGACTTCCTTCTGGGTCAGGCCTTTCGAATGATGGTCGAAACCGGCTCCATGGAGGCTCTGCGCGTGCTCTCCGATGCAGCGGCCCTGATTGCCGAGGGCGAAGTGTTTCAGCTGGCTGTTTCCAAGAAAATGGAGACGACCAAGGATGACTATATCGCCGTCATTCGCGGCAAGACAGCTGAATTGTTCGCAGCCGCTGCCGAAGTCGGGCCGATCATTGCGGGTGCCTCAGCCGAAGAGCAGCAGGCACTGCGTAACTATGGCATGAACCTTGGCCTCGCCTTTCAGCTGGTCGACGACGTTCTCGATTACGGCGGCTCCAGCGCTGACCTTGGAAAGAATGTCGGCGACGATTTCCGCGAAGGCAAGATTACGATGCCGGTCATTCTCGCCTATCAGCATGGGGATGATGCTGAAAAAGCGTTCTGGCGCAAAGCGATGGAAGACGGTGAAAACGATGACGCAGCGCTTGAAAAAGCGCGCACGCTGATTGCGCGTCACAATGCGCTCAACGCTTCTGTTTCTCTGGCGCTCGAATATGGCGAAGCGGCTCGTCGTGCCCTTGCTTTTGCACCTGACACACCGGTCAGGGATGCATTGATGGACGTGGTTGATTTCTGCATCGCCCGCATCAGTTAAGACATATTTCTGAGTAGGCTGGACGGTGGGGCATTTCCGCACAGTTCAGCAGAAAAAGGAAAACGCGCCGCAAACGGCCAAGGCGCTTTTAGCTCTGTTTGAGAAGGGTTTTTGATGAAAAGAACCAATCCGTTGAAGCGCAACCTCAGAATATCCATCTTGGCGGCGGCCTCCGTCATCATGTTGATGCAGCCAACCGGAAACGTCTTTGCCGCTGGCGACAGCAGCGCTTCGGCAGCCTTTGAACCGCAGTTGACCGGAAGCTTTGCCGGTGCGCTTCTGGCGGCGCAGTCAGCCGCAAATCAGGATGACCTGACGAACGCCATCGCCTATTTCCGCAGGGCTCTGCAGTTTTCCCCCGACGACATCAGCACCAATGATCAGTTGTTCATCGCGCTGGCCTTTAATGGCGATCTGGAAGGTGCAGCCGCACAGTCTGAAAAGATTTCAGGCGGACCGAGACTCGAACCGCTCAGCAATCTGGTCAACGGGTTGAATGCGCTGAATCATGGCGATTACGATCAGGCAGTCGAACACTTCAAGGCCTATGATGGCAGCGATCTGGACACACTGATCAGCGCCTTGCTGGAGGCATGGGCACTGGCAGGCGACGGAAAGACTGACCAGGCGCTGAGCAATCTCGATGCGCTTTCCGGCCCGCCCTGGTATGCTCTGTTCAAAAACTATAATTCCGGTGCAATCGCCGCTTTTGCAGGTGAAACCGATCGCGCGCGCGGATACTTCAACAATGCCGTTGTTGATCGCGAGGGTGGCGCCACATCGCCGGACACGATGCTGCGAACGGCAATCGCACTTGCGACACTGGAACAGCAGGCCGGCAATCAGCGCAAGGCGCTTGATTCAATTTCGGTGGCCGAAACCTACGGCATCAACGACGCTATCCTGAATCCTCTTCGGGAGAAGATTGAAGCCGGAGAACCCCTTAGTGGTCAGGTTGGCAGCGCTGTGGATGGCGCTTCGGGCGTCCTGTTCCAGCTCGCCTCAGCGCTTAGTCAGGGCGGCGGTGATGATATTATCGCGCTTTACCTGTCACTCGCCAACACGCTGACCCCCGATGAGCCGGATATTCTTTATCTGCGCGGAACGCTGGCTATCCGTGATCAGGATCCTGAGCGTGCCTTGAATTATTTCAGCCAAATCGGTCCTGACGCACCACAATACCGGCTGGCAGAGTTGCAGCGCGGGCTTGTGCTGGCGGATCTGGACCGCCTTGAAGAGGCCGAAACCCAGCTGGAAACACTGGTTGCCGAAATGCCGAATGACCGGCGCGGTTATCTTGCTCTTTCAGCCGTTTACTCCGGTCAGCAGAAGTTTGAGGACATGGCTCGTGTTCTGGATGAGGCCGTTGAAATGATCGGTCCGGTTCCAGCGCGTGAAGACTGGAGCATCTTCTATCGGCGCGGCATAGCTTACGAACGCCTGAAGGAATGGGAAAAAGCCGAACCGAACTTCAAGAAGGCACTTGAGCTGTATCCCAATCAACCGCAGGTCCTGAACTATCTCGGTTACTCATGGATTGATCAGGGCATGCATCTTGATGAAGGTCTCGACCTCATTCAGCAGGCCGTCGATCAAAACCCGGACGACGGCTATATCGTCGACTCGCTCGGCTGGGCTTATTATCGTCTCGGGCGCTTTCCCGATGCCGTCGCAGAACTTGAACGGGCAGCCCAGCTCGACACAGCCGACCCGACGATCAACGATCACCTTGGCGATGCCTACTGGCAGGTCGGGCGCAAGCTTGAGGCCATCTATCAATGGAACAAGGCGCTGGCCCTGGAACCACCGGAGGAAGACGTGGCGACGATTGAAGACAAGATTGCCAACGGTCTGCCGGAGGAAAGCGACGATGCCTCCTCTCTCGCCGAGGCTCCTGAGGGAGACGGCAACCCGGACGCCGGCAGCACACCTTGACGATGGCAGGCGGCCTTCGCCTTGAGGAAGCAGCACCGGCGAAGATCAATCTGGCACTTCATGTGACGGGCCAGAGAGGTGATGGCTATCACCTGCTTGATTCCCTTGTCACCTTCGCTGATTTCGGAGACAGCCTGACCTTCGAACCCGCTGACGAGGACCGGTTCTCTGTTTCCGGCTCTTTTGCAGACGACGTGCCGCGCACAGATGACCCCGAAACGGGCAATCTCGTTTTAAAGGCACGAAACGGCCTTCGTTCGCTCGGCCGGTCCAAGGGCGCAGAATGCCCACCGGTGCACATTCACCTCAAGAAAGAACTGCCACCGGCAGCCGGCATTGGCGGCGGTTCAGCCGATGCTGCTGCAACGCTGCGCGGACTTCTCAAGTTCTGGAATATCCAGCCCGACCATGATGCCTTCAAGGCGCTGGGCCTGACACTGGGCGCAGATGTGCCCATGTGCCTGGCAAAAAGACCGCTGATCGCTCGTGGTGTGGGTGAAGATATTACGGAAGCAACAATGTTCCCGGCGCTTTTCATGGTGCTCGCCAATCCGCTGATCCCGGTTTCAACGCCTGCTGTTTTCAAAGCGCTTCAGCATAAACATCAGGCTCCTTTGCTGACAGGTGAACCGCCACGCGATGCCGGAGGTTGGTATCATCTGGTTGAGGAAAGCCGGAACGATCTGTCGCTGCCTGCCCGCAGTATCGTGCCGAAAATCGGATCTGTTCTGGACATCTTATACGCTGCAAAGGCCGATCTGGTGCGCATGTCCGGCTCCGGCGCGACCTGCTTTGGCCTTTATCCAAGTGCTGAAGCAGCCGAAGCAGCAGCTGCGCATATCAAGTCGGCCCAGCCCGAATGGTTTGTCGTGGCCGTCAGAACAGTAACATCTGGAAGGTGATCGATGGTTGAGCAGGAACGCCCTTTTATCCCCGTCCGTTTTGCGGTTCTGACTGTTTCGGACAGCCGAACGCTGGCAGATGACAAATCCGGTAATACGTTGCAGCAGCGTATTGAAGACGCAGGCCACATTCTGTCGGACCGCCGGCTCGTAACCGATGACAAGGAACAGATCGCCGCCACGGTTTCAAAATGGTGCGCATCAGGCTCGGTTGACGTGGTTTTGACGACGGGTGGCACCGGTTTTACCGGACGTGATGTCACGCCGGACGCGCTGGAACCGCTTTTCGAAAAGCGTATGGATGGCTTTTCAGCCGTGTTTCACAGGATCTCATTTGAAAAAATCGGCACATCGACAGTTCAGTCCCGCGCCACGGCTGGCCTGAACGGCAACACCTTCATCTTCGTTCTGCCCGGCTCTCCGGGGGCCTGCAAAGATGCATGGGACGGCATTTTGAAACAGCAATTCGACTATCGGAGCCGCCCCTGTAACTTCGTTGAAATCATGCCGCGCCTCGATGAACACCTGAGACGCGGACAATAGTCTGATTCAACGCAGCCGCGGCATGGCGGAGGCTGGGATCAACTCACAGGAAAGCCGGCGTGTCACCATGCGGTGTGCCATCGCAAATGGAGACGTCCCGCACTCGCGCGCTTTCTCCAGTGCAATCGGCTTGGGCAGCAAGAGCCCGGCTTCGAGCGGACATCTGCGCGTGAAAAGCCGCTTCCAGAACGCACGACGGTGACGTCGCGATTTAGAAAATCGTGCTGGCTTTGTCTCAGTGGCAATATGCTCGTGAATGGCATCAACCCATCCGGAAAGCGGACGGGCCCCCGGTTCCAGCACCAGTATCCAATCCCCGCGTGCTGACGTGACGACGTCTGTCAAATCCCAGTTTCTGAAATAACGGCAGCCCGCTGCTTCAGCCACAAGAGACGTACCCTCGCTCGCGCGACGATCGAGGACCGTGACGTCGCTGATCAACCCTTCAACGGCCCCAACCACGAGGCTTGAAAGCGTATGCGCCAGCTCAGGCTCGTTGTCGTCGCATTCTATAATCACGCTAAGCATGTTCCTACTTATGCGGTCTGTTCGCCAGTTTGCAACGTTTTTTCATATATGTTCTTGTTATGTTCTGTTTATTCATTTATCTTAACCATATTCTGGTGCGCCACGCACACGCGATTTCGGCAGGAGATCAAAATGGACGACATACCGGATTTTCTCGCGAATGAACCAATCCCTGATATGGCTTTGGCGCGCGGACACGCACAACACTTTTCTGCCGTTGATCAGCGCGTCAGGCGCGGACGCGCTGCCACGTCCAATCCGGATGGACGGTTCGAAAAGCAGGCGCGTGAAACATTTCATGATGGCTGGGACATTGATGAAGATCTGCCGCCGATAAAGACCGACGTTCAGGTCGAGCGTGCAAAGTCGATCATCAGCCGCAATGATTCCCCGGATATTCCGTTCGAGCGCTCCATTAATCCATATCGTGGTTGTGAACACGGCTGCATCTACTGCTTCGCACGGCCGTCGCATGGTTTTATGGGCCTTTCTTCCGGTCTGGATTTTGAAACAAAGCTTTTTGCCAAGCCAGATGCACCACGACAGCTGACCCGTGAACTTTCAAAACCTGGCTATCACGCCAAGACCCTTGCCATCGGCACCAATACTGACCCGTATCAGCCCATTGAAAAAAAATGGCGAATCATGCGTCAGATCCTGGAAGTGCTGTCTGCCGCCAATCACCCGGTAGCCATTACAACGAAATCTGCGCTGATCCTGCGTGATCTCGATCTGTTATCAGCGATGGCGGAGAAGCGTCTGGTGAAGGTTGCGATTTCTGTCACCACACTGGACAGAAAGCTTTCCCGGTCCATGGAGCCACGTGCGGCGACCCCGCCAAGGCGGCTGGAGGTCATCCGCCAGCTCAAAGAGGCGAGCATTCCGGTGGGCATCTCCGTAGCTCCGGTTATCCCGGTGCTGACCGACCACGAAATCGAGCGCATTCTCGATAGCGGCAAGGCAGCGGGGGCAACTGAGGCCAGCTACATTCTCCTGCGGCTGCCGCTGGAGGTCGCCCCGCTGTTTAAAGACTGGCTCCTGGAGAACCATCCGGAACGTTACCGCCATGTGATGAGCCTGATCCGCTCCATGCGCGGTGGCAAGGACTACGACGCCGAATTCGGTAAGCGCATGAAAGGGAGCGGACCTTATGCATGGCAGATCGCCCGCCGCTTCGATATGGCGGCGAAACGTCTGGGACTTGCCAAACGTGGTATCGCCCTGCGTGACGACCTGTTCGTCTCACCGGGCTTTGGCGGAACCCAGCTCAATCTTTTTTAAGTTTCCGGCCCGGCTCCCCTGGCCCGGTCGAAGAGTCCCCTTGAAGCCGCCATTTATAAGGGGACTTGCAGGAGATCGGGCGGTCGTGCGAAATGCGTTTCATGTCATCACGCCGACCGCCTGATTCTCCTGATCTTTTCTCATCCGGCTCCAACGGGCCGGACTTTACGTTTGAAACCGATGCGAAACGGCGCGGTCTCTGGCCAGTAGCAGGCTCCGATGAAGTGGGGCGCGGACCGCTGGCAGGTCCGGTCGTGGCAGCAGCCGTTATTCTCGACCCGGACAACATTCCGACCGGACTGAATGATTCAAAAAAGCTTTCGGCCAGAAAACGGGCGCTTCTGTTCGAGGCAATCTGCGCTTCAGCGGAAGTTTCCATTGCATCGAGCTGCGCACAGCACATTGATCGAGGCAACATTCTCAAAGCGAGTCTGGATGCCATGCGCCGGGCAGTCAATTCACTGAGCCGGAAACCGGCACTCGTCCTGACCGATGGACGCGATATCCCCCCCGGCATCGCGTGTCCAGCTCAGGCGATCATCAAGGGTGACACGCGTTCACTTTCGATTGCGGCCGCTTCCATCGTTGCCAAAGTAACCCGGGACCGAATGATGGAGAATGCGGCATCCGTCTATCCGGCTTATGGTTTTGACGGCCATGCGGGCTACGGCACAGCCAGGCATCGGCAGACCATTGCCGAAGATGGCCCATGCCCGCTTCATCGCATGAGTTTTCGCCCGATGCGCAAGGACTGACAGGCCAGATCAAAGACTTCAAACCAGACAAATTTTAAGGGGAGAAGTGATGGTCGGAGTGGCAAGATTCGAACTTGCGCCCCCCTCGTCCCGAACGAGGTGCGCTACCAGGCTGCGCTACACTCCGTGACCAGCGGAGGCTTCTATAAAACAGCAAAGGCTGTTCGGCAAGCACTGTTTTTTAAATTTCCGACATAATTCAGTAAGCGGCGGAGGACCTCGAAACGCAGCGATTTTGCCGCCCTGACGAAGGTCATTTGCAATCAGCGGTCAGTTTTGCAGAATAAAGATGAAGCCTGCCCCTTCGAGGGTCGAGCGCTGCGGACCAATTGCCCAATGCTCTGGTCAACGGAACTTTTCGTCGCCGAAGTTGTTAACCCCAGGTATGGGCACGTCAGGTTGCCTTTGTTTTGAGAAACTGAACAAATTGATTTTAACCGGACAACAGATACGATCAGGATACATCATTCCATGAGTGTCAAATTCGGAACCAGTGGACTTCGGGGTCTTTCTTCCGATCTCGTTGGTGAGCCATCTTCATTATACACGGCGGCGTTCTGCCGCCATCTGATTGAGTCAGGACATGCTGAACAAGGTGCTCCGGTCCTCGTCGGGCAGGATTTTCGCGCCTCCAGCCCTAAAATCGCGGCCAGATGCA
>NZ_SMAR01000010.1 GCF_004342225.1 Martelella mediterranea | reverse complement strand
TGTAGGCCACGTGTGCGCACTGTTCTCACCACAGGAATGCTGGAACTACTTCAAATCAACAGCATGCGTTGCAGACTAATCGCCCGATGCTCTAAGCCCCTCGGCCAGCAGGCGCGAACTGGGCAACAAGTGTGTGCATATCGCCGGGATATGTCAGGCGCACCTGCGTCACTGATCCGGTGGCATTCCATGTCCGCCGGGCGATTACCAGGCAAGGGGCAATCTCTTTCAGATCCAGAATATCGGCTGCATGCCGGTCCGCGGCAACGGCATTGATGCGATGTTCGGCAGCACTCCACGGCACTTGCTCAAGCAGCCATGATCCCGGAGCGATGGCCGAAAAATCCGCCTGCGCCGCGTGGGGCACCTCATCAAGATTAATCAGCCGGTCTTCCAGACAAAAAGGCCGCTGGCCGGCAATATGAAGGCTTTCAAGATGTAAAACACTGGCATGCTGGTCGATGACCAGTCGCTGGCGGTCCTCGTCAGTGGCCTGCCGCTCCGTGCGCCTCAGCAGCCTGAACGAATAGTCCAGCCCCAGCGCCCGCACTTCCCGTTCAAGCTGGTGAATATCCAGAACGGCAGACAACACTTCGGGCTGGCGGACATAGGAACCGGACTTGCGACGACGTTCGATAAGGCCTTTTTTTACCAGCTCCGATAATGCTTTGTTCACGGTCATACGCGAACACTGATACTCAGTTGTCAGCTCATGTTCAAAGGGAATGCGGGTGCCCGGCGGCCATTGGCCGGAGACGATACGGCTTTCCACGTCATGCTGAATGCGAGCGTGCAGCGCCACGGGGCGATTGCTGATCTTTCTGACCTTACTATGCCCCAAAGCGAAGCCCCTACCCCCGGCTGACCGCAGCGACCACTTCGGCGCGGATCTCTTCTGTCAGTTTCAGCCGGATCTTCGCAAACTCCGGATCGGCTTTCAGGTGATAGTCACGCGGATGCGGAAAATCGACCGGTGTCACCGATGAAATCCGGCCCGGACGCGCCGACATGGTGACGACGCGCGAAGCCATGAACACAGCTTCTTCGATGTCATGCGTCACGAAAATCACGGTCTTGCGTTCGCGTTCCCAGATGCCCAGAAGCAGCTCCTGCATCAGGCCGCGGGTCTGGTTATCAAGCGCGCCAAAGGGTTCATCGAGAAGCAGTATCTTCGGATCATTGGCAAGCGCACGGGCAATCGCTGTGCGCTGCTGCATGCCGCCGGAAAGCTGCTTGGGCCAGTGATCAGCAAAAGCTGTCAGGCCGACACGATCAAGATAAAGATCGACGACATCCTTGATATCAGATGCTTTCATGCCCCTTTCGCGAAGGCCGAAACCCACATTTTCACGGATCGTCAGCCACGGAAACAGGGTATAGGACTGAAACACCATGCCGCGATCGGCCCCCGGTCCCTTGATCGATTTACCTTCCAGCAGGACAGACCCGGTGGTCGGCGTATCGAGCCCCGCGACAATACGCAGAAGCGTGGATTTGCCGCAGCCGGATGGGCCCAGGATCGTAACAAAGTCATTTTTTTCAAGGATGAGATCGGTCGGGGCCAGAGCTTCAATCGGGGCTCCGCCACGCCGCGCCGGAAAGACCCGCGAGACACCCTTGATTTCAAGTTCGGGGGCACTCATGCGAACCTCCAGGCAAACAGAAAGCGGTTGGCAAACTTGAAGGCGAGATCGGATATCAGGCCGATCACACCGATGACAATGATGCCAAAAATAATCTGCCCGGTGGCCATCAGAGCCTGCGAATTGATGATCATATAGCCAATGCCGGATGACGCGCCGATCAGTTCAGCAACGATCACATAAGTCCATGCCCATCCGAGAACAAGGCGCAGCGTTTCTGCGATATCCGGCGCACTGGCGGGAAGCAGAACGCGGCGCACGATGCCCGTGTCGGAGGCCCCCAGCGTATAGGCGGCTTCCACCAGATCGCGGCGTGTATTGGCAACATAGACGGCCACCATCAGGATAATCTGGAAAACCGCACCAATGAAAATGACGAGCAGCTTCTGCATTTCACCAATGCCGGCCCACAGGATCAGAAGCGGCACAAAGGCAGAGGCCGGAAGATAGCGCGCAAACGAGACAAACGGCTCCAACAATGCCTCAACCGGCTTATAGGCTCCCATTGCAATGCCAACCGGAACCGCAATCAGAGAGGCCAGAACAAAGCCGCCGACGACGCGCCAGACGGTGATGCCGATATCGCCGAGAAAATGGCGCTCGGAAAGCAGCCACCAGCCATCTTTAAGCATGGTGATGGGGTCGGCCAGAAATGTTCTGGAAACGAAGCCACCGAAAGTGGCGAATGACCATCCGGCGAAAAAGACGACAAAAAACAGGATGCCGAGCGAGATCCGGAGTTTAGAGCTGATAGGCTGAAGCGGTTTCATTGGGATTCCACGCGAGACAGAAACACAAAAAGGGCTGCCAGTCCTCCCGACAGCCCTTGCAATCTTTGAAATTACTGCTGGATGTAGGACGGATCCGCCAGCGTTGAGAGATCCGGGATTTCCCGGATTACACCGGCATCCTGCAGCAGTTGTGCTGCATCGGCGGAAAAGTCATTAAACTCGCCAGAGAAGAAAGCGGTTGCAGCTTCGCGGTCCTGCCATTCCAGATACTGAGCGGAATTGGCGAACTCTTCAGCCGACTGGTTCACGTCAGCGCCCATGATTTCATAGGATTTTTCCGGCTCGGCTTCGATCATGTCGAGCGCTTCATAATAGGAATCTGCCAGTGCCTTTGCAGCATCCGGGTTTTCTTCCAGAAATGCAGGCGTGCAACCGAACGTATCCATGACCGCCGGATAATCAAGCGTTGTAGCGATGATCTTGCCAGCATCCGGCGCATCGCGGACCGTCGAGAGGTAAGGCTCGTATGTCATCGCCGCATCATTCTGACCGGCAATAAAGGCCTGTGCCGCCGGGCCCGGCTCGAGATTGACGACCTTGACATCGTCCATCGACATGCCGTTTTCCTTCAGAATCCAGGCCAGATAGAAATATGGCGAAGTCCCCGGAGCAGAGGCAGCAATCGTCTTGCCCTCCAGATCGGCAATGCTGTCGATATCATTGCGGACGACCATGCCGTCAGCGCCATGGGACTTGTCGAGCTGGAAGATCTGCGTGGTCGGCACACCGGCAGAAGCCCAGACAATCCATGTTTCAACCGTGGTCGCGGCGCACTGGATATCACCGGAGGCGAGTGCGAGATGGCGGCTGGCTTGCGGAATCTTGACGAGATCGACATCCAGACCATTCTTTTCGAAGATGCCAGCTTCCTTGGCCAGCGTCAGCGGCGCAAAACCGGTCCAGCCGGAAAGACCGACGGCCACTTTGGTTTCCTGTGCCTGAGCGCCGGTGGCCAGAGCCGTGGCGGCGATTGCAGTTGCTGCAAGCCATTTAAATTTCATGTTGGAACCCCTCTTTGCTATTTTTTGAGCAGATTAGAAATTTGCTATTCCGTTGAGCATACTAGTCAGCGATGGATTATTTTGTCTAGACAAAATATTCCATCCACATCCGGTTCATAGCTTTATGCTCAGTTGCCGAGAATTCCGGGCAGGCGCAAGCCTTTTTCTTTCGCGCAGTCGATTGCGATATCATAGCCCGCGTCTGCATGGCGCATGACACCGGTTGCAGGGTCATTCCACAGCACGCGCCCGATGCGCCGCGCAGCATCGTCTGAGCCATCGCAGCAAATCACCATGCCGGAGTGCTGGGAAAAGCCCATGCCGACACCACCGCCGTGATGCAAAGACACCCACGTGGCGCCGGAGGCCGTATTCAGAAGCGCATTCAGCAGCGGCCAGTCAGACACAGCATCAGAACCATCCTGCATGGCTTCTGTCTCACGGTTCGGAGAAGCAACAGAACCTGAGTCGAGATGATCACGGCCAATAACGATCGGCGCTTTTAGCTCACCATTCCTGACCATTTCATTGAACGCAAGACCGAGACGATGCCGGTCGCCAAGCCCCACCCAGCAGATGCGTGCCGGAAGCCCCTGGAAATGAATGCGTTCCCTGGCCATGTCGAGCCAGTTGTGAAGATGGATATTATCCGGCAGGAGTTCCTTGACCTTCTGGTCGGTCTTGTAAATGTCCTCCGGATCGCCGGAAAGAGCCGCCCAGCGGAACGGCCCGACGCCGCGGCAGAACAGCGGACGAATATAAGCTGGCACAAAGCCGGGGAAATCGAAGGCATTCTCAAGTCCTTCGTCCTTCGCCACCTGTCGGATATTGTTGCCATAATCGACTGTGGGAATCCCCATCTCCCAGAATGCCAGCATGGCCTCGACATGCGTGCGCATGGATGCGCGCGCGGCTTTTTCCACAGCCTTCGGATCGCGTTCGGCCTTTTCGCGCCATTCACCGAGGCTCCAGCCCGCGGGCAGATAACCGTTGACTGGATCATGCGCGGAAGTCTGATCGGTGACAATGTCGGGGCGCACGCCGCGCTTGACAAGTTCCGGCAGCACCTCGGCTGTGTTGCCCAGAAGTGCCACAGATTTTGCTTCACCCGCCTTTGTCCATGCGTCGATCATTTTAAGGGCTTCGTCCAGCGTCTCGGCCTTTTCATCGACATAACCGGTCCGCAGACGGAAATCGATGCGGGATGGATCGCATTCAACAGCAAGGCAGCACGCGCCTGCCATAACAGCGGCAAGCGGCTGCGCGCCCCCCATGCCACCCAGACCGCCGGTGAGGATCCACTTTCCGGAAAGGTCGCCGTTATAGTGCTGACGACCGGCTTCCACGAAGGTTTCATAGGTGCCCTGAACAATGCCCTGTGCACCGATATAGATCCATGATCCGGCCGTCATCTGGCCGTACATCATCAGCCCTTTCTTATCGAGCTCGTGGAAGTGGTCCCAGTTGGCCCAGTGCGGCACGATGTTGGAGTTGGCGATCAGCACACGCGGTGCATCCGCGTGGGTCTGAAAAACGCCCACAGGCTTTCCGGATTGCACCAGAAGGGTTTCATTGTCTTCCAGTGTCTTCAGCGTTTCGACGATCCGGTCGAAATCATCCCATGTTCGCGCAGCACGGCCGATGCCACCATAAACGACCAGTTCATGCGGGCGCTCGGCCACATCAGGATCGAGATTGTTCATCATCATGCGCAGCGGCGCTTCAGTGAGCCAGCTTTTGGCATTTAGCTCCGTGCCGGTCGGGGCGTGGATTTCGCGCGCATTATGTCTTGGATTGTCGCTCATAGCTTGTCCCTCATTCTTGTCTTTGCTTGTTTTTACATCCGCGCGGAAAACGACAGGCGCTCAATCCGCTCAAGAATATCCTGCAGATGCACGCGCAGTTTTTCAGCTTTCTCACCGTCGTAGGCGAAAGGCGGTTCTTCGGTTGCAAGATGCGTGGATTGCGCGAGTTCCATCTGGATTGCGTGAATGCCGGTTTCCGGTTTGCCGTAATGCCGTGTTGTCCAGCCCCCCTTGAAGCGGCCATTCACGGCATGGGTGAAGCCATCTGCCAGTGACACAACATTTTCCGCAGCCGCTTCAAACTCAGGCGCGCAGGTCACACCCAGATTGGTGCCGATGTTAAAATCAGGAAGTTTGCCTTCAAACAGAAACGAAATATGCGAACGGATGGAATGGCAGTCATACAGAATGGCAATGCCATGTTCCTTGCGTAGACGCTCCAGCTCGGCAGCAAGCGCGGCATGGTATGGCCGGTGGAAAGCCTCAAGCCGTGTAGCAATATCGGCTTCTAACGGTTCGTCGCCCTCATTCCAGATCGCCTCGCCATCAAAATCGGTTTTGGGCACCAGGCCCGTCGTGTTCTGGCCCGGATAAAGGCTGACACCGGAAGGGTCGCGGTTCGCGTCAATGACATAACGATGGAAAGTCGCCTTCACCGTGGTCGCATTATCCAGAAGGCCGTCATAGAGATGATCGACATACCAGTCCGTATCAGCCAGAAGCCGGCCATTGTCATTCAGCCGCGCTTCAATCTCCGGTGGCACATATGTGCCAGTATGCGGGAAACCCAGCACGATGGGCGATGAACCGTGTTTAACGATGACGGGATCCATGATTTCCTCCTGCGTCTTAAAGGTCCGGCAACAGGTTTTGATCGACAGCACCTGTCAGCACGCCATTGCGAACCGTCGCTGCGGCCTTTTCAAGGTCCTGAGCCATATAGCGATCATCTTCCAGCACAGGCACGCGCTGCCGCAAGCTGTCGATCACCTGCGCCAGAACCGGCGAGGTTTTCAGCGGCGCGCGCAGTTCCACACCCTGTGCGCTGCAAAGCGCCTCGATGCCGATGATTGCGAACAGGTTTTCTGTCATGCCCAGAAGCCGCCTTGCACCGTGACAGGCCATGGACACATGGTCCTCCTGGTTGGCTGAGGTCGGTGTTGAGTCGACCGAAGCCGGGTGAGACATCTGCTTGTTTTCACTCATCAGGGCAGCGGATGTGACCTCTGCAATCATCAGGCCGGAATTCAGCCCCGGCTTCTTCGACAGGAAAGCCGGCAGGCCGAAGGAGAGTGCCGGATCAACCAGAAGCGCGATACGGCGCTGAGCAATCGCGCCAATCTCACAGTTCGCAATCGCAATCTGATCGGCGGCAAAGGCCACCGGTTCTGCGTGGAAATTACCGCCGGAAACCACGGTGTCATCGGACAGAACCAGCGGATTATCGGTCGCTGCATTGGCTTCGATTTCGAGTGTACGGGCAGCCTGCCGCAAAAGATCAAGGCAAGCGCCGTCCACCTGCGGCTGGCAACGAATGCAGTAAGGATCCTGAACCCGCTCATCGCCCTCAATATGCGAAACACGAATTTCCGAACCATCCAGCAGACCGCGAAGAGCAGCGGCAGAATCGATCTGCCCCTGATGACCGCGCAGGGTATGAATGTCCGGGTGAAATGGCGCGGGCGAGCCCATCGCCGCATCGGTCGAAAGCGCTCCCGTGACCAACGCTGCACGGGCAGCACGATGCGCCCGGAACAGACCGGCCAGCGCCAGCGCAGTTGAAACCTGCGTGCCATTGATGAGCGCAAGCCCTTCCTTGGCAGCAAGCTGAACCGGCGTGAGACCCGCCTTTCTCAATGCATCGGCGCCGGAAAGCCGGTCACCTGCGAAAAAAGCTTCGCCCTCGCCCATCATCACGGCGGCCATATGCGCAAGCGGTGCAAGATCCCCTGATGCACCGACAGAGCCTTTTTCCGGGATTACCGGCGTAACACCCTTTTCCAGCATAGCCTCAAGCAGGCGAACAAGCGCCAGCCGGACACCGGAAGCACCACGCCCGAGCGAGACAAGCTTCAGTGCCATGATCAGACGAACGACATTATCCGGCAGCGGCGCACCAACCCCACAGCAGTGCGACAGAATCAGATTGCGCTGGAGCGTGGCTGTGTCGGCGGCATCAATCCTGATTGAGGCCAGTTTGCCGAAACCGGTATTGATGCCATAGACCGGCGCATTGCCAGCAGCAATTTCGGCAATACGGGCAGCCGCCTTTTCGATAGCGCCATCGCAGGCCGGATCCAGCTTTGCCGCTTCGCCATTCCAGTAGACGGCGGCCAGCTCGGAGAGGTTCACTGAACCGGGTTTTAAAACAAGTACCATCTCAGACCTCCTGACCGCCGATTATCAGCGTCGAAAGTGGATTAAAGCCGATGCGATACACAAGCTCGGCCGGTTGATCGACATCCCAGATTGCAAGATCAGCCGCCTTGCCCACTTCCAGCGTTCCCGTCTTTTCCGATAGCCCCAGCGCGCCAGCAGCGTGAACAGTGACGCCAGCCAGGCATTCTGAAACGGTCAGTCGGAAAAGCGTTGCGCCCATATTCATGGTCAAGAGCAGCGATGTCAGCGGCGACGTTCCGGGATTACAATCCGTTGCAAGGGCAATCTTCGTGCCTGCGTCCCGCAGCGCGGCCACCGGCGGCAACTGGGTTTCCTTCAGCGTATAAAATGCACCGGGGAGCAGCACGGCGACAGAACCGGCATCAGCCATGGCCTTTGCACCTGCTGCATCCAGATATTCAAGATGATCGGAGGACAGTGCACCATAGGATGCAGCCATTTCAGCGCCATGCAGATTGGAAAGCTGCTCTGCATGCAGTTTGATCGCAAGGCCGAGCGCCTTTGCCTTGTCAAACAGTGGCCTCAGCTCATCGGGCGAGAATGCGATTCCCTCGCAGAAGGCATCCACGGCATCAACAAGCCCTTCGGCATGCGCTGCATCGAGCCCCGGCAGAACGACCTCGGCCATATAGTCTGCGTTTCGGCCCTTGTATTCAGCAGGCGTCGCATGGGCAGCAAGGTACGTTGTCTTGATCCGTACGGGGCGCAGCTCGCCTAGTTTCTTTGCAGCGCGCAGTATGTTCAGTTCGGCTTCGATATTAAGGCCATAACCGGATTTGATCTCAACAGTTGCCACACCTTCGGCAATCAGAGCATCAAGGCGCGGAAGCGCCGCGGCCACCAGTTCATCGACGCTAAGCGCATTGGTCGCCGAAACTGTGGAGACGATGCCGCCACCGGCACGGGCAATCTCCTCGTATGACGCACCATCGAGACGCATCTGGAATTCTTTCGCCCGGCTGCCACCATAGACGATGTGCGTGTGGCAATCGATCAGCGCAGGCGTGATCAGCCTGCCGCCGCAGTCAAAGGGCTGAAAATCAGCATAATCTGCCGGAAGCATATCAGCTGCTCCGACATAAACGATCTCGCCGTCGCTGACGGCAACAACCCCCTTTTCAGGTGTGATCTCACCGTCAACCAATGTTGAAATGAGGGCATTCGTGAAAAGCGTTTGAGGCGCTGAACCCATTATGATCCCCTTATTGTCTTTGATTGGGTATTATGTATATACATAATGAAACATGCGGCAAGCATAAAAATCAGAGGCGGAGCTTTGAAAATGACATCCGGTATTTTTGCAAGAAACATTCTCACTACGGAAGGCTGGCGTCAAAATGCCCGTCTTTCAATCGAAAATGGCCTGATTGACACGCTCACCTTTGATACGGAAGCGATGGCTGCTGACGAGCAGCACGAGATCATTGTGCCTGCAGCGTCCAATCTGCATTCGCACGCATTCCAGCGCGCAATGGCGGGGCTTGCCGAACGACGCGGCCCGGCAAGTGACAATTTCTGGAGCTGGCGTGAAGTGATGTACCGCTTCACCTTTGCCATTGAACCAGAAGAAGCCGAAGCGATTGCCGCCCAGCTTTATATGGAAATGCTGGAAGCCGGCTTTTGCCGGGTTGGCGAATTTCACTATCTGCATAACGATCAAGACGGCAGTCACTACGCCAACATTGCAGAAATGGCAGAACGTATCGGATCCGCCGCTTCCGAAACCGGAATTGGCCTGACGCTTCTGCCGGTTTTCTACGCCCATTCAAACTTCGGCGGCCTTCCACCCAGCGACGGCCAGCGCCGCTTCATCCACGACCGTGACAGCTTTTCCCGGTTGATGGAGGCATCGGCAAAAATCGTTGACGGGCTGAAAGGCGCGGTTCTGGGCATTGCCCCGCACTCTTTACGAGCGGTCACCGCAGACGAGCTTGAATATGTCACAGGGCTGACGGACGGACCAGTGCACATGCACATCGCCGAACAGACCAAGGAAGTAGAGGACAGCCTTGCTTTCAGTGGGCAACGCCCTGTCGAATGGCTGCTTTCAAACACCACCGTTGATGGACGCTGGTGTCTGATCCACGCCACCCATATGATAGAGGCTGAAACCTCGGGGCTTGCGAAAACCGGCGCGGTCGCAGGCCTTTGCCCGGTGACAGAGGCCAATCTCGGCGACGGCATTTTCCCGGCGAGCCTCTTTCTGGAAGCTGGCGGCCGTTTCGGCGTCGGTTCAGACTCCAACGTTCTGATCGGCCTTTCTGACGAGCTGCGTCAGCTCGAATATGCCCAGCGCCTCGGCGAGCGGGCGCGCAATGTCATTGCCAGAGCTGGCGGCACGACTGGCCGCAGGCTGTTTGACGGGGCTGTTTCCGGCGGCGCACAGGCCATGGGCATCCAATCCGGCATTGCCTCAGACGCGCCCGCCAGCCTGCTGTCGCTCGACAATTCAGCAGCACCATGGCTTAGCAATGATCAAGCGCTCGACGGTTTTATCTTCGCAGGCCAGGTAAAGCCGGACTGCGTATGGGTCAACGGCGAAAAACAGGTGGAAGGCGGCGTGCACCGCAAGCGCGAAGCGATCCAGTCCCGATTTAAAGCCGCCATGTCGGGCCTGATGGCCCGCACAGACTGATCAGAGGCACTTTGGCGCAAGCCGCAGACGTGGTAGGAGCCAGTGGAATGAATTTGACATTTGAACCCCGCCTGCCGCCAGTGATAGTTTCAAACGTCAAATTCGAAAATTCCACTAGAAACATAGACTTGGCTAGTGGTTCTTTTGATTCCGGCATTTGGATAAGCGCGTGCGGAAAAGGGAACCAAATGCCGGAATCGAACCACTAGAAGCACTGTCACGTCTGAAGGAATGCCGGATGCCGGAAAAGAACTCTTTGAAGAAAGCCCACGAACTACCCTATCGCCCGAATGTCGGTGTGATGGTTCTTAATTCATCCGGTCAGGTCTGGCTTGGTCGCAGGCTCTCGGAAGGCAATACTGAGTCGGATGGCTCTCCGCAGCTCTGGCAGATGCCCCAGGGTGGGATCGACCCCGGTGAAACACCGCTGGAGGCTGCCAAGCGCGAACTTTACGAAGAGACCGGTATAAAAACCGCTACCCTGATCGGCGAATCAGGCGGCTGGATCAATTATGATCTTCCCGAGCACTTGATCGGCATCGGACTGCGCGGGCTCTATCGCGGGCAAACACAGAAGTGGTTCGTCTTCCGCTTCGAAGGCGATGACAGCGAAATCGCCATCGACCCGCCACCGGACGGCCACATGCAGGAATTCGACGCATGGCAGTGGAGCGACATCGACGCCATCCCCGGCCTGATCGTCGAGTTCAAGCGGGCCGTTTACGATCAGGTTGTTACCGAGTTCCGGCATCTGGCAAAAACCAACAGCTGAAACAGAAAAACCCGGACGGGACGGACCGGTCCGGGCTCGCTTCAACTAAAAGACTGATGCCAAAAGCTTGCGTGATTTCGGACTCAAGAACCCGCCCCCAGAGCAATCATGACAGACAGTCGTTGTAATTGTGGCAGGGTTACTCGGCCTCGTCGGTCGCACCTGCATTCAGCTGAGCGTATTTCTTCTCGCCAAGCGTTTCAAACAGTTCGAGCTGGGTTTCGAGGAAATCGATGTGCCCTTCCTCATCCATCATCAGCTCTTCAAAAAGCTTCATGCTGACGTAATCGCCAGCAGCATGACAAATGTCACGCGACTCTTTGTAGGAATTGCGGGCTTCATGCTCACCAGCCAGATCAGCCTCGAGCACTTCCTTGACGTTCTGACCGATTCTCAGCGGCGCAACAGTCTGAAGATTGGGGTGACCTTCGAGAAAGATGATCCGGTCGACAAGCTTGTCAGCATGATGCATCTCTTCAATCGACTCGGCGCGCTCCTTGGAAGCGAGCTTGGTCAGCCCCCAGTCTTCGAGAAGACGATAATGCAGCCAGTACTGATTGACAGCACCCAGCTCAAGAAACAGGGCTTCGTTCAGCCGCTCGATTACTTTTTTGTCGCCTTTCAAAATCCGCTCTCCTGTTTTGTTCGTGGAACTCTTTGAGGCGGCTCAAGAAATCACAGATTTGATCTTCGGTCGAGTCTCTCTCGCGATGATAAGCCTCTGTTGTGCGGACAATAATATCGACGACATTCGGAAAGCAGCCACAGCAGCGCCCCCGCTTCTTCATGCGGTGGTAAACCTTCGCAGGAACGATCAACTGCCAGCGGTCCTCGTCGAGCAGCTCGACAATGGTCGCTTCGATTTCCTGTTTTGTGATGAAATTGCAGCTACAGACCAGCATTCTCAAAACCACTAACTGTCGTATCCTCAGCCTTCTATTTGCTAAAGACGACACTATTTGTCAAGATTTTTAGGAATGCGCAGGCTCACAAAACCATGAGAACCTGAAAAAAGATCGAATCAGTTCAGAGCAGCAGTGGCGCAGGGGTTAATCCCGTATGCCGGCGAGCACCCACCCTTGCTTGCAGCCACCGTTTCCGGAGCAGCCAGTGAGGCTGCCACTATCACCAGTGCTGCGCCAACAAAAAGAAGCGCAATTGATTTACCCATCGCGAGTATATCCCCCAAGATCAGCGACCGTTCAGCTATGATGTCCCTTACCCTTCAATAAAGGGTAAAGACCAAAACCATGTGACGGGTTCCAGCTTGCAAACAAAAAAGACCAAACCCGTATCCGGGCATTATAAAACTAACGGCATTCCCCGCAGACGTCAGGCCATCCGGCTGAACTGACCATGCGGGCGATACTGGACAAGATAAGTCGGCAGCATGACATCAACCTGAACAGGGGTGATGCCAAGCGCTTCCAGCGTGCGACCTTCGCTGACCGCCTCTGCGGACACGACATTGTCCTTTTTCAGAAGCTTGACCTGATCCGCAGTCAAAGGCGGCGTAATCAGCGGCAGAGAACCGGCAATCCCGCCCATCATCGAGGCGACACCAAACGGAATCGAAACAAAACCGCGCTTGCGACCAGTGAATTTGAGAACCTTGCGCAGGCAATCTTCAAAACTGAGGACATCACGGCCTCCAAGTTCGTAGATCGCGCCTTTCGTCAGCTTGCCTTCGACGGAACGGGCAGCAACCTCTGCGACATCGCCAACATAAACCGGCTGAAACTTAGTCTTACCACCACCAATGAGCGGCAGAGCCGGAGCAATCTGTGCCATTTTCGCAAATTTGTTAAAGAAGTCATCCTCTGGACCAAAGACAATCGAGGGACGCAGAATGACAGCATCCGGCATGATTTCCTGAACGGAGGCCTCGGCAGCAGCCTTGCTGCGGGCATAATCGGATTTACTGTCCTTATCGGCACCAATCGCAGAAATCTGCGTGAGGCTTGCGCCCTGATCGCGGGCTGCTTCAGCAACCAACCGGGCCCCTTTTGCCTGAACGGCATCAAAGCCATTCTTTCCGCTTTCGAAGAGTATGCCGACGCAATTCACGACGTGATCGGCATCTTCGACGGCCAGACGAACCGAATCTTCATAGCGGAGATTGGCCTGCATAAAGGTGATCTGGCCGACATTACCAAGCGGCTGCAGGAAAAAGGCGAGATCGGGACGGCGCACAGCCACACGAATGCGATAACCGCGCTTCGCCAGCGCACGCACGATGTACCGCCCTACGAAACCTGACCCACCGAATACCGTGACCAACGGGGGAAGATTCGAAAGCGTCATGACAAGCTCCTAAACATCACCAAGTCCTGAAAATAGCACGTTTCCCTTAGACCAAACAGTCATCAAGGTGAAGTGGAAACGCCGTCGCAGTTTGATTTGTTGCGGCGCGCTTGGAAAGTTTTACACCTAAAGTGGCCCGCGCGACACAGCATCGACAACAAAGAAATAACTTTTCGGAGTTTACGCTCTGGTTGCCGCGCTGATTTCCTTCAAGATCGCTTCCGCCTGCACCTTCGGATCCAATGACTGAAGGATGGGCCGGCCCACAACTAGGTGGGAAGCACCGGCAACGATGGCATCAGTCGGTGTCATCACGCGTTTCTGATCATTGGCATCTGACCCTGAAGGGCGAATGCCCGGCGTTACAATGGCTTTTTCAGGGCCTGCGATAGCACGCACGCGCTTCGCTTCTGCTGCTGAGCAGACAATACCGCCCATGCCTGCTTCAATAGCCTGAGCCGCGCGCTTTTCAACCAGATCGACTGCACTTGTCGCGTAACCAGCATCGGCAAGATCGTCATCATCCATCGAAGTCAACACGGTGACCCCCAAAAGGCAAAGGGGCGATCCTTCAGCAGCCTTGACCGCCGCGCGCATGGCCTTCGGATATGCATGAAGGGTGAGCATCGACATGCCCATTTTCGCTATATTTTCAACTCCCTTGGCGACGGTGTTGTCGATATCCAGCAGCTTCATGTCGAGGAAGACCTGCTTGCCATCTTCGGCAAGTTCGCGCGCAAACTCCAGCCCGCCCGCAAAGGCAAGCTGATAGCCGATTTTATAGAAGGAGACTGTATCGCCCAGCCGGTCGACCATCGCGGTCGCCTCAGCAATCGTTGGCACATCGAGTCCGACAATCAGGCGATCACGCGCATTCATGGTTTTCAATCCCTCTCACAAACCTCTGTTTGCAGTTCAGTCGCACAAAACCGGCAAAAGGGAAAGCTTAAGCCCGAAAGCAGCGACTACAGAATCGGCCTGAAAATCGGAATCGATTTTCGGGCCGATGCATAGATTCAATAGGTTAGAGTGTCCCTTGTGCATTCAAATGGATGCTCGGCGCTCTTTAAACGCGCATCGGCATCAGAACATAGAGCGCCTGTTCACTGGCTGTGTCGCGAATCAGGGTCGGCGATCCGGCGTCAGCGAAAAGAAAGATCGCTTCATCACCTGTCAGCTGACCCGTGATATCCAGCAGATATTTGGCATTAAAGCCGATATCCATTGCTTCGCTTTCATAACCGACAGCCAGTTCGTCCGTCGCACTGCCTGAATCCGGATTATTAACGGTGAGCGTCAACTGCCCTTCAGCGAGTGAGAGCTTCACCGCACGGCCACGCTCCGACGAAACCGTCGACACACGGTCAACAGCCTTGGCAAAGGCATCGCATTCGATGCGCATTTCGCGATCGTTATTGGCCGGGATAACACGCTGATAATCGGGAAACGTGCCGTCAATGAGTTTCGAAGTGATGACCACAGAGCCGATGGTGAAGCGTGCCTTGGCGTCGGAGACCTCAACCTTTGCAACGATTTCCGGATCATCGAGCAGCTTCTGCAGCTCTCCGACGGTCTTGCGTGGCAAAATGATACCCGGCATGTTTTCACAGCCTGATGGCGCATCCACCTCAGCGCGTGCCAGACGGTGACCATCTGTGGCAACAGCGCGCAGTTTCAGGTCCGAGCCTTCTTCAACGGCATGCAGGAAAATACCGTTCAGATAATAGCGGGTCTCCTCGGTTGAGATCGCAAACTGGGTGCGATCGATCAGCATCTTCAGGTCAGTCGCTTTCAGACTGAAGGCATGCGAGAAGGTGCCAGCAGTCAAATCCGGGAAATCGGCTTCAGGCAGGCATTGCAGCGAAAACTTCGAACGGCCGGAAGCAACCGAAATCGAAGCACCATCGGCCTCGGTCGCCAGTGACACTTCCGATCCGTCGGAAAGCTTACGGACGATCTCGTAAAGCAGATGCGCCGGAACCGTCGTTGCGCCGGCCTGCTCAACCATGGCTGCCGTCTTTTCGGTAATCTCGAGATCAAGGTCGGTTGCCTTCATCTCAAGGTCACCACCTTCGGCCTTCAGCAGCACATTGGAAAGAATCGGAATAGTGTTGCGACGCTCGACCACGCGATGAACATGGTTCAGGGACTTCAACAGATTGGATCTCTCCAGAGTGATACGCATGACTTTCGCTTTCACGTCTTGGCCAGTGGGCTGATTGCCGATCGGCAGAATATTGCACTTGTGCAGCTTTACTGTAAGCGCACGAGGGCGGGGACACAAAATGACAGCAAATCGCTGCCGATTGCAAGAGGTCTCGAAGAGCTCATAACCTTATCCAAAGACGGTTTTCAAGCAGGTACACGGGCCAACCACTTGCCGGGGCAGGCGCGGCATGTTCAAAAGACCACAAGGACGCGCAAGGACAGCAGAATGAACGAACCGAATACGTCTCCCAGATATGAAATCGCCGGACATTCGATAGAAGCGCGCCCGCTTACTGCCGGGCTTTATCTGATTGCAACGCCCATCGGAAACCTTGGCGACATCACTTTGCGCGCCTTGGAAATTCTTGCCGCGGCCGATATTCTCGCCTGCGAGGACACGCGCGTCACCAGAAAACTTCTGGATCGCTATGGTATTCGCCAGCGCCCCTTTGCCTACCATGAACACAATGCAGAAAAGGCAGGAGAAACACTGCTTGCAGCACTCAAAGCAGGCCGCTCGGTGGCTCTTGTCTCCGATGCAGGCACCCCGCTTGTCTCAGATCCCGGCTACCGGCTGGCGCAAATGGCGATTGCTGAAGGTATTGATGTGACGCCTGTTCCCGGCGCATCCGCGCCGCTTGCAGCTCTGGTGGGCGCTGGCCTGCCGAATGACGCCTTCTTTTTCGGAGGTTTCCTGCCACATAAGGATAAGGCCCGCCGCGACAGGCTTCTTGAAACGAAAGACATCCCAGCCACGCTGATGTTCTTCGAGTCGCCGCACCGCATAAGCGCTTCACTGAAAGCGGCTGCCGAAATGCTCGGTGATGACCGGCCTGCTGCCGTCTGCCGTGAACTGACAAAAACTTACGAAGAATTCCGCCGGGGCACGCTCGGCGAGCTGGCAAAGACTTACGAAGACGAGAACGTCAAAGGTGAGATCGTGCTGGTTATCGGGCCACCGCTGGCCGCAGAAGCCCCTAAGGCCGCTGATGTCGACGCGCTGCTCAATGAGCTGGCAGGCAAAATGTCTTCGGGCAAGGCAGCCTCTCAGGCGGCAAAGGAAACCGGCCTGTCGCGAAAAGAACTCTATCAGCGTCTGCTGGAGTTAAAAGATGGCGAAAGCGGCTGACAGCAGGAAGACCACAGCTAAAAGACGGGCCGAACGGCGCGGTCGCCGTGCCGAGTGGCTCGCCGCCGCCTTACTGATATGCAAAGGCTACCGCATTATCTCGATGCGCTACAAATGCCGTGCCGGAGAGATTGATATCATAGCGCGCAAGGGCGATCTGGCGGTTTTCGTTGAAGTGAAAGCCCGCAATCATGAACAAAGCGCAGTTGATTCCGTAACGCCGTTTTCCCAACATCGTATTCGGGCCGCCTCAGATCACTGGCTTGCCCGCCAGCGCGAAGGCCACACCCTCTCCTGCCGCTACGATATTATTGCCTGCCTGCCGCGCCACCTGCCGAGACATTTCCTCGACGCATTCTGATCGAATGAAAACGGATCTCTTGCGAATGAAAACGCAAACAGGTTCGGTTTAATAAATTTGAAACAAAAGTTTCGTTCAGCCGTCACGTTTGCGCGCTAACCCCACTTTCATCATCCAAACTGGTGATTTCGAATTTAATCGAACGGGGACTTTTATGATCAAGAAACTTACGCTCGCAGCGCTGGCGCTCAGCCTCTCGGCTTCCGCCTCTTTTGCCGCAACGCAGGTGCAGTGGTGGCACGCCATGGGTGGCGAACTCGGCAAGAAAGTTGACGAGATCGTTGCAAACTACAACGCATCGCAGGACGAGTTTGAAGTCGTAGCTTCCTATAAGGGCGGTTATGCTGAAACCATGAATTCCGCGATCGCCGCTTTCCGTGCCAAAGAACAGCCTGCAATCGTGCAGGTCTATGAAGTTGGCACCGGCACGATGATGGCTGCCAAGGGCGCGATCTACCCGGTCTACGAACTGATGGCAGACACAGACGAGCCGTTCGATCCGAACGCGTTCCTGCCGGCTGTTGTTGGTTACTACACCGACACCGATGGCAACATGCTGTCGATGCCGTTCAACTCCTCCACGCCGATCCTTTATTACAACAAGAACGTTTTCGAAGAGGCTGGCCTCGACCCGAACACGCCGCCGAAAACCTGGAGCGAAGTTGCTGACTTCTCCAAGAAGATCGTTGACAGCGGCGCTGCCGAGTGCGGCTTCACGACCGGCTGGGTTTCCTGGATCCAGACCGAAAACTTCTCTGCATGGCACAATGTTCCGCTCGGCACCGAAGAAAACGGCTTCGGCGGTCTCGACGCTGAACTGACCATGAATGGCCCGGTTCAGGTCAAACATTGGGGCAACCTGAAGAAGTGGGCAGATGAAGGCCTTTATCGCTATGCCGGCCCGGTCGGTGGCGACGATGCCCAGCCGATGTTCTATGCTGAAACCTGCGCCATGATGATGAACTCTTCGGCTTCGCGTGCCGGTGTTATGGCCAATGCCAAGAACTTCGATGTCGGCTTCGGCATGCTGCCTTACTACGCTGACGTTGAAGGCGCTCCGCAGAACTCCATCATCGGCGGCGCTACGCTTTGGGTCCTTCAGGGCCAGAATGACGATACCTACAAGGGCGTCGCTGACTTCTTCTCCTATCTGTCTTCTCCGGAAGTACAGGCTGACTGGCACCAGTTCTCCGGCTACCTGCCGATCACGACTGCTGCTTACGAACTCGGCCAGGAAGAAGGTTATTACGAAGCCAATCCGGGTGCTGACGTCGGCATCAAGGAAATCACGCTGAACGAGCCGACCGCCAACTCCAAGGGCCTTCGTTTCGGTAACTATGTTCAGATCCGCAACATCATCGATGATGAGTTCGAAGCGCTTCTGAACGACCAGAAAGACGCGCAGGAAGCACTCGACAGCGTTGTTTCACGCGGCAACCAGCTGCTTCGCGATTTCCAGGATGCAAACCAGTAAGCCTTTATAAATAAAGATAAAACAGGTCCGCGCAACGCTTGCGCGGACCTTCGTCTGTCAGATGGTCTGCCTTTCAGGCCCAAGATTTCAGAAATGAACCATGTCAACCAAGCGCACGATCTTCCGTAATCCGGCTCTGCCTTATCTGCTGCTGGCACCGCAAATGGCGATCACAGTCGTTTTCTTCCTGTGGCCGGCAGGACAGGCCATTTATCAGTCGTTTCTTCGCGAAGACGCCTTCGGTTTCAAGACGACGTTTGTCGGCCTTGCAAACTATAAGCGACTTTTCTCGGATCCGGTTTACCTCAACTCGGCCTATGTCACAGTGATTTTCGCTGTTTCTGTCGCTGCCCTTTCAATGGGACTGGCGCTGCTTTTCGCCGTCGCTGTGGACCGGATGATCAAGTCAGCCCAGACCTACACCACACTTCTGGTCTGGCCCTATGCGGTTGCGCCTGCGGTTGCAGGTGTTCTCTGGTGGTTCATTTTCAACCAGACGATCGGCATCATCCCGTTCCTGTTGCGGCAGGTCGGCTACAATTTCAGCCAGACCTCATCGGCAACGGATGCGATGATCCTTGTCGTCATCGCCGCGAGCTGGAAACAGATCAGTTACAATTTCCTGTTCTTTCTTGCCGGTCTCCAGTCGATCCCCACGTCTCTGCGTGAAGCGGCGGCCATTGACGGCTCCGGCCCCTTCAAGCGGTTCTGGACAATTACCTTCCCGCTGCTTTCGCCGACCACATTCTTCCTGATGGTCGTCAACGTCGTCTACACGATGTTCGATACATTCGGCGTGATTGACTCAACCACGGCCGGCGGCCCCGCACAGGCAACGAATATTCTGGTCTACAAGGTTTATCAGGATGGCTATATCGGCCTGAACCTTGGCTCTTCCGCGGCTCAGTCGGTGATCCTGATGCTGGTGGTCATTTCGCTGACGGTCATCCAGTTCCGTTACATTGAACGTCGCGTCGAATACTGAGGACAGCAATCATGGTAGAAAACAAACGCTGGCTCGATGTCCTCGCACATGCCGTTCTGATTCTCGGCCTGCTCGTCGTCGCCTTTCCGGTTTACATCGCGCTTATTTCAGCCACCCGCACATCCGGTGACTTTCTTACGGGTATGATTCCACTTCTGCCCGGTCCGCATCTTCTGGAAAACCTGAAAACAGTGCTGTTTTCCGGCATCGATAACAGCGGGACGCCACCGATAGGCCTGATGCTGTTTAACAGCCTGATGATGGCCCTGATCGTTGCTGTCGGCAAAATCGCGATTTCGATCACATCAGCCTTTGCAATCGTCTATTTCCGCTTCCGCTTTCGCATGCTGGCCTTCTGGCTCATTTTCGTAACGCTGATGCTGCCGGTGGAAGTCCGGATCATGCCCACCTTCAAGGTGGTTGCCGATCTGGGCCTGCTGAATTCCTATGCCGGTCTGGCTGTGCCGCTGATTGCGTCAGCGACTGCAACCTTCCTGTTCAGACAGGTCTTTCTGACCATGCCGGACGAACTGACAGAGGCTGCGCGCATTGACGGGGCCGGACCGATGAAATTTTTCAAGGACATGCTGCTGCCGCTCTCACGCACCAACATTGCGGCACTGTTTGTCATCCTCTTCATTTTTGGCTGGAACCAGTATCTCTGGCCGCTGCTGGTGACGACGGATGAGCGTTTTTACACCATTGTGATGGGTATCAAGCGTATGTCTGACGCCGTCGACGCCGAGCCGCGTTGGCACCTGGTCATGACCTCGGTTACTCTGGCAATGCTGCCACCGGTTCTGGTCGTCGTATTTATGCAGAAGCTCTTTGTTAAGGGCCTTGTCGAGACGGAGAAATAAGAATGGCTTCAATATCGCTTCAGAACATCGCAAAGGTTTATCCGGGCGGTACAAAAGCCGTGCGCGACATCAATATCGACATCAAGGACGGTGAGTTCATCGTTCTCGTCGGCCCGTCCGGCTGCGGTAAGTCCACGCTGCTGCGCATGGTTGCAGGGCTGGAAACGATCACCGAAGGTAAGGCGAAAATCGGGGACAAGGTCGTCAATCATGTCGAACCAGCCGACCGCGATATCGCAATGGTTTTCCAGAATTATGCGCTTTATCCGCACATGAGCGTTTACAACAATCTCGCTTATGGTCTGCGCAACCGCCGTAAACCGAAAGACGAGATTGATCGCCGCATTCGCGAAGCCGCACGCATGCTGGAAATCGAGCAGTATCTGGAACGCAAACCGCGCGCCCTTTCCGGCGGTCAGCGCCAGCGTGTCGCCATGGGCCGCGCGATCGTTCGCGAGCCGGAGGCCTTTCTCTTCGACGAACCGCTCTCCAACCTTGATGCCAAGCTGCGTGTTTCCATGCGTGGCGAAATCAAGCGCCTTCAAAAGCGCCTTGGCACGACGTCGCTTTATGTGACCCACGACCAGCTTGAAGCGATGACACTGGCAGATCGCCTCGTGGTTCTCAATGGTGGTGAGATCGAGCAGATCGGCACGCCGCTTGATGTTTACCACAAGCCGGCCTCAACCTTCGTCGCCAACTTCATCGGCTCTCCGGCCATGAACCTGATGAATGCCGAACTTCACGGTAATCGTCTGGCAATCGGCTATAATGTTCTGGAACTGGGCAGCTATGCGCCCGTGTCCGGCCCGGTCATCGTCGGCATTCGCGCAGAAGACCTTCAGCCCTATGAACAGCCCGGACTGACAATCAAGGCCAAGCTGGATTATTCCGAAGAGCTGGGAGCCGTGCGTCTGGCGCATTGCCTGATCGGTGAGCAGAAGATTGTAGCAGCGCTTTCGCCCGAAGAGCCGCTTGCCGATGAGCTGAACTTTTCTATCGATACTGAAAAGCTGCACTTCTTCGACAGCGAAACCGGCCAGCGGATACCAAAGGTAAAGGAGGCCGCAGAAACCAACGAAGCGGCACAAGCCTCCGGTGAAAGCCTCATCAATGCATAATATGGTCACGGACCGGGTATCTGCACTGTCAGTACCTGGTCATGATGAACGCGCAGGCTTTCGTGATCTGGAACGTTCAATACCGGCGCACAAACAAAAGCAGCGTGCGCTGGCCTGCCTCAATACGGTTGAAGTCAACGGCCAGAGCACGCCGGGGCTGCTGGACTTTCCCTTCAACGTGGCCGCCTGGAACCTTCAGCGCGGCCTGTTTCCGGCAGAAAGCGCCGCTCTTCTCAAGCAGGAAAATGCTGCACTGGTGATGCTCTCAGAGATGGATAACGGCATGGCCCGCACCGGCCAGCGCCACCCGACCGCAGAAATGGCCGAAGCACTTTCAATGCAGTATGCCTATGGCGTTGAGTTTATCGAGCTAGGCCTGGGCAATACGGAAGAACGGCCCTATTGCCGCGACGACTTCAACACGAAAGGCTTTCATGGCAATGCCATGATGAGCCGGGTCGAGCTCAATGACGCATTCATTCTGCCGTTAAGCGGCGATCCGATCTGGTTTTTGAACGGTGGGGATCAGCCACGCGTGGGAGCCCGGATGGCCATCGGCGCGGTCATCGAGACCAGATCGGGGCCGATGCTGGCGATCTCAACCCATCTTGAAAGCCATGGCGACATAAAGACCCGTGAGATTCAGACAGCTGACATTCTCGAACTCGCGGACCGGCATTTCAGCGGGCTTCCGGTGCTGATCGGCGGCGACCTGAATACGGGAAATCGCACTGGCGGAGATTTCAATCGTGAAACGCTGTTCACACGTGCAGAGCAGAAAGGCTATCTGCGGCATAGTGGCGATTCCGATGCAATAACCACGCGGCAGAGCCTCATCTCGAAGAAAGATCCGTTCCCCTTAAAGCTTGACTGGTTTCTGACGCGCGGCCTTGAGGTTGGAGAAAGCCGGATTGTGCCAGCCCTTGGGGACGATGGCACACCGCTTTCCGATCACGACATGATTACCTGCAGAATCACTGGTTTTACAAACTGAGCGTTCGCTCCATTGCCAAGCCTGCCGGGGGTGACTAAATATCGGGAATACTACAGCATCGGCCCGAAAATCAGCATCGATTTTCGGAAAGCACGATGCATAAATTCAATAGCTTAGAGTGTCCTTTATGCATCCGAATGGATGCACGGCGCTCTAATTGACCGGAGCTGCAGGATCATTTCATGCCCGCAATCAAAAATGTCGCGGTCCAGATGGATCATATTTCCACCGTTCAGATTGCAGGTGATTCCACCTTTGCCATGAGCCTGGAGGCCCAGAACCGGGGCTATAACCTGTTTCACTATACGCCGGATCGCCTGAGTATGCGTGACGGCAAAGTCTATGCATCTGTCGAACCGATGACACTGCGGGACATCGAAGGCGACCACTACACGCTCGGCGAGCCGGAACGCGTTGATCTATCCACCATGGATGTCGTGCTTCTGCGTCAGGATCCGCCCTTCGATATGGCCTATATCACATCGACGCACCTTCTCGAACGCATCCATCCCAAAACCTTGGTCGTCAATGACCCGGCCTGGGTGCGCAATTCTCCGGAAAAGATCTTCGTTACCGAATTTGCCGATCTTATGCCGCCAACGCTGATCACCAAGGATGTTGGTGAGCTGAAGCGCTTTCGCGAGGAAATGGGCGATATCATCTTGAAACCGCTCTACGGCAATGGCGGTGCTGGCGTTTTTCATTCAACACGGGACGACCGGAATTTTACCGCGCTGCTGGAAATGTTCGACCAGATGTTCCGCGAGCCCTACATTGCGCAAGGATATCTGCCGGAAGTGCGCAAGGGCGACAAACGCATCATTTTGATTGATGGTGAATTTGCCGGCGCGATCAACCGCATTCCAGCGGAAACAGACAGCCGCTCAAACATGCATGTTGGCGGCCGTGCCGAAGCCGTCGGCATTACCGAACGCGAAAAAGAAATCTGCGCGCGCATCGGACCTGCCCTGAAAGAACGCGGCTTTCTTCTGGTCGGCATTGATGTGATCGGCGACTATATGACCGAAATCAACGTAACGTCACCGACGGGGATTCGCGAAGTGAAGAAGTTCGGCGGGCCGGATATTTCTGCACTTCTGTGGGACGCAATTGAGAAAAAGTGCGGCTGAAGGCATTCACAGCACAGCCAGCATGGCCGACGCGTTCATCAACAGCGCATTTATTCAAAAGAGCAGCGCCTGCAGCGTTCAGATGCAGTCCTGCTCTTTCTTCGTTTTGGTGAGTGCCGAAACCTTGCAGCCTGAAGCGCCGTGCATCCATTCGAATGCACAAAGGACGAAAGGACGCTCTAAAGCCGCTGGCCGGCCAGTTGCTGCATGACGGCATCGACGTGTGCAGCAACATCACGATCACCGGGATAAAGCGTCAGATACTGGCGCCAGACATCCAGTGCAGCCTCCGTATGCCCGGTTTTATCGAGAATGGTCGCCATGAGACCAAGCGCGGCAAAGTCGCGCGGTTCCAGCTCAAGCGAAGTTCGGATATCATCCATCGTCTTGGCATAATCACCGCTGGTATAGTGCACGACAGCGCGCCGGCGATAAGCCGCAACATCATCTGGATTCAAGGCAATCGCTTCCGACAGAAAATCAAGCGCCGCAGCATGCCGCTCATCGTTTTCAGCCTCATCGGCCCATTTGAAGAGAAGCGAGAGCGTGGCACTGGATGAGCGATCCAGTTCTTCATCGATTCGCCCAGCAATGGCCGCAGCGGCCTGTTCTGAGCGCGTACGCTTCAGACTGACCAACATCGAATCGATCGGGTTTTCCGGTGACGCCTGCTCCACCACGGCAGTATCCGGGGGCTCACCCACCGCGCCCGGAATTTTGTCATCCGGAAGGTCTGCTGAGGGCGGCAGCCGCTCAGGCCCTGTCTGCGCAATGGCAACAGGAGGCAGAAAGATAAACGAAATGGCCAGAAGTGCAGTCACAAAAAAACGCATGACGGGAGAATATCCCGTCATGGTCAAACGTCAAATAACAATTCCGGGATAAGCATCATTGGCCTGCGAAAAGCCTGCACCCATCCTCAGTCCGCGTAATCAGCCCTGACGAGCTTTGAAACGCGGGTTATTCTTGTTGATGATGTAGACGCGGCCTTTGCGGCGCACCATACGATTTTCCCGGTGACGGGATTTCAACGCTTTGAGCGAATTCTTGATCTTCATGTTTTCGATCCGCTTGGATTGCCGCACTCAACCGAGAAGGCAAGGCGGTCTGTTACTAATCAAAAGCGCGCCGGACGGCGCGCTTGTTCGTGGTGGCGTTAGTAGCGAATAGCGACAGCAGAGTCAACTGCTCTGACGGTCGCCAAGCACGGTAACATGGCCCATTTTGCGGCCCGGGCGGGTTTCTGCCTTACCATAGAGATGCACCAGCGCTCCGGGATGGGTCATCCATTCAGAAATCCGATCCATGTCATCGCCAATAAGATTGTGCATAACGCAATCACTATGACGGACCGGATCGATCAGCGGCAGACCGCAAATGGCGCGAATATGCTGCTCAAACTGAGAGATCACACAAGCCCCCTCGCTCCAGTGCCCGGAATTGTGAACCCTGGGCGCGAATTCATTGGCCAGCAGCGCACCATCTTTACCGACGAAGAACTCAACACCGCAGACACCGACATAGCCGAGACCATTCATAAGCTTTGAGGCCGCTGACTTTGCCTCATCTGCCAGTGCGGGCGATATGTTGCCCGGCACGGTCGATGTTCGCAAGATCCCGTCACGATGAACATTTTCGGCAGGATCGAAGCAAACGAAACCACCATCGGGTCCACGCGCCGCGATCACAGAAATTTCGCGCTCGAACGCAATCCATTCTTCCAGAATAGCGGGCGCACCATTCAACGCCTCGAACGCAGCTTCGGCATTGTTGCCCTCGCCAGCAAAGACCCACTGACCTTTTCCGTCATAGCCAAAGCGACGGGTTTTCAACACGCCGCGACCGCCAAAATCAGCCAACGCCGCTTCCAGCGCTTCAACCGTGTCCACGGCGCGAAACCCAGCCGTCGGAATCCCGTTATCGTTGAGAAACGTCTTCTCCGTCAGCCGGTCCTGCGAAACCGAAAGCGCTCTTGGTGGCGGAAAGACAGGACGTTTCGCGGCAAGACGTGCGGCACTTTCCTCGGGCACGTTTTCGAACTCATAGGTGATGATATCCGCTTTTTCCGCCAGTTCACGCAAGGCTTCTGCATCGTCATAGGCGGCAATGATATGATCATTTGCCACTTGTGCCGCCGGACACCCCTCCTGCGGCTCCAGAATAATCGTACGGATCGAAAGACGCGCAGCCGCCATAGCAAGCATGCGTCCGAGCTGGCCGCCGCCGATAATACCAACAGTCTTCATGGGGTCATTCATCCTTATCGATCGGGTATTCAGCCACGCTTGCCGCCTGGCGAGCTCGATATTCATCAAGCCGGAGCGCGGCTTCCGGGTCATGCAGCGCCAGCACTGATGCGGAAAGAAGCGCGGCATTCACAGCCCCTGCCCGGCCAATCGCCAGCGTTCCCACGGGTATTCCGGCGGGCATCTGTACAATCGACAAGAGGCTGTCCTGACCGGAAAGGGCACGGGACTGCACCGGCACACCGAAGACAGGAAGCGGCGTTAATGCTGCCAGCATACCCGGCAAATGCGCCGCCCCGCCCGCACCGGCAATTATCACCTGAAAGCCTTCTTCGCGCGCACCACGGGCAAACTCAAACATGCGATCCGGGGTGCGGTGAGCAGAAACGATCCGTGCCTCATAGCCGATATCGAGGGAATCAAGCGTATCCGCGGCATTCTTCATCGTTTCCCAGTCGGACTGGGAGCCCATGACAATGGCGACGGGCGGGTTCATGATCGAGCTCATCGGCGTTCCATTTCACACAAGGTTCCGGGTTCGGCGCCGATGGAAAACGAAGCCATGCACGCCGGATTCACGCAGTAGTGAAACCGATCTAGCATCAAACAGATTTTCTGCAAAGAAAGAGGGCGAAAACTTGTCTTTTCGGACACGGAATTTGCGCCGAAATTTCACATTTATACCTTCGACAAGCCGCCTCAGTTATGGCAGTCTAATTTTGCAAATTGATGACGGACGCCGCTTTTGGTGGTCCACGTTAAAGGAAGGACGTGTGAAATGACAGTTCAGACTCACCTTGCCGCTCTTGAAGAAAAGCATTCGCAGCTTGAAAAGAGAATTAACCAGGTAATGGCATCCCCTTCCAGCCCTGATGAAGAAATTGTCGATCTCAAACGCAAGAAGCTCCACCTTAAAGAAGAGATCGAACGCCTCAGCGACACCGCCAACTAACACATAGTTTCATCCACATCCGATACGTTTGGCGGCTTCAAGACAAGCCGCGCAACGTCTTTCGATATGGCAAAATCAAGCCCCGGCTATAAAGACCGGGGCTTTTTTATGTCTGGTGCTCCATAGAGCGAAGCTTTCAGCGGGGTTCAGCGTCATCTCTTTTGGCCTTGATCACCCCGACACGGGCCATCACTTCACCCGGAATATCGTAGGTTTCCTTCAGGTGATGATCGGTTTTCAGTCCGAGATAATCGCGCTGAATAAAAAGCGCGAAGGCGCGGTCGGCGGCGTCTTGAACCAGCTGATCACGATCGGCATTGGCGCCTGAGGTTTCATCATGGCGTTTCAAAGCCGCCAGAGCCTCTTCCAGCTGACGCCCGATGCGCCCCAGCGCATGCGCTGTTTCCTCCATGATCTCATACTGCAAGGCATCAAGATTGGGATCGAGCGGCTTGCTGTTGGTCCCCGGCAGGATCGGCGTTTTACCAGCCATGACATGCTCCTTTGTTCTCCCCTCCAACATCGGATGCTACTCACAAAAGATCAAGGACAGACCAGACATCAAAAAACCGCCGGGTGTTTCACCCGGCGGCTGAAGACTTTCTAAAACCGTAACGTCGGTCTATTAGTCGTCGCGGCCCTTCAGGGCAGCACCGAGGATATCGCCGAGCGAAGCACCGCTGTCGGACGAACCGAACTGAGCAACAGCTTCCTTCTCTTCTGCGATTTCCAGCGCCTTGATCGACAGCATGACCTTGCGATCCTTCTTGGAGAAGTTGGTCACGCGGGCATCGAAGACCTGACCGGCAGAGAAACGCTCTGGGCGCTGCTCATCGCGGTCGCGGGCGAGATCCGAACGACGGATGAACGCCGTGATGTCGTCATGATTGACGAGCCTGACCTCAACACCGCCATCGTTGGTGGCGATCACTTCGCAGGAAACAACAGCACCCTTGCGCAGTTCACCCGAAGCAGCAGCTTCCGTCAGTGAATCCTTGCCAAGCTGCTTGATGCCGAGCGAGATGCGTTCTTTCTCGATATCGACATCGAGAACAACAGCTTTGACGATGTCGCCCTTGTTGTATTCCTCGATGACCTGCTCGCCCGGACGGTTCCAGTCGAGATCAGACAGGTGAACCATGCCGTCGACGTCGCCTTCGAGACCGATGAACAGGCCGAATTCGGTCTTGTTCTTGATCTCACCTTCAACAACCGTGCCGGACGGATGGGAGAAGGAGAAAGCTTCCCAAGGATTTTCAAGCGTCTGCTTGAGGCCGAGAGAAATACGACGCTTGGCCGGATCAACTTCGAGAACGACAACTTCGACTTCCTGACTCGTGGACAGGATCTTGCCAGGATGTACGTTCTTCTTCGTCCAGGACATTTCGGAGATGTGGATCAGGCCTTCAATGCCCGGTTCCAGCTCAACGAATGCACCGTAGTCGGTGATGTTGGTAACCGTACCGGAGATCTTCTTGCCTTCCGGATACTTGGCCTGGATGCCATCCCACGGATCAGCTTCAAGCTGCTTCATGCCCAGCGAAATGCGGTGCGTTTCCTGGTTGATGCGGATGATCTGAACCTTGACATTCTGGCCAATGGACAGAAGCTCGGTCGGATGATTAACGCGACGCCATGCCATATCGGTGACGTGCAGCAGGCCATCGATGCCGCCGAGATCGACGAAGGCACCGTAGTCGGTGATGTTCTTGACAACACCTTCAACGACCTGACCTTCTTCGAGGTTCTGGACGATTTCCGAACGCTGTTCAGCGCGGCTTTCTTCAAGAACGGTACGGCGCGAAACAACGATGTTGCCACGACGCTTGTCCATCTTGAGGATTTCGAAGGGCTGCGGCGTGTGCATCAGTGGGGAAACGTCGCGGATCGGACGGATATCCACCTGTGAACGCGGCAGGAAGGCGATTGCGCCATCGAGATCGACCGTGAAGCCGCCCTTGACCTGGTTGAAGATCTGACCTTCAACGCGCTCGCCGGCTTCAAACTTGGCTTCAAGCTTGACCCAGGCTTCTTCGCGACGTGCCTTTTCGCGCGACAGAACAGCTTCGCCCAGCGCGTTCTCGATGCGCTCAACGTAAACTTCAACTTCGTCACCCGGTTTCAGTGCACCGTCTTTGGCCTTCGCGCCAAATTCCTTAAGCGGAACGCGGCCTTCGACCTTCAGGCCGACATCGATGATAGCGACGTCTTTTTCGATCGCCGTGATCGTGCCCTTGGCAACATAGCCTTCTGCGAGATCGTTTCTCTCGGAGAAGGATTCCTCAAGCATCGCGGCAAAATCGTCCCGCGTAGGGGTATCTGCAGACATAGAAACTCCTGATCATGTCCGTTTTCGTGTCAAACGGCCCGGACATATCTGCGCCGGTGGTTCGTGTTAAACGCATGCCTTTAAAGCATTCACCCCACACTTGACTTACAAAGGTGGAGAAATTCCGGCGCTCGAATGCTTAGAAAGGCCTATTTCCAATACGGAGAAAAACTCCGCAATTTTAAGTATTCCGGTCAAGCCTAGCGTGGATATACGCAATTGCGGCCTGAAACGCGGCCTCTATACCCATTTTGGACGTATCAAGCAAGTGCGCATCGTCCGCAGGACGCAAGGGACTGTCTTTTCGTCCCATATCGCGCTCATCCCGGCGCTGGACATCAGCAAGAATAGCGGAAAAGTCAGCCGCTTCGCCTCTGGCGATGATTTCATCATAGCGCCTGCGGGCGCGCACCTGTGCATCGGCAGTCACATAAAGCTTCACCGCAGCATCGGGGCAGACCACAGTACCGATATCCCGGCCATCAAGAACCGCGCCGTCACCATTGTCAGCAAAGCGTCTCTGTGCCTCGACCAGCGACCGGCGCACAGATGGCATCGCGGCAATTTTCGAAGCAGCCTCACCGATCTGATGTGCTGAGAGAATATTACGGTCAAGACCGGCAAGATCGATACGTGCGGCCATGTCTGCCGCGACTGCCTCATCATCCAGCGGTTTTCCCGCATCGAGAAGCGCTTTTGCAGTCGCACGATAGGTCAGTCCGGTATCGAGGTGCGGCAGACCAAAAGCCTCAGCCAGCTTTCGCGCCAGCGTGCCTTTGCCAGCTGCGGCGGGGCCATCAATTGCGATTACCAGTTTTGTCATACAGCACCTCTTTTCCGTCGCTGGATTAAAGCAGGTCGCGAGTGAAGGCAAACCGTTTCCCGAAAAGGCAAACGGGTGGGCTTCCGGATCGGACGGTTATTCGCAGCCCGAAAGGATTGGACCGTATTGGAAGAAAAAATATTGCGATATCACAAGTTATTTTGCTGCAATGCGATAGCCATAACATGATATGCAAGACTTACGAATAATGAAATATATTTCAAAACATTACATTATTCTCCATCTGAGGCTTTGGTCAGCAGCGCTACCCTTTGCTGTCGTCGGCTTATGTAACTCGTATGCTAGTCCGCAGTTTCAGCCAGTTTTTTTGCCTTAAATCAAGGCCCTCGCATCACAATTCAAGTCATCTGTGGCTAACCGATATGCGTCCGGACACTCCTCCCGCCGGCGCCATATTCAACGAAAAATCTGACCGCCTGTGCCCCGCAAAGAGAGTGGGTGCAGCAGGTCTGCCGGACACATGATGAGGTTGACATGGTTTATGACTATCTCGTGATTGCGGGCTACTTTGCGCTCATGGTCGCAATCAGCCTGCTGTTTAAAAAGATGGCCAGCAACAGCGCCAGCGATTATTTCCGCGGCGGCGGCAAAATGTTGTGGTGGATGGTCGGTGCGACCGCCTTTATGACTCAGTTTTCCGCCTGGACGTTCACTGGCGCGGCCGGGAAGGCATTCACTGATGGTTTCGCCATTATGGGCGTTTTCATAGGTAATATGGTCGCCTATGTCGCCGCCTATTTCTACTTTGCGCCGCGCTTCCGCCAGATGCGGGTGGATACACCAACAGAAGGTGTGCGCCGCCGCTTCGGCCACGGGAATGAGCAGTTCTTTACCTGGGTCATTATCCCGCTGAGCGTTATCAATGCCGGCGTCTGGTTGAATGGACTTGGGGTTTTCGCTTCAGCGGTTTTTGACAGCCCGATCGTTCCGACAATCTGGGTCACCGGCATCGTCGTTCTGGCCATTTCGCTCTTGAGCGGGGCATGGGGTGTCGTCGCCTCGGATTTCATTCAGACACTTGTTGTTGCTGTCATTTCGGTTGCCTGTGCTGCAACGGCCCTCTTCGTCGTCGGCGGTCCGTTTGAAATCATTGACCGTTTCCCCGGCGGCTTTGTCTCCGGGCCAGACCTGAATTACCCGCTTCTCCTTGTCGGCTCCTTCCTGTTTTACATCGTCAAACAGCTCCAGAGCATCAACAATATGCAGGAAAGCTACCGCTTCCTGAATGCCAAGGACTCGCTGAATGCCCGCAAAGCGGCGGTCATGGCACTGGTCATGATGATGTTCGGCGCGGTAATCTGGTTCATACCACCATGGGCGACGGCCATTATGAACCCTGAGGCTGCAACCGCCTATCCACAGCTTGGCGCCAAGGCCAGCGACGCAGTCTATCTGGTCTTTGCAAGAACCTATATGCCAGCCGGAACGGTGGGCCTTTTGATGGCCGGTCTGTTTGCCGCCACCATGTCATCGATGGACTCGGCCCTGAACCGGAATTCGGGCATCTTCACCCGCTCATTTTATGGCCCGATCCTGCGTAAGGGTCAGGCCACAGACAAGGAACAGCTTTTCGCCGGTCAGATCGCCTGCGTTGTGAATGGTGTCCTCGTCATCGGCATGGCCCAGTTTTTCAACTCGATGAAAACGCTCAGCCTGTTTGACCTTATGATGCAGGTAGCAACGCTTCTGCAGTCGCCAATCCTGGTTCCGCTTTTTGCCGGCATCTTCATCCGCAAGACGCCGAAATGGGCACCCTGGACCACAGTTATCTTCGGTCTGTTCGTCTCGTATCTGGTCGCCAATATCTTCACCGCCGATATCGTTGCCGGGTGGTTTGGCATGACCGATCTGACCGCGCGCGAACTTGGCGATTTCAAGATCATCGAAACGATTGCAGCACACCTGATCTTCACACTCGGTTTCTTCTGCCTGACGACATTGTTCTACAATGAAGCAAAAGACACCAATATCGAAGCCACAACCGAGTTCTTCCGTGATGTCGATACCCCGGTTATCGCTGGCGAAGGTCAGAGCGCTTACGACCGCGCACAGCGTCTGAAACTCGGCACGCTGGTGATGTATATGGGTCTTGGGCTTGTGCTGATGGTGCTGATCCCGAACCCGGTCTGGGGCCGTGCTCTCTTTGCAGTCTGCGCGGCGGCCATATTCGCCATCGGCTACGGAATGAAGAAAAGTGCCGGGCCGCGAACGGACGACCTGCCCGCAGAACCACAGCCGGTTAAACTCTGAACCGTCCGGGCAAAACTGCGTGCCTCCCCAAAGGCGCGCATCTTCGCTCAACAATGCGCAAAAAGCCCGGCTTTGAAGGCCGGGCTTTTTGATTAAAGCATCAATGGTAAAGGCGTCTCTGGAACTTATTCGCCGGGCGCATCAGCCAAAGCTGGCTCACTCTTGGCGTCGGTCTCGCTCTGCTCCTTTGCTTCCGCCTTTGGCGTGCGCTTGCGGCGAACCGGCTTTTTCGGCGCGGGCTCAGCTGGCTGATCATCGCTTGCTACAGCGCCTGCGCCCTCATTGGTGGCGGCAGCTTCTGCCGGAGCATCTTCCGCGTTGCCTTCAGCAGACGCCCGTTTTGTCCGGCGTGGACGCGGAGTCGTCGAGGTGCGGCGTGAACGGCGCGGCTTTTCAACCGGCTGGCCGTCCGATGCTTCAGCAGCAACTTCGGCAGGCGTGCCTTCAATCTCCGGCTGCGGGCCATCTGCATCGACAGACTGGTCCTGCTTCTTCGGCGCATTATCCCGTTTGGAATTGCGGCTATCCTGGTTGTTCTGCTGGTTATTATTCTTGCCAGCGGTGTTATCGTCGTTGTCGTCGGAATTGTTGTCCGAACGATCATCACGCTGCTGATAGCGCTCCTGCATCTGCGCCTGTGCGGCTGCAATAATGCGGTTGTAATGTTCAGCGTGCTGGAGATAGTTCTCAGCCATCACACGATCACCGGAGCCCTGCGCATCCCGCGCAAGCGACATGTATTTCTCCGCAATATGCTGCGCGGTTCCGCGAACCTTCACATCAGGACCGGAACTATCATATGTCCGGGTCAGCGGATTGGCGCCCTTACGGTTGAAACCATTATTATTGCCGCGCCCCCGGCTGCGCTTATTCTGCTGTCCTGACCTCATGGAATGTATCACCTGAATGTTCGTTAAAAGGGCGAGCTACGCCTTCGGCCGTGCACAAATTCAAATAAGTGCTGCGGCATAGTCCCGCTTGGCAGGGCACAAAACCCACTGCCAGTCTAAGGGTTTAAATCTCTGAATCACGCAATCGACGGAAAGTCACGATAAAAGTCATCGGACGAACAACCAAAGACCAAGTCGGGAAACGAATCGCCGTTTCATCGGTTGCCGTTTTGCGTGGGTGCAAACTATCCCGCTTGTGGGAAAAAACCAAGCCCTTTCTTAGCTTGTTTTCAAAAAAGCTTGCGCCTGACATCCCTTAAAGGCCTGCCTCCAGCGCAAAAAGACCAGCCGTGCCGATCAACGGCCACTTGCGAAAACCAGCACCCGATCATTGCCTCCAAGATCGGATACCGCCTCAAGACGCGCATATCCCGCATCGCGGAATATTGCAGTCACGGTCTGCTTTTGATCAAAACCGATTTCAAGTGCAATGACACCATCTTCAGCCAGAAACGTTTCACAGTCCCGCGCAATTGACCGATAAGCATCCAGCCCGTCCGGACCACCATCAAGGGCGGCACGCGGATCAAAATCGCGCACATCAGGGTCAAGCTGATCAACCTGATTCGAATCGATATATGGCGGATTTGACACGATCATGTCAAAGCGACCTTCAACCGCCTCAAACCATGACCCCTCAATCGCACTGATGCGATTTTTCACCCCATTGATTAGGGCATTCTCGCAGGCCGTTTCAAGAGCGCCTGCAGAAATATCTGTCATAACCGCCTCGACGTCAGGGCAGTTCTTTACCAGCGTGATCGCAATTGCGCCGGTTCCTGTACCAAGATCGATGACGCGCGCACGGCCTTTACGCGCAACGATTTTCTTCAGGTAGAAGAGACAGCGCTCAACCAGAATTTCTGTGTCGGCTCTCGGCTCCAGCGTTTCAGCCGATAATCTGAAATCGAGCCCGTAAAACTCGCGCGCGCCCAGAATACGATAAACCGGTTCGCGTCTTTTCCGGCGCGCAACCGCCGTCTCCAGAGCGGCAGCTTCCCTGGAAGAGAGGACACGCTCCGGCTCGGCGATTAGCGCGGTCAGCGAGAGGCCGCAAAGACCGGTCACGAGGTGGCGAGCATCTTCAGACGGGTGAGGCAGACCTGCATCGGAGAACGCTTTTACGGCCTGACGATAAGCCCCTTCCAGGGTGAGACGGCTCACCCCTCAGCTTCCTTCAACACCAAGCTGGGCCAGCTGCCCGGCCTGATAATCATAAATCAGCGCGTCAATCACCTCGTCCAGATCGCCCTGGATCACGGAATCCAGCTTATAGAGTGTAAGGTTGATGCGATGATCGGTCACGCGCCCCTGCGGAAAGTTATAGGTGCGTATCCGTTCGGAGCGATCGCCGGAACCAACCTGACTTTTGCGATCAGCCGAACGTTCGCTTTCAGAGCGCTGACGTTCGATATCGAGAAGCCGGGCACGCAGCACCTGCATCGCCCGCGCACGGTTCTGATGCTGCGATTTCTCCGAACTGGTCACAACAATTCCGGTCGGGATATGGGTGATGCGTACGGCCGAATCCGTGGTGTTCACATGCTGACCACCAGCACCCGATGACCGCATGGTATCAATGCGAAGATCTTCATTGCGGATTTCGATGTCGATGTCTTCTGCTTCCGGCAGAACAGCAACCGTTGCAGCGGAAGTGTGAATGCGTCCACCCGCTTCTGTTTCAGGGACGCGCTGCACCCTGTGCACACCGGATTCAAATTTCAGCCTTGAAAAGACGCCCTTACCGGAGACAGACGCAATGATTTCCTTATAGCCGCCCGCTTCGCCTTCACTGGCGGACAGCACCTCGACCTTCCAGCCGTTGGCGCTTGCATAGCGCTCATACATGCGAAACAGATCGCCTGCGAAAAGTGCTGCCTCAGACCCGCCGGTTCCGGCGCGGATCTCAAGGACGGCACTTTTATCATCGGCAGCATCCTTGGGAAGAAGCAGGATCTGAATTTCACCGGACAGCGCTTCAAGTCTTTCTTCAAGTTCCGGCAGTTCCATTTCTGCCAGCTCGCGCATTTCTGCTTCTGTCGTCTTATCCTCAAGCAGACTTCTGAGATCGTTCGCTTCGCGATCAATGTCATAGAAGGCCCGGATTTTCTGAACAACCGGGTCAAGCTCGGCATATTCAGAGGCAAGCCTGACATAGGTCTCGGCATCAGGCCCGGCGGACATGCGTGCCTCGACCTCGGAAAACCGTCGTTCAAGTTCCCGCATTTTTTCCTGAGGTAGCCTCGCCACGCCGTTTAAGCTCCATCTGTTGAAATTATTTCTGGCCGGAACCTGATGCCGCATGGGCGACATCAGGTTCCGGCTTTTTTCGTAAGCCCGGACAGAACCAGCTACAAGGGAATATTGTTTTCTGCGGCGAAGCGCTCAAGAAGCGTGCGCACAGGCGTCAGGTTCTTCGGGTCATCCAACGCATCATTCAGGAACGAACTGACTGCAGAAATATCAAGCCCCAGCAACATCGCCTTTACCGGACCAATCGCCGTCGGCGACATTGAGACAGTGCGATATCCAATTGCGAAAAGCGCCATAGCCGAAATCGGCCGGCTCGCGAACTCACCGCAAAGCGTCACCGGAACATGATTGCGCTCGCCCGCGCGCACGATGTCCCGCAAAACCCTGAGAAAAGGTTTGCTGAGTGTGTCATAACGATCAGCGACCCGTGCGTTGCCGCGATCTGTCGCCATCAGAAACTGATAGAGATCGTTGGAACCGACCGAGACGAAATCAACCTCGGCCATCATTTCATCAATTTCATAAAGCAATGCGGGCACTTCAAGCATAGCACCCAGCTCGATCTTGCGCGGCACATCATGTCCGAAACGCCGCATATGCTGAACCTCTTTTGCCATCAAAGCGCGGGTCTGACGGATTTCATCAACTTCAGAAACCATCGGGACCATGACCTTGAGCGCCTCGCCCGCGGTCGCCTTCATCAACGCCCTCAGCTGCATTCTGAGCAGATAGGGACGATCCAGCGCCAGACGAACAGCACGCCACCCCATGGCCGGATTTTCTTCTTCCTGAGAGCGGAAGTAAGAAACCATCTTGTCAGAGCCGATATCAAGCGTTCTGAAGGTCACTGGCCGATTGCCCGCATGATCAAGAACCTGACGGTAAAAAGCCTCCTGCTCCGTCGCCTTCGGCATACGCGAGGCGATCATAAACTGAAGTTCTGTCCGGAACAGGCCAATTCCCTCCGCCCCGGAGTCGTCCAGATGCGGGAGATCGACAAGCAGCCCCGCATTCATCATCAGGTTGACACGCACACCATCGCTGGAAACCGGATCGACAGAACGCAATGCGCGAAACTGCTCCTGCCTGCGTGCACGAAGTCGCAGTTTCTCTTCATAAGCCCTGACCACCGCATCCAGCGGTCGCACATGGACTTCACCATCATCGCCATCGACAATGATTCCGTCGCCATTTTCCACCTGTGCGGCCACGCCCGCAGCCTGACCGACCACCGGAATGCCCATGGCGCGCGCCACGATGATAACATGGCTGGTGGCCGCTCCATCTTCCAGGACCAGCCCCCGCAGGCTGTCACGCGGATAATCGAGCAGTTCCGCCGCGCCCATGGCGCGCGCCACGATGACAGCATCTTCTGGGAAACCATCACCGTGAACATCGGCCGAATAGCCTGTCAGCTGCCGCAATAGCCGGTTGGCCAGATCATCCAGATCATGCATGCGCTCACGCATGAAAGGGTCCGTCAGCCGGATCATGCGTGCCTTGGTATCGCTCTGAACCTTTTCGACAGCGCCTTCGGCAGTCAGGCCAAGCTGAATCGCTTCTTCCAAGCGCCGCACCCAGCCGCGGTCATGCGCAAACATACGGTAGGTTTCCAGCACCTCCCGGTGCTCGCCCTCGGCCAGAACATCGCCCCGCTGCAACATGTCATCAATTGATGCGCGCAGCTTCTCCAGCGCCTCACGCAGCCGCGCAATTTCTGCGTCGCTGTCTTCGTTGACGAGGTTATTGACGATAATGCGCGGCTCATGCAGCACGGCGTGGCCGAGCGCCAGACCTTCGCCATAAGCATCGCCTGCAATCGAGACCGAGCGCGTCAGATCCAGCTCCATGCCAGGCCGCGTTATTTTCCGAAGATCACCGGAAACGATCATTTCGGCCAACAGCATAGCCGCGGTCTGAAGCGCTTCCACATCTTCTTCGCTGTAGGAATGCTCATCGGTATTCTGAACAACGAGAACACCGAGCGTGCGCCCTGCACGCAGGATCGGCACACCCAAAAATGAGTGGTAGATCTCTTCGCCTGTTTCCGGAAGATAGCGGAAAGCCGGATGCGATTGGGCATCGGAGAGATTAAGCGGACGCGCCGAAGCCGCAATCGTACCGACAAGGCCCTGCCCCATTCTCAGTGAAGCCAGATGCACGGCATCGCGCTTGAGACCCTGTGTTGCATAGAGTTCAAGCACGCTGTCAGCGCGCAGGACATAAACAGAGCATACGGCAGCAACCATATTCCCGGCGATCTGGCCGACAATACGGTCGAGACGTTCCTGTGGTTCCAATGGCTCCGCCATCAGTTCCCGCAGCCGCTTCAGCAGTATGCGCGGGCTGGATGCTTGATGGTTCATCGCTCGTCTGTCCCCGTGGAGGGCGCATGAGGCCCCGGCTGGACGACCGGTATCGATGAAGCCGGACGTCCGTCCTTTTTTAATTACTTATCGAGACCGTAGCACGAATGCAAAGTCCTGACTGCCAGTTCAGCATACGCACCGTCGATCAGGATGGAAATCTTGATCTCAGATGTCGTAATCGCCTTAATGTTGATGCCCTTTTGGGAAAGTGCCTTGAAGGCCGAGGCAGCAACGCCGGTATGCGACCGCATGCCAATGCCGATTACCGAAATCTTGGCCAGCTCGGTTTCGCTCTGGATGGCGTCAAAGCCGATCTCGCCCTGTTTTTCAGCCAGCATCGCCTTGGCTTTATCAACGTCGGAAGCCGGAACGGTGAAGGTCATGTCGGTATGCGTACCGTCTTCTGAAATGTTCTGGACAATCATATCGACATTGATGTGGCCTTCGGCAAGCGGGCCGAAAATAGCACCTGCAACACCGGGTCGGTCTTCCACACGGCGCAGCGAAATCTGCGCTTCGTCCTTGGCATATGCAATGCCGGTTACGACTTCCTGTTCCACAATCTCTTCCTCATCGCAAATCAGGGTACCGGGCGGATTATCAAAATCGCCCATGCCCGGCGCATCCGGCGCCTCAAAACTGGACCGCACAAATGTGCGGACTTTGTGAACCATGGCGAGCTCGACAGAACGCACCTGAAGAACCTTTGCGCCCAGAGATGCCATTTCCAGCATTTCCTCAAAGGCGACCTTTTTCATCCGCTTCGCTTTCGGCTCGATACGCGGATCCGTCGTGTATACACCGTCGACATCGGTATAGATATCGCATCGATCAGCTTTCACAGCCGCCGCGATGGCGACCGCAGACGTATCAGAGCCGCCGCGACCGAGCGTTGCAATCCGGTTGTCCGGGCCAACGCCCTGAAAACCTGCGCAAACAGCCACCTGCCCTTCACCCATACGCTTGACGATATCACTGCCGTCAATCTCTGCAATGCGGGCGGCGCCATGCGCGTTGTCGGTTTTGATCGGAACCTGCCAGCCCTGCCAAGAGCGTGCATTGACGCCCATTGACTGCAGCACGATCGCCAGAAGGCCCGAGGTGACCTGCTCGCCCGAGGAAACGACGACATCATATTCACGCGCATCATGCATGGGCGAAGCTTCCTTCGTCCAGCCGACCAGCTCATTTGTTTTGCCAGCCATGGCTGAGACGACAACAGCCACTTCGTGACCGGCATCGACCTCACGTTTGACATGACGCGCGACATTGCGGATGCGTTCAATATTGGCGACGGACGTGCCGCCGAATTTCATGACAATGCGGGCCATTCCAGTATTCCAACAATCAAAAAACGGCGCCCGTGCGAAAATGTACGGGCGCGAAACCCATCATGCCCGGAAAGGCCCGCAGCAACGCGGCAACCGGGAAAACTGCGGTTTCTTAGCGAAAACGCGTGAAGCACGCAATGGCACTTTGCAGAGAATAAAGCCCTTCGCCACTCAAATCATACACCTGAATAAAGATCGAGCGGCAATAAGACCGGCCCGCCCTTCGCTTCGGCAAAAAAGGCCTCAACGCCGTAAACGGCTCTCAGATTGTCAGCCGTCAGCACATTCTCAGGCCGGTCATCAGCGACGATATGCCCCTTATCGATCATGATCAGACGCGTGCACCAGCGCGCAGCCAGGCTTAAATCATGCATGGAACTGACGACCGAATGTCCGTCGCTTAAAAGCGAGCGGAAGATCTTCATCAGACCGATCTGATGGGCGGGATCAAGCCCCGCAGCGGGTTCATCGGCCAGCAGAAGTGGCGTTGTCTGAGCAAGCGCACGGGCAATCAGAACCCGCGCCCGCTCACCGCCTGAGAGGGTATTGGCTGGCCGCTCGGCAAGCTCAGTAATGCCGAGACGGGCAATGGCGCGCGCGATCGCATGGCGACCGGCGAAGTCGCGCCCGCCGTCTGCTTTCAGCCATGGCTGCCGCCCGAGCTCCACCAGATGACGGACGGAGACAGGCCACGCGATTTCATGCTCCTGCGGCAGGTAGGAAACAGCGCGTCCCCGTGCCTGTGCGGACATTTCCGCCAGTGGCGTATCCTGTAACAGGATATTGCCCGAAGCATTATTCAGCCCCAGACAGGCTTTTAACAGCGTGGATTTTCCCGCCCCGTTTGGTCCAATCAGGCCGACGAACTCACCGGCAGCGATGGAAAAGCTGATGTTTTCGACAACGTTTCTACCGCCAAGCCTGACGCTCACGGCTTTTGCTTCCAACAGGTTCATAGCATCTCACGCCGGGTTTTATAGATCAGCCAGAGAAAAAACGGGGCGCCGACAATGGCCGTCAGCACACCAAGCTTCAGATCACGCTCCGGTGCAATAACCCGTACAGCGATATCTGCGGTGAGCAATACCGCAGCACCGCCAAGCGCACTGGCTGGCAACAGCCGGGAGGGCACGTGACCGACGAGCGGGCGCAGGACATGCGGCACAACCAGACCAATAAAGCCGATTGCACCGGAAACCGCCGTCGCCGCGCCAACGCTGACGGCAACGCCCCAGACCACCAGTCGCTCGGTTCTTTTGCGCGATATCCCAAGACTTGCTGCAGCATCTTCGCCAAGGGTCATCGCATTCAATGCACGCGCAGAGGCAAACAGCAAACACCAGCCGACAACCATGAAAGGCGCGGCAAGCCAGAACTGGACCATGGAACGATCTGTCAGTGAACCCAGCATCCAGAACATGATCTCCATCGCCGCGAACGGATTGGGGGACAGGTTCAGCGCCAGCGATGTCATTGCCCCTGCGAAACTGGTCACTGCGACACCAGCCAGGATCATGGAAAGGCTGCGGGCCGCGCCACCTGCCAGCGCACGCACTGCAATCACCGACAAAAAGGCGAAGACGAGCGCCAGCAGCGGCAGTGCCAGACTGAAAAGCGCCGAAAGGCCGGTGTAAATTGCAATGACTGCCCCAAGGGAGGCGGAAGCAGACACCCCCAGCAATCCGGGCTCGGCCAGTGGGTTGCGCAGATAGCCTTGCAGGACTGCGCCCGACAAACCGAGCGTTGCCCCGATCATCAGGCCAAGCAGAGCCCGTGGAAGGCGGATCTCATGCATGATCAGCGCGACAGCGCCCGCATCATTGCTGAACAGACCGCGCATGCTCGCACGAAAACCGATACCAGCGGGACCAACCGCCAGGGAGGCGACAAACAGCAGAAAGACAAGAAGCGAAAGGCATGACAGAAGCACAGCATAGCGACCCTGCTTATTCATCGCCCACCCCCTTTTTCGCCGCGTCATGAAGGCGCTGAACAGCTTCAAGATTGAACGGCCCGCCACAAATTGTCTCGCTGCTTGCAAGTTGCACATAGGTGCTGTTTTCAGCCAGTGACCTGAAAGCCGGATGCTGAAATACTTCCTCTGCCAGGGCAGGAGCCTCATACTCCTGCCCGCCGCTGACAATCACATCGGGCGCAGCCAGGACCAGCCGCTCCAGAGGTAAGCGCCCCAGCCCGTCCACACCGGATACGGCGCCGATGTTTTCCAGCCCCGCCTTCACCGCGATATCCCCGGCGAGCGTATGTTTGCCGGAGGTGTAGCCGTTCGCGTAATAGAGCACCACCGTCCGGTGGCTGGCACCGTCAGCGACAATATCGGCCAGTTGCCGGTCCATTGTTTCAACCAGGGCTTCTGCCTTTTCGGACGTTCCCAGAAGCTCTCCCATGCGCAGCAGGTTGTCACGTACAGCATTCAGAGATGGTTCCGGATCAAACTCCGCAACCTTGATCCCAAGCCGTTTTAAAAGTGCTACCGTTTCGCGCGTCGTGTAACTTCCGGCAAGCACAAGATCGGGCTTCATCATGAAGACCTCTTCGGCCAGACCATAATTGGGCCGATAGCTTTCAGCCTCCTCAGAAAGCGCGGAGACAGCCGGATCAGACGCCAGCATCGAAACGGAAATCAGCTGCCCCGGCTTTGCCAGAAGGATCGCCATCTGATCCGTACAGAGATTGATCGAAACCACCCGTTCGGGCGGCATAGCGGCGACAGCACTGCCGACGGCGGCCGGCAGCAGCGCCAGACTGGCGCACATCAAGCCGGAAAGAAATAGAAAACTGCCTTTGATGCGCGCCGTTCGCTTCACTTAAAACGTCCTGCTGAAGCCAAGCGTAACCGTCGTGCCGGGTTCCTTGTAACCAAGCGACGTTTCATAGTCTTCGTTGAATAGGTTTTCGACGGCAAACTTGACGTTTGCAGCGCTGTCGAGCTGATAAAGGGCCGAGACATTAACAACAGTATATTCCGGCAAGTCAGGACTTTTCCAACGATCTGCAACATACTCAATATCACCATTCAGATTGAGTTTTTCAGTCGCCGCGTAACTGGCGCCGACGGTAAACTTCAAGCGGTTTTGCCCGACAAGATACTCATCTGTGGTCTCATTTTCAGGCAGCCGGTATTCGAAGCCGAAATCCAGATCTAGACGGTCTTCAAGGAGTGCCTGAGAAACCGTTGCCCTGATACCGGAAACCTTTGCCTTGTCGACATTGAAAGGCCTGTAACCGGTGGATGCGTTGGAGGTGATCATATCACGAAGAAACGTCTGATAGACGGCCATATCGATTTCGGTACCGGCATCAGGCTGCCAGTTCAAACCGGCTTCCCACGAACGGGAGCGTTCCGGCTCCAGATCAGGGTTGGCATAACCGGGATAGTACAGCTCATTGAACGTCGGCGCCCGAAAGCCGGTACCAAACGAGGCTCGCGCCTTCAGCCCCTCGATCAGTTCATAACCTAGGCCAATATTATAAGTCGTTGCGCCACCAAACTGTTCATCGGAGTCATGACGGATGCCGGCATTCAGATCAAAGGCGCTCCATTCGAGCCCATACTGACCGTAGATCGCTCCGACGTTGCGTGCCGATTGATCGAATCTCTGCGTTGCGTCGACTTCTTCACGGTAGATTTCTCCGCCGAGTGACAGAACGTTCTTTGCCTCTCCCACCCAGATGGTTTTCTGTGTGCTGGCATTAAGACCATATCTGACGGTATTGAACTGCGACGTATAAATGCTGCTGCCCTTCAGGAAATTCCGCGCATAATCAAGCGCTGAGTAAACCTCGAAGGTGGAAGACCAATCTTCAGTGTGGTCAATCGCTGCGCCTACTTTCAATGCGCCGTTTGTCTGGATGGAGTCATTCGCACTTGCACCGTACGTTTCTGAATTTCCATCATATTGTGGATTTGAGCGCGCGTACATACCTTCAGAGTACAAGCGCCCCCAATCGAAATCCTTTGAGATCGAGTAATTGAACGATCCTTGAAGAAACCCATCGCGATCCGGCTCATCATAGCCACTTGCGGGAGTGGTAAAGTCATATCCCTCGGTGCCCAAGAGCGCCAGGCCGACATTGAAACTCACACCATCCTCACTCGCACCGCGAACATTCACATTCCCGAAGCCACCCCAGGGATAGGTTACCCCCGCTTCGACGGTGGTGCAGACATTCTTGCCATTTTCGCAGAAGGAACCGTCTTTGGTAATGATGTTAACGACACCGCCAATGGCATCCGCGCCCCATTCCGCGGAGTGTGCACCTTCAACGATTTCGACACGCTGAATACCGCTCAGCGGAATATTGGAAAGATAAGTGGTCCCCGTTGTTGCCGACCCGACACGCATACCGTCAATCAGAACCAGGGTTTGCGCGGCCGTTGCCGAGCGCAGCATGACACTGGCCGACGCCCCCTGCCCGCCATTGGTCTTGATGTTTACGCCGGGATATTTGCGAAGCAGTGATGGCAGGTCCCGCGCGGCAGACTTTTGAATATCCGCCTCAGAAATCACGGTGACCGTTGAAGTGGACTGCAAAACCGTCGTTTCACGGCGAAGTGGCGTCGTCACATAAACCGGTTCCAGCACAGTCACATCATCTGTAGCGGAAATCACGTCCTGCGCGCTTGCATTTTGCGCAAAGGTAAGAGCGAGCGCTGCGGCGGAGGCCGCAAAAAATTGTCTTTTCATTATCATCCCCATTTGGACGGGCACAGGCCAGCCGAAACAAACCATGGGAACGAGCAAGCGAGACAGGGAAAACCTTATGATCGCACTCGTCCACGGCAACACGAAAATGTCACCGCGACGGACGACCGCGCCTGAACACACCCCGTATTCAAGCTTGGGTGACCGGATCGGGCAGGTCTCCTGGCTTCCGCGTCATCGCCTGTTCTTCCGTCTTCCCGGATTTTGTTGAAAACCCAGTGACATCGGTGGAAGCGGCTCGACGGTTACAGTTGCGGGGGCAGTCACGGATTTCCACCGTGTTCCCTTTTCATCCGCCTTTTGGGCGGAACCTGATCCGGGGGCCATTTAGTAAAGCCGAATGAAACAAGTCAACGTCTCCACCCGCATTTTCTAGGCTCAACTGGGTTTTCCCCTAATAGAAAGGACAGTCTCAGCACACAGACACCGGACGACCCAGCCACTCAGTACGCCCCCCGTCCGGCAAAGCCAGCGCACAGGACAATGACGCGAAGCCACAAGCCTTCCAGAAGGCCAAACCGCACCTATTGGTTTTCCCTGCACCGACGTGAACATGCAGCCCCCCCTGCTCGCTCAGATGGCAAAGTGCTTTCTCCAAAAGCTGCCGCCCGAGACCATGACCACGGGCGCGCGTCAGCAGATTCATGTGAAGGTGTGCCGGGAAATGCTTTAGCACCGGGTCCGGCGGCAGTTCAGGATGATGAAACATGAAGGCCCGACGCTCATCTGCGGTCCACCTGTCGCGACGCTCACGATCCGGTTCGGCATAGCGTCTGCGCAAATCCGGCCACCAATGTTCTTCAAGTTCTCCAGCGAAGGAAAGCGTGTCTAAGGTCCCAACCACATAACCGCAAACTCCGTATTGGTCTTCAGCGACGAAACAAAACCCACCGGCCATAAGAAGATAGGGCGCCGAGTAAATATGGCCCATCATCTTCTTATCCGCATAAAACCGGCTCGCATCGCTGCCGCTATCGCCGGTCGCCAGCGTGATCGCATAAAGCGCTTCAAGGTCGCCCAGGCGACCTTCGCGGATACTTATTCCGGGCTTCTCCAAGAGCGACATCACACCAGAACCGGGTGTACAGCCATATCCTCAGAGCCGAAAAACTTCAGATAGCGTTCGACTTCTTTCGGATCGCCGGTCGCCTTTTCCGGATTGTCGGAGAGTTTGACTGCCGGGCGACCATTGGCATCGGAAACCTTGCAGACAATCGATATCGGCTTCAATCCGTTCACACGATGCGGCGCGCAACCGATGAAATCGTTGGTGAGGTTTGTGCCCCAGCCGAAACTCATCCGCACCCGGCCTTCAAAATGCTTATAAGTTTCTATAATCGCGTCGACATCGAGACCATCAGAAAAGATCAGTATTTTTTCCTTCGGATCGCGTCCCATCTTCTGCCACCAGTCCATGATTTTCTCGCCGCCTTCTATCGGCGGAGCGCTATCAGGCCGAAAGCCAGTCCAGTCTGCCACCCACTCGGGCGCGCTTTTCAGGAATGAGGCCGTGCCGAAGGCATCCGGCAGCGCGATTAAAAGATTACCGCCATAAAGCTTGTTCCAGTCCTGCATCACCCGATAAGGTGCCCAAGCCAGTTCATCATCGTTTTCAGCCAGCGCAGCAGCAACCATTGGCAGTTCATGCGCATTTGTGCCGACGGCTTCAAGATCGGTATCCATGGCCAGAAGAACATTGGATGTACCGGTGAAGGCCGAACCGATACCCTCTTTCAAAGCCTCAACGCACCAGCGCTGCCACAGGAAGGAATGCCTGCGGCGCGTACCGAAATCGGAGATCTTCAGCCCCGGCAATGCTGCCAGCCGCTCGACCTTCGACCACATCTTTGCCTTGGCACGGGCATAGGTCACATCAATTGTGAAAAGGCCGAGATTACGCATCGCTGCGCGTGAACGCAGTTCATTGATGATGCACAGCGCGGGAATTTCCCACATTGTGGTTTCCATCCAGCGGCCATGGAAATCCAGCTGATACTGACCGTCTTTTTTGGTAAGTTCATATTCCGGCAACTGAAAATCTGCCAGCCAGGTCAGAAACTCCGGTTCGAAAATCTGCGAGCGGCCGTAAAATGAGTTACCGGCAAGCCAGATCATTTCTTTTTTGGTCAGCTTTATTTCACGGGCATGATCAAGCTGCGCGCGCAACTCGGCCTCATCAATCTCATCGGCGAGCCGCACCGAAGTGGTGCGGTTGATCACCGAGAAGGTGGCGTTGACGTCCGGATAGAGTTTCCAGATCATCTGAAGCATCAAAAGCTTGTAGAAATCAGTATCCAGCAGTGAGCGGATAATCGGATCGAGCTTCCAGGTATGATCGTAGACACGGGTTGCAATATCGGTCTTCGGCATCGCCTGTCGCTCCTTGCCATTGCCACGCAGGGCGCGTGATGATCAAACCCATTGCAGGCCCGGCAAGTTCAGTCAACAGTAACACGCGCAGGCATCGAAACGGGTGAAGCAGCGTTTTTAAGAAACACCCCTTCGTTCAAGAGATCATGACATAGCGATAAACCAAGCAGAAAGTCCAGTGCACGGCCTCCACATCTGAGATGCCGCATCATCAAACACACGACTATTGCTGATTACATTAAGACGATTCCGCTTTATCTATTTGCCTCGGCCTATTTTCGCGGACTTCCGATGTTTCCATCTGGCTGGGAAATACTCTATCCGCCGTCCGCTTCTTCAACCGGCGTGCCATCGCCCGTTGTCGCCGCTTCCGGTGTGAACATCTCTGTCGCGGTCCAGGTCAGCAATGCGAGCACCAGTCCGGCGATCAGAAGATAGAGTATCGGCCGACCGCGTTCGGATTGCCGTGCTTCGGTTGACGATAAATCGGGGCTTTCTTTCCTGTGCCGTTGGGTCTCGTCGTCTTTTTCCACCATCAAACGCGCTCCTCATGAGTTTCAGGCTCGGAAAGTTCAGGCAGCTTGCCCGCCAAACCATTCAATTCCGCCCCAGATCAGAATGAGAGCGACGATAATTGCGACAAAGATTGCGATGACGAGCTGCCCGCGATCCAGATGCCGCTTTGCTGTCGGTGAAACCACCGGCGGCTCACGCCTGTTCTGCGGATAATCATCTTCGCCCGGATATTTCACAGGGCGGCCTTCTTTCGGATCGAAATGCCTGGCCATTGCGTTCTCCTCCTACGCTTTGGTTCCCAAAGACAGTTGTAGATAGGATAAAACGCAGGAGCTGTTATCGATGTTCCATCCCCGAACAGCTTTTAGCCTTTCAATAGCCCGACTGGCGGTCGACCGTATGCTGGAGCGCCTCACCGGCCTCAAACCGCTCAATCTGGTATTCGACATGGGCAAACAGTGCTTCTACATCCGTGTCGGCAGCAATATGCGGCGTGAGGATGGCGTTTTCACAGTCCCAGAGCAGGCTTTCAGCAGAAAGCGGCTCCGTTTCGAAAACGTCCAGAGACACAGCCGCCAGAACACGATCCTTCAACGCAGCAACGATATCGAGCTCAACCTGACTGCCGCCGCGCCCGGCATTAATGAAGACCGGACCACCCAGCGGACCATCAGCTTTCAATTTTGAAAAAAGAGACAGATTGAACAGCCCGGTGGTCTGCCCGGTCAAAGGCAGAAGACCGACAAGAATATCGGTTTTTGCCAGAAATACATCAAGTCCGTCCTGATCGAAGGTTTCCATACCGTCGATCGTTTTCTGACTGCGCGACCAACCGATCACCTTAAAGCCCATCACTTTCAGCTTTTCAGCTGCATCCAGACCCAGCGCACCAAGGCCCATAACGCCAATCGTGACATCAGCAGCTTCTGGCTGGGGCCATTCCCGCCAGATGCGATCCCGTTGCTGGCGGGCATAAAGACCGGCGCGACGTAAATGCGCGAGGCACTGTAAAACGACATATTCGCTCATGCGCCGCGTCAGCGTCGGATCGACAAACCGGACCAGCGGCACATCCGGCAAACCTTCAAGCGCCAGAACCTTATCGACCCCCGCCCCACCTGAAAACAGAACGTCCAGATTAGGCGCGCGCTGAAACAGATCAGCCTCCGGCTTCCACAACACCGCGTAGCGGCAATCCGAAAGATCGCGCTTAGCATTTTCCGGTTCTGCCAGATCAATCACTGTGCGATTGCGAAAGAAGCCGGACATGGCGCTTACAACTTTCTCACGATCGGGGAATTTCAGATCGATCAGGACAGGGGCTTTAGGCATATAATCAGCTTTCAAAAGATGTATTGGCTTTGCGGGAAAGCGCGGATTTCAGTCATTTTCAACGATCAGAGCCCTGTGACGCGAATCTCAGTCAGCCTCGACCGGCTCGATATTGAAGGCCGCAGCGAGCAACGCCTTTGTGTAGTCGGCAGTTGGGGATTCGAAAACGCTGGCAGCCGGACCGCGTTCAACGACCTCGCCGTGCCGCATAACGATGATTTCATTGGCGAGCGCACGCACAACACGCAAATCATGCGAGATGAAAAGATAGGCCAGGTTATGCCTTTTCTGAAGATTGGCCAGCAGGTCAACAACCTGCGCCTGAACACTCATATCCAGCGCCGAGGTCGGTTCATCAAGCATCACAAAGCGCGGTTTCAGCACCATGGCGCGCGCAATCGCGATACGCTGACGCTGCCCGCCGGAAAATTCATGCGGATAGCGCCAGCGGGTTGCCGCATCAAGACCAACCTCCTCAAGCGCCTCCACAACGCGGGTTTCACGATCTCGGGACGAGAGATCGCGGGCATGGATTTTCAAGCCTTCTGCCACAATTTCGCCAACCGACATCCGCGGAGAAAGGGACCCGTACGGATCCTGAAAAACAACCTGCATGCGGTCGCGATAAGGTTTCATCTCTTTCAGCGAACAGGATCCGATATCCTTGCCGATGAAGCCGATCCGGCCTTTTGAGGCGATCATGCGCGTCAGTGCCAACCCGAGTGTGGTCTTGCCCGACCCGCTTTCGCCAACGACCCCCAGCGTTTCACCGGCTCGCAGCTGGAGTGAAATACCGTTAACCGCCTTCACATGATCAACCGTCCGACGCAACAGCCCGGCCTTGATCGGAAACCAGACCTTCAGATCATCGGCCTCGATAACAACCGCTCGCTCCTGATTGTGCGGCGGCGGTTCACCTTTGGGCTCAGCGGCGAGAAGATGCTTCGTATAGGCATGCTGCGGATTGGCGAAAATCTCTTCAACCGGGCCATGCTCAACGATCTGGCCATCGGTCATCACACAAACCCGGTCGGCGAACTTGCGGACAATGCCAAGATCATGGGTGATGAACAGCATCGACATGCCATGTTCATTCTGAAGATTTTTCAAAAGCTTCAGAATCTGCGCCTGCACTGTGACATCCAGCGCTGTGGTTGGTTCATCGGCCACCAGAAGCTTGGGCCGGTTTGCAAGTGCCATGGCAATCATTACGCGCTGGCGCTGCCCACCGGAAAGCTCATGCGGAAAAGCGTTCATGCGCTTCTCAGCATCGCGAATGCCAACTTCATGCAAAAGCGAAAGTGTCCGCGAACGCGCCGCAGCCCCCGTGATGCCGCCATGCAGAGCCAGAATCTCACCGATCTGCTTTTCCACCGTATGCAGTGGATTAAGCGAGGTCATCGGTTCCTGAAAAACCTGCGTAATCTCCGCACCACGCACCTGCCGCAAAGTGCGGTCATCGGCTTTTAGAAGATCGCGCCCTTCAAACAGGATTTCACCGGTGGGGTGGCTTGCTGCCGGATAAGGCAGAAGCTTAAGGATGGATGCCGCCGTTGCCGATTTGCCTGAGCCACTTTCGCCCACCAGAGCGACGACTTCGCCGGACATGACATCAAAAGAAATCCGATCAACCGCGAGATTGTTTTCGCTGCCCTGTTGGAAGGCAACGGAAAGCTCACGAACTCTGAGAAGCGGTTCTGGACTCATTGAAACGTCTTCCTCGGATCGAATGCATCGCGCACCGCCTCACCAACAAAAACCAGTAGCGAAAGCATGATGGAAAGCGTGAAAAAGGCGGTCAGGCCAAGCCAGGGCGCCTGCAGATTGCTCTTGCCCTGCTGAACCAGTTCGCCCAGCGACGGCGAGCCGGGCGGCATGCCAAAGCCCAGAAAATCAAGCGAGGTCAGCGTGACGATGGCCCCGGATAGAATAAACGGGACGAAAGTCAGCGTTGCAACCATGGCATTCGGCAAGAGGTGGCGGAACATGATTGTGAAATTCCCAACGCCCAGAGCACGGGCAGCGCGGACATATTCGAAGTTTCTGGCCCGCAGGAACTCGGCTCGCACCACCGCCACAAAACTGACCCACGAGAAAAACAGCATGACGCCCAGCAACACCCAGAAGCCGGGTGGCAAGATGGCGGCGATAATCAGCAGAATATAGAGCTGCGGCAGGGATGACCAGATTTCGATGAAGCGCTGCATCAGCAGATCAAGCCAGCCACCGAAATAGCCCTGCACGGCACCGGCGGACACTCCGATAATCGCAGAAAGACCGGTCAGGATCAGGCCGAAAAGAACGGATATGCGAAAGCCATAAATCACACGCGCCAGAACATCGCGCGCCAAATCATCAGTGCCCAGCCAGTTCATATTGCCAAGCGTACAGCCTGGATCGTCCGAACCTTCAGGATATCCGGCACAGCGCTCCTGCTGGTTCATCATCCAGAATGGTGGCGTCGGCGCGGAGTAAGGGACATTGGCATTGATCGTGCGATAGGAGTACCGGACCGGCGGCCAGATCATCCAGCCATTGGCCTCAATCTCTTCCTGAATAAAGTCCGACCGATAATCGGTGACGGCCAGGAAGCCACCAAACTTTTCTTCCGGGTAATCCACGACCACCGGAAACAGCAATTCGCCCTTATACTCGGCAATCAGTGGCTTATCATTGGCGACGAATTCAGCAAGCAAGCTGATGATGAACAGAAACAGAAAAATCCAAAGCGACCAGTAGCCGCGCCGGTTGGCCTTGAAACTCTTCCAGCGTCGCGCATTCATCGGCGAAAGAAAGCCGCGTTTTGGCGGGATCGCTGAGCCTGCGTCGGATGTCACATCGCTCATGTCAGACATCCCTCTTTTCAAAATCAATGCGCGGATCGATCCAGGTATAAATCAGGTCGGATACAAGACCGATCACCAGCCCCAGCAGAGAGAAGATATAAAGCGTGGCAAAAACCACCGGATAATCGCGATTGACCAGAGACAGATACCCAAGGCGGCCGAGACCATCGAGGGAAAAGACGTTTTCGATCAGAAGCGAACCTGTGAAGAAAGCCAGAATAAAGGAACCGGGAAAACCGGCAATGACGATCAGCATTGCATTGCGGAAAACATGGCCATAGAGAACCTTCCGCTCACTCAGACCTTTGGCCTTTGCCGTGATCACATATTGCTTGGAAATTTCATCCATAAACGAGTTTTTGGTCAGAAGAGTCGTTGTAGCAAAGGATGAGACCGAAAGCGCAATCACCGGCAGGGTAATGTGCCACAGATAATCGAAAATCTTCTGCCACCAGGACAGCTCGGAGAAATTATCGGAAACCAGGCCACGCAGCGGAAACCAGTTGAAGAATGATCCGCCCGCAAACAGGATAATCATCAAAATACCAAGCAGGAAGCCCGGAATGGCATAGCCAATGACGATGACGCCGGATGTCCACACATCAAAGCGGCTGCCATCTTTCACCGCCTTGCGGATCCCGAGTGGAATGGAAATCCCGTAGGATAAAAGCAGGACCCAGACACCCAGCGAGACGGAAACCGGCAACCGGTCCTTGATCAGGTCTATAACGCTGGAGTTTCGGAAAAAACTGTCGCCGAAATTAAACGTCAGATAGTCCCGCATCATCAGCAGGAATCGCGTCAGCGGCGGCTTGTCGAAACCGAACTGGCGTTCAAGGTCGGCAATCAGCTGCGGATCAAGCCCCTGCGCGCCGCGGTAATCGGAAGCGGTGGAATCGAAATTGTCCATCGACATTCCGGCATCACCGCCACCTGAAAGCCGCGATTCTGCACCACCGCCCTGCCCGTTCAGTTGTGCAATCACCTGCTCAACCGGCCCGCCCGGCGCAAACTGCACAATCACGAAAGAGATCGTCATGATCCCGATCAGTGTCGGGATCATCAAAAGCAGACGCCGGATGATATAATTGCCCATCAGCGCCGCTCCTCAGCAAGTTTAATGCCCAAGACAGGTATGCTCACTCTTCAAATTGTGTCGACCACCAGCCCGCCGGAAAGTCGAGACCATAATCAGGAAATTCTGCCGGATGGGTAATGGTATCCCAATAGGCGATTCGATAATTCTTCGAATAATACAGAGGTATGACGAAATCATGCGCCAAAAGCACCCGGTCGAGTGCTTTTGTTGCCGCCGTGAGCGTTTCGCGATCATCGGCGAAAACAACCTTATTGATCAGAGCATCGATGCCCGGATCCGAAATGCCGGCATAGTTTTCAGAGCCGGGCTGATCCGCAGAGCGCGAACCCCAATAGTTGAACTGCTCATTGCCGGGGCTCAGCGACTGAGCCCATATTTCCCAGATCATGTCATAATCGAAATCGTTGACCCGGTTCTGATACTGTGAGCTGTCGACAACCCGCACATTCGCATCAATGCCCAGCTTTCTGAGGGTTTCGACATAAGGCAGAATGACAACCTGCAGCGACGGATTGTCGATCAGAATTTCGAAACTGAAGGGTTCTCCGGTCGCAGCATTGACCATTTGCGTGCCGCGCCGCTCAAAACCTGCTTCTTTCAGCAATTCAAATGCCTTGCGCATATTGGCACGGGATTTTTCCGGCGTTCCGCCAACGGGAAGCGAATTCGGCGTATCAAAGACCCCGGCAGGCACTTCGTCCTCAACCGATTTCAGGATCTCCAGTTCCTCGCCTTCCGGCAGCCCGGAGGATGCCAGCTCGGTTCCGAACCAGTAGCTGTTATCGCGGGCATAGGCATTGCTCAGCTGATTGCGGTTGATGGTCTCGAAATCAAAGGCATAGATCAGCGCCTCCCGCACACGCTGATCATTGAAAGGAGCGCGTCGAGTGTTGGGGACCAGCGCCTGCATGATCCCGGCAGAGCGCAAGGGATTTTCGACCTCTTCGCGGATGACACGGCCTTCCTGAACAGCCGGAAAGTCATAACCGGTGGCCCAGCGCTTCGCACGGGTCTCAATCCAGAAATCGAACGTGCCTGCCCTGAATGCCTCGAAGGCGACATCCATGTCCGCGAAATAGATATAGCGCACTGTGCCGAAATTGTTGCGACCGGCGTTTACGCCCAGATCCTTGCCCCAGTAATCATCGCGCAAACGATAGGAAATTGACGAACCGGGATTAACCTCCGCGATCTCGTACGGACCGGAACCGATAACCTTTTCCAGCGTGCTTTCCGAAATATCGAAACCGCTTCCACCGCTCCACTGATGCTTTGGCAGAACCATCAGCTGGCCGACGATCTGCGGCAATTCGCGATTGCCGGTCTCGTCAAAGAAAAAGGTAACATCACGCTCACCGGTGATTTCTGCACGCACGACATGGCGATAATAGTTGGCGTAGCGGGCATTGAGTTCTTTGGCTTTGTCAAAGGAAAAAACAACATCTGCCGGCGTCACCGGTTCACCATCGGAAAAACGCGCCTCGGATCGCAGTCGGTAAGTTACGCTGGAAATGTCATCCGGATACCGGAAGGCTTCGGCCAGAAGTCCATACTGTGCATCAATTTCATCTTCAGCCCGGAACATCAGAGTATCGAAGACAAGGCCAAGTCCCCGCGCTTTTGTCCCGCCATAAGGCAGTGGATTAAGGGAATCGAATGTGCCTGTTGCGGAAAGCTTCAGCTCGCCGCCTTTGGGAGCGCTAACGTTAACGTAGTCAAAATGGGTAAAATTTTCCGGATATTGTGGCTCACCTGTCAGCGCCGCTGCGTATTGCCATTCTCCGCCAGCGCTGTCATCGCTGGTCTCAGCATGAGCGGCATTTTGAAAAGCAAGAAAGCCAGTCAGAATAATACCGGCCGTTGCGGCAGCTCTTTTCCACATGAAGTCGCTTCCCCGTTATTGGCTTTTCGCGTTGTTGCAGCAACAATAAGCAAAAATAAAGCCGGGTCCACAAGGCCCCGCCCGCATGCATGCGCTCAACTGCGCTTTAAGACTGATGAAATCTGCGTGAGGGCCGGTTTTAAGGGGACATCATGTATCTGAAAAAAGTTTTCCTGATTGCTCTTACGTCTGCCACGCTTGCCGGGGCCAGCTTGGCACAGGAGCCACCCCCGGTCAAAATTCTGTTCGGCTCTGAAACGACGCCGAGCACCGGCACACCGCAGGCCATTGGCTTTTACAGCAAGGGCTGTCTTTCCGGAGCGGTCGCACTGCCGATTGACGGGCCAAACTGGCAGGCAATGCGCCTGTCGCGCAATCGTCGTTTCGGCCACCCCAAAATGATCGAGGTGATAGAGCGGTTAAGCCGGGACGCCGCACAGTATGATGGCTGGCCAGGCCTTCTGGTTGGTGATCTTTCCCAGCCGCGCGGAGGGCCGATGCTGTCCGGCCATGCGTCACACCAGATCGGACTGGATGCCGATGTCTGGCTAAACCCGATGCCGGACCGCCGCTACACATTGCGGGAACGGGAAGATATTTCCGCCCAGTCCGTGCTGAAAAATGACGGTACGCTGTTCGTCGACCCGGAAAAGTTCACACCTGCCCATGAGCGGCTTTTGATGCGGGCCGCAAGCTATACCGAGGTTCAGCGCATTTTTGTGCATCCCGGCATCAAGAAAGCGCTGTGTGACGATTGGACAGGGGATCGAACCAACCTTGCCAAGCTTCGCCCTTACTATGGACACCACTATCACTTTCATATCCGCCTGTTCTGTGAGTCCGGATCGCCGGACTGCAAGCCGCAGAACGCCGTAGACATGTCTGACGATGGCTGCGGCGCCAACCTTTCCTGGTGGCTTTCTGATGAGCCGTGGAAGCCGAAAGAACCGGCCAAGAAGCCAGAAAAACCGGAGACGGCGCCAGTGAAGCCAGCGCGACCGAGCTATATGACGCTTTCCGATCTGCCAAAGGCCTGTGAAGCTGTGCTGGAAGCGCCAGCCCCTTCACCTCTTCCCGAAACGGCACTGACGCCGAAAATTCCACTGCCTCCTCTGGCCCCCTGGCCGGAGGTCGGACCGGTACCAACGCCACGATCGGCAGGATAAGCATATGAGATGAAAGGGAATTCCTGACACAACCACAGGCTTTACAAGTTGATACTTTCAAAGCGCTTTGGATTGATATAGGACAACGTCAGCGGACTATTTGGATGCAAAAACGCAGTGGGAGGAGGCAGGAACTGAGGCATTTTACTTGCAGCAGATCACAAACCGACGCAAAAACGTCAACTGTGGTTGCGATACTGCAAGCAATCAGACCTGCCGCCCGATTGCGTTTAGGTTTCAATGAAGGCGAGTGCCCGGCCTCAACCGGGCAAAGATTGGAAAAACCATGGCCAAGCACAGCAATATTGATCAGCCCCTCTCCTTTCCTATCCTGATCGGTGATATCGGCGGCACCAACGCGCGTTTCTCACTTCTCGTCGATGCTTTTTCAGAGCCGCGTGAGTTCCCGATTGTTCACACCGCCGACTTCGCAACAATCAATGATGCGATTCAGGCTGGCGTGATGGATAAAACGGCTCAGCAGCCGCGCTCTGCTATTCTGGCCGTTGCCGGCCCGATCCGGGGCGATGAAATTCCGCTGACAAACTGCGACTGGGTCGTAAAACCCAAGGACATGATCAAGGCTCTGAACCTGACAGATGTTGTGATCATCAACGACTTCGAAGCGCAGGCGCTGGCGATTGCGAATATGCCGGACGCTTATCGCGAGCCGATTGCACCGCGCCCTGACACACGCATCGCTTCCCGCGTTGTCCTGGGTCCGGGAACGGGCCTTGGTGTTGCCGGCCTCGTTCATGCTCAAGGCAAGTGGATCCCGGTTCCAGGTGAAGGCGGGCATATCGACATCGGGCCGCGATCCAAACGCGATTATGAGGTTTTCCCCCATATCAAGACGATTGAGGGACGCGTGGCGGCAGAACAGATCCTCTGCGGTCGCGGCATGGTCAATCTTTACAACGCAATCTGCAAGGTCGACGGCGTTGAACCGGCACTGGCGGAACCCAAGGATGTCAGCCATGCAGGCCTTGATGGTTCCGACCCTCAGGCCGTTGAGACCCTCAGCCTGTTTGCCACCTATCTCGGTCGTATCGCAGGCGACATGGCCATGATCTTCATGGCCCGCGGCGGCGTTTATCTGGCTGGCGGCATTTCCCAGAAAATCCTGCCAGCACTGAAAAAGCCGGAATTCCGAACGGCTTTTGAAGACAAAGCTCCGCATAACACGTTGCTTCAGGCCATCCCGACCTATGTCGTTACACATCCCCTTGCCGCACTTGCAGGGCTGGCGACTTACGCTCGCACGCCGGGCCGCTTCGGGCTGGCACTGGAGGAACGCCGCTGGCGCCGGTAACCACTGGCAGTTTCCGCCTCTGGTCTTTACCTTTCTGAACGCTTATAGAGTCCAGCCATTGGTAAAGAATGCATCGCTGCTGCCAGTCAGGGCGGCGCGACGATACGGTGAGCACGTGGCCGAGACAGACGACAAGAAATCAAAAGCCGCGCGGGCCGAGGACATGTTGCCGGTCCTCAAGCGCGTGTTTGCTGAAAATGCACGTGATCACGTAAATGGCTATATTTTCGCGATCATCTGTCTGGTCATCATCGCCGGAACAACGGCATTTACCGCCTGGATCATGGAAACAGTGGTCAACGAGATTTTCGCCAATCAGCGCGGAGATCTCGTCGCTCTGGTCTGCGGTTCGATCTTTCTGGCATTCACCCTCCGCGGCTTTGCCACTTACGGCCAGTCGGTGACACTGAACAAGATCGGCAACAACATTATTGCCGGGTATCAGCGCAAAGTGTTCACCCATCTGATGAACCTGTCGCTGTCCTTCTATGACGAAGAACGCTCCGCCCAGCTCATCGCGAAGGTGAATGCGAACATCAATGGTGTTCGCGACATCATGAACCTCGTCATAACCTCAGCTGCGCGGGATCTTTTGAGCCTGATCGCGCTGATCGGTGTGATGTTCATGAAAGATCCAATGCTGTCGCTGATCATATTCGTGGCAGCCCCGCCTGTGGTGATAGCGCTGCGGTATATCTCAAAAAAGATTCGCTCGGTTTCGCGTGAGTCTGTCGAGGTAAACTCTCGCGTTTTCGGTGCGATGCAGGAAAGCGTGCAGGGCATTGCTGTGGTAAAAGCCTTCACCATGGAAAATCAGCTTTTCAGCAAGGTAGACAAGCTGATTGCCCGTTCGGAGAACCGGAACAACCGTATTGCCAAACTCTCGCAACGCACGGCGCCTTTGACGGAAACCTTTGCCGGCGGGGCGATTGCCGCGGTTGTTGCCTATGCCGGGTTCCGAACAATCTATCAGGGCATTCCGCCCGGTTCATTCTTCTCATTTATCACCGCTGTGCTGCTGGCCTATGATCCGGCCAAGCGGCTTGCCAAGCTTCAGGTGCAGCTGGAACGCGCAACCACCAATGCCCGCATGCTCTATGAAGTGCTCGATACCACACCGCGCCAGCCCGACAGAGCAGATGCCCCTAAGCTTTCCGTCAGCGATGCGACCGTTCGTTTTGAAGATGTAACGTTTGGCTATAGCGAAGAAGATACCTTAAAGTCCGTCAGCTTTACTGCCGAGGGCGGCAAGACCACTGCACTGGTCGGCCCCTCGGGCGCGGGGAAGACGACGATCATATCGCTGCTGCCGCGATTTTATGACCTCAGGTCGGGCGTGATCACGATCGATGGTCAGGATATTGCCGGTGTCACCAAGAGCTCTCTGCGCGCACAGATTGCCTACGTCACGCAGCGCCCCTATCTTTTCGAAGGCACGATCGCAGATAACATTCGCTATGGCCGGCCAGAAGCCAAGGATGACGAGATCATCGAAGCGGCGAAGCTTTCGCATGCGCACGATTTCATCATGGCCCAGCCGCTCGGCTATGAGACCCCCATCGGAGAAGGCGGGAGCTCGCTTTCAGGCGGACAACAGCAACGCATATCGATTGCCCGCGCGATTATCCGTCAGGCCCCCATTCTGCTTCTGGATGAGGCGACATCTGCCCTTGATGCCGAATCGGAATCCTTCGTGCAAAAGGCACTTGAAGAAGCGATGCGCGGGCGCACCGTCATCGTCGTCGCCCACAGGCTTTCAACCGTCAGAAATGCGGATAAGATTGTTGTAATGCAGGATGGAACAATCGCTGAAGAAGGGACGCATGATACCCTTGTGGCCGATGAAGACGGGCTTTACGCTCACCTGAGCCGCCTGCAATGGCTGGGCGGTACGGAAGAACAGACGACAGAAGGAGACCAGCCAGAATGACCGATGCGGCCATGAAACTTGTTGTGACAGGCGCCAGCGGGCGCATGGGCAAAACGCTGATCCGGATCATCAACGAAACCGAAGGGGCGGCTCTTCGCGCCGCAATCGAACGCGAAGGCTCCGATGCACTCGGCAAGGATGCAGGTGAGCTCGCCGGAACCGGACATCTTGGTGTGCCACTGACGGATGATCCGCTGAAAGCCTTTCTGGATGCAGACGGTGTGATTGACTTCACCACCCCTTCAGCCAGTGTCGAGTTTGCTGGACTGGCCGCCCAGGCCCGTATTGTTCATGTCATTGGCACAACCGGCTTTTCAGAAGACGATGAGACACAGATCAAAGCGGCGGCGCGCCATGCCCGTATTATCAAATCCGGTAATATGAGTCTGGGCGTCAATCTGCTGGGTGTTCTGGTCGAGCAGGCGGCCGCGGCACTTTCCGCAAAGGGCTGGGATATCGAAGTTCTGGAAATGCACCATCGTCACAAGGTTGATGCGCCTTCCGGCACAGCACTTCTCCTCGGGGATGCCGCAGCCAAGGGCAGAGGCGTTGACCTGAACGACAAGGCCGTCAAAGTTCGTGACGGCCACGCCGGTCCGCGCGAAGAAGGTACGATCGGCTTTGCCACACTGCGCGGGGGCTCTGTTGTCGGCGAGCACTCTGTCTATCTGGCAGGCGAAGGCGAAACGGTGACGCTGTCTCACAAGGCGACAGACCGCAGCATCTTCGCTCGCGGCGGCATTCAGGCCGCGCTCTGGGGCCAAGACAAGAAACCCGGACTTTATTCCATGCTCGATGTTCTCGGGCTTTCGCACTAAAACGAGCAACAACGTTTTTAAAGGAACACGATATGAGCGGTACACTGGTTCTGGTCCGTCACGGCCAAAGCGAATGGAACCTCAAAAACCTTTTCACCGGCTGGAAAGATCCTGACCTAACCGAATTGGGCGTCAAGGAAGCCACCGCTGGCGGCAAGGCGCTGGCTGAAACCGGCATCAAGTTTGACATCGCCTTCACTTCGGCCCTGACCCGCGCACAGCATACCTGCAATCTGGTGCTGGAACAGATCGGCCAGACCAACCTTGAAACGATTAAGGATCAGGCGCTCAATGAACGCGATTACGGCGATCTGGCCGGTCTCAACAAAGATGATGCCCGTGAAAAATGGGGCGAAGAACAGGTTCACATCTGGCGTCGTTCCTACGACGTGCCTCCGCCCGGCGGTGAGAGCCTGAAGGATACCGGCGCGCGCGTCTGGCCCTATTATATGACCGATATCCTGCCGCGCGTGCTCAGAGGTGAAAATGTTCTGGTCGCGGCCCACGGAAACTCACTCCGGGCGCTGGTTATGGTTCTCGACCGACTGAGCCAGGAAGAAATCCTGAAGCTCAATCTCGCGACCGGCGTTCCGATGGTTTACAAGCTGAACGCCGATTCCACAGTCGCCGACAAGAAAATTCTCGGCGATATGTCTGGCGCGCACTGAAAAGCACCCCATCAGACGAACAGAGAAGGCGGCCGCGTGCCGCCTTTTGTAGAGAGAAACGGGACAGATGCACGACTTTTTGAAACGTTTTTAATCAAGTGAATCCTTGTCTTAACCAAACAAGAAACGAGTGAAAAAACGCACCCGAGGCGCACGCACAGCGCAAACATACAACCTTGTTAAGAACTGCGAGTATTTCTCGTTCCGATCTTCTTGCACTTCATATTCGCGCATCTGGTCATATAATAAAACCCGAAATCAATTCGCTACGATCAAAGTTTCGCTTGCAAAAAAGCTGGAAACGCCCCATTGTTTCAGTGTTCGGGCATTTTGCGAGCACGGGAAGACCATATAATTTTATGCGCGTCGGAAACGCTAAATTTTCCGAGCGGCTTTTGAAATGGATTTGGCCTGAGACCGCGCTCCGGGCAAAATTCAGCCGCGGTAAAAGGTACCTTTCCTCAGAAATCGAGAACTGCCTGCGCTGCCCTTTTAAGGGCAACTTAGCACTAGACTGTTCCACTCGGTTCTCAGGGATAAGACCGGGTGGTGAGAAAAGGACCTTATAGCATGGCCGAAACTGGCACCGTTAAATTCTTCAACACCGATAAGGGCTATGGCTTCATCAAGCCCGACAATGGCGGCGCGGACATCTTCGTGCATATTTCCGCCGTTCAGTCTTCCGGCCTGACAGGCTTGGCTGAAAACCAGAAAGTCAGCTACGACACTGAGCCGGATCGTCGCGGCAAAGGCCCAAAAGCTGTCAATCTGACAGTTACAGACTAAACAGCACTCGACCACCTCAGGTCTGCATTGATCTTCAGAGATGAAGCTCGGAAGTGGTGACTTTCGCCGCTTCCGAGCTGTTTTGCTTTTACTCCTACCCCGCCAGCATGCGCTGGTCTTGCGGGGAGTGACAAGGAAGCGGAAAGAGAGCCGTTCAGTTATGTTTTGAGGGCTTTACAGCATCGTCCTTTGTGCGTCCAAAAGGATGCACGGTACTCTAGACCTCAAAGCCCTTTCAAAAAGGGGTTGTTGCGGCGTTCTTCACCGATGCGTCCTCCCGGCCCGTGGCCGCAGATGAAGCCGACATCGTCGCCCAGCGGCAGCACCTTATCACGTATGGAGTTCAGCAATGCCTGATGATCGCCACCGGGCAGATCGGTTCTTCCAATCGATCCGCTGAACAGAACATCACCGAGGTGCGCAAATTTCTGTGCGCGATTGTAGAAAATGACATGGCCCGGCGCATGGCCGGGACAATGGAACACTTCAAACACATGGTCGCCAAAGGAAAGGGTCTCCCCCTCTTCCAAAAAACGGTCCGGGTAGGCATTTTTCACCATACCAGCCATCCCGAACTGCTCCGCACTGGTTTCAATGTTTTCCAGCAGAAGCTTGTCGTCTTCATGGGGCCCGATAATTTCCAGTCCCAGCTCAGCTTTCAGATCCATCGCGCCGCCGGCATGATCCAGATGCCCATGTGTGAGCCAGATCGCCAGAAGCTTTAAGCCATTTTCACGAACCGTCTGTGTGATCACCTCGACATCACCGCCCGGATCGACGATCACGCCTTCCTGTGTGTCGGGATCGAAAAGGACTGTGCAGTTCTGCTGCAGCGGGGTGACGGGAATAATCCCAGCCTGAAGATTTGCCATATTTTACGATCCCATTTGCACGCGTAGAACGTTCCAAGGCGCCTATTGAAAAGATGCTTTGACAGCAAGGGGGTGTTTTCACCCTTGCACTTCGGCGCTAAACCTATTCCACTGTTGTTTTGATTGCAAAACCTGTGGCGACACGTCAACAAAATGCGAGGATGCCTTGACCGTGACACAGCAAAAAAAAGATCAGGCAGAAGCTGTGCTGCCGCGGGTCCATCCGCAGAACCCTGATGATTTCGATTTTGTTGAACTTCTGTTCTTCGCTTATCGGGATTTCATTTCTGATCCTGACGCGATCCTGGATGAGATCGGGTTCGGGCGCGCGCATCACCGTGTCATTCATTTTGTCGGCAGCAGGCCAGGCATGAGCGTTGCCGATCTTCTGGACACGCTGCGTATTACCAAGCAGAGCCTGGCCCGCGTTTTGAAGCAACTCATCGACTACGGCTACGTCCGACAGGCAGCCGGCCCTGAAGATCGCCGCCAAAGGCGCCTCTTCCTGACAGAAGAGGGCGAAGCCCTGCGGCAGGAACTGCTGTCTCCACAGCTTAAACGCATCGACGGAGCGCTGGAAAACCTCACTGCGGGTGAGCGCGACATCGTAAAGTCTTTTCTCAACCGCATGTGCAATACCCGGAAGGTCAGTGAGAGCGCTGACAATTTTCCGCAAGGTCACAAGATGAAATCGAAAGGCACACGCTCATGACAGAAAAGGCTCTGCTCGAGGATGACGCACCGCATCTGCTGATTGTCGATGACGACACCCGGATCCGCACACTGCTGAAGCGATATCTTGGCGAGCATGGTTATCGCGTCAGCACTGCCGGGGATGCAGCAGAGGCGCGCCGCAAGTTGGAGGGCCTCGATTTCGACCTCCTCATTCTTGATGTCATGATGCCTGGCGAAGATGGAATTGCGCTGACCCAAAGCCTTAAAACCATTCGTCCCGTCCCTGTCCTGCTTCTTACGGCACGCGCAGAAGCCGAATCCAGAATTGCAGGACTGGAAGCAGGCGCCGATGATTATCTCGCGAAGCCCTTCGAGCCGCGCGAATTGCTGCTCAGGATCAGCAATATTCTCAAACACAGCATTCCGGCACAGCGCCCGGCGATTGAGCAGATCATGTTTGGCCCTTTCACCTTCTCGATTGGGCGGAAAGAGTTGAAGCGCAATGGCGAGCCGATCCGGCTGACGGACCGTGAACAGGATATCATGGCCATGCTGGCAGAGCAGGCCGGAGAAACGGTTGCCCGTCAGGATCTTGTCAGCGGCGCCACAGAAATCAACGAGCGGACGATTGATGTTCAGATCAACCGGTTGCGCCGCAAAATCGAGACTGATCCCGCAAATCCGCATTATCTGCAAACCGTGCGCGGCGTCGGTTATAAACTGAGCAGGGATTAGTGCGGTTTGAAACAGTTTCGCACAACCATCGAAAAAACACTGGAAGAGACAGAACGGCGCTTGCGGCAAACAGCCCGGGTTCTTTCACGCCAACCCGGTCTTCGACAGTTTGCAGGCGCTTACAAGGTCTTTGCCCGCTGGACACACCATCGCCTTCCGCGGGGACTTTTTGCCCGTTCACTGCTGATTATCATCATACCAATGTTGCTGTTGCAGGCGGTCGTTGCGACTGTTTTCATGGAACGGCACTGGCAAATGGTGACGGAACGGCTATCCGGCGCGGTAACCGGCGATATCGCCGCGATTATCGACATGCTGGACGCGACCAATGGTGATCATCAACGGGATATCGTCAGGATCGCTGCGCGCGACATGGGGCTCAGAATATCGATCGAGCCGGATGGCGAGCTACCGCCACCGCTGCCCAAACCTTTTTTCGGGCTTCTGGATCAGGTCCTGGCCGAGCAGATTTCTGAAAAGATCGGGCAGCCATTCTGGATCGACACGTTGGGCAACTCCCGGCTCGTCGAAATCCGCATCAAAACGGATCAGGGCATTCTGCGCATCTTCGCCCGGCGCAGCATGACATACGCCTCCAACACACATATCTTCATTCTGTGGATGGTGGGCACCTCGCTCGTGCTGATCGGCATTGCCACGCTCTTTCTGCGAGGGCAGATCCGCCCGATTCTTCGCCTGACACGGGCCGCAGAGGCATTCGGTAAGGGGCAGAAAACACCGGAGCCATACAAACCTCGTGGCGCGATCGAAATTCGCCGGGCCGGTCTTGCATTTGTACAGATGCGCGAGCGCATTGAACGCCAGATTGAGCAACGCACAACCATGCTGAACGGCGTCAGCCACGATCTGCGAACGATCCTGACCCGGTTTAAACTACAGCTTGCGCTGATTGGCGAAGGCCCGGAATACGAAGCCCTGAACGACGATATTGAGGAAATGCAGAAGATGCTGCAGGGCTATATCGACTTTGCCCGCGGTGATGCAGAAGAAACCACAGGGACGGTGAGCCTTTCCGCTTTGCTGAAGCGGCAGAAAGATGACTTTGAACTCCACGGCAAGGAGATGAACTATACTATTTCCGGAGCTGATGACGTTACCGTTCGCCCAAACGCCTTTTCACGTCTGGTTTCCAATCTGGCATCCAATGCAAGGCGCCACGCCGACAGACTGGAAATTACCGCAGTCCACGAGCAAAAATGGCTCAAGATTACCTTTGATGATGACGGGCCAGGCATCGCTGAAGAACTGAGGGAGGATGTCTTCAAGCCATTCCTGCGGCTCGACAATGCCCGAAATCTTGATTCATCGGGAACGGGTCTCGGTCTGGCGATTGCACGGGATATTGCGCGTTCTCACGGCGGCAATGTCGAACTGGACGACAGCCCGCTTGGCGGTTTGCGAGCGATCATACGCATCCCCTGCTGAGCGCGTCGTGGTCAACAGGCAGATCAAAATCACCATGACCGTGAGGAAAGATTACATCAGACGTTCGCCGTCAGGCACAGGTTTGTCGATGGCAGCCAGAACGATATCGCCGTTTTCATCGGCATAACCGAGTGTGAGCACCTCGGAGCGCACCGGACCAATCTGGCGTGGCGGAAAATTCACCACCGCCATCACCTGACGGCCTTTCAGCGTTTCCGGCGTGTAGTGCACCGTAATCTGAGCAGAAGATTTCTTGATCCCGATTTCAGGACCGAAATCAATCTGAAGTTTATAAGCCGGTTTGCGGGCCTCGGGAAACACCTCGGTCTCCACGATCGTTCCGGCGCGAATGTCAACTTTCAGAAAATCATCGAAAGCAATTTCGTCAGATAAAGCCACGTCAACCCCGCCTGTCTTCAAACCCACCCTGTCAGCGTCAGCCTGACAGCTCACGCGACCGGTCACGCGCCGCCTTAAGTGCGGCATCAAATACCGGCTGCAAGCCATCTTCTGCCATCAGGTGAGAAAGCGCAGCCGCAGTGGTGCCGCCCGGTGACGTTACGTTTTTACGCAAGACACCGGCCTCTTCCCCGGAATGATCGAGGAGGGCACCGGCTCCGATGACGGTTTCACGCGCAAGCCGCATGGCAAGGTCTTCGTCCAGACCCAGCTTGCGGGCAGCCTCAGCCATGCATTCCACCAGATAGAAAACATAGGCAGGACCGCTGCCAGCGACAGCCGTCACCGCATCAATGTCGGCTTCGTCGCCGACCCATTCGACATGGCCGACGGCCGACAGCAGAATATCCGCCTTTGTGCGGTCTTCAGCGCCGACGCGTTCATTGGCAAATGCACCAATGACACCCCGGCCGATCATGGATGGCGTATTCGGAATGGTACGGACCATCGGCAGCGCGCCGAGACGCTCTTCGAAATATGACAGCGTTTTGCCCGCAGCCACCGAGATCACCAGCGTCTCTTCATCAATAACCGGATGCAGTGTCTCCAACACCGCATACATGACCTGCGGCTTGACTGCGAGGATCAGGATCTTCGCTTTCATATTATCCGGTGGCGTAACCGCATGGCGAATGCCGCGACTATCCAGAAGCCCTTTGATCCTGTCCGAAGGGTTAGGGTCAATCACGGTTATATTCTGAGGCTTCACGCCGCCGGAAACCCAGCCCGAAAGCATGGCGCCGCCCATATTTCCAGCGCCGACCAGAACAACGCCTTCAAGTGCACCGAGATCTGACATGTCAGGCCTCTCCAACAGTTTCGAACATCACGGATTTCATGGCCTCTTCAGCAGAAGCCTGTGACCAGACAACAAACTGAAACGCCTGATAATAGTTTTCACAGGCGTCCAGCGCATTGGAAAGCGTTACTTCAACCTGCTGGTTGGTTGGGTCCGCGCCTCCTGCCAAAAGAAGAGAGTGGCGATAGACCACGACATTTTCCTGACGCCAGAAATCAAAATGACCCATCAGCACCTGGCTGTTGATCAGCGACAGCAGACGGATCACCTCATTGCTGCGATGATCGGCAACCCTCAGATCAAACGCACAGGCAATATGCAGGGCTTCATATTCGCTCATCCATGAAAACGAGACGTGATAATCCGCCCACTGACCTTTCACCGTCATGGCGATTTCGTCTTCTCCGGCGCGCTCAAATGACCAGTCATTCGTGGCTGCCACGAATTCGATCAGATCCACCGGATTGGACTGACGTTCCATTTCCCATTCAAGAAGGCTCATAAACCCACCCATTGCGGCGAATACAGACCATTACATCGTTCAGGTTCCACCCGAATGCGTGACGGCTGATCGTTCACCGGACAAAATTTCGAATCATCTATTAAAATCAGTGTATAATGGGAAAACCGGGCTGCCAGCCCCCACAGCGCGGCATTGCGCCAATCAGCTGTTTTCAACCTTTCGAGATTGATTCAGCAGCAGGTTCTAAATGACTCTGCAGACTGACTTTTTTAACCATGTCCACAGGCTGAACTTTTTTTAAACCATGTGCGGGATAACGCCGTAACATCCTGACAAATGCAAAATTGTCAGAGACCTACATTATTTCTGGTGGGCAAGGACGGCTCGGGATGATGAAAAAAACGCTGATTTATGCTTTGAGCGCCGCGTTCATAGCCCCTCAGGCCAGTGCAGACACGCTGGCAACCTACCGCTACGAAAATCGCCCGCTCCTGATCTTCGCGCCTGACCGCCAGAGCAGAAACTACAAGCTGCAAACTGAGGCTCTGATGATCCGCGAGGCCAATATCCGGGAACGGGATATGGCGGTCATCATGATCACAGGAAGCCATGAACAACCGGCGATCATGCCGGGACCGCCCGCACCCAATGTGTCAGCAGCCGACCTGCGACAGGCGCACGGGGTCGACAGTGACCAGTTTGCAGTTATTCTGATCGGAAAAGATGGTGGCGAGAAGGGACGCTGGCGTGAAGCCGTCTCGCCCGATGAAATCTTCGCCATGATTGACGCGATGCCAATGCGTCAGCGCGAAATGCGCAAATAGCACCCGGCAGGCTTTTCCGGGCCAACCGCATATCGCACCGCCTTGGCCAGACAATGGCCGTTCTTACTCAGCGTCAGCCTTTTCGCCCAGCTTTGCTTCCAGCGCTTCAAGGCGGGCGCGCAGCTCGTCGTTTTCATCCCGTGCCTTGATGGCCATTTCACGCACCGCATCAAACTCTTCCCGCTGCACAACATCCATGCTGTTCAGCCAGCGCTCAACCTGCGCCTTGACTGCGGTTTCGAGATCTTTGCCGGCCGTCTGCACCGAACCGGCGGCGTCGGTCATCAGCTTTGCAAGATCATCAAGAATGCGATTCGTGCCGGACGTCATGACATGTCTCCCTTTGACACTGCCGGAAACCCAGAATTCCGGCTCTTGGGTGTTGAAGTAGTGGCGTCGCCGCTCAGAAACAAGCCCGAAATATCATCCCGCGCCACAACCGGCCAGCAGACGTGATGCAGGTGTGACTTGACCCGGCCATGAAGTACCGCCATCTTCGCCGCCGACTATAGAGGAAGTACCGCGTTGCAGCCAGACCAGATCGTTCAGGCCTCACTGGCCTTTCCCGCTATCGACCCCATAGCGCTTCGCCTCGGGCCACTTCAGATCCATTGGTACGGACTGGCCTATGTAGCCGGGATCATGCTCGGCTGGCTTTATGCACGCTGGCTGCTGAAGAAAAATCAGCTTTGGCCCGCAAACCAGGCGCCAATGACGACGGTGAAGCTGGACGACTTCATCACATGGTCAGTGCTCGGGATCGTGATCGGTGGCAGGCTGGGCTATATGCTGTTTTACGTTCCGGATGCCTTCCTGTCTGACCCGCTGATGATCTTTAAGGTCTGGGATGGCGGAATGTCATTTCATGGTGGCCTGATTGGCATGATCACCGTGATGATTCTCTTCGGACGTAAGAACGGAATCAGCGTCTGGTCGCTTTTCGACCTCATGTCCACCGTTGCGCCCATTGGCCTGTTTTTCGGGCGGATTGCCAATTTCATCAATGGCGAACTTTGGGGACGCGTCGCACCGGACCTTCCCTGGGGCATGGTCTTTCCCGGCGCAGGCCCGCTCCCGCGCCACCCAAGCCAGCTTTATGAAGCCGGACTTGAAGGGCTGGTCACGCTGATCATTCTGTTTGTTCTCACTCAGTTTTTTCATACGCTGAAACGCCCCGGCATCACCGCCAGTCTCTTTGTCTGCCTCTATGCCCTCTCCAGAATTTTCGTTGAATTTTTCCGGCAGCCGGATCCGCAGCTTGGCTACCTCCTCGGCGGCTGGCTGACGATGGGAATGATCCTGTCTCTGCCCATGCTTGCCGCAGGCTTGTGGGGGCTCTGGTATTCGAACCATCGGGCCGGGCGCAACAATGCGGGCCCGCGATCGTGAGCACACCGTTACAGAAAAAGATTGCAGCAATGATCCGCGAGAGCGGGCCAATGCCCGTCAGCACGTATTTCAATCTTTGCCTGGCCGACAATGAGCACGGCTATTACAAAACCCGCGACCCTTTCGGCAAAGCGGGAGACTTCACGACAGCGCCGGAAATCTCGCAGCTGTTTGGCGAGCTGATCGGCGTTTTTCTGGTTCATGCCTGGCAGCGCAACGGCGAACCGGATCATACCGTTTTGATCGAGGGCGGACCGGGACGCGGGACGATGATGGCGGATATCCTGAATGTCATCGCCACACTTCAGCCCCGCCTTTATGATGGCCTTCGCGTCAACCTGCTGGAAACCAGCCCTGCCTTACGCAGCAAGCAGGCCGAAACGCTTCAGGCTCACCGCCCGAAACTGAAATGGATCGACAACCTTGGTGAGGCCGCAGAAGGCTTCACGATGATTGTGGCCAACGAGCTTTTCGATGCGATAGCCACCCGCCAGTTCATCAAAACAGCAAATGGCTTTTTCGAGCGTGTCGTCGGGCTCGATGATAACGGCAACCTGAGCTTCGGGATCGGCCCGGCGCAGCTGGAGAAGACCGCCCTTCCGAAAGAGGCAGACAGGCAGCCGGAGGGCACAATTTTCGAGACTTCACCCGCACGCGAAGCGCTGATGGCCGATATCTGCGAGCGCCTGGCCACACAAGGCGGCACAGCATTGCTGATTGACTATGGCCACTTAAGAAGTGGCTTCGGCGATACCTTGCAGGCTCTTCGGGGGCATGCATTTGACCCGCCGCTTGCCCATCCGGGGGAAGCGGACCTGACCAGCCATGTAGATTTCGAAGCCCTTGTGAAAGTGGCGATTGCCCAAAAGCTGCATGTTCATCCTCCTTTGCATCAGGGTGATTTCTTAAGCGGCCTTGGCCTCGGTCCGCGCGCCTCTGCGCTCGGGCGTGGACGCGATGCCGAAACGCAAAGAAAGATCGTGGAATCTGCAACCCGGCTTGCAGGCGACGGGCCTGATGACATGGGAGATCTGTTCAAGGTTCTCGCGATCTCTCACACCAGCATCGCACTCACGCCCTTTGACAAGGCGGATTGACAACACCACATCCCGCCCACAACATCTAGTGTGGTGAATTTGAAATTCGCCTCATTATTGCAGCAACCTCGAATGCGAATTCCAAATTCGAAAACCACACTAGAAACATAAACTTGCTAGTCACCCTCGTTGAATCTGACGTTCGTTCAGAGCAAGCGGAACAATGAGACGAACTTCAGATTCGGGTGACTAGAAAAAAATGTCAACGAGGATCGCGCCGTCATGCTGTCAAACAAGCACGCTCTCAAGCCTGTCCGAAGTGACCTTCTGACTTCAGCCTGCACCGACAGCCCCGTTCGTCATGGCTTTTTTACCCGTCAGGGCGGCGTGTCCAGGGGAATTTACGAAAGCCTCAACTGCGGCAATGGTTCGGACGATATAAAAGCCCATATCGCGGAAAACCGCCGCAGGGTCGCTGATTGGTTCGGCACCAAACCGGAATTCCTGATCAATCTGCACCAGCACCATTCTGCCGATGTCATTACAGTGGACCAACCATTAACCGGGGAACGACCGAAAGCCGATGCACTGGTAACCCGAACCCCCGGCCTTGTACTCGGTGTTCTGACGGCAGATTGTGGCCCGGTTCTTTTTGCCGATGCTAAGAATGGCGTGATCGGTGCTGCACATGCTGGCTGGTGCGGAGCGTTTGGCGGCGTTCTGGAAGCAACCGTGGAAGCGATGCTGAAGCTCGGCGCAACGCGACCAACCATCAAGGCTTGTCTCGGACCGACAATCAGCCGCCACGCCTATGAGGTCGGGCCTGAATTCAAAGAGCGTTTTTGCAAGACCTCGCCAGAAAATGATCAGTTCTTCAAAGCATCTGAAACGCCCGATCATGCCTATTTCGATTTACCGGCATTCATTGGCACCCGGCTGAATGAAGCTGGCATAGAATATGAAATTCTGGATCGCTGCACATACAGGAATGCAGCCGACTTCTTTTCATTCCGCCGCACGACGCACTGTCGGGAAAGCGATTATGGACGACAAATATCGGCAATCGCAATGTAGGAAAAGCTGTGCGGCTGTTCGGCACAGGCTGAAAGACTTTCTGTTCTCACGCATGTCCGGTAAAAGTCATTTCGGATATGTTCTCGAATTTCAATCTTTCGGTTCTGACCGAAACCGGGGAGACAAAAATGGCACTGGCTTTTGAAACGGACGAATATGCCCGCCGTCTTGAACGGCTCAAGGAATCGATGGTTCACAAAAAGCTGGATGCTGTTTTGCTGTTTGCACAGGAAAGCATGTATTGGCTGACGGGCTATGACACGTTCGGTTTCGTGTTTTTCCAGTGCCTTGCCGTCACAGCAGATGGGCGCATGGCGCTTCTGACACGTTCAGCCGATATCCGGCAGGCACGCCAGACCTCAATCATCAAGGACATTCGTGTCTGGGTCGACCGCGGCCAGTCTGATCCAAGTCGTGACCTGAAGGACATGTTGTCCGAGATGGACCTGCTTGGGGCAAAGATCGGCGTCGAATATGATACACATGGCATGACCGGACGCTCCGCGCGTCTGCTTGATGAACAGCTGCAATCCTTCTGCCAGTTACAGGATGCCTCTTACCTCGTCAGCGACCTGAGACTGATCAAAAGCCCGGCAGAAATCGCCTATATCGAACGCGCAGCAACATTTTGCGATGATGCGTTTGATGCCGCGCTGCCGCTGGTGCGCCCCGGCGCAGATGAGGCTGAAATTCTGGCCGCAATGCAAGGCGCGGTTCTCGCCGCAGGTGGCGATTATCCGGCGAATAATTTCATAATCGGTTCTGGCGAATCTGCTCTTTTATGCCGCGCAAAATCAGGCAGACGAAAACTTTCTGACAATGATCAGCTGACCCTTGAATGGGCAGGCGTTGCTGCGAACTATCATGTTGCGGCCATGCGCACAGTACTGACTGGCGAGGTCAGCGACCGCCATCAGACGCTGTTTCGGGCCGCGCGCGCAACGCTGGAATCCATCGAAGAAATTCTCAGACCCGGACACACTTTCGGCGATGTTTTCGACCGGCATGCAGAAATTATGGACGAGCGCGGCTTGTCCAGGCACCGCCTGAATGCGTGCGGCTATTCACTCGGTGCGCGGTTCGCGCCCTCCTGGATGGAACATCAGATGTTTCACGCAGGCAATCAGCAGCCCATCCAGCCTGACATGTCCCTTTTTGTACATATCATCATCATGGATTCAGACAGTGGCTCGGCCATGACGCTGGGGCGCACCTATCTGACTGGTGAAAATGAACCGAAACCGCTCTCGCGCCATCCGCTTGATCTTTACACAAAATAAACGACGTTGAGCGCGTTTCGTTGACAGGTCCACGCCTGACCGCACAAAATGTTAGCGATTTCAAGGATCAGGGATAGCTGCAACGTGCGTAGGCTGGCGATCATTCTACTGTCGGCAGGGCTCATTTCTGCCTGCTCGACCAATGACGTGCTGACGGTTAACGATACGCCGCCCGCACCTGTTGGCACTGGTACAGCGCCCATGCAGCCAGCATCTCAAACGCCCGATGCAACACTTGCCGCTGCCCGCCAGAGTACCGTCGAGCGCCAAACGCTTGCGCCGCCGCCATCGGCTGGCGGAAATGTGCCAGCTTCGGCCGCCAGCCAGACGACGCTGGACGCGACGCCCGGACGCGGACGTGCACCAAGCACCTTTGGTGCTCAGGCATCAGGCCTTGCCCCCGCACCGGCGACAACACAACAACCGCAGGCACCCGCCCCTCAAACGGTCAGCGCAACCACAAGCGCTCCGACCCAGACGACAGCAACACCGGTTCAAACGACGGCTGCACCAGCAACGCAGCCAGTGACGCAAAGTGCGCCAGCACGAACATCTGCGGTGACAACAACATCTGGTGGAACAACGGCAACGATTGCGGCCTACGATACGGTCCGCTTTCTGCCATTGATCGGCGCTCCTGCCGATAAACTTCAGCCGCTTTCAAAGCGGCTTGGCGATGCTGCACGCGCATCTGGCCTGACGATCACGCGTATGGATGACGAAACAGCAAGTCTCAGCCTGAAGGGATATTTCTCTGCCGTCAGTCAGGACGATGAAGTACAGGTCGTCTATGTCTGGGATGTAATTGGTCCGGAAGGAAGCCGGCTTCATCGCATTCAGGGCAGTCAATCCGGACCGGCGACAGCCGGTGCCAGCGATACGTGGGAATCGGTCACACCCGATATGATGGCCACCATCGGACAGGATACGATTGCAACCCTGATCACATGGATCGACTCGCAGAACTAAGTCATAAAATTTTAGCATTTTAGGTTACACGGTGAAAAAGGCCTGAAGATATAGGCCTTACATGCGTCCCGCATCTTGCAATCGGCACGAGAGCGGTTAAAAGGCAAGCAGAGCCAGAGTGACGGAACGGGCGATCTGATATGAAAGTATTCGCGGGCAATTCGAACCGACAACTTGCCGAAGCGATCTGCAACTACCTTAACGTCCCGATGGGCAAAGCCAGTGTAAGGCGATTTGCCGATCAGGAAATATTCGTAGAAATTCAGGAAAATGTGCGCGGGGAAGACGTTTTTGTCGTCCAGTCGACATCATTTCCCACGAATGACCACCTGATGGAATTGCTGATCATGATCGACGCGTTTCGCCGGTCCTCAGCCAGACGCATCACGGCGGTTTTGCCATACTTCGGCTATGCGCGACAGGACCGGAAGCCAGGCCCCCGCACACCGATTTCAGCCAAGCTGGTTGCCAACCTCATAACCCAGGCAGGCGCCAACAGGGTGATGACACTTGATCTGCATGCCGGTCAGATTCAGGGCTTCTTCGATATTCCGACCGACAATCTTTATGCCTTGCCGATTCTTTCCAGAGACATCAAATCGCGTCTCAACCTTGAGAACGTGATGGTGGTTTCACCGGATGTCGGCGGCGTGGTTCGCGCCCGTTCTCTGGCAAAGCGGCTCGACTGTCTTTTGGCCATCGTTGACAAAAGGCGCGAGCGCCCCGGTGAGTCGGAAGTCATGAATATCATCGGTGAAGTCGAAGGCAAGGAGTGCATCCTGATCGACGATATCGTCGATTCCGGCGGAACGCTCTGCAATGCGGCTGACGCACTTTTGAAGAACGGGGCGCTAAGCGTGCGTGCCTACATCACACATGGCGTGCTTTCCAACAATGCCGTGCAGCGCATCACATCATCCAGGCTTGAAGAGCTGGTCATCACCGACTCCATCCAGCCGCGCGGTGAGATGGTGTCGTCGCCGAAAGTTCGGGTGGTCACAACGGCATCTCTGATTGGCGAAGCGATCAACCGGACCAGCCATGAGTCATCGGTCTCCAGCCTTTTCGATTGATCTTGCCTGGCTACAGCATCGTGCTTTGTTCATCCGAATGGATGCACGGCGCTCTCGAGCTGCTCCATCTTTCATGGCAACGCGCAACCGCTCTATCTCTTTGTTTTGATGCATTTTCGCGGACGTCAGATGTTTCCATCTGACTGCGAAATGCTCTAATAGGCCCAACACTGCCGGACGGGGCCGATTGCCATGTCCCGTTCAAGCCCTTCCACTATCACCAGGCTCTATCTTAATCGGTGTGCAGCAACGCTCTGACGGTGGGCAGGGGCCGCTGACATAGTCTTCGATTTCAACGCGCGGAACAGGTTTTCCGAAATAAAAGCCCTGAGCGCGGGTACATTGCTCCTGCAGCAGAAAGCGAAGCTGCTCTTCCGTCTCAACACCTTCTGCAAGTACACGAATTCCAAGGCTTTTGCTGATCATCAGTGTCGAGCGAACGATAGCGGCAGATAGATCATTTTCAGGCAGGCCCTGAACGAAAGAGCGGTCGATCTTGATTTTGTCAAAGGGGAACTGCTGCAACATCGAAAGCGATGAGTAGCCGGTTCCGAAATCATCCATCGCGATTTTCACGCCAAGCGCCTTAAGCGCTCTGATGGCTTCAAATGTTCGATTAAAATCATCGATGAAACCGCTTTCTGTGATTTCGAGTTCAAGCCTTTCCGGCGGCAGACCGGTTCCTTCCAGAATGGCCGCGACTTTCTCTGGAAAACGATAGTCAGCAAGCTGCTGGGGCGCAACATTAACCCCCACCTGGAGGGGATTCTTCCAGTTGACAGCATCGGCGCAGGCTTCACGCAGCAGCCACTCACCGAGCGTATCAATGAACCCGGTCCGTTCAGCCAATGGGATAAACTCATCCGGACCAATGAAACCATATTCTTTGTGAAACCAGCGCAAGAGAACTTCGAAGCCGAAGACCTCCTGACTGTCGATCATGTGTTGTTGTTGATAAAATAGCCGAAACTCACCGTCACTGAGCGCGCGGCGGAGATCAAGCGCAAGTTCGTTGCGTCTTCGCGCGCCACGGTCAAGCTCTGACTTATAAAACGCTGTGCCTGAGCCTTTTCGTTTAGCCCTTTGAAGAGCTGCCTCGGCACGGGCAATCAGCTGATCGGCTGCACGGCCATTCGCCGGAAAAACGGAAACACCGGCAGAAACCTGGATAGAAAACTGCAACCCGCGCCACTCGACCGGCCGCTCCAGCTCATGGGCAATGCGCCGCATAAGCCTAACCGTTTCGCTGCGATGCGTATAATACCGTAGAATGATTGCAAACTCATCATTGCCCGCCCGCGCCAAAAAGCCGCTCAGCCCGGCAGAGGAAGACAGCCGACTCGCAACCGCACTCAGTACATAATCACCGGCAGAATGCCCGTGAACATCGTTAATTTCTTTAAAGCGCTCGACATCGAGAAGCAGAAGCGCAAGCTGTCCACCCCGACTTTCAGCGTCTTCAACAGCCTTATCAAGCTCAACGCCCAGCGCCCAGCGGTTTGGAAGCCCTGTCAGTGCGTCGTGAGCGCGCGCATTGAAAACCTGATCGTTGAGGCTCTGCCTGTTGCGGACATCAAGAACCAGCAAGGCAAAGCCAAGGACAAAGACAAGTGATGTTCCCTGTGCTGTGAAGAAAATCATCGTCTGGCGCTGCAAGCCGCTGAATGGTTCAGCGGCAGAGCCGTTCGGTACGATCGTCAGGCCAGCAAGGCTAATATAATGAACCGAAACAACCGCCAGCAGAAAAAAGAACGCTGCAACGAATGTTCTTACCCGAAGAGGCAGGCGCACAGCCGTGGTAAAACAAAGAGCGCCGAAAAAGCCACCCAGTACCAGAGACAACAGAATAGACCAGACCGACCAGACTGCCGCTCCCGAAGCCTGAAAACCGGCCATCCCAACGAAATGCATGAGCCCGACGCCCAGACCCATCACCACGCCGCCGGCCTCCAGAAGTGGGCCTCGCCGTGCATATGCACCGACAAAAATTCCCGCTGTCGCTGTTACAACCACCAGACCGAGCGAGACAAATGTGAGAACTGGATCATAGGCGTGAGGTTGTGCGACCTGATAACCCAGCATCGCTATAAAGTGGGCGCACCACACGGAAACCCCACCCACAAATCCAGCCAGCAGCAGCCAGATCTGAGACGATACGACCGGCGCATTGCGGATGCGCTGGGAAAGGCTGACTGTCAGATAACCACCGACCAGCGCAACCGCAACTGAAGCAAAGAACGCTGTCGGCGTATGCTCGACAGTGAGGCAACTGACCAGTCTATCCAAACGTCATCCCCGACTTTGCTCTACAGGGTAGAATTGTTCCAACTAATTTTTATATATCCTTTTATAATGATTTATAAACGCCAAAACGCACGTCCCGGCGGCGATGTCATCCAATTTTGACTGTTGCTGCATCCTAAAAGACATAACCGGCAATAATACCGTAAGCAGCGCGCAAACGGAGGGAACACAGTATAGTGAAGGCGGGTGCTTGCGTTTTTACCGGAGCTGCTCTATAGGCACCTCGTTCGCACAGACACCCTTGGAGGCAGTGCGAATGGGAGATTTATCTCTCCGTTTCGCCGGAAATTTGACATCCGGCCAAACGCTCCGCAACATCTGAAAGGAAATGCCATGAGCCAGGAACAGGCAATGCTCCAGGCCGAAGCGCGCGATCGGGTTGGTAAGGGGTCCTCCCGCGAACTGCGCCGCAACGGTATGATGCCCGCTGTCATTTACGGCGATAAGAAAGCCCCCGTTTCAATTGCGGTCTCCCGCAATGAGATTACCCGTCGTATTTTCAACGGCGGTTTCATGACCACAACCTTTACGATCCAGGTCGGCAAGGACAAGTATCTGGTTCTGCCGAAGGATTACCAGCTCGACCCCGTCCGCGACTTTGTCATGCATGTTGACTTCCTGCGTGTTTCGGAAAAGAGCGTCGTGACCGTTTCGGTTCCGGTTCACTTCGTCAACGACGAAACCTGCCCCGGCATCAAGCAGGGTGGTGTTCTGAACGTTGTTCGTCACGAAGTGGAATTCCATTGCCCGGCCAACGCGATCCCGGACTACATCACGGTTGATCTGGCCGACGTTCAGCTTGGTGATTCCGTTCATATCTCGGCTGTCGACCTGCCGAAGAACATGACACCGACGATCACCGACCGTGACTTCACGATCGCCACGATCGCTGCACCGGCTGGTCTTAAGTCCGATGAGGGCGAGGCTGCTGATGAAGAAGGCGCAGAAGGCGAAGCCGAAGAATAAGATCGTTTCGATCTTGCTTCTGACCGTATTGAAAGGCCGCGGGCACTGCCTGCGGCCTTTTTTGTTTGAAAGCTCGCCCACATCCTCTGCGGTCATTGACCTCAACCTTGACATCTGCGGCCTGCCGGGATGAAACAGGCCCGACGTTCAGGAAGGATATCGCCATGATCATCATTGCAGGGCTCGGCAATCCCGGCGGACAATATGCGAAGAACCGTCACAATATCGGCTTCATGGCCGCCGACGCCATCGCAGATGAGAACCGCTTTTCACCCTGGTCAAAAAAATTCAAAGGGCTGATCAGCGAAGGCGAACTTGCGGGCGAAAAAGCGCTGCTGATCAAGCCACAGACCTTCATGAACCTCTCCGGGGAAAGCGTTGGTGAAGCCATGCGCTTTTTCAAACTGACACCAGCCGACCTGATCGTGGTCTACGACGAACTCGACCTTATGCCCGGAAAGGCCCGCATCAAAACCGGTGGCGGCTCCGGCGGACATAACGGCATCAAGTCCATCGATGCCCATTGCGGCAAGGATTACCGGCGGTTACGCCTCGGTATTGGCCATCCTGGCATGAAAGAGAAAGTCCACGGTCATGTTCTGGGCGATTTTGCCAAGGCGGATGCAGACTGGCTCGAACCGTTGCTGGAAGCACTCGGCCGAAATGCTGATCTGCTGGCGAAAGGTGATGACTCCCAGCTGATGAACAAACTGGCACTGGCAACCGGCGGAAAGTCCCCCGCTCCACCCGAGAACGCGCAGAGATCGGCTTCACCCAAAAAGCCGAAAGCCCAGTCGCATATTCATAAAGCGCGCCAGAATGGTCATTCTAAAATGCCAGAAACCGGCCCCATGGCTGACATGCTGAAGAAGATGTTCGGTCAGAAAAAAGACTAAAGCGTCGAGCGAGAAGCGGTGACTGGTTTTCGCTAAGCAGATGCCCCCAACAAGAAATTCAAAACATCGAACGATGCGCAACTCGTAACCCGATGCTTCAGGAACCGCTTGGTTCTATTCTTCCGGCTCGGTCGTAAACATCAGCGGAAAATCGGCCTGTTTGGCCAGATCAACGGCCTCTTTGGCCTTGGTCTCGGCAATGTCGCGACTATAAACCGCGACAACACACGCGCCTTTCTGATGGGCTGTAACCATGATCTGGTAACCCTCATCCTCGCTGGTGCGAAAAACGGCCTGCAACACCATGATTACAAATTCACGCGGTGTGTAGTCGTCGTTCACCAGTATCACCTTGTAAAGGCGTGGTTTTTCAACCTTTGGCTTAACGCTGGTCGTCTGTTTGGTATCGGTGCCTGTTCCGCTCATGAGAGACGCGATCCGATCCTTTATAGAATAAATGGGTGTTGATGACGGCGGGCCAAAGCCACAAGCCGTCGCCGAAAATGATGATCGGCAATTTTCGCTATTTTGCGCGCTCGGCCTTCAATACGCAAGATGCGGATGGACAGAAAACATGCGTTTCAGTGCTCAGCCCTTGACCTCAGGGGCCTTCATCGCCCATAGCCTCAGGCCAGATAGCAAAACAAAAGCAGGATAAACTCCCATGGGTTTCAAATGCGGAATCGTCGGCCTGCCCAATGTCGGCAAGTCGACCCTTTTCAATGCGCTGACAAAGACCGCCGCTGCGCAAGCCGCCAACTATCCCTTCTGCACGATCGAACCCAATACCGGTGAGGTCGCGGTTCCCGACAGCCGTATGAGCGCACTGGCAAAGATCGCCGGTTCCAAGGAAATCATTCCCACCCGCATTTCCTTCGTCGACATCGCCGGTCTGGTGCGCGGCGCCTCCAAGGGCGAAGGGCTGGGCAACCAGTTTCTGGCCAATATCCGCGAAGTGGACGCAGTCGTTCATGTTCTGCGCTGCTTTGAAGATGACGACATTACCCATGTCGAAGGCAGAATTGACCCGGTAGCCGATGCCGAAACAATCGAAACCGAGCTGATGCTTGCTGACCTTGAAAGCCTTGAGCGCCGCGTTGACCAGACGCGTAAACGCGCCACTGGCAAGGACAAGGAAGCCCTGACCGTACTGCCGGTCATGGAAGCATCGCTGGAGCTTCTGCAGAACGGCAAACCAGTGCGCACCTTGCTGTCCGACATCGATGCCGAAGAGCTGAAAATCTTAAAGACGCTGAACCTGCTCACATCAAAGCCGGTGCTTTACGTCTGCAATGTTGCCGAAGGCGATGCGTCAAACGGCAATGAGAAAACCGAAGCCGTAGCCAAAATGGCGGCAGAACAATCCGCTGAAACGGTTATTATTTCTGCAGCGATTGAGGCCGAAGTGGCGCAGCTGGAAGCAGAAGAAGCAGAAATGTTCCTGTCTGAAATGGGGCTGGAAGAGGCCGGCCTCGACCGCCTTATCCGCGCCGGTTACAAGCTTCTCGACCTGATCACCTATTTCACCGTAGGACCGAAGGAAACCCGTGCATGGACGGTGCGGCGTGGCACCAAGGCACCCGGCGCTGCCGGTGTGATCCACACGGATTTTGAACGCGGCTTCATTCGCGCCAACACCATCGCTTATGAGGACTACATCGCCTTTAACGGCGAAACGGGCGCCAAGGATGCGGGCAAAGCCCGCGATGAAGGCAAGGAATATATTGTTCAGGATGGCGATGTCATCCATTTCAGGTTTAACACCTGATCAGTCGTCACAAGCAGATTTTTTTCGGACCGGCTTTTTCATAAAGCCGGTCTTTTTTCTTGAAACGTCCGCATGACCGGCACACATGTCAGTAAAAAACAGAATAAAAACCGGAGTCTCTTATGAGCGTTTACGACTTTGAAGCAAAAGCCATCACTGGCGAGGCGAAAAGCCTTAACGATTTCCGCGGCGACGTTCTTCTTATCGTCAACACGGCCAGTGGATGTGGTTTCACGCCGCAATATGCCGGTCTGGAAATGCTCTACAAGACCTATCGCGGCAAGGGCTTTTCTGTCCTTGGCTTTCCCTGCAACCAGTTTGGCGGGCAGGAACCTGCCGACGAAGCTGCGATCGAAACCTTCTGCAAGACGCAGTTTGATGTCAGCTTTCCGATGTTTGGGAAAGTCGACGTGAATGGTGACAAGGCCCATCCGCTGTTTCAGTATCTGAAAAAGGAAAAGGCCGGATTTATGGGCTCCGGCCTGATCAAGTGGAATTTTACCAAGTTTCTCGCCGGCCGAGACGGTGAACCGCTGAAGCGTTACGCACCAACCGTCAAACCGGAAGACATCGAAGACGATATCAAAAGCGCTCTGGCTGCCTGATCCACCATTTTAACCGCCTGCGAGCGAAGGGTATTCAGTGTCCTTCGAACTGCACCAGCGAGCGCACTTCAACACCCATATCTTCCAGTTTCTTGCGTCCGGGCAAATCCTTCAGGTCGATGATGAAACAGGCTGAAACCAGCTCCGCACCGATCTGACGCAGCAGCTTCACCGCGCCTTCTGCCGTCCCCCCGGTGGCGATAAGGTCGTCAACGAGAATGACCTTCTCGCCCGGCTTGATCGCATCAACATGCATTTCCATTTCATCCTCGCCATATTCAAGGCTGTAGGTCATGGAAACAGTTTTATCAGGCAGCTTGCCTTTCTTGCGGATCGGGATGAAGCCGGCAGAAAGCTGGTGGGCAATGGCACCACCGATAATAAATCCGCGTGCTTCAATACCGGCAATCTTATCAATTTTCATGCCGACATAGGGCTGAACCAGTTCGTCCACCGCACAGCGAAACGCCCGCGGATCACCTAAAAGCGTCGTGATATCACGGAAGATAATGCCGGGCTTTGGATAGTCCGGGATCGAGCGAATGGAATCGACCAGTTCGTATTTGTCGCGCATCGTCAACAGTCCTTTTCAGTGTCCGCTTGTTCGTTCGCCAAGCGAAAAATCATTTGCAAGCAGCACCGGAACGGACACCGGCGCAAACGCTGGAGCCGCCATCACATGGCAAACCCCGACGCCTTGAATTCGATAAGCTGGCTGAACATCAGCCAGCATACAGACCGCCGCATTCTGTAGCGTATTGCCATGAAAAAAGGCGGTCACAACCGCCTCTTTTGTTCACGTTTGTGACGCAAAAATCAATCGCGCTTGGACGCGTAAACCGATTTTTTGGTCAGATAGACCAGCGCGGTGAGGATGACCAGAAAAACCATGACCGTGAGACCCAGCTGTTTGCGCGCTTCAAGCTTCGGCTCAGCTGTCCACATCAGAAACGCGGAGATGTCCTTGGCATATTGATCGACCGTTTCCGGTGCGCCGTCATCATAAGCGACAATCCCTTCAGAAAGCGGCGGCGCCATCGCAAGTGCAGCCGCATTGGCGAAATAGGGATTATAATAAGAACCAACCGGCACGTTCTCACCTTCCGGCGGATCTTCATAACCTGTCAAAAGCGCATGGATGTAATCCGGTCCGCCTTCCTGATACTGGGTGAACATATCAAAGATAAAGGTCGGAAAACCCCGGGTAATGCCGCGTGCTTTCGCCATCAGCGACAAATCCGGTGGCGCCGCACCATTGTTGGAGGCAGCCGCCTGCTCTGGATTTTCAAAGGGTGCGGGAAAATAATCTGATGGAATACCCGGCCGCATATACATGTTGCCATCGTCATCCGGCCCCGCCTCAATTTCATACTCAGCTGCCAGCGCCTTTACCTGCGCTTCGGAATAGCCGAGATCTGTGAGCGTGCGAAAGGCGACCAGATCAAGTGAGTGACAGGCCGAACAGACCTGCCGGTAAACCTTAAGTCCACGCTGAAGCTGGCCGCGGTCATAGGTACCGAACGGCCCGGCGAAACTCCAGTCTTCGTGCTCAGGATGTTTCAGCGGATAGTGCGGTGTACCACCGCCTTCTCCCCCTTCTTCTGCCGCATGGGCGGCCGCCAGACAGAGCGGCGTCAGAAAAGCGACCAGAAGAAAACGTGATAAAAGCTTTTTCATTTTTCTTCCCCTCGCCCTATTCCTGTGAACCGGTTTCGGCTGGTGCTTTTCCAGCCTTCTTTTCCAGCACAGCCTCGGTGATGGAGTTTGGAATGCGCGTTGGCTTTTCGAAAAGCCCGAGCAGCGGCATGATCACCAGGAAGAAACCGAAATAATAAAGCGTTCCCATCTGCGACATGATCACAAACGCGCCCTCGGCAGGTTGAGACCCAAGCCAGCCCAGCATCAGCGCATTGGCAATGAATAGCCAGAAGAACAGCTTGTACCATGGCCGATAGGCAGCTGAACGCACTTTTGACGTGTCGAGCCACGGCAGGAAAAACAAGATCAGGATCGAGCCGAACATTGTCAGAACACCGCCGAGTTTGGAATCGATCGGTCCGATATCGAAGGTAATGGCACGCAGCATCGCGTAGAAAGGCAGGTAATACCATTCCGGCACGATATGCGACGGTGTCTTGAGAGAGTCCGCTGGAATGTAATTATCCGGGTGGCCGAGATAGTTCGGCAGGTAAAAGATAAACCATGCATAAACAATCAGAAAAACCGTAACCCCAAGCGCATCCTTTAAGGTTGCGTAAGGCGTAAACGGAACCGTATCGCTTTCGGTTCTCACCTCAACGCCAGTCGGGTTTGTCTGTCCTGTCACATGCAACGCCCAGATATGAAGGATCACGACACCTGCAATCATGAACGGCAGCAGATAATGAAGTGCGAAGAAACGCTGCAACGTCGGCTCACCGACAGCGAAGCCACCGAGCAGCAATTGCTGAATCCAGTCACCAATCAACGGGAAGGCAGAAAAGAAACTGGTGATCACGGTTGCGCCCCAGAACGACATCTGCCCCCAGGGCAGAACGTAGCCCATGAAGCCTGTCGCCATCATCAGAAGGTAGATGATAACCCCAAGCATCCACAGGATTTCCCGTGGCGCCTTGTATGACCCGTAATAAAGCCCGCGGGCCATATGCAGATAAACGGCGACGAAGAAAAACGAAGCGCCATTGGCATGCATATAGCGCAGCAGCCAGCCATAATTCACATCGCGCATGATCTTTTCGACAGACAGAAATGCACCGTCTGTCGAGGCAGTATAGTGCATTGCCAGAACGATCCCGGTGGCAATCTGCACCAACAGCATGACCGAAAGCATGGCACCAAATGTGTAGGCATAATTCAGGTTACGCGGAACCGGATAGGTAACGAAGCTGTCATACAGCATTCTTGGCAGCGGCAGGCGTGCATCCACCCATTTCGACACACCATTGCCGGGCACATAGCTCGAGTGTCCACTCATCAGTCAGTTTCTCCCCCTCACCCGATCCGGACGACAGTGTCGGATGTAAATTCAAACAGCGGTATCGCCATGTTTTCCGGCGCCGGGCCTTTTCGGATACGGCCCGCCGTGTCGTAGTGCGAGCCATGACAGGGACAGAACCACCCGCCGAACTCGCCCGACTGGCCGAGCGGGATGCAGCCGAGGTGAGTACAAACACCGATCATGACGAGCCAGTTTTCCTTGCCCTCACCCGCCGAACGGTCAACATCGGTCGCCGGTGCGGACGCAGGCAGATTTTCATTGCGCGCTTCCGGGTCTTTCAGATCGGAAAGCGGAACCTGCTTTGCAGCTTCAATCTCCTGCTCTGTGCGATTGCGGATGAACACCGGCTTCCCGCGCCATTTCACCGTCAGCGACATGCCTGGCTCAAGGCTGGAGACATCCACCTCCACAGTTGAAAGCGCCAGTGTCGAAGCATCCGGCTGCATCTGGTCGATGAATGGCCAGGCCACAGCAGCCGCGCCAACAGCAGCCGCCACACCAGTGGTCAGATATAGGAAATCACGCCGGGTCGGTTCGGCGGAATGATCCGTCGAAACAGTCTCGTCTTGCACAGCCAGCCCTCCATCAGCTGATGCCGCTGCCGGTTTGCGCCTCCTCCTTGCGCAATGTCCCTTCACTGCGGAAACGCATCGGCAACGTGTTATTTAAGTCAAAAGTTTTAGGCGTGATCGGAAACGATGTCCAGTGGGTGGCTGATTTCCGTCACGATCAGATCGGTCTTGTCTGCGGGAAGGATGATAACTCACACATCAAGCTCCGGCAGGAAACCGCCGGACTGGCGCGCCCAAAACGTTGCATAAAGGCCGCTGCGATCCAGCAGTTGCTGATGCGTGCCCTGCTCAACGATTTTCCCGTTATCCATGACGACAAGCCGGTCAAGCGCTGCAATCGTGGACAGGCGGTGGGCAATGGCAAGCACCGTTTTGCCTTCCATCAGCTTCATGAGATTGGTCTGAATCGCCGCCTCAACCTCGGAATCAAGCGCAGACGTCGCCTCATCCAAAACAAGGATCGGTGCGTTTTTGAGCATAACCCTTGAAATCGCGATGCGCTGCCGCTGACCACCGGAAAGCTTCACACCACGCTCGCCGACAAAAGCATCAAAGCCTCTGCGCCCCTTCATGTCCGCCAGATCGGCGATAAAGCCGTCAGCCTCCGCGCGCTCAACGGCCTCCCAGAGCGCATCATCGTCGGCATCTTCACTACCGAAACGGATATTATCGCGGATCGGACGATGCAAAAGCCCGGTATCCTGCGTAACCATACCAATATGGGCCCGCAGACTTTCCTGCGTGACATTAGCCACGTTTTTCCCGTCAATCAGAATGCGTCCGGCTTCAACGTCGTAAAACCGGAGAAGAAGATTAACCAGCGTCGACTTTCCCGCTCCGGAACGCCCGATGATCCCGACTTTTTCACCAGCGGCGACCTCAAGAGTGAGGTCGTCAATCACCCCCTTCTCACCGCCATAACTGAAACCAACATTCTCAAAGCGGATCGATGGCTCTTCGACCACAAGCCGGGCCGCATCGGGTTTATCAATGAGTGTGATCGGCTTTGAAATCAATTCAGCCGAATTCTGAATGGTCCCGATGGCCCGCATAATACCATTAAGTTGCATCATCAGGCGCCCCAGAAGCATGGACAGCCTGAGTGCCAGTCCGAGTGTGAAGGCCACGTCTCCTGAAGAGATATCGCTTGAAAACCACAAATGCACAGAAAGGGCTGCGATCAGCGTGATCATCACACCTGAAAGCAGGCTGAGCGAAGCCCGCACACCCGTAATAAAACGCGTAAAGCGCTGTACTGTCGCGATCAGCCGCTCAAACCCGCCGCGCATGTAGCGATCATTGCCCTCATCGCTGCCAAACAGCTTGAGCGTCGAGATATTCGAAAACGAGTCGACCATCCGGCCGGACATCACCGAATTGGCTTCAGCCAGTTCACGGGCGTTTTCACGGATGCGCGGCACAAAATACCGTGCAAGCGCTGCGAAGATGACGATCCAGGCCGCAATCAGCGCAGCCAGCCGCCAGTCGAGGCGTCCCACAAGCGCCATCGTCGAAATCGCATAAATCGCCATAAACCAGACGACCTGCAGCAACGAAGACATCAGATCGCCAATCGCCTGCCCGGCTGCAGTAACCTTGGTGACGATCCGGCCGGCAAAATCATTCTGAAAGAAATCGAGCGATTGCCGCGCGACATAGCGATAAGACTGCCAGCGCACCAGATTGTTAAAGCCGGGCACGATGGTCTGCTCTTCAATCAACATCTGCAATGTCGTGAGACCGACACGCACGACAATCATGGCAACAGCCATGGCCAGAAGTGCACCGCCATGCACCGCGATCAGCCCTTGCCAGCCTTCCGCACGCGGCGTGTCATCGAGAAAATCAACAAGCACGCCCATAAACCAGAACGATGCCGTTTCCATCACCGCCACGCCACCGCCGACGATCAACATGGCAAAAAACGGCCATCTAGCCTGTTTCAGGAAGTACCAGAGGAAAGCCCACAGCTTTTCCGGCGGGCGTGCGGGCGCGTCACCGGCCAGCGGGTCGATCCAGTTTTCGAAGATTTGGGCGATACGGCGAAAAATCATGACAATTCCATACAGGGATTCACGCAGCGCGCAAATGTGCTGTTGTCAAACATGCCAACAAAAATCCGGCCCCAATCATCCAAGATCGGGGCCGGACAGGATTTTATTCAGCAGCCTGACCTTTTGCGCTGGCCTCTTCACCGAGGAAGCCGCCGGACTGGCGCCGCCACAGATCGGCATAAATGCCATCAGCATCAGCAAGTTCTTGATGCGTCCCCATCTCGACGATTTCCCCCTTATCGAGGACGACAAGACGATCCATCTCGGTCAGGGTCGAAAGCCGATGGGCAATCGCGATAACCGTTTTCCCTTCCATCAGACCGAAGAGACTTTCCTGAATGGCGGCTTCGACTTCGGAATCAAGCGCCGATGTTGCCTCATCCAGGATCAGAATCGGGGCATTTTTCAGGAATACACGTGCAATCGCGATTCGCTGACGCTGACCGCCAGAGAGTTTCACACCGCGTTCACCGACATGCGCATCAAGGCCGGTGCGTCCCTGAAGGTCCGAGAGATCCTTGATGAAGTGCCAGGCATTGGCACGTTTCGCTGCGTCGATGACTTCTTCATCCGTAGCATCCGGATGCGAATAGGCAATGTTATCGCGGATAGAACGATGCAGCAGAGACGTATCCTGCGTGACCACACCAATGTTTTCGCGCAAACTATCCTGCGTCACCGCCGATACATCCTGCCCGTCGATCGTGATCTTGCCGCCTTCCAGATCATAAAACCGCAGCAAAAGGTTCATCATTGTGGTCTTGCCGGCACCGGAGCGCCCAACAAGGCCGACTTTTTCGCCCGGTTTGATCGTCAGCGAAAGATCCTGAATAACGCCACCTTCCTTGCCGTAATGAAATGCAATGTGATCGTAAACGATCTCACCCTCACTGACGGACAGCTTTCTGGCATCCGGCCTGTCGACAACCTCATGGTGCTTGCTCATCATTTCCATGCCGTCATAGACCGTGCCGAGATTTTCGAACAAAGCCGAAACCTCCCACATGATCCACTGCGACATACCGCTGATACGCATCGCAAGGCCAACTGCGGCGGCAACGGCCCCCACGGCGACATTGCCATCGAGCCACAGCCAGATCCCCATACCCGCGATACCGAACAGCGCAACGGAGTTGTTCAGATAAACAAGTGTCTGGTACTTGGTCACCTGACGCATCTGCCGGTAAACCGTATCCAGAAAGCCGTCCATACTTTCGCGTGCATAGACGGCTTCGCGTCCGGCGTGGGAAAACAGCTTTACCGTTGAGATATTGGTATAGCTGTCAACGATACGCCCGCTCATCAATGAACGCGCATCGGCCTGCTCTGCGGAAATCCTGCGCAACTTCGGCACAAAATAAATGGTCAATCCGAGATAGATCGCAACCCAGAGAAGGAGCGGCATCAACAGTCGCCAGTCTGCCGCACCAACCACGATGAACATCGTGACAAAGAAGGTCATCACATAGACGAAAACATCCAGCAGCTTCATCACGGTTTCGCGGATCGCCAGTGACGTCTGCATTACCTTCTGTGACACCCGCCCCGAAAACTCATTGGCGAAGAAATTCACCCCGTGTCGCAACAGATAGCGATGCATCTGCCAGCGAGCAATCATCGGGAAGTTTCCCAGCAAGCCCTGATGCATAACCAGAGCATCAAGCGCTACGATTGCAGGCAAGGCCACCAGAACCAGAAAGCCCATGGCAAAGAGCTTCCAGCCTTCGTCTGCAAGAAAGGTTGCCCGGTCGGCCGATGAAAGCCAATCGACAACATTGCCGAGGAACTGAAACAGAATGACTTCGCCGATGGCGATCAAAGCGGATCCGGCAGCCATGGCCAGAAGCCAAGGCGCCGCAGGCTTAGAATAATACCACAAGAACGGTATAAGCCCTTTTGGCGGCGCAGTTGGTTGCGCATCCGGATAAGGGTTCAGACGCTGTTCAAACCAGCTAAACATGTTCAGTCTCCAGATCGTCCCGAGGGTTCAAAACAGGTGCAGCCGGTCCAGCGGCGACAAGAACCCTGCAAGGGACATAGGCGGCAAAGATTACCGCGATGTAATAACGATGAGATAAAGTTAAAAGAAGAAGGTGGTGTGAAAGGTCACACGAGCCGGAATGGCGGGACGCGAAGCATCGCTGCGGTGCTGATATCGATCATGCTGATGCCTCCTTTCGTCCAAGAGAAAAATCCTGAAACCATATAGGCCCGAATATTGAGCTTTGACCAGCCTCCACCTTTCACAACGCCTGCCATTTCAGCGAATACTGTCACTCATAGGCAACAGTTTGACGTTTCCTGAAGTATCTGAACCGTTGTCGTTTTGCAGGTGGTAAGGCCAGTCAGACCGGCGAGACCCGGATTTCATCGACCGAAAGCGCGCCGTCATGCATCAAAAAACCAAAACCGCCATAGAAGAGTATTCCAGGGCCTGGGGCCTGGGTCCTGTGCCTCAATGTCGATCCCGGCAACATTTGCTGAAATCACATCACCGCGGACCATGACCTCAATTGGAACGGCACGTTCAAACGACAAGTCGAAGGGCCGCTGTGCCAGAATGATTTCGTCATCATCCAACACCTTGATGATCTCCAACTGGTTCCGGCGTGTCACACGAACAGCGTAAAAACGAAAGAAAGCTCTTCTTCGACGCAACCAGTTCCTCTTTACCGAAAGTCAGCAGGTCTTTGCCGTGCTTCATTTCGGTTCCCGCCCGTCCGGCAGTTTTTATGCTCGCGCGCTGCAATACGCGGCGCCCCGTCGCAAAGTCTCAGGCGAGGAGCGGCATGGGAAACCCGCTAGGGCATGTCTTGAAACGCCACTTATACGAATGATTAATGCGTATAAATGAACATCTGTCCTGTTAACGTGTAGATTTTGTTAAGCAGTTTAGGAGCAACTTGGCGGCCAGGATAAATACGCTGCAAAACCGTTTCTGATCAGAAAACACAGACTGCTTCCGGCAGACTGTGAGAGAAAATATCCCCATTTCAGAACAGCCCGTTTTTCCTTGCGGATATCGCTTCTGGCGAAATTTTGCAGCTGTGCATTCTTCGCCTCATGCTTCTGTTCAGAGCCTCCGCCGGTTCAGGCAATTCAGTCCTGTCTTCGCGCCAAGTTTCACAGAACCGAAAAATCTCTGCAATCGAACTGTCACATAAGCGGTGCATTGATGGCGCAAGAGATTGCACAGCTGTGCAAAACAACGAACGTCAGACAAGTCCAGATCATAACCGGGCTTGTCGGTAGAGCTGAGGCCTGCGCTCATGAGTGCCATTGCAATCGAAGCGGTTGATAAATCATTCGGCGACACACAGGTCCTGCGCAGCATTTCGCTTTCCATCAAAGCTGGCGAATTCGTCGCCGTGCTCGGTCCTTCAGGTTGCGGCAAGACGACACTGTTGCGCGCCTTGGCGGGCTTTGAACCGATTGACCGGGGTTCGATCCGCATCGGCGATACTTTGCTTTCCGGCGAGGGACAGCACATGCCGCCGGAAGACCGTGGCATCGGCGTCGTTTTTCAAAATTACGCACTCTGGCCACATATGACGGTGGCAGGCAATGTCGGTTACGGCCTCAAGGTCAAAGGTCTGCCAAGACAGGAGCGCGAAAACCGTACCGAACGCGTTCTGGAAACGGTGGGACTGACTGATTTTGCGAACAGGCGACCTACAGCGCTTTCCGGAGGCCAGCGTCAGCGCGTGGCCCTCGCACGTTGCCTGGCGATGGATGCCGGCGTTGTGCTTCTGGATGAACCGCTTGCCAACCTTGATGTGCACCTGCGTGGTGAGATGGAAGCTGAATTTGCGCGGTTCCAGCGCGAATCCGGCGCCACCATGTTTTACATCACTCATGATCAGGCTGAAGCGCTGGCACTGGCAGATCGCATCGCGGTTATGAACAAGGGCGTCATTGCCCAATTCGCCGCCCCCGAAACGCTTTACAGTCAGCCCGCCAACGAAATGGTCGCGACTTTTATTGGCGACGGACAGATCTGCGACATCGAAAACTATCAGCCCGATCACAGCGGCTATGCTTTTGCCGAACTTTTCGGAGTGCCGGTACGTGCCCGCTGCCAGCCGAATGACAGGCCGTGCGCGCATGCCCGTCTCGCCTTTCATCCCGGCGACCTGAAACTGACGGATCAGGGCGGAATTGATGCCGTGATCCGCCGGATGACCTACCGCGGTGATATTTTGAAGGTCGAGCTTGGCGTTGGCCCGCACGATCAGCCCCTCTTCATGAACGTTCCTGCTCCGGCCCGGATAGAAGCCGGGCAGCGCGTAGCCGTCACGCTTGCTGACGGCTGGGTCCTTCCGGACCTGAAACCCGAGCAAGCCCCTGTTTAAACGACGAAAACCCAAGGAAATCTCCATGAAACTCCGCATGCTCGCCCTTGCTGCCGTCAGCGCTCTTGCCGTTTCGGCCGCCCACGCCGAAGAAACCATCACCCTTTACACCAGCCAGGCGCCGGAACAGGCCCAGCAGACGGTTGACGCGTTTGAAGCGGCCAATCCTGACATCAAGGTCAACTGGACCCGCAATGGCACGTCAGCACTGATGAATGTCATGCGCGCTGAAATTCAGGCCGGTCAGATCCAGCCCGACGTTCTGCTGGTCGCCGATCCGATCAACCTCGGCACACTGAAAGCTGACGGCCACCTGATGGCTTATCCCGATGCGCCGGTCGAAGGCTACGACAAGGCAGCCTACGACAAGGACATGACCTTCTTCGGCACCAAGGCAATCACAACCGGCATCGCATACAACACCGAGATTGCAGAACCGGTCGACAGCTGGAACGACCTTCTGGTTGAAGACAATCGCGGTCAGATTGCGGTTCCAAGCCCGCTATATTCCGGCGCAGCACTGAACCACCTGCACGCACTGATCAACGATCCGTCCATCGGCTGGGACTTCTATGAAGGCCTGAACGATCTCGATATCGTGCCGGAAGGCGGCAACGGACCGGCAACCAAGGCTGTTGCCTCTGGCATGGCCAAATACGCCATCATCGTTGATGCCAATGCACTGCGCGCCAAGGCTGATGGTTCGCCGATCGATTACATTGCGCCCAAGGACGGCGTATCCTTCATCGGTGAACCGGTCGCCATCATGAAGACAACAGAACACGAAGAAGCTGCCAAGAAGTTTGTTGACTTCCTCCTGTCGAAGGAAGGCCAGGAGCTGGTGTCTGAACAGGGCAACCTGCCGCTGCTGCCAGGCGTTGCCGCGCCGGAAGGCTATCCTGAACTCTCCTCGATGAAACTCCTCGGCTACGACGTAGACGAGGCTGTGAAGAACAACGAACAGGTTCGCGAACAGTTCGCTGAGATTTTCGGCCTCTAATCACCATGTCTCTTTCGACCGCAATATCCGGGGAGCGTCCGTTTCGGGCGCTCTCCAGCGTTTCCCGCGCTTTGAAGCATGAGCGGACGCTGATGCTTCTTCTGGCGCTTTTCGTCGGCCTGTTATCGATCCTGCCGCTCGCCCGCCTCGTCTATGCTGCGCTTGTCACCAACACAGGTTTCGATCTTGCGCGCATCTCAGATGTGCTCGGCGGACGACGCGTGATGGAAGCAACCATCAACACCATCTGGATTTCGCTGGCGGCAACAGCGCTTGCAACGATTGCCGGAACTCTGGCTGCCCTTTTGGTCGGAGCAAGCGACATGAAAGGCCGGACCGCATGGGTTTTCGGCTTTGTTCTGCCGCTGATGATCCCGCCGCAGGTGATTGCGCTTGCGTGGATTCAGGCCTTTTCTCCCGCAAGTCCGGTCATGAGCTTTTTCGGACTTTCGCTCGAGCCCGGCATGCGTCATCCGCTTTATTCCTCAGGCGGCATTGTGCTTCTGCTGGGCATCTATAACGCTCCGCTCGTATTCCTGTCCGTTCGCGCCAACCTGCGCCGTGTACCCGCCGCTTTGGTGGAAGCCGCCCGCGCTGTTGGTGCTTCGCCTGCTAGGGCAACACTTGGCGTTATTCTGCCCCTCATTCGTGGCGGCATATTTGCCGGTGCGGCGCTGGCCTTTGTCTCTTCCATCGGAAATTTCGGCATTCAGGCCATGCTCGGCATTCCCGCGCGCGTTTCAACGCTGATCACGCTGATCTATCGTCGGCTGAACTCCTACGGCCCGTCAGCGCTCAACGATATGGCGCTTCTGGCTCTGCTTCTGGCCGTGCTGACGATTGGCGGCATGGCAATTGCCGGATGGCTGAGCCGCATGGGCGACCAGCGCGTCGATGGCGCGTCAAAACCGTTTCAGTTTCCGCTGGGCCGCTGGTGCCTTCCGATCACCGGCCTTGCCTGGGGCTATCTTCTATTTGCGCTGGCGTTGCCGCTTTCGGCCCTGGCCGGTTCAGCACTGGTGCGCGGCTATGGTCAACCGCTCAATCTTGAAACACTGACATTCGAGAACTTCTCAAACGCCCTTTTCCATCACGAAGGCATTCGCGAAGCCTTCTTCACCAGCCTGTGGCTTACAGGTCTTGCCGTGGCGGTTCTGGTTCCGGTTTCCGTTGCGCTCGGCTATTTCCTGAGCTGGCGAAAAGGCGCAACGCCACGCATGCTCTATCTCTCATCACAGCTTGCTTATGCCCTGCCCGGCATCATCATCGGCGTCGCGATGATCCTGTTCTTCCTGCGACCGATCCCGCTTCTGGGTACCAGTCTCTATGGCACGGTTTGGGTGATTCTCGCCGCTTATATGTCGAATTTCCTGGCGCTCGCCCTACAGCCCGTTCTGGGTGGTTTTTCCCAGATCGACCGCTCTCTCGATGAAGCAGCGCAGGTGACCGGCGCGGGCATTTTCCGCAGGTTGAAAGATATCATCCTCCCGGTTCTTGCTCCGGCAGCTGCCGCCTCTGCCATTCTGGTGTTCATGACGGCCATTAACGAAATTCAGACGTCAGTTCTTCTGGTCTCCTCCCGCGCGCAAACCATCGGCCCGATGATCATCTTTCTGGAGGAAGCAGGCTCATCGACGCTGGCTGCAGCGGTTGGCTGCCTGATGGTGATTGTGATCCTCTCATTGATGCTGATCAGCCTGACATTCGCGAAGCGGCTGCCGCAGGGAGTTCTGCCTTGGCACGACTGACAGCCCTAAGCGGACTGAATCGCAAGAGCGCCGCCATTTTTCTGGTTGAGATTCATGGCAAACGTATCCTCTTCGATCTTGGCGATGGCCTTGAACCCGGTGAACACCCCGATCTTTCGAATATCGGAAAAATTGACGCCGTGTTTATCAGCCATGCCCATACCGATCACGCCGGTTCCCTCAACCGTCTTGGCGAAGTCGGAAACCCCATAGCCTTCGCGAGTGAAAAAACCTTCGACTTTCTGCCTGAAACACACAAACCCGCGCATATCCGGGTTATTCCGGAGTGCGGGCATTTCGAGTATGAAGGCCTGAGATTTCAAAGCGGCCGCTGCGGCCATGCACCGGGCGGCCTATGGTTCCATCTGGAAACGGAACATGGCGGCTTTATCTATACAGGCGATATCAGCCTGGAATCGCAAGGCATGGTGTTTGATCCTCTGCCTTCGGCCAGAACACTTTTGATTGATGCCTCCTACGGTGATCGTGACCAGTCTCTGAACACCCAGATCAAGGCAATCGCACAACAAGCGGCAAACGGCGCAGTGCTCTGCTGTCCGGCAGCCGGTCGTGGCACGGATATGGCACTGGCCATGGCCGCTCATGGCTATACCGTTCATACAAGTCAGGTTATTGCAGATGAAATTATGGCTGCCACCGGACAGGCTTTTCCTGTGGTCAAGGCTGAAACGGCCCGTCCGGATCAAGTGATCATCGCCACTGAATCCAACGGCGAAGCGGGCCTGTCTGCCGAGCTCCTGGCGCGTGGCGGATTTCGTTTCATCTTTTCAAGTCACGTGCCGCATGGCACACCTGCACATCGCCTGACCGAAAAGGGTGACGCCATATGGCTGCCCTGGAATGTACACCCCCGCAAGCGCGACATTCTGAAGCTGGCTGACGCCTGCGGTGCTGAAAAGGTTATACCTGCTTTCGTCAACGTGGATCATGCGCCGGAGCTCTGCGCGGCACTGGAAAAGCGGCTTAGAAAAACAACTGAGACGGAGATTTAAAGATGACAGAAAAACGCCTCGGTGTTCCCGATCAGGTGCCTTTATCCGAAGCCCGGGAAGACGTGCGCCCGCTTCTTTATCCCGTCGCTGAAAATGTCGGTCCGCACAATAAAACCCTGTTTCTGGGCAACCTTGCAGCAGCTGAAGATGCCGGTTGCCTGCTTCAGGCCGGGATCACTGAAACGCTGAACGTTTCAATCAATATGTTTCCCGGTCCATTGACGCTGGCAGACGGAGTGCATGTCCGCCGCTATCAGATCGGGATGATTGACGGTGCGGGTAACAGTCCGCACTTGATGGCGGCAGCCGTTCACACGGTCGAGGGCCTGATGAGCAGTTATGTTCCAGCCAAGCCACATTACCCCAAGCATAGAAACGGACATGTTCTGGTGCATTGCCGGGGGGGCCGCTCGCGCTCGGTTTCACTGATTGCTCTGTGGCTTGCAGCCTTTTTGCCGCAACAGTTTGAAACCTTTGAAGCCGCGCTCGACCACCTTAGAAATTTGCGTGGGCTGGATGAGAAATATCCACTTCCGCCTATGCTCGCCCTTGCCGAAGAGGTGCGTTTACGCAACCTTTTAGGGAAACGGAACTGAGCACAAGGCACGGCATGGCAGAAAAATTTGTCTCCGCATCGGATGTGGCGCGGGCAGCGGGCGTATCCCGCTCGGCGGTTTCCCGCACTTTCACCGAAGGCGCCAGCGTTGCGCCGAAAACCCGTGAGCGGGTGATGAAAGCCGCAGAGGCACTTGGCTATCGTGTCAATCTTCTTGCGCGCACGCTTCACAAGGAGCGCTCTGACCTAGTCGGCCTTGTCGGCGCAAACCTTTCAAATCCATATATCTCCGCGCAGGTGGATGCATTGACGGCAGCCCTCTACGGCCATGGATTGCAATGCATGATGCTCAACCTTGCCGGTGCGGAAAACGATGTTGAAAACGCGCTTGCCAAGCTTCTGGAGTACCGCGTCCGCACGGTTGTGCTTTTATCAGGCGCGGTGCCAGACATGCTGATGAAACTGGCGGCCGCAAATGGCACGCGGCTGGTGCTGATAAACCGTCCTTTGCCGGATAATGTCGGGCTTGTCGACCAGATCGAAGCCGATTCTGACGCAGGTGGAGCGCTCGCCGCAAAACGGCTGATTGAAGCGGGATGTAAAAATGTTGCAGTGGTTCTCTCCGCGTCCAGAACATCTGCCAAGCTGGCCCGCGCCAGAGCCTTCATTCAGGTCATGGAGGAAAACAGGATACCCGTCACCGAATGGAGCCAGGGCCGCAACACTTACGAAACCGGAATTGAGGCCGCGCGTGGTTTGCTTTCAAGACCCGGCATTGACGGCATCTTCGGTGTCACAGATGAAATCGCCCTTGGGGTCATGAATACGGCCCGCAATGAGCTGGGCCTGAAAGTACCGGATGACGTTTCTGTTATCGGCTTTGACGACGCGCCAATTTCCGACTGGTCATCGCACCGGCTGACCACCATTCGTCAGTCACTTTCCTCACTGACCAGAGCGACACTCGACGCCATAACCGGACCGGCAGACGCACCGCCATCGCATCATTTTATTCCCGTCAGTCTTGTTGAACGGGCATCGGTACGCTGAAACGATCAAAGGGCCGCCGGTCGTAAAACCAACGGCCCTCATTCAGTTTCTCAAAAACCGTGAAGCTCAGCTTGCAGGCCAGACTTCCTGAAGCTTTTCACCGGCCAGAATACGGTCGCGATTGGCCGCCTCTTCCTTGCCGAGTGCATCGGCCTGATCGGCAACGGCTTTAAGGTGTTCCTTCGGGATCACGACGACACCGTCAACGTCCCCGAAAATCACATCGCCGGGACGAACGGTCGCCTTTCCGATCTGAAGCGGAACCTGGCTTTTCTTCGGTTCCTTTTTGCCGGTCACGCCAATCGGACTCGGCATGGTGCCGAACAGCGGATAGCCAAGCGCACGCACCTGTGCCAGATCGCGAACCGTTCCGTTTACGATCGTCGCCGCGCAGCCATGGGTTTTGGCTCCGGTGCTCATCAGTTCGCCGGAGCATGAGCCGGGCGCACAGGAGGCATCGCACACCATGATGCCGCCCTTAGGGGCATTGTCGATAGCGTTGTGATAGACATCCTGCGGCTCGCCCTTGCGATCAGACGGCTCGAACAGAACCGTCACCGCAGGACCGCAGACCACATCACCGTCAGCAAGCGCACCCAGAAGCGAAATGCCCTCAAGACATCCCCAGAGGCCGAGTGCCTCCATACTGTCGTGAATATCGCCCGAATACCATTTTTTCAGGCGCTCGATTGCGTCCCAATCGGTGTCCGAATAATCAAATTCAGCCATTTCAATCCTCTTTTCTGGCCTTTTTCTGGTTGGATTTCTCAATCGCCTGACGCAAATAGTCGGCGCTGTTGTCGATCTGCGCACGCAGAAGCGCTTTCGCACCAGCTTTGTCGCGCGCAATGATCAGGTCGTAGATGCTGGCATGTTCCGAATAAGCCTCATCCAGCGATTTGGTCGGCACCCGGCTGGACACATGGATCACTTCGTTGATGAGACCGGCGAGGTTGTCATAAATCAGCTGAAGAATCTGATTGCCGGTGGCATGCACCAGCGCCAGATGAAATTGCGCATCGGCATTCACGAAGCCCGAGAAATCTTTACTGTCCCGCGCCGCGCGCATCGCATCCAGGGCTGCGGTGACCTCCGGTGTGACGGGCGTTTCGTTGTCGGTGATCAACTCAAGAACTTCCGCCTCGATCATCCGGCGCACCGCCATCAGTTGCAGAAGATAGTCCGGATCCGTCGAAAACCGCTGACGAACGGTAATGGCCAGCGTGTCGAGATAGCCATCCACATCGTCGCGTACGACTTCGGTTCGCTCGCCGTGCCGACGGTGCACCAGCCCCTTGACCTCAAGCTCCTGCACAGCTTCACGCACAGCACGCGTCGAAACGCCAAACTCCTTGGCAATCGCACTTTCAGACGGCAGACGGTCGCCGATCTTCAGCTCGCCCGCCAGAATCCGGTTTTCCAGAATCTTCGAGACTTCAGAATAGAGCCGGCCGCGCCGACGCAAGGGCATTTCTTTGTCGATCCCGATGTCAGAGTTCATAACCAGCATCCTTTCGCCTGTTGACAGTACTTATGTCATGAGTCATAAGTCAAGTGTTAGTTTCTTGCATTTTTCGCGTACGAGACGGAAACGCGCAAGACACACAACGGGAGGTTATAATGAAATCCACACTGAAGACTTTGGTTCACACGTCCGTCGCTGCCGCGGCCCTGCTGGGGCTGGCGAGTGCTGCCCATGCAGAATGGCCGGAGCGTGCCGTCACGATCATCGTTCCGTGGTCGGCTGGCGGCGGCACCGATGCCACTGCACGCGCGGTTGCAGCGGACCTGGAGGAAAAGTTCGGCCAGCCGTTTAACGTCGTCAACCGCACGGGCGGCGGCGGTCTGGTCGGCCACTCGGCAATCGCCAATGCCAAGCCGGACGGCTACACGATCGGCGTAATCACCATCGAAAGCACGATGTATGAAACGCAGGGCCTGCCCGGCGTGACGCCGAAAGACTACGATTATATCGGCCGATACAATGCCGATGCGATCGGTATCAATTTACAGGCTGACGCCGACTTCGGTGATGTTCAGGCGCTCATCGATGACGTGAAAGCAAATCCGGGCACGGTCACCGCTTCGGGAGCCAACCGCGGCGGGCTTTCGCATCTGGCTTGGGCTGGCCTTTTAAACAAGCTCGGCATCGCGCCCGACGCCAGCCCCTGGGTCGCCTCGGATGGGTCTGCTCCGGCTTTGCAGCAGCTGGCCGCTGGTGCAATCGATGTTGTTTCCACCTCGCCCGCCGAGGCCCGTTCTCTGGTTGAAGCCGGAGAGGTGAAGACGCTGGCGCTGATCGCTGATGAGCGCAGCCCGCTCTTCCCCGACATTCCGACGACCACCGAAGCGCTCGACGTCCAGTGGTCGCCAATGCCGTTCCGTGGCCTTGCCGGACCGGATGGTATGCCGGAGGAAACCGTGACCGCGCTGGCAGCGGCCTTGCAGGAAATCTGCGACGATCCCGACTTCCAGACGTTCATGTCATCACGTGGTTTCTCGGTCGCCTATCAGGATTCCGCGACTTTCAAAGACACGGTTTACGCCGATTATGAAGGTCTTGCTGAAACCATGAAGGTTCTGGGACTGGCGAAGTAACGCCACCGGAGTGACATGCAATGAAAATCAGCGACCGGATTACCGGACCCGCTCTGTCACTCTTCGGAGTGGCCGTGATTGTGGGAGCGTCTCAGCTTCCCACAGTCCCGGGCGTGCGTTTCGGTGCGGACCTCATGCCAATGCTGATCGGCATCGGCTTTATCGGACTGGGTATTGCGATCGGTCTCGGCGATTTCATAGCCGGTGGCGGCGAGAAGCTGTTCGACCTTTCTGAATGGCGCGTGCCCTGGCGCAGGAAAGCTGCGGCCTTCTGGACGCTCGCAGGATTGCTGGTCGGCATCCTGCTGTTCCAGTCTGTCGGTTTTCCCCTTTACGCGATGATCTACATGGCGGTGCTGATGCTGCTGATGGGCGCGTCCTGGCCCCTGACCGCAGTTCTCAGCCCTGTCGTCGTCCTCATCCTCTATTTCGGCTTTTCGAAAGGACTGCTGGTGCCTCTGCCCGCCGGCGTTCTGGGAGGAATTCTGCCATGAGCACGGAAACACTGCTTCAGGCGCTTTCAATCGTCATGCAGACCGATGTTCTGCTCGCTATCCTGCTCGGCGCAGTCTATGGCCTGTTTATCGGCGCCCTGCCGGGGCTGACGGCAACGATGTCGACGGCGCTTCTGGTCCCCGTGACCTTCTACATGGCGCCTGTGCCCGCCATCGCGCTGATCGTTTCATCGACAGCCATGGCGATCTCAGCCGGCGACATGCCCGGCACCTTGTTGCGTATTCCCGGCACCCCGGCTTCAGCCGCCTATACAGACGAATCCTACCAGATGACTGTTCACGGAAAGGCCAGCACGGCGCTTTCCATCGGCTTTTTCTTTTCTGCGATGGGCGGCCTTGTCGGTGCCTGTGTCCTGCTTCTGACCGGACCGCTTCTGGCAAAGATTTCTCTTAATTTCTCCAGCTTCGAATTCTTCTGGCTTGCGGTGCTGGGCCTTCTGACCTGTGCACTTGTCTCCGGCAATGATGCCGCCCGCGGCTTCGTCTCGCTGATGATCGGCCTTCTGATCTCAACCGTCGGACTTGATATCACCACCGGCGCGCCACGCTTCGTTTTCGGACAGATGGAGCTGATGGGCGGCGTCTCCTTCATCCCGGTGATGATCGGCATGTTCGCCTTTTCCGAAATTCTGCGTGGCTTCACGACCAACCAGACCGGCGGCAACGAGATGCCGAAGCTTGGAAAGATCAGGCCGTTTCAGGGCATCTTCGGGCTGTTCCGCAAATACCCCTTCTCATTCGTACGCGGTGCCTCACTCGGCACGATCGTCGGTGCGCTGCCGGGCATCGGGGGCGATCTCGCTGCATGGATTGCCTATGGCATGAGCAAGCGCTTTTCCAAGACGCCGGAGAAATACGGAACCGGCCATCCCGAGGGACTGATTGAATCGACATCTTCCAACAATGCCGGTCTTTCCAGCGCATGGATTCCGGCACTGGTTTTCGGCATCCCCGGCGATGCCGTCACCGCAATCGCGGTCGGTGTTCTGTTCATGAAGGGCGTGAATCCCGGCCCCCGGCTGTTCGTTGAAAACCCGTCGATGCCGACGGCGATCATTCTCTGCTTCTTCGCCGCCAACCTGCTTTTATTCCCGCTGGGTTTTGCGGCGATCAAACTTGCCCGTCATGTTCTATCGATCCCGCGGTCCGTGATCGTTCCCATCATTCTGGTCTGCTGCTTCCTCGGTTCCTATGCCGTCAACAACACACTGTTCGGTGTGTGGGTGATGCTGATTTCCGGCATCGTCGGCTATGTGATGGAGCGCAACGGCTTTCCGATTGCCCCGGTCATTCTTGGCCTCGTGCTGGGCCCGGTGCTGGAACGCAACTTCATCATGTCGATGCAGATTTCCGGCGGCAACCTGATGGGCTTCTTTGAACGCCCGATAGCGGCAACGCTTGGTGCTACCGTCTGCCTGATCCTTGTGGCAACGGCGGTTCACGCAATCATCGTTTTCCGACGGGCGGGCGCGGAAACCACAGATACAGCCGACGCCGAGGAGACACCATGAGCTCTCCCATTGCGGCGGCCGTCACCTCCTCAGCTTCACGCCTGACCGGTCGCCGCAACACATCTTCAAATTCAAATTTTCACCTCTTTTGAAAGGACAAAACCATGGACAATATGTTCTCCGTCGAAGGCCGCATTGCCGTTGTTACCGGTGGACTTGGTCAGCTAGGAACCCAGTTTTCCAAATCACTGGCTGAGGCCGGCGCAAAGGTCGCGATCTTTTCGCGTCGTCCGTTTTCAGCCGCACAGGTTGCGGAAAAGTTTCCCGGTCTTGAGGACCGTATCCGGATCTATGAAGCCTCCGTCACCGACAAGGAAGCACTTCAGGCTGCCACCGATGAGTTGATTGCCGACTGGGGTGTCCCGCACATCCTCGTCAACAATGCCGGTATCGATTCCAAGCCGGATGGCGCGGCCGACCAGAATGCCCCATTCGAGGAATATCCGCAGAAATACTGGGATGAGATCATCGATACCAACCTGACCGGCGTGATGCTGACCAGCCAGGTTGTCGGCACCAAGATGGCCGAGAAGGAGCGCGGCTCCATCATCAATGTCGGTTCCATGTATGGTATGGTTTCGCCGAACCAGGCACTTTATGCCTACCGGCTGGAGCGCGACGGCGTGCCTTTCGTCAAGGCCGTGTCTTATGCCGCATCCAAATCCGGACTTTTGAACCTGACGCGTTACCTTGCCACCTACTGGGCGCCAAAGAAGGTTCGCTGCAATATCGTATCCTTCGGCGGTGTGAAAACCGGCTCCTACGACAAGGAATTTATCGATGCCTTTCTCGAACGCGTCCCGCTTGGCCGTCAGGCTGAGGTGGATGAGTATAACGGCGTCATTCGGTTCCTCGCCTCGGATGCGTCCTCTTACATGACCGGGTCCAATGTCGTCGTCGATGGCGGCTTCACATCCTGGTAATCCTCCCGCCTGCCGCCGGCTTCATTGCCGGCGGCTTTTTAAGCATTTCGGAAAGAGTGAATTTTCGATAACGCAATGATCGGGAAAGATAATTCCATTAAACTCGAACCAGATCGGCTATTTCCGATTCGACCTTAACGCGGCGACTGACATCGGTAAAAAGTAGCCTCGACGTTTAAACACAAAGGAATTTTCCCGTGAGCAATCAATATGAAGACCTGCTCGTCAGCGCCTATGAAAATAAGAAGCTGATCGACCAGGACGCATTTTCCGGCATCGCCCAGGACGAAGCTTATGCGGTACAGTCCGCTGTTATGACGCGCCTTGGACAGACGCCCGGAGGCTTCAAAGTTGCAATCAACGGCGAAGGCAAGGCCGTTGCTGCACCGATTTATGCCAGCAAGTTCACGAGCACGGGCGGAAGCCTGGCACTGCCTGCCGAAGGTGTTATGGGCGTTGAGTTCGAGCTCGCTTTTGTTCTCGGCAAAACCATCACGCCGGAAATGGCCGAAGCTGGTGAAGACGCTGTGCTGGAAGCCGTCGACCACTTCGTCTTCGGCATGGAGATCATCGGAACGCGTTTTCGCGATCAGCCGAAATCGACCGTCTGGGCTCAACTTGCCGATAACCTGACAGGCGTCGGTTACGTAGCAGGAAGAGAGAAATATACCGGCAAACTCGATATTGACGGCGAACCTTTGGTCCTGACTGCCAATGGCGCCGAAATCTTCAACAAACCCGCCAGACATCCGTTCGGCGGCGTTTTGAAGCCGGTCATCGCTTATGCCAAGAGCGGTGAAGACAGGATCGGCATGTTGCAGGCAGGCTCGTTCATCACCACCGGATCGCTTTGCGGTGCTGTACCCTTTAATGCGCCTTGCGAAATGGTGGGCACGATCGGCGACAAGTTCAGCGTTTCGGCGTCGCTCACACTGTCATGATCTGAGACAGACCGACAGAAATCTTCTGCCGGTCAGCCGAGATGAACAAGCTGCGTTTCAAGGATTGTCCGGCCGGGCTTTATTGCTTTCTGGCCGGACATCTGTTGCAGAAGGAGATCGAACACGGCGCGCGCCATGGCCTCCTCATCCTGTTGCACCACAAACACCTTGTTCGGCAGAAACTCGAGCAATCCGTCATAGTCGAATGTCCCGATGATGACATCGCGTGGCACAGCGCCCAGCTCGCCTTTCATGCGCTTTAGCGCGCCCTCCAGAACCAGAAGCGATGAACACAGGATCGCGGGCGGCGCTCTTCCGGCCGCAGACATCAACTGGCCCATCATTGCATGCCCGGCTTCTGCGCTGTCTTCCGGTGCACTCAGGAGCTGCACATCCTCATCCGAAAGTCCGGCCTCGACCACGGCCTTGCGGAAACCTTCGATACGATCCTGAATGCTTGGGTTATCCGGATGCCCGCATAAAAAGGCGATCCGTGAAGCACCGGCAGCGATCATTTCGCGGGTCACCAGATGGGCACTGACCTGATGGTTACTCGAAATCACCGGTGCCTGATCTTCAGGATAGGCGCGGTCAATCAGGATAAGCGGCGTATTCCGGCCGCGCTTTCTGGAAGGCTCGGGCGGCCGCGGCGCGCAGGGCGCCAGCACCAGACCGTCAACGCCCCGGGCCAAAAGACTATCGATGGCCCGCTTTTCCGTTTCGGGATCTTCCAGACTGGACGTGGTTACCAGAACCAGTCCCTCGGCCCGGCAGAGCCCCTCGAGATGTGCCGTCACATGTGCGAAAAACGCATTGGCGATATCCGGAACGATAAAGCCGACGGTCTGCGACCGTTTCGTTTTCAGATTACGTGCCGTCTGGTTGATCGTGACCCCGTGTTCATCGACATAGGCCTGAATGATCTTTTGAGCGCGCGCGCTGATACGATACTGGCTGGCGCGTCCGCTGAGCACCATCGTGATGGTCGTGCGCGAATAACCGGTCGCCTCGGCAATCTCGGATATCGTCTTGGCCATGCTGTTCCGGTCATCCTCTTGTGATTGTTCTTGATAGCAGCCCCTCAACGCCCGAAAGCGCAGGGCAGGGGCTGCATTTTCCTTACTTTCACAAACGAAGAGCGTCGGAAAGTTGAAACGGCATGACAGCATGCCGTTTAACAGCCGTTTCAGCCGAGCTTCCGGATTTTGCGATCCGTTTCCTGCAACAGGGCAAAGGCCTCAAACTTCTTGTCGTGAAGTTTGGTGATCTCGCCGGCTGCCGGAGACATGATCTCCCGTATCTTCGACATTTTCTCCGCACCGCTGCGAAGGTCGTCATGGTAGCCACCAGCCACCGCACCGATAATGGCACCGCCGAGAAGAACCGGTTCCGCCGTTTCCGGCAATGCCACCTTCATGCCGGTTGCATCGGAAAGGATGCGGCGCAGAAGCGCGCTCTGGGCCGCGCCACCGGAGACCACCAGCGTTTCCAGCGGCAGGCCCTTTGCCTTCTCCGCCTCGATAATCTGCCGCGTTCCATAGCAAAGGCCGCACAACCCGGCGACATAAAGACGGATGAAGCTGTCTTCTGAAGCATCCAGCGTCAGACCGCTGATGACGGCAGTTGCCTGCGGATCCGCATAGGGCGCGCGATTTCCGAGAAATTCCGGAACGACATGAATATCGCGGGACAGCTTTGCCGCCTCTTCTGCAGACCCGGCCTTTTCGATTGCGCGATGTTCCAGATAGACCGGCAGCGCAATGCCTTCCTTCTCGGCCTTTTCCTTCATGCCGGCATGGGCCGGATGCAGCGTCAGCAAATGGTCAAGCGCAGCGCCATAGGCAGACTGGCCGCCTTCCAGCAGCCAGTAACCCGGAACCATCGCACCGAAATACGGTCCCCAGACGCCATCCACGAAATTCGCATCTTTTGCCAGCGTCATGGCGCAAGCCGATGTGCCCATGATCAGCGCCATCTGCGTTTCCGGCGGCAGATCCTCACCATTCGGGCCGCGGCATGCAAATGTGCCAACGCCGCCGCAGTGGGCATCGATCAGCGATGCGCCAACGGGTGTCCCGGCCAAAAGCCCCAGTTCTTCAGCCGCCGCCGCGCTCAAACCTTCCCCGAGCGGGGTCGCAATATCGGCAACCTCAGACCCAATGCGCGCAAAATTATCGTCAACCAGTTCTTCCAGCCCGATGGCGCGGAAATAGTCCGCGTCCCACCGCTTCTCATGGGCCAGATATGTCCATTTACAGGTGACGGTGCAGACCGAGCGAACTTTCGAGCCGGTCGCGCGCCACGAAAGAAAGTCAGCCAGGTCGAAGAAATGGGCCGCTTTTGCGAAAATGTCCGGCCGGTTTTCCTTCAGCCATAAAAGCTTCGGGGTTTCCATTTCCGGCGAGATACGACCGCCGACATATTTCAGAACATCATGACCACCGGCGTTGATACGATTGGCCTGCTCCATCGCGCGGTGGTCCATCCACACCATGATATTGCGCTCGGGATCTTCAGACGGACCGACGGCCAGCGGCGCCCCTTCTCCATCAAGTACGACCAGCGAACAGGTGGCATCAAAGCCAAGACCTTTGACAGACGCGGGGTCGATGCCCGCCTTTTTGACCGCTGCCTTCGTGGAGTAGCAGATCGCCGCCCAGATATTGTTCGACGACTGCTCGACAATGTCGCCTTCTTCGCGCCAGATCGTCAGGTCCTGCTTGGCAGCGGCAATCAACTTGCCGGTCTCATCGAACACACCGGCGCGCGCACTGCCGGTCCCCACATCAACACCAATGAAGTGATGGCCCATATCATGTCTCCCTGAAGATCATTCTTTTATGCGGCCGCAACGAGGAATGCCGCGATTTCCTGTCGATTGAAGGCTGCCGCGAAAAAGCGGCAACCTGTTTTTGTTCAAGGACCGCGATCAGACCTTGAGCGGGCTGCCGTCAGCGGCCGTTCCGCAAAGGCTGACAGTCATGCCAAGTTCATGCGCCAGAGCGGCCTTGGCGGCCATGGCCATATCAGCGGCTTCGGCGTCATTGGCGTAAACAACCTGGATATGGTTCGACTTATGCCGCGCCATCATCTGATCGCGGGAAACGCCGTAAAGAACACCGTGCATCATCGGCCATGCATAGTCGGTCGACGTCCAGCGGCGTTCGGTTTCTTCTTCCGGCAGCTCGACAGCCTTGCCGCGACCGAGATCCATATGCAGCTTGCCATCCTGAACGAAGATACGCGACCATATGATTTCGCCGGGCTTTGCGATACCGCGCAGCGTACCCCCGCCAGCCGGGAAGAACATCGGTGGCTGGCGCATGGACGATGACTTGTCATAGCCGCCATGATGGGCAGCCGGAGCAGCACCGGAGATTTCAAAGGTCCAGACATACGCATCTGTCGAGCCGGTCGGGTCATAGTCGCCCCAGCGGATGTCGTGCAGCGTTGTCTCTACCGGCTGCTCCAGCGCTGAGTGGATACGGTTGGTCATCAGTGCGTCGAGGCCAGCGCATTCATCCACTTCATTGAAGTGAACAACCGGCTTGCCTTCACGGATGATCTTGCCGTCAATGCCCTTGACCGGCGGACGTTCAGAGTTGTTGAGCAGGCCTTCAACAAGGTCAGATGCTGGCAACAGGTCTTTCAGCCCCTGCTGATACTGAATACCGATAACCTCGCATCCGAACTGTTCGGCAAGGCGCACAGCCGCGATATACATCTTGCACTGCAAAAGAACCTGATCCGGCGTCAGCTCTTCGGCGCCATTTTCACCGAAATGGAAGTTCAGGCCCTTTTCCTTCAGCCAGTCGAAAGCGTCCTGTGCCTCGGCATCTGGCACCTGTGTCGTGGCGTAATAAAGTGCCGACTGCGACAGGCGCTCTTTGAAAATGCCAAGCGGGAACAGAAGCTCATCGGGAATGATGGCATTGTACATGCCCATGCAGCCTTCATCGAAGACGCCCATGATCGTGCGACGGGATTTCAGGTCGCCGGCAATGTCTTTCGCCAGTGCCGCGGCCTTTTCATTTTTGGCGCCGGCGTAAGACGTGACATGCGATGTATCCTGATCGACCTTGCCGGTCTTCATCCACTGTTCAAGGCGTGTCAGGAACCATTCATCCTTGAAATCGATCGTCCAGAGCGACGAGTAGTCAATACCGGCCTTGGTCATCGAACCGTTGAGGTTCAGCAGGCCAACAAGGCCGGGCCATGTCGGCGACCAGTTACCCACCGTCAGGATCGGGCCTTCATGTGCCATCAGGCCGGGCAGAACATGCAGCGAATACTGCCAGACGGCTTCTGCGACAATCAGCGGCGCCTTTTTGTCGATATTGGCGAAGATATCGAGGCCTTCTTTCTGGCTGGCAATAAAACCGTGACCGAGATCGGCCTTGACCGGATGCGCACGCTCAATCGAGCCGCCCAGCTTTTCGATTGCTGCCGTGAGTTCAGCTTCCAGCGCCTGTTGCGCAGGCCAGCATTTGACATTCGCGCTCTCGCGAAGGTCGCCGCTTGCCACCATCAGAATATGAGGTCCCGTCGACATGGTATATGTCCTTTCCGCAGTTGCGCCTCTTGCGCAGAATTATGTTTCAGTTCGGCTCCGGCTTTAAAGCCCGGCTTTTTGAAGGAGCCTGACCGGACTTCAGGCTTCCCGCCAGCAGATCGTCTGCCTGAAGCAATGCCTGGAGATCAAACCCGCCGCAGCTCAGATACAGGCTGCGTTTTTTCTGAGAAAACGAAAGGCACCAGGCGGCTGGCAACAGCCATATATCCGCTTTAAAGAAAGGCACGCGATGACAGCGCAGCGACCCCTCTCCTGTCTCAACACCTTCCCAGAAGCGTTTGCTGTTACGAGTTAGCAAAGGTTTTATACGTTTTCTGAAGCGATGCAGCAAGAGCAATCCGGCCCTCTGGCTGAGAAAATGTCAGACCCTTTGGAAATGACCACATTAGCGGATCCGCAACACCCGCCTTTGCGGCACGTCCCCGTGCTTGAGAATCTGAAAAGGCTCCGGCACAAACCGGAGCCTCCAACTCACAACATGCCTGCAGCTCTCGGTAACCATAGTGAGAGCGCGGGAATGAACGTCAGCGCCATCAGCATCGAGATCAAAATGGCCATGAAGAACCACGTTTCGCGGATCAACTCCGAAAGCGGAATCCCGTTCAACGCCTTGATGATAAACAGCAGGATCCCGTATGGCGGCGTGATCAGCCCGATCATCATGTTGAACACCAGAACAATGCCGAGATGATTGAGGTCGATACCCATAGCCGCGGCCGTTGGAATAAACAGCGGCGTGACCACCAGCATGATCGTGGAAACATCGAGGATACAGCCGAGAAGCAGATAAAGCACATTCAGGAGCAGCAGGAATTGCCAGGTCTGCAGCTCGAAGGCTTCAAATGTCTGGAAGACGGCCTGCGGCACGCGCTCGACCGTGATAACGTAGTTAAAGATGAAGGCGCCGCACAGGACCATGGTCACGACGGCGGTCGTTTTCATGCTGGAAACGACCACATTCCAGAAAGAACGAAGCCCCAGAACCCGATAGGCAAAAACGGCCAGCAGCAACGCATAAAGAGCAGAAACAGCAGCGGCCTCGGTTGGGGTGAAGATGCCGGAATAGATGCCGCCGAGCAAAATGATCGGCATCAGCAATGCCGGAAAAGCTCTGATGAAGATCAGCGGCATAGCCCTGAAAGGAATGGCATCTTCAATCGGAAAACCACGGACCTTTGCCATGATCCCGACCGCCACGGCCATGACGGTACACATCAAAAGCGCTGGCACGACGCCACCCAGAAACAGAACCCCCACGGATGTCGAGGAAATCAGGGCATAGAACACCATCGGGATCGATGGCGGGAAGATCGGCCCGACAACAGCGGAGGCTGCAGTCAGCGCACCGGCAAAGCCGCGCGGATAACGGTTTTCCTTCATCATCATGCCAGTGATGATCTTGCCGACGCCGGCGGCATCGGAAATTGCCGACCCGCTCATGCCCGAGAAGATCAGGCTGGTGAAGATATTCACCTGCGCCAGTCCGCCGGGCAACCGCCCGACAAGCGCCAGTGCGAAATTCAGCAACCGGTCAGAAATCTTGCCTTCATTCATGACATTGGCCGCAAAAATAAACAGTGGCACGGCAAGCGCGACAAAATTGCCGAAGACGCCGTTCAAAACGTTCTCAGCCGCAAGCCCGACATCACGGCCGGATAAAAACAGATAGAAGATACTGGAAACGATCATGGCGATGCCGAAGGGCAGACCGGTGATCGTTATGGTCACCATAATGACCAGCATGACGATAAGCGCATGCTCGGAAAGGAACGTCATCTCATTGCCCCCGGGTCAGATTTCGTCGCGCCATTCCGGCCCGAAAAGCCGCATAAGCCGCCAGATCGCCTGCACGGTGAAGCCGAACAGGAATAGCAGATAGCAGCCATATACCAGGTTCATCGGCAGCCTCAGAACCGAGCTTTTCTTGCGCGTCAGAAAGTCGAGATAATCCCACGTGTACGGAATCAGCATCGCAAATGCGACGATAAGCACCACCATGGAAAACATCGTGAACAGGCGGCGCGTGTGCTCGGAGACGATGTCATAGACAACATCGAACGACACGTGCTCGCGAACGGGCACACAAAAGGCCGCCGCCCAGAAAACCGCCCAGACGAAGGCAATCATGGTGAATTCCTCGGTCCACAGCAGCGGCTGGTTCATCACATAACGATAGAAGATCTGGATGATGAACCCGACAAAGGCAGACAGGAAAAACAGAGCGCCGATCGTATCGGCGACCATTTTGAGAAAAATGCCCCACTTGCGCAGGGCATTACCATTCATTGCGAGCGGCATTGATATCACTCGGCCAGCTGGTTGATCTTTTCGACCCAGCCTTGCGGCCAGTCCTTGGCACGCGGCGAATCCATGTAAGCCTTCTGAACATGGGTTCTGAAGGCATCGACATCCGGCGTCGTCACCGTGAGCCCTTCGCCCTCGAAGAATTCAACGAGATCGTTTTCAACCTTCACCCGTTCTGCATTGTTCCAGTCGCACGCGGCTTTGGCTGCGGCTGTCACCGCCTGTTTCTGTGCATCGTCAAGCTCATCCCAGAACTGGTTCGAAACCGAGAAGTTGATGGCATCGACAAGATGCGATGTGAGCGTGATCTGGTCTGTCACCTCATAGAATTTTGCGGCCTCGACGGTTGGCAAAGGATTATCCTGTGCATCAATCGTGCCGGTCTGCAGGCCAAGATAAACCTCCCCGAAAGGCAGCGGCGTCGGGTTGGCGCCCAGCGCCTTGCCGAGGAACAGCCAGGCATCGGAACTTGGCATGCGCAGTTTCACACCGCTCAGGTCTTCCGGCGTTTCAATGTCCATCGTATCGCGCAGGTTGAGCTGACGCGTTCCGAGGTAGCACGCATCAAGGATCTTGATGTCCATTTCATCGGAAACGGTCTGCTGGAATTCCTGGCCGATATCGCTGTCGAGAAACGCACGATAATGCGCCGGGCTGCGGAACAGGTAGCCAGCCGTCAAAAGGCCATATTGCGGCAGCGCATCGGCGATCAACTGATACGATACATAAGTCATTTCGGCATTGCCGCGCTGAAGCGCATCGAGGTCAGCCCCCTGACCGAACAATGAGCCGGAATCATAAATCTGAACGTCAAAGGCGCCCGGCATTTCCTTGTCGATGGCATCCTTGAAAACATGAAGGGCTTTGGTGTGCAGATCAGTTGGCACACTGGGAACCGTCATTTTCATTTCGATGGGATCAGCCGCCATAACAGGTGTGGCGAGCATCACAGAGCACAATAGTGCCTTGGCGAAAGTGTTCTTGGTCAAATTGAGTCCTCCAAAAATTTATCGGCCGGGCTCCTCAGTCTTCTTCCCTCCCGGCGACCGAAACAGACTTTACGGCCTAAGCGTACTGATGTAAATGCTGATTGTATCAGTAATACTGTAATTCATCTGATCAAATTGAGAGGATGATTGATCTGGGGGGAGCCAGAATGAAAGCCGAGAGTAATCTCAAAGGCGTTGTTGCCGCGTGTGTAACGCCGGTCACGAAGACCTACGATATCGATACGGACCGCCTCAAGGCGCATATGGAAACAGTTCTAGACGCTGGCTGTGCCTATGTTTCCGAATTCGGCACGACCGGAGAAGGCGCATCCTTTTCAACGCGGCAAAAAGCCGATGCTCTGAAAGCAATCGCCGGTTCCGGTATGGATATGAAGCGCCATATTCCCGGCGTGGTTTCATCTTCGCTGGACGAGGCCGCCAGCATGTTCAGGGCGATCGCCGAGGTTGATGCGCGGGCAGCGCTGGTGATCCCGCCATTCTACTATGCTCCGTCTTCACCTGAAGCTGTCGCCGATTTTTATGATGCGATGATCACCAGGGCCGGGGCCCCGGATACGGAGATCATTCTCTACAATTTTCCGCATTTTTCCGGCGTGACATTCGATGAGACGCTGGTTCAGATCGTGCTTGATCGGCTTGGTGAGCGAGTTATCGGTATCAAGGATTCCACCGGAGATCTTGACGCTGGCCTGAAACTGATCAGACGCTTTCCGCAGCTTTCGGTCTTTACCGGTGATGACCGTATTCTGCCGGAGATGGTTGCCGCAGGTGGCGCGGGAATGATCGGTGGCATGACCAATCCCTTTCCGGCTGATACTGTTCGCCTTTATACCGGCCCTGTGACTGAAGATTTCAGAAGGCAGGCCGCTTCGCGCATTGAAGCTGTCGATGCATTTGGCGGGCTTACCGTTTTGAAGGCTATGGTGGCAGAGCAGCGCAAAGAGGCAGCTTTCAAAACAGCGGTTCCACCGCTTAAGGTGGCCAGTGAAGAGACAATGAAGGCAGTTTACAAACGTATTGATGAGACACTCAAGGAATAAGCAAACGGAGAGGAAGTCGGTGCGATGACGAAGTTTCATGCCGCCGGAGAAAGCAGCTCGGGCGTGAAAGATGCCGCCTACGACCTGTTTCAGGAAGCGCTGATGAGTGGCAACCTCCGACCGGGCCAGATGGTCAGCCAGCGCGCGCTTGTGGAAATGCTGCACCTGTCGATCGGGGCTTTGCGTGAACTTCTGCCTCGGCTGCAGGCAGAAGGTCTGATCAACGTTTTGCCTCAGCGGGGAATTTTGATCCCCGCCATTGATCTTCCCATGATCCGCAATGCTTTCCAGATGCGCGCCGCCCTTGAGCGTGAAGCCGTCATCTATGCCGTGCGCGAAATGCCGGACAGTGTGCTGGAGAACCAGCGCAAGCTCCATACCGATATCATTGACACAGTGCGAAGCAAGCCCACGCCGGAAGCGCTGGCGCGCGGACAGGAAATCGACACGGGATTTCATAACCTGCTGATTGCGGCAACGGGTAACGAACTTCTGCGCAATACCTATAATATCAATGCCATTCGAATGCGCCTGATCAAGCTGGACCGGATCAAGCTCAATGAACACGTTCTGCCGGATGCATTCGGCGACCATTTAGACATTATTTCCGCCATTCAGGAGCGCGATACAATGAAGGCAATTGAGGCCATGGATCGCCATGTCCGTAATGCGCGTGAGCGCGCATTGCAGCTCTGAAGGCTTCGAAAAAAACACCTGTTGCCGTGGAGGAACCTGCTCCGGCGTATTCAAACTGACTTGCGGGAGGAAAACCCATGCTGCAAGCGCATAATCTGCGCGTCAACGCCCTTGAGACACCATCAGGGCTGAACGGCGAGAGCCCACGTTTTTCATGGTCTGTGTCGGGCAAGGCCAAACGCCAGGAAGCCTGCCGGGTGGTTGTCAGCAGCAACAGGCATCTGGCCATGAATGGAACAGCGGATATCTGGGACAGCGGCAAGCGCGAAGGCGACTGGCCGGGTCTGGTCTGGGACGGTGCACCACCGCAGTCTGACTGTGTTTTTTGGTGGTCTGTTTGCCTCTGGGACGAAAATGGCGACAGTGCTGGTTTCTCGGAACCGGCAAACTTCTTTACCGGGCTGAACCGCGAGGATTGGTCGGCGGAATGGATCGCACGCTATTTCGTTTTGCCGGCCGGACGCGAAGTCCCACAGGGCAATCGCTACGACAATCGCTATCAGGCCCGCCCGGCAGACTACCTGCGCCGGGCTGTTGTCCTGCCGGAAAAACCGGTGCGCGTTCGCGCCTATGTCTCCGCGCTTGGACTTTACGAGCTTTCCGTCAACGGTAAACGCATTGGCGATTACGTGATGGCACCGGGCTGGACCGACTACCACCAGCGCGCCGAATACCAAAGCTTCGATATCACCGATAGCTTTCAGGAGGGCGAGAACGTGATTGGCGCCATCCTGGGCGAAGGATGGTATTCCGGCCGGATCGGCCACAACCAACGCCGCGCCGGCAATCATTATGGCGGTCGTCCGTCCTTTCTCTGTCAGCTAAGCCTGGAATATGCCGATGGACGGCGGGAGACGGTCGTCACGGATGAACAATGGCAGACAGCGCAAGGGCCTATCCTCTACAGCGACTTTCTCGCCGGTGAGGCCTATGATGCACGCCTTGAGATCGCCGGATGGGACAAGCCCGGCTTCGATGCCTCAAACTGGCAGCCGGTTGAAGTCTTCACACCTGATCCGGCAGCCCCGCACCTCGATGCCCAGCGCGTTCAGCCCGCCCGTGAAGTCGCACGCTTTGATGGCCGTTTCCTGCACGAAAAGGACGGTGCGCGCATTTATGATTTTTCGCAGAACCTCGCCGGTTATGCAAAGCTGCGTGTTCAGGCCGAAGCCGGAACGGTTTTCCGGCTGCGTTTTGCCGAACGCCTGACCGATGACGGCGCGCTCTACCTCGACAACATGCGCTATGCGGTCAACGAAGATATCTACATCGCGAAAGGTGAAGGCGAGGAAACATTCAAACCACGCTTCACCTTTCGCGGTTTTCAATATGCCAGCCTGACGATTGAAGGTGCGATCTCCGCTGAACCGAAGCTTTGCGCCATCGCAATTCAGACAGACACGCCGGCGACAGGCAAAATCGAAACCGGGAATGCGCTTGTCAATCAGCTTCTGTCCAATATCGTCTGGGGGCAGCGCGGCAACTTTCTTTCTGTCCCGACCGACTGCCCGCAACGGGATGAGCGTTATGGCTGGACCGCGGACGCACAGGTTTTCTGGCGCACAGCCGGTTACAACATGGATGTCGAGGCATTCCTCAATAAGTGGATGGAAGATCTGATCGACGGTCAGGCACCGCAAGGCGCGTTTCCGGACGTGGCCCCGACCAAGCCGCTCAATCCATATCGTCTGACCCCGCAGCCCGGCGCGCCTGGCTGGGGCGATGGACCGATCATCATGGCGTGGCAACACTATCTGCGCTATGGCGACCATCAGTTTCTGTCGCGCGCCTATGAACATCTGGTCGCCTGGATGGATTATATCGAGGAGGCCAATCCGGATGGCATTCGCCGCAACCGCAATAACAACAATTACGGCGACTGGCTGAATGTCGGGCCGAAAACCGATCCCTTTCTGGTTGCCTCTGCCTACTGGATCTACATCTCCGATCTGATGGCAAAAATCGCGGGCGCGATCGGGCGAACATCCGCGCGCTGGGAAGTCTTGTCCAAACGGCTCAGAAACGCCTTCTGCGAAGAGTTCTGTGACGGCATGGGAAGACTTTCAAGCAACACGCAAACGGCCTATCTGCTGGCGCTCGATTTTGAGATTTTGCCCGAGGATATACGCCCGGCTGCTGCACAGCACCTTGAAAACCTCTTCGAAAATGCCGGCTGGCACCTGCAGACCGGTTTTCTCGGAGTCCGCCATGTCTGCCCTGTGGTTGCCAACCATATCAGCGCTGAAAAGGCGGTCGATCTGCTGCTGAAGGAAAGCTATCCGTCATGGGGCTTTTCAATCCGCCATGGCGCCACAACCATCTGGGAACGCTGGGATGGCTGGACGCCCGAAGACGGTTTTCAAAGCCCGAACATGAATTCATTCAACCACTATGCCTATGGCTCCGTCGGCGAGTGGATCTGGTCGCGACTGGCGGGCATTGACTGGTGCGAGATTGGTCCGGGCTATCGCCACCTCACCATGAAACCGGTTTTTGACAAACGAATAGGTCATGTGAAGGCCCGGTATCATGCGCGCACCGGCACCATTGAAAGCCAGTGGCAGTTTGATGGCAGCACAGGCCAGTGGTCGATAACAATTCCGCCCGGCGTTTCGGCAACTGTCACGATGCCTGAAAACGTAACCGCACTCCGGCACGACGGCGAACCGGTTGCCGATGCGGTTATGCACCTTTCATCCGGCACACATCGTTTGACGTTTGCCGTTGCGGGCTGAAAGGGGTTTTCTCACACTGACAGTCCGCTCCCGAGGCCTGCCAGAAAGCAGACCATCTGAGGCTCGATCCATCAGGCATTCCGGCCCGCATGGTATCGCCTTATCCGAATTCGTTATTGCGGTTTAAAATCCTATCCTCAGGCATCAGCGAAATGTGCCGGAGGATAGAAACTTGCCTGAACTAACGTCCGTTGGAGCTTCTCATACCAGCAATACGCCCCCGCAGGTAAGCACAGTCATATCCTTAGGGAACAGGGCAAGGCAGACATCACCCACCAGAGGTGATGTGCCACATCAACGCGAACCAGAGGGCGCGAATGACACCTCGGCCGAACGAATTTCAGATATTCTAAGGGTGCGATCAGGCTCTATGGCCGCCAGCCCTTCTTCTGCCAGAGCGGAGACCGGCAACATTCAAAGGTCTTTCTCACAGCCGGCCATGAACATTGCAGACCTTCCCGTCGAGACAGTCCGGCAGCTTCAGCAGGACGGCATTTTGAACGAGCGGCGCGATTTTACGCAGCAGGTCGAAGCAAGTGTCCTTAACCAGGTTCTCAGCGCGGTTGAAAGGCAATGGCCGGACAACCCGGTGTTGAGCCTGGTCAACGAGCGCTTTCGTAGCCATGGTCTCAATATCAACCAGCTTGCATGGACTCCGTCATCAGGCAATGGCATCGGGACATTGTCGGCTTACAATAAAATCGGCGTTCAGCTGCAGTTCTCGCCCGCACTGACCCGACACAGCGATGGAAGCACATCACTGACTGCGACACTGTTTCTTCTTCACGATGAAGCAGGTTTGGGCGGCGCCATTGCTGATCACGTCAAGGCCGGCGGACTGATGGTTGACCAGATGGGATTCCGCTTTGATCTGAAAATGCGGGGCCAGCAGAAACACTTCAGCAACTTCCAATATGTACAGGAGGTTCTGGTCCGTGGTGAAATGGCGCTGCCATATACAAATCTTCCGCCCCCTGAAAGCGAAACGACAACCTCTGCAACCGAAGGCAACGCTCGTCCTCCGCTTCCGGGCGGTCCCATTCAAGGCACGCTTGGATCAGAGGCCGGCATGACAGTATCCTGGAACATGCAGGATAATCCTGGCTGGGTGCAGGCATGCGGAATTCATCTCGCTTCAGGCCTTTTCGGCAGCATTGCTGGCGCATCAGCAGCTCTTGCAACAGGTGATAATCCCTTTGGCAGCACTTCCGGACTGGCGACACGTTTTGGCTTCGCGGAAGCTGCGCGCCTTGCTTTTAGCCACAGTCAGTATCTGGTAGCCTCGAAATGGCCCAACAAGGCTAAGGCCTTTGTTGCCTTACCCGACAGAATTGATTTCTGGAACAACCTGCCAACGGTTGGCGTCGTGGACTGCAATGGCTCACCGCTGAACGGCGCAGCGGCTGCAACATGGTATCCGCGTGTGAACTTTGGGGTCGGCCCCAGTTACAGCCAGCCTCGCAGCGCAATCCAAAACGCGACTGCTGAGAACCCGGGCCGAGCGATCATCGACATATGGACGCCGCGGCAGGATGCGATTGATGAAGCAAACCAGGCTGCCATTCAAAACGGCGATATCGAGCTTGGCGCTTTGCCGGCACGCTCACGGGATGCTTCTGAAAACCCGCAAGCACCGACTTCGCTGAGACCCGTTGCTTCCCGGCGGCAGTCCGCTCCCGCTGCACAGGATATCTTTGGCGCAAGCTTAAGGCTTTCGCCAGCGCCGCAGGCCCGATCACGCAGCATGCCGGATATTTCATCACAGCCTGACCGGCTGGCGCAAGATCAACAACCGTCAACAACGATTGAAACCATTGATGAGACGGGTGACGGGGCGCAAATCACACGGTTTTGAAGCTTTAAACCCAACCGCCTCTGTTCGCGGAGGCGGCATGCCAGCCAGCGGCATTATGAGGACTGTTTCCTCGGAAGGAGCAGCAGCATCAGCACGGCAAGCAGGATGCCTCCGACCGTCAGCAAAACCCGGCTTCCGGCCATGTCCAAAATACTGGTCCCCGGATGAAGGTTGAAAGCCACCGCCAATATCAGCATACCCACGCTAACATGGTAAACGCGATTTGCTTGACTGATTGATCGAGATAATTTTCGAGAATTTGGTGGAGCTAAGCGGGATCGAACCGCTGACCTCCTGCATGCCATGCAGGCGCTCTCCCAGCTGAGCTATAGCCCCATCAACATTCGAACCCGTCTGGAAAATCAGGTTCGTGATAACGCTTGATCGCGTCGGGTGGCGGCTTGATACTGAGGTTTCATGACAGATGCAAGCCCCAAAAAGCGCCAGAAATAAAAAAATGCCCAGCAAATCGCAAAAGCCTCCATTGGTTGCCTGCAATCACTTGTGCGCCATTGGAAACAGCCGAAGAAAACGCCCGAACCGCAGCCGTTAAGGCCCCCTCCCCGCAGTCCGTGGCATGTGACCCGAAAGTTCTGTCGGAAATGAAACGATTCATGACTTTGCAGCATTGGAAGGTTATGGCCGCGAACAAAGCAACCTGCGCTGCAAAACGATTAGAACAAGAGGTAACACACCATGCACATCGCCTGTGTCCACACAGCCAAAGGCAATATCGACATTTTCGAGAGGGCCGCCGAAGGGCTTGGCCTGCCGCCGAAGACGTTGTCTCACCATCTGCGTCAGGACCTGCTGGCGGCCACAGAAGAACAGGGATGGCTGACACCACAACTGCGTGAAGAAGTCGCAAGAGAGCTTCGCCAGCATCTCGAAGAGGCGGATGCCGTGCTGCTGACATGTTCTTCAATCGGTCCCGCTGTTGAGGATTTTCCCGATGCGCCGGTTCTAAGGGTTGATGAAGCGCTTGCTGAAGCGGCGCTGGCAGCGGACAGGAAACTAACCGTGCTGTGTGCCGCGCAAACCACGATGGAACCGACCGAAGCGCTCTTCTCAAAAGTAGCCAATGCACATGGCGGACAGTTTCAGATGGTGCTGGTTCCAGGTGCCTGGGAAAAGCTCAAGGCGGATGACAGCGATGGATACCTTCATATGATTTCCGAGGCCGCCGATCAGGCTTACCGCGATGGGGCCGATGCTGTCGCGCTGGCCCAGGCTTCCATGACAGGCGCAGCAGAGCGTGTGAAGCACGGTCCCGCTCCATATACGAGCCCCAAGGCCGGCCTTGCTGCCGCGGTTAAAAAGGCGTCTTCATAAACCTCCCGGCCGCATCTCATACAAAAAGCCGCCGGACCATCGCTGGCCAGCGGCTTTTCCTGGAAATCAGACGTTCAGGAAATACTGAACTTAGTTGTCTTCGTCTTCGTCGGAAACACCGATGATACCGGAAACGTCATCGTCATCATCGTCGTCAGTTTCGAGGAAGGTATCGTCGTCATCGTCTGAAATTTCGACTTCGTCGTCTTCGTCGCCATCGACGCTCGGGATATTATCGGATGGGCTGTCGTCATCGGATTCTTCCAGAGAAACCATTTCGACATCCGAGTTCTCCGTATCGACTTCGGCGACGTCGTTTTCTTCTTCTTCCTCGACCACGGCCATCGAAGCCGTATCCTCAAAATAGGACAGCGGCCAGGAATTGCCCGAATAGGGAGAGACCACCGGATCCTTGTTGAGGTCATAAAATTTCTTGCCCGTGTCTGGGCAGGTTCTTTTCGTTCCCAATTCCGCTTTAGCCACGTTCAGTCCCTCATAAATTCCGGATTAAAGGCTGGCACGCGCTAATCCGCCAGCAGTTTTCGCGCTTTCTTTAGGCGGTCCCCTTATAGCGCTATGCGCTGTCTGTCAAAGACTAAGTTCATCGATTGCGGCACGGGTGGAATGTAACCGAAAAACACCGGCAAAAAAGGGGTTTCACTTTACAGTCTTAAAAAAAACACCGATCCGTTAACCATTTTTAAAAACCTTTTCTTAACAGGCGCCCGGTAGACAATGCCGCATGTCTATTTCGCGCCTGTCAGTAGTCGCCGTTATTCTCGGCCTTGCCATTTTATCGGGTTGCTCGTCCACCGTCAGCAACGTCGGGAATAGTTGTGCCATTTTCGATCAACGCAATGGCCTGTTTGAAAATTGGCGGCGGGATGCGGAAAAAGCATCCAGAGACTATGGCGTGCCTGTATCGGTGCTGATGGCAACGATTTACGTCGAATCCTCATTCGATTCTCATGCGCGGCCACCACGCAAGAAAATTCTGGGCTTCATTCCCGGGCCGCGCGCCTCAAGCGCACTCGGATATTCCCAGGCCCTCGATGGCACATGGTCAGAGTATAAATCGCGCACCGGGCAGCGCGGTGTTTCCCGCACTGATTTCGGAGACGCGATCTACTTTATCGCCTGGTATCATTATCAAAGCCATATCAGGAACGGTATTGCGCTGAACGACCCTTACAATCTCTACCTAGCCTATCACTCTGGCCACGCCGGGTATTCACGCGGCGTATGGAAAAACAGACCTGTCGCCAAGAGTGCGGCGGCGCGGGCGCAGAAAATGACGCAGGTATATGAAGCACAGCTTCGCCGCTGCCCAGGCTGACAAACAGAATTTCAGTCTGTCTCAGGTTCGGGATTGTATTTGTCTACATGACCAAGATCACGCTCAGGATCGATGACATCGCGCACCAGCTGTTTCAGTTCTTTCGGTCCGGGAAATCCACCATCACGCTTACGCTCCCATATCAGAACCTCATCAACACGGATCTCGAAGATACCGCCGGTTCCCGGCTCAAGCTTTACTGCGGCCAGCTCGTGCGAAAAGGTCGAAAGCAGCTCCTGCGCCATCCAGGCCGAACGCATCAGCCAGTTACACATGCTGCAATAGGTAATTCTGACTTCAGGCTTGTTGGTCATAAAATCCTCCTGTTCACGAGCGATGCAGCAGGCTTAAACGATCAGCGACCGACAACACAGTCAGAACGCCATTTTTCTTTTGGTGATTTTAGGATAGCCTGAGGCTGTTGAAATCCGTTCACCCTTTAATGATTGCCTTCCGGGCAGATGAGGCCTTTGTCACAAAATGAAACAGTTTCGCTTGAGCGCACACAAGAAAACGATCCGGATCGCCGCTGTCGCTGGCGCTGTCATTGTGGCAGGCTGCTCCACCTATTCCACACCGCAGTATAACCCCGGTTCTGTTCGTCCACAGGTTCCGACCTCTGCCATTGATGGTCGGTGGCTTGATAAGAACGGGATTATTTCAAACTTTTCTGCCGGGCGTTTTGAAACGCGCACAGCCGATTCCAATCAGATCCTTGCGACGGGATCCTACACAGAGGTCGCCGGAAATGTGGTCGAAATTGACCTGACCTCAGTGCTGCGCCAGACCCGCAGCCGGGTCAACTGCTCGGTGATCTCAGACTACCTGATGAATTGTACGCCGAGCCAGGGTGACAAGTTCTCACTCTACAAGCCATCGACAGCCCCTTACGGTTTCACGCTGGCAGATGCACCTGCAGCCATTGCAAATGCAGCGAATGCGAACGGCCAGCAGGTTCCCGGTCAACAGGTCCCGGGCCAGCCTGTATCCGGCCAGCCAATGACCGGACAACCAGCGATGTCAGGGACGATGAGCAGCCCGGTTTCATCATCTTCGATGAGCAATACCGGTTTCCCGTCAACCAGCATGAACGCGAACTACTGACACATCGCAACTTTCTGACGATTTGCCACTATCGCATTTTCATAAAACCACGTTAAGCTCGCTTTTGAAGCGCGGACCTTTCGGGTAGGTCCGCGTGTCATCAAACGAGGAGTGTGACATGATGTCTTTTTCCAGAGCCGTGCTTCTGGGGGCTTCGGCGCTTGCGATTTCCGCAGGTAGTGCGTTTGCCGAATACGATCTGAATATCCTTCACATCAACGATCTGCATTCACGCATTGAGCCGATCAACAACTATGATTCGACCTGCTCGGCTGAAGATGATGCCGAGGGAAAATGCTTTGGCGGCATTGCCCGTGTAAAAAGCGCGGTTGATCAGCAACGTGAAGCGCTGTCCGGTGAGAATATTCTGGTTCTGGACGCGGGTGATCAGTTTCAGGGCTCACTGTTTTACACCCAGTACAAGGGTGCTCCGATCGCCGAATTCATGAACGGCATCGGCTTTGACGCCATGGCCATCGGTAATCACGAATTCGATGATGGCCCGGAAGAGCTTCTGAACTTCATTGACGCGATCAATTTCCCGATCCTTTCCGGCAATACCATCGCCAGCGAAGACAGTGTCGTTCATGGCAAATTCGACGGATACAAGGTTTTCGATGTCGGCGGTGAGCAGGTTGCCGTAGTTTCTGTGCTGGCAACCGATACCGGCGAAACCTCTTCACCGGGTGCGGCGATTTCATTCCGGGATGAGATTGAATACCTGAAAGAGGTTGTTCCTGAAATTGAGGCACAGGGCGTCAACAAAATCATCCTGCTTTCACATGTCGGTTACAAGCGCGATCAGGAAATCGCTGCCGCTGTCGACGGTATCGATGTGATTGTCGGCGGTCACAGCCACACCTTGCTTTCCAATTCGGATGAGGATGCAGCCGGACCATACCCGACCATGGTCACAAACCCCTCGGGTGTCGCGGTTCCTGTCGTCACAGCTTATGCCTACTCGAAATATCTTGGTGACCTTTCGGTGACCTTTGACGATGATGGCGTTGTGACCGCGGCCAATGGCGATCCGATCCTGCTTGATGGCAGCATCAAACCTGACGAAGCATTTGCAGAGCGTGTCGCCGAACTGGATGCACCGCTTGAAGAATTGAAGAAACGCGAAGTCGGTGAAACCGACGGTCAGATCAACGGAGACCGCACGGTCTGCCGTGTTGAAGAATGCTCGATGGGCAATCTCGTTGCCGATGCCATGCTCGAACGCGTCAAAGACCAGGGCATTGATGTCGCCATTCAAAATGGCGGTGGCGTACGCGCCTCCATCGGCGAAGGTGTGGTCACCATGGGCGATGTACTGACGGTCCTGCCGTTCCAGAACACGCTGGCCACATTCCAGATAAAAGGCTCGGGCATCAAAGCAGCGCTCGAAAACGGTCTTTCGAAAATTGATGAAGGCGCCGGTCGTTATCCGCAGGTTGCTGGTATGAAATACACATATGACCCGAGCAAGGAGCCCGGCAGTCGCGTTGTCTCCGTGGAGGTCATGCAGAACGGCGAATTCGTTCCGCTTGACGCTGACAAGGTCTACGGTGTTGTCACCAACAACTATGTTCGCAGCGGCGGTGACGGTTACGCGATTTTCGCCGAAGCTGGCATGAACGCCTATGATTTCGGTCCTAATCTGGAAGATGTTGTTGCTGAATATCTTGCTGAAAACAGCCCTTATCAGCCGATGACAGACGGCCGCATTCAAAACGTTTCCGAATAACGCAGCCACGACGGGAAAAGGCCCGACTGAACCGGGCCTTTTCATTCTTTATCATATTCTTCGCCAAGCCTTATTGCGTTTCCAGACCAAGCGCCTGATTGACCAGTGACAGACCTTCCATGCCATCGCGGTTTCCCATCTCTGCCAGCGCTTCAAAGACCTGACGCGCATCGAAATAGCGTTTGAGATTGTAGTAGGAATATCCACGGATCACCATCAGACCGGCCTCAAGGGGGGCGAGCTGATCCCGCTGACTGAGAAGCATCAGGGCATCGTTATAATGACCGCCCTGATAGGCTGCCAGCGCCCGGTTGGTCAGCAACTGGATCTGAACGTCGAGCTGCCTTTCACGGTTTAGTGGTGCCTGCGATGCCGATACAGCTGCTTTGCTGTTCAGCCCCATGCGCATATAGGCAAGGCTCTGGCCATAGGCGGCCTCTTCCCGCACTTTGGACGATCCTGATCCCAGTCCCACTTCAAATGCCTTCGCCGCTTCCATCGGTCGTTCAAGGTCCATCAGGCACCAGGCCTGCTGAACAGCAGCTGCTGGCGAAAGACCTTCGGGAGAACGGCCGGACCAGCAACTCCCGGATGATGACGCGCCTCCGCCCGATGTTGTCTTGCCAGCGCTGGATGACTTCGAGGAAGAGGTGCTACTGCGCGCTGTCGCGGTGGAGGATGCCGCCACCGGATCTCCCTGAGGCAAAGGTGTGCCTGCCGGCAGTGTCGAGAGGGAAACCTGATCGCCTGCACCAGCATCCTGCTGCTGTGGCGCATAGGTGTTGATATCGAACTGGCGCAGATAGTCGCGGTTCAGATAGGCCTGCTCATCAAACCTGTAGATCTCAGTTTTCTCCGAAGGCTGGCCGGTGGTGTAAAATGCAGCACGGATCTGCGCGACAGAAGGCTGATAGGCAAGCCTGCTCTGCTGTAACTCACTGTTGAGAACCGTGACGGTCTGCGCACCGGTCGCAGGATCGGTCCGGATCATCGAACGCGGTATTGAAAGCGTTTCAAAGGCGCGGCTTAGGCTGCTGACACGCGGTTCGTCGCCAGCGGAAGTATCATCTATAGCGCGACAATCTGTCTGAGACGCCGGCGACAATCTGTCTGAGATTCTATGTCGCGTCATTTGTGATGTTATCATCCTGATTGCCGCTGGCA